>CAZJJN010000001.1:0-230985 GCA_964546335.1 uncultured Phycisphaeraceae bacterium
CTAAAAATTTTTCAAGGAGCGGAGTATGTCCATATCCAACGGGTTGTATGCTGCTATTGCAGCATCGGTGTTATTACATGGCGCTGCTAGTGTCTATGCTAATGATCATATCATTCAAAGTGGTTTGATTGATTGGTATAACGCGGCTAAAACAGGGCGTTCAGAACTATTGATTATCAGTGATAGCGTGGGTGGAGCTTGGAATAAAGGCATCAGCCAGGCGTTGGATAATCGTGTAGGCGTTGTTGCAACTGGAATGGATGGAACCGACAACTTATGGGGCTTATTTGATCATACCCCGAACAACGGCAATTGGAGCATGCTGGCAGCGGACACGCCAGTTCAATGGGGGGGATGGTCTAGAAGTCCTGCCACAAGTGTTAAAGATAATGCACGTGGTTTGGGTATCTTTGCAGCACCCTCAGACATACTGGATTATGACAGCAATCTTGAGTGGCACTTCTGGGTCGGTGGTGGCAGTGAACAGGGGACACTTGGTGCATATCGTCGATACAATGTAGCACCCTACCCAAGATTACAAACGAGTGATATACAAACCGTCAACGCAAATCTTAATGCACCACAACATCTCAGTTTCAATTTTGAAGCAGATCCCTTGCTACCATCGCTACCCCACATGTTTCAAGTGGAAAACGCCAATGATGTGTCCATCCTTTACAGCCGCATGATGCAAGCGGATGCAAATGGGACAGGGGTTTCACTCATCGCGCACGGCGGGCACTCTGCCTACGACTTGTATCATCGGCTTTTCTCTCCGAACAACTCTGAAGGTTGGTCGTCTGAAGATCGTTCTTCTTATTACAACGCACTTATGGAAGAAAGCAATGGTAAACTTGTTGTCATGATTCCCCTGGGTTTCAATGATCAACATGAAGACAATCCAAGTATCAATTTAGGGATACAAGAAGGCAACAGCCCCGAAGCATTTAAAGACAACATTGTAGCTCTTATCCAAGCCGTCCGATCTGACTTTACTAACTCGGGCAGATCAATCGACGATCTGGAATTTGTCACTTTTCAGATGTATGACTGGGGATATGGGTATGAAACACTCGAACAATACGGACAAGTGATGAGAGAACTGGCAGAAGTTGATGAAAGTATCTCCTTCATCAATTTGCGCTCTCTTGGGCCAGACTTTTCTCAAGGACAAAGTCAAGGTTTCTATGCAGACAATGTACACTTGGCCGATCCCGGTGCTTTTTACTATGGGGAACAAATTATTGCCACCATAGAATCCGTCCCCGAACCTGCCAGTTTGGCCTTGCTTATTTTTGGTGGTTTGGCCTTGATTCGGCGTAATGGTTGATGAACCTCATGAATGGCTTCATACAGTACGGATCGTTGATAGAATCTGGACATGAATATGAATTCAGATGTCCAGATTGATGAACTGGGGGCCCCGATTAATGGTGCCCCCCAACGTTCAAGCCGTCGCCTGTTCATGCAGTTCCATGCCTTTGGCAACTGTACCAACCCCATGCCGATTATTGATGCGCTGCAGTCTCATCTTCCCGCTGCTCTAGTTTATCAAGACGCAGTGGATCCGTTCGGCATCGCGATATTGACCTGGCAGGAAGACCCGAATGACTTCATTGACCAGGTTCAGCCGCTGCTGCGAACTGAACCTTTCTCGCGCCTGACAAGTAAACCTGAGTTCACGATGTTTGGCAGAACTTACTCCATAGGCTACGAGCAGGACCTGGAAGAAACATTATTCAAGCGACCAATCCGTCATGCGACACACCCGGACTATCGCTGGGTGATCTGGTACCCCCTGCGACGCAAGGGATCGTTCAACCTTCTCAGTGAGGATGAACAGAAAGCCATCCTGCGCGAGCATGGCAGCATCGGTTACGCCTTCGGCAAAGCGGACTATGCTCATGACATTCGCCTGGCATGTCATGGCATGGATCGCAATGACAACGACTTTGTCATCGGCTTGATGGGGAAGGAATTGCATCCTCTCTCTGCTATCGTCCAGGCCATGCGCAAAACACGCCAGACTGGTGAGTACATCGAAAAACTCGGGCCTTTCTTTGTGGGTAGAAGAATCTGGGTGCATGACGGCGAAGAGTAAACCAAGCCTGCTTACTATTGCTTCTTTGATGGACGAAGTAAATTTTGTGTATGTGTGTAACTCACACCATTGCTGCCGTCAGTTCTCCACCCGGCCAATCTCTGCGCGGGTTGATTCGCATCTCAGGTCCCGATAGCTTTCCAATCCTTCAGCAACTCACCGTTGCCCCCCTTTCCAGTCAATCCCATCGCGTGCAATCTGTTCAAATTGCATTGACTCATCCTACGGACATCATTCTGCCGGTTCTGATATCACTATTCCAAGGCCCCAACAGCTACACAGGCCATGACACGGTCGAACTGCAATGTCCCGGACATCCAGCGTTACTTGAGTGGATTCTTCAAGCACTTTTCAAACTCGGCTGCCGACCTGCGGAGCCGGGCGAGTTTACCTTCCAGGCTTATCTCAACGGCAAGTTAGACCTGACTCAGGCGGAGGGGGTCAACGCCACCATCGCTGCCGAATCGGACGCCCAACTGAACGCTGCGGAAATGCTTCGTCAGGGCAGGCTGCGTACACAGGCTGGCCAAGTCACTGACCAGTTAGCCAATGCTCTGGCTTTGACTGAAGCGGGAATCGACTTTGTCGATCAGGAAGATGTCGTCGCCATCAGCCCGGCAGACCTGCATGCACGAATTCAGAACATCCTTACCACACTCAAGGCTTTACTCTCGCGCTCGCGGAGTTGGCATGAACTGCAAGGCCTGCCCCGCGTGGTCCTGGTCGGTCCACCCAGTGTGGGCAAAAGCACCTTATTCAACCGCCTGCTGGATCGTGAGCGAGCAGTGACCGATGCCTTGCCGGGCACGACGCGCGACACCCTCACCGAACATTGGTTGATCGAAACAGAGAAACGAAATCCCATCGAAGTCATGCTCTGCGACCTGGCTGGGTTGGATTCCATCAAACAGGCAGGCGAGTCGAGCGCAACCATTGAGACTGCCATGCAAACTGCCGCAAGGCAGGCCATCGCCCAGGCCGACGTCATCGTCGAACTTTTTCTCGATGGGCCATTGCCGATCAGCAGCAGACCAGCCCACCGGGGAGATTGGCTGATCGTTCATTCGCAGAGCGATCGTATGAATCACGAGGAAGATCGCCAGCGGCTTTCATGTTCAGCAGTGACCGGCCAAGGGATCAGCGACGTGATCGAAGCCATCGCGTTGGCTGTGGAATCGAAAGCGACTGCAAGTTCTGCTGCCCAGACTTTGGCGCTCCAACCCAGGCATGAAGCTGCGCTGCGTGAAGCACTTGATCACTTAATGGCCGTTGACGGGGAGCTTCAGCCACAACTGAATCATTCATCTCTTGATGACATGGAGACGCTGGCTGGTTCGATGAGGCTGGCGTTGGATGCCTTGGCTTCACTCGGCGGGGAGATGACACCTGACGATATCATCGGCAGAATCTTCGCGTCCTTCTGCGTGGGTAAGTGACCAGGCGAAAATATTTCGCGCGTAGGATGGGTTAGGCGAGTCTTCGAGCCGTAACCCATCACCGGCGTATGTTTGGTCAAGGGCTTCATTGATGGGTTACGCTTCGCCAAGAGGTTTCGCTAACCCCTCCTACTTCCAACACTTCTGCGGCGAATGGCTGCGATCATACGCTAACGCGTCAGGATCGTGTAGATCGCATCTTCAGCCAGTTTCATCTGCGAATTTCTCAATGGGGTTGCCTCATCAATGGCGTAGCCGTTGGCATTGAGTTTCTGCATCGCTTTGAATTTCAGATTGCCAGACATTTTCAACGTCACGTGAATGTCGCGCACATTGAATGGGCCTGTGCCAAGGTTGGTGATCCGGTTGCCTTGTGTCTCGTAGCCGAACGGCTGGTCTTCAGTCATCACCTGCACCAGCACCCGATTGGACTGAGCCAGGGGCTTGTCATCCAAGGGTACCAGCATAACGCTGGCATACTCGTTGCCTGACTCGATGGTGATGTCCTGCAATTCAATTGGCCCAGTTTGCTTCAGGAAACCTGCTGCTGCGCGCACATGAGGGGTGACCACTGTCAGCAGGCCTTTGTCATGATTGAGCGTGATCTCGTTTGTCGCACTGGTGATGGTGCTTCCAGAGATGGCTTGAGCCAACGCAGTGCGATTGATGTTGATTTGACTCAGCCTCTGATCGATTCGCCTGTGCACCTGACCGACGTAGTAAGCAAGATTGCCTTCGATTTTGTCCTTGCCTGTCTGTTTTCGCAATTGATCGAGGGCCTGGGCTGCTGTGATGTCCTCACCCTTTCCATTGAAAAGGTCATCGGTGTTCAAGGCCGCATCAACGACCACAAGCCCGGGCTTGATCCATCCCTTTCGATAAGCCAAGGCAGCAGCAGGCATGGTTGCCGAGGTCACGGGACTGCATAGCTGAAACTTTTCGATGTTCTGGTCAAGCAGATAATTGCTGCCGTTGGCGAAAAAGAAGAAACCATCCACATCCTGCAGGCTGCCATAGGCTGAAGCCAGCAGCATCATGTCCGTGCGATAACGATTCGGGTTCGGCCAACCGATTTCACTGATGATGTGCGGGTAGCCAGCGATCTGATTGAACTGGATAGGCAGTGACTCAGGATGCTGCAGGGCAGAGCGATTCTCAAAAGTGTGGCCGACGCGGACAGAGTAGCTGGCCCCGTCACCTTCGTGTTTGCCGCCGAAGTAGCCATGCCGATCGATCACATCCGTCACGGCATAGCTGCCTCGCTCCAAAGCATCGAGCAAAGCGGGGTCTGCGGTCTGCCAGTTGCTCGCTGAGACAAGCCCCTGGTAACCCAGGTCACGTTTAATGTAGTCCCGCGTGGTCTTGTAGTAATCTCGTTGAAGTTCATAAAGAAACTTCGCCTGCAAGGCCAGTCGCTGCTTCCTCGCATCATTTGCTTGCTGGCGTCCCTGACTGGTCAGATGCCAAATCTCATCAAGCCCAAGTCGGCCTTGTGCAGGCACATCGCGATCATGCGGGGCAACTTCGGATTCTTTCAGAAAGGTTGCCAGATCACGATAGGAAGTTTTCTGCAACACCCAGTCGCCAAACTTCTTCTCCAGCGTTTGCCAATGCTGTTCGGGGATGGTCTTGTGATTAAACGTCCAGAAAAACAGGCTGTCTTCGTTGACGATTTCGACCATCGCGACGGCGGGTTCATCGGACAAGGGCTTGCCAGTGTAGGGATTCTTCGTGGTGAGGATCTGCTTCAGCCAGGCACGATGAATCTCCTGCATGCGTGAATCAAAGTAAAGCAAAGCGAAAGGCTTCTTATTCTGCTGCTGATCGAAACCATCGATGCCATACCCGGGCTTGATATCAAACCAAAGCGGGAAGTAAAAACTGATCTTGGTGTAGATACCTTCACGCTTCATCGCAGCTACGAGATAGTGCAGGTCATCCAGTTTCTTTTTGTCGATTCTGGCTGGGTCATCAGCCGAGGCATCAAACAAAGGCGAATGGAAGCGCACCGCATTCACACCCAACTTGGCTAACCGTCGGGCCAGGTAATCGACACTCTCCCGGCTTTGGCCTGCATTCCCACTGCTGACATTCACACCCCACAGGCGAATCGGTTGGCCATCACCTTGCACGAGTTGCCCGTTTTTTCGCTGGATGAAACCATGCTCCCCCGCGGCCTTCTCATTCAGACTGCGTAAGTCCAGAACAGCACTCTGGGCGAAGCCATCCAAGCCTGGCTCATAAGCAAACCAACCTTCGGCTGCCTGTCCTGATTTTTCGCCCGGCTTCAACTTGCCGCGCGGCATAAATGGGCCATCAACCAGGACGAACGCATCAAACGCAGCCGGGGCATCTTCCCCTTCCCTGGCCAACAAGCGAAACTCAAATGTGTGCTTGCCCTTGGGCAACTTCACTTCGCCGAGATGAACCCAGTTGGCCCCGACATGGGTTCGCAGCGAAACGGAATCCGCCAGCGCGATGTCACGCCCACAGGTCTGCCAATCCTGATTGTCAAAACGCCAACGGAATGGGCCATGCTTCCAGAACTTACGGCACCAGAGCTGATACGTTCCCGCTTGCGTCACCGTAACTTCATAGCGCGCGTATCTTTCATCCTTCCCTCGCTTGCCAATCGAAGTCAGCCATTGCCCGTTGGAGAGCACCGCGCGTTCTTTGTCATTTTGCGGAGCAAACCAGGAATCCGTCGTCAGGTTGGTCTTGGTCGCGTCCTCCCCTTCCCACCAGATGAATGTGGGTTGCCCAACCGTTAAATTGTTTGCCGGCTGCGTTGATTCATATGCCTGAGCATGAGATTCAGGTAGATAGCCAAGAATCAAAAGAAAGACAATCAAGAGAAAAGTAAAACAAGACAGCGATATTTGAATTTTCTGCTGGGATATTGACACGTCGATCTCCTCACCAGCCGGGTGAAAATGGAACGACTTGACCTTGTCTTCAGCGCGTCTTGTTCAGGCGTCGCTGAGTCAGTTCCGGCCAATCTTCTGAGAAGCGCACCAGCCCGGCATAGGGCACGCTTGCTTCCAAGTTGCCATGTTGTGAAGAAAGGGTGCTACGGGTCGGTCGCGGCTGATCGCGCTCAACAGTAGCAGCGTGCAGCTTTCGAGCTTCAGGTAATGATTGGCAAGCACAAAGCAAAGACACAACCGTCATCAACATTAGACAAGTCAGGCAAAGTGATATGTAAAGGGAATGATTCATTTTCGAGGATTTTAATCAAGACCTTGGTCGGCAAGCCAGCGCTCTGCATCGATTGCGGCTTTGCATCCCATGCCTGCTGCTGTCACAGCCTGGCGATAGACATGGTCCGCCACATCGCCCGCAGCGAAGACGCCTTCCACACTGGTGTACGTGCGATACTGATCACGCAATTTGATGTAGCCAGCATCATCCGTCTCAAGCTGCCCGTTGAGGAAGCGGGTGATAGGGGTATGCCCGATTGCAAGGAACAACCCCTTCAAAGGCAGTTCGCTTTCTTCCTTGCTTTGGTTGTTGACCAGCTTGACGCCTGTGATGGCATCATCGCCGAGTACGTCGGTCACTTCGGTGTGCCAATGGATATTGATTTTCTTGTTGTTGAGCGCGCGCTCCTGCATGATCTTGCTGGCACGAAGCTCATCCCGGCGCACAAACATGTGCACGGTGCTGGCGAACTTGGTGAGATACGTTGCTTCTTCGACAGCCGAGTCACCCCCGCCGACGACACCGAGTTCCTGATCGCGGAACATGGGCAGCGCCCCATCGCACACCGCACAGGCAGACACGCCGCCACCTGATTGTGCAAGGCGTTGCTCATTGTCGAGTCCCAGCCAGTTTGCCTTGGCCCCGGTAGCGATGATGATGCTGTGGGCTTTCACTTCGTAACCGCCATCGCCTTTGATGTGAAATGATCGGCTGGAGAGATCAACCTCGGCCACATTCTGGAAATTCTGGTAAAGCGTTTCGTTGGATAGTTCGTCTGCACATTTCACGCCGTTGTCAGTGACCACGCGTGTATCAAAGCGCATGGCCTGGTGGTAGAACATGTGCATCATTTCCGGGCCTGTGATGCCTTTGGGAAAGCCCGGATAATTCTCGACCTCGGTCGTGAGCATGAGTTGCCCGCCGGGCAGCAGGTCTTTGCCCACGGCTCGACCGGGAAAAACCAGAGGCTTCAGTTCAGCGCGGGCGGCGTAGATCGCAGCAGTCCAACCAGCCGGGCCTGAACCAATAATGACGACATTTTCCGTTGCAATATTGTTTGAGTCACTCATAGGACGTGATTGTAGTGTTGCTGCACCAGTCGGGCGACCGAGCAAAAGTAAACACTTGCAGGACGATGCCTCATGAGGGAGTGAAGCGGCTTGGACAATCTAATGGTGTTTGAGAGAGGGATGATCGATGATGCGCTCGGTGAAGACTGTCTGTCCCGTCTCCAGAGACTTGGCCAGGTAAGGCCGGCACAGGCCACATTGAATCGCAGCGCCGGTTTCAACGCGCAATTCCTCGAAGGAAAGACCCTTGGCCTTGGCCTCATCCTTGAGATCACAGAACGGTCGATTGATACACACACAACGGCTGATACGCATGCGGGGATTATCGTCGATAAAAAGTCTTTTGAGTGAATAGCTGGCAAAAAAACTTCCCAAATCGCACGATTCGGGTGAATGCCCTATTTCAGATCGTAGAGTTGGTTGTCCTCGGAAATGAATCCGGTTCCCTCAGCAATGCGGCCGCGATCGTCAGAATTCGTGTTCGTGAATCGCCTGGATTGACTTGATGCGTGGCCATCCACCCAGGCAATATTCGTCCGCCCAGCATGACGGAAACCCTGGGTGCCGGCATATCGGCCGGTAAACCCGGGATCGCGCCCGATTTCTGGGCCGCGCATGAACTTATTCGCCCCGGCTGAATATTGCCCATCACCAAACATCGCGGTCTCATTGGGACTACCCACATCCACCATGAAGGCAGGTTCCACGCGCTGCATGCTCCCCGTGGCTGAATCCCACTGCCAGGCAAACGTGCCCAGGTAATCCGTGTTGTAGTTGTAACCCGTGGCCGGGTCCTGCCCCCAGTTGGCTGGGCCATCAAACGATGGACATTGGTGAATATCTGCAGGCGACTCTATCTCCTGCCAGATAATGCCTGGGTGAATCGTCGTCTTCCCCCCCGCAGACCAGTCTTTGACGGTCGTGAAATCCCAGGCTCGCGACTCAGAGACGCTGCCGTTCATCACCTGCTCTGTCGCAATCGGAAACTGGCCTTCGTAATCACCAACATAAACTGAAACAGCAATCGCCATTTGTCTCTGCTGACTGAGACAGACTGCCGTGCGCGCAGTTTCCAGCCCGGCTCCCAAAGCAGGCAATAACAGGCCAATCAGCAAAGCGATGATGCTGATAACGACAAGTAGCTCAATCAACGTAAAAGCGCTGGCCACATCTTTGGCGCGCATTTTCTGTTTTAGAAATTGGCATTGAACTTGCTGGTTCACTTATCTGCGTCCTTCATTGCCGATTGAAAAAGCATCATTGCGACATCTGCGAATCATCATGAGACAGCCGACCACCAAGACCCCTGCCATGCCAGGTTCCGGGACTGAAATAGACTGCGTGGTGACTCCGTAATTTGTTGCAAGGATGCTTAGATCCAGAATGTCGATGATGCCGTCGCTGTTGTAATCACCTTGTGACCAAAGCCCGATCGAGCCGTAGTTCGTCGCAAGGATGGATAAGTCCAGAACATCAACTGATGAATCAAGATTGGCATCACCCTTGGCCGTGCCGAACAGATCAGTCACCCAAGTGTCGATGTCCGCAAACTCCAGATTGCCATCACCGGTAACGTCATATCCCGCGTCGTAGTCAGCGTCATTCAGATGCATCTGCATCAATTCGATGTCACGCACGGTCAATGCCAGGTCTTTGTCAATATCCCCCAACTGCCAGCCGACCGGCGCGACGTCGGCGACTGCGTCAATCTCAGGCGTGGCCGTGGCACTGCCGCGGAAATTGTCAATACGCACATATTGAATCCATGACAGGCCGACGTCAGCCAGATCGAAAGGCGTCCCCCCTGCGGATTGGCCATACGCCTGAGCCACTTGCTCAACGGTTTGCCCGCCGAATGAAGAAAAATCCAAAGAGGGATCGAGAGGCAACGTCGGGTCGGTCACGTCACCCCACCACTGATTCCAGGCCCAGTCATTGTCAGGCTGATGAGGCGTCACATCATCAAAAACACGACCCAGGGTCGGCGCGAAATCATCGGCATAGCGATGGCTCGCAACACTCGTATCGTAAGGCGTATAAGGCCCACCCGGGTTGTTGGGATCACCCTCATTCGTAAAGGCATGCCACGTAATGCCATCCTGACTGACGGAGACCGTGCCCGGTTCGGCATAACCAATGCCGGGTGATTGGATGATGGTCCCTGCCGGGTCGCCGTTGCTCCAAGAATTGGAGCCGCCAATTTGCTCAAAGCTATTGCCATAAATCAACAGGTCAATGCCGAACGGGTTGGCCGCGTGATCTTCCACAGGCTTTTCAAATTTAAGAATCAAAGTACCACCTGCCCCGACCGTCACCAACTCATGGCTGCGAAATGGAGCAAAAACCGGATTCACTGGAATGGCCATCGAAGCTGGCCCGAGAAGGAAATTATCACCTGTCGTATCCACTGTCGGTCGCCCCAAAGCTGTGGTCGGATCAGCGAAAGGCTGTCCTGAAATCCAGTCTGTCCCCACACCCACGCCAGGGGTATAACTGATCACTTCAGTCGCGAAATCACTGGGGTTATAGGTGTAATTTGCCGAAGCAGGAGCAACTGCTGCGCTTCCTGTCAGTAAAAGTAAGGTCAGGATACTGCTTAACTTCCGAGTATTCATACGCCTATCCATTCATCAGTCTTGTGATAACGAACTGTTTTCAAATAGTCTCGATACCTGTCAAGGCATCGAGACTGCGCTTCCAATATCACACTCCTACGCCTGCTCAACGACCCGACGCTTCAGCAACGCCAAACCACCCAACCCGAGCAAAGCCACGCTAGCTGGTTCCGGAACCAAGGGCACCACGGGTGAAGCACCAGGCCAGTTTCCAAACACATCAGGATTGCCACCTGCGAAGCCACCATCAATCAGGTCGTAGTCCATCACGCCCACTGGGGTTGAGGACCAGTTCTCGCCATCACTGCTGCCCCAGAAGGACATCCAACCGGCACTGTTACCCACGTGCGATTCACTGCCATCGAAGTAATCGAGTTTGGTCACAAAAGCTGTTTCTGACCAATCAAAGTTACTGCTGGCTGTTTCGATGGCATTCATCGCATCTGCCAAAGTTTTTGATCCATCATATTTGTAAAGCCAGGCATGACTAGGCGTCGAACCTGACTTCCAATCAAATACAATCATCGTTTCATTGGCCCCACTGCCTACGGTAGCCTCAGTCAACACATCTCCAAAGCTGATCGCTGCATCGGTTGACGAGATCCCTGCCAGGATTGCACCACTGGCCAAAACACCACAAATCTTTCCATAACGCATCACAATTTCTCCTTGCTGCCTATTCCTGAAACCGGCAGCACATAAACCCCTGAAAACAAATTGAAACCGACGCCTAGGCGGCAAAAAGACATGAGGTTAGGGCACAGGGGCACGCCAAAACATCATGCCACGCCAATACGCGAGCGTCGGCATACAACCCAGCGGTTCATGAGCATCATTCGACGAAGTGAGTCTGCCTGCAGATCAGATCTACAGTCGAACGTCTGCACCCATAAACCGCGTGGGTACGTTCCGCTCAAGGCAGGTCTTCCGGCTTAAGGTGTGACTCCGCCCGCCTTCCCATCCGATTCCATTGCAGAATCAGACAGTGGCATTCGGGCAGGACCTGAACCAGACTTTGACAGTCACCTCAGTCTGGCTCCACCTATCACGGCGGCGCGTCCGCGGGGGATTCGTGCGTCAGCCACACTTACCCCACTTCCCTTTTCATCCTGCCCGCAATCCGTCAATCACAAGGCAGGAAACCTGAAGCTTTCCCCACAGTAGTGAAACACCCAGCCAAGTCAAGACCAACAGGCAATCCGGCAAAGATTTCTTTTTTTTATGGGATGAGCGATGACTCCAAGCCGCGATGCATTTGCCGCGGCATGACATGACACCACATATCGAGTTATTTATCCCACGCAAAGATTGCGTGGGCTTTGCGCTGCTCACCATGATTATCGTGTCGGCTTCCTGTCCCCCATGCATCGAGGTGAAACACTTTTGTTCCTCACGACGCCTTATCACTCACTCCCAATCTTTGATGCCTGCTACTATCCCCTCGTGAGCAACCCTACCCCCAGCTGGACGCCGGACAATCTCAGCAATCCCCACGACGTGGCGGACAAAGCCTCGCGCGTCCAGGCCATGTTCGCTGCCATCGCGCCCAGCTATGACCTGAACAACACCGTCCATTCCCTTGGATTGGATCACCGTTGGCGCAAGAAAGCCGTGCAATTGGCTGACGTGAAACCAACCGATCATGTGCTGGACGTAGCCTGTGGCACGGGGGCACTGACAGAAGCCTTTGCAACCGCTGACGCTCAATCCGTCACGGGTATCGATTACACGCCGGAGATGCTGGATGTGGCCCGACAGCGCCAGACCCGCAAAGAGAATCTTGCCAGCATCACCTATCAGCAAGGTGATGCCATGGACTTGCCTGTCGAAGATCAAAGCGTGGATGTGGTGAGTATTGCCTTTGGCATCCGCAATGTCGCCGACCCGCAAAAAGCCTTGCAGGAGTTTGGCCGAGTCCTCAAGCCCGGCGGTCGGCTGGTCATTCTGGAATTCAGCCTGCCACGCAATCGTATTCTGCTGGGCTGCTACAACTTTTATTTTCATCACATCATGCCACGCACAGCTTCGTGGATCGCACGCGACCGCTCCGGAGCCTATCAGTATCTGCCGCGCAGCGTCTGCACGTTCATTGATCGCGAAAACATGACACAAATGATGCAGGAGGCTGGCTTCAGCCAGATCACGGTCAAGCCGATGACGTTCGGCATCGCGGTGGGCTACGTCGGTATTCGCCAGTAACCGCAACAGACAAGACAAACGTGATGTGAAATTGAAAGATTCCGGTAGATATCGAAAACGATCGAGACGAAGTTGCATTGCATCTTCCCCCTAGCCCGTGAGCCTGCTCACGGTCGCTCTGTATGCAATCGTCCATGTGCTGCCACAGACCCCAAAAGCCTGCCAGGCACAGATGGGTTAGATTGTCCGTCTGATGTCACCGCTACGTATTCTTCATGTCTGCCCGTGGTTTGACCCGGCTGTCCAGTTCGGCGGACCGGTCAATCAACTCATGATGATCTGCCCAGCCCTGGCCAAGCGAGGCCATGACGTGCGCTTACTCACCTCAACCGTTGGCACGCAAGGCCAGGTCGAAGCCAACCGTTGGCTGGAGCATGAGGGATACCGCGTCTATTACACCGGAGTATCGCGTTGGGCCGATCCTGCTCCGCACGTGATGCCCGAGATGAAGAAGCCGATGATGCAGGCCGTGGCCGAAGCGGATGTGGTGCACCTGCATATCAGCTTCGTGCATGCCAATCTGATTGGAGCCAAAGCTTGTCGCACGCTCAATAAGCCCTACATCTACACCCCTCGTTCCTGCCTGGACCCGGTCAGGCTGGCCATGCGTCCACGACTGAAGCAACTGTTTCTGTCTCTCTTTGAGCGGAAACTGATTCGCCATGCCGCAGCCGTGCATGCCCTGACCAAAGATGAGGTTGAGCAATGCCTAAGTCAGGGTGCGCGAGCGGAGCAATGTCACGTCGTGCCCGACGGCCTGCCTGCTGATCGCTACAACTCACGCAAAGAGAACCGTGCCTTGGCACGTGAGCGCTGGTGCCAAAGACTTGGCGTAAAACCTGACACCTTCATCATGCTGTTTCTTGGCAGGCTCCAGGCAGTCAAAGGCATCGACATTCTGCTCGATGCGCTGGCCACGGTGCATGAGGAAGTTGACAACGACAACGGAGGCGAAACGCCACCCAAACCACACCTGGCCATCGTCGGGCCGGACGAAGGCATGCAAGCATCACTGACCCAAAAAACTGAGCAACTGGGCATTGCAGAGTCTGTCACCTTCACCGGCCAATTGACCGGACAGGACAAAGCGGATGCCTACTATGGCAGCGATCTGTTTGCCCTGACCTCACACTCAGAAGGCATGCCTAACACGGTTTTGGAATCCCTGGCAACAGGCCTGCCCGTTATTTGCTCACCACACTGTCATCTGCCCGAGGTGCAAACGCATGGTGCGGGAGTAGTCATCGACAATCATGCATCGCGGATTGCCAAAGAGATCACCAGCCTGATGCGAAAACCGAGTACATTGGCAGCCATGTCCGAAGCAGCAGTGCGATTATTTCAATTGCATTTTGAACTCTCCAAAGCCTTGAACAGCATGGAAGCCATGTACGAGCAAGTGATGGACAGGAAGCAACATGGGTGATTCGCCACAAGGCAACACAGCCGATCTGCCCGACCATGAGCGTGTGTGGTCGAAAGCCATGATGGTGTTGGCTGGCCAATCCGCTTTTGCAGCGATCAACTTTTTTGTGGTGCTGTTGCTCAACCGTCTGGGGTCGCAAGTGGATGCGGGACGATATCTGCTGGCTGTTGGCATCACGATGCCTTTGTTCAGACTGGCTTCGCTGCAACTCATCACCGTGCAGGCAACCGATGTACTCAGATTGCACCGGTTTGCCGCGTATCTGCGACTTCGTCTGGTTTGTCTGGTTATCGCAGCAGGTATCACAGTCATCATCGCTGGCCTGATGCGAGACGACACGGTAGCGATGTGGGTGCTGCTGATCTTTGCAGCATCGCGATCTCTGGAAGGCATCAGTGATGCCTGTCATGGCGAGATGCAAAGGTCACACCAAATGGTGCGCATGGGCATCAGCCTGTTCATTCGCTCGATGCTGGCGATGGTCGGCTTCGCCTGTGTGTTTTACTTCACCAGCGATCTCGTGCTGGCGATGCTGTCGTTCATCGTCGCGGCAGGATTCATTCTGCTGCATGACCTGCCCCAAGCCATTCAAATGGATCATGCCCATTCGCCGGATATGCAGAAGCAGTCTCCACACGCGGAAGGAAAGATTGAGGAGGCCCGACGATTGATTCATGATGCCTGGCCTTTGGGGGTTACCGTCGGGCTGATCTCCATCACCGCCTATCTGCCGCTCTATTTTCTCGAAGCATTCACAGGCAAGGAAGCAGTGGGCAAGTTTGGCTCCATGCTGATGTTCATCTTCGGCCTGGGCCTGCTCATACTCGCCATGGGGCAGGCTTTGAATCCCACACTGGCCCGGCTTTGGCAGGAAGGAAAGACCAAAGCGCTGAGTCAAAGACTCAGGCAACTGCTCCTTCTTGCAACAGGCATGGGCATACTGGGCATCGCGCTGGCTGCCTTCGCTGGCACCACCATCCTCAGGCTCGCTTTTGGTTCAGGCTACGAAAACATGGGCACGATTTTTCTGATCCTCACCGTGTCCGGCCTGTTCCACCTGATGGGCGCGGCAGTCACCTATGGTATCTTTGCCTCACGCCAGTTCACCCGCTTCATTCTTCCTTATACCGTTGTGCTGGTGCTATCAGCGATCGCCCACAGCATCTGGACGACACGCTTCGGCCTACCTGGCGCAGCCTGGGTCACACTCGCGACCAACTTCCTGATCGCCCTTTCTCTTAGCCTGACCTGTCTATATCTGCTCAAGAGACACACCACGATGATCGCTGATCCGCCGAACTTGGGTACGAACGAGCGAGGCCAACAATGAAGTTCAGCATCATCATGCCCAGTTTGAATCAGCGCGCTTACCTGACCAAAGCCATCGACAGCGTGCTGAATCAGCAAGGCAATTTCGACCTTGAGCTCCTCATCATGGACGGGGGCAGTACCGACGGTTCACTTGAACTGCTCCAATCCATCACCGACCCGCGCGTGCAGGTTTACTCAGGCAAAGACAAGGGCCAGTCCGATGCCATCAACCAGGGCTTCGCCAAGGCAACAGGCGATATTCATGCCTGGTTGAACAGTGATGATTTTTATCTGCCCGGCGCCTTCCAAGCCGTGGCTGACACGTTTCGCAATCAGCCGAAATGCCAATGGTGTATCGGACGGGTCGTCATCGTCAACGAGCATGACCAGCCCATTCGTCCCGGCATCACGCGCTACAAAAACCGCAAGCTGGTTCGTTTCACTAACCATACTTTGCTTATAGAGAATCCTGTCAGTCAGATGGGGGTATTCTGGCGTCGTGAACTGGCTGATGAAGTCGCCTATAGGCCACAACGATTACTCAACGAAGACCTGTATTACACCATGGATTACGACCTTTGGCTTCGGTTCATGCAGATATCACATCCTGTGATCATGGATGGTCAAGTCGCGGCTTTTCGTTGGTATCCGCAGAGCAAAACGGGCAGGATTAACCGCACGCAATTTGATGAGCAATTTGCTGTGGCCAGGCCCTACTTATCAGACAAGCCCTGGCTGAGGTTCCGCCATCGACTGGGTGTGGAGATGATCGTCTCCGCGTATCGACTGCTGCGATTACTCGGCCGATGAAGGTTCTACATTGAGCTCGTCACCACCAGACCGGTCAGTGTCGATACTCGAGTCTGGCAGCAAGGAGGAACGATGCAGTTTCTCCTCAAGCAATGCGACATGCTGGGTCAGGCGAATCAACTTGCGTTCCTGAACGCTGATGATGCTCATCAACTTAAGAAACACCAGTACCGTAAACGCAGCCAATCCAAAAACCAGTAAGGCAGCCCTGCCAAAACCCAGAAACTCTTCGAACCAGAGGATCAGGTCAGGCATCATCGCAAAGACGATGAAAGGCAAGCCAGTCAACATCAGGATCAGGGCATAGCGTTCCTTCAGGCGGTTGGCACGCATGCTGCGCACAGCCAACGTGATCAGAAAGATGCCAAACCCCAGCATGAGAATGATTCGGATCATGATTGACTGCCTTTCTTCACCCCGCGCCAGGGATCACGGATCAGGTTCAATAGCATGGCCACCGACACCTTGAGCACATAAAACAATCCCCGCCGCAGCGAAATACTGGTGACACCGCCCTGCCGTTGCCTCATCTGCACCGGCCTTTCCTCGACACGGTACCCCGCGCGTTTCGCGAGCATCGCCACCTCTGGCTCGGGGTAATCATCCGGATACCAATGGGCAAACGCGCGCATCAAGTCCCGCCCCACCGCGCGGTAGCCACTGGTCGGGTCAGCCAGGTCCATGCCAGAAAGCAAACGAATCATCGCGCGCAGAATTCGTATGCCTGTCATGCGTGACTGCTGCTGTTCATACTCGCCAGGCTCATGGAAACGCGAGCCGATGGCCAAGTCAGCCCCTTCCATGACCGCATCGATCAGCCGCAACGCCTCGGCTGCGGGGTGTTGTCCGTCGCCATCAATCTGCAGCGCCAAATCGTAACCTTGCTCGTAGGCAAATCGGTAGCCAGTCTGCATCGCCCCGCCGATGCCCAGATTCACCGGCAAACGCAGAACATAAGCTGGCTCGGGGACATAATCTGCTGTGCCATCCGTCGAGCCGTCATCCACCACGACCACATCGACCAGGGGCAAATGCTCCGTGATGTCCTGCACCACGTCGGCAATGGTGGCTGCCTCGTTATAGGCCGGGACAATGGCTATACAGCGCCAACGTTGATGTTTGGGTGTCGAACTCAAAGTCGCGCTATCCTAGCGATTGCAGACAAACCTTGTCATCTCCCTGCGCAAGTCTCCAAGGGCGAATGCATGTGGCTTGTAGGATGGGTTAGGCGAGTCTTCGAGCCGTAACCCATCAACTGACGACTTTTGGTCATGGGCTTCATTGATGGGTTACGCTCCGCCAAGAGGCTGCGCTAACCCATCCTACCTGCGATGCTCAGCGCGATCTGCGCTCCTGAATTCCGTACATGCGTTCGCCCTGGTAAGTCTCCACGCGAGAAAACGCCCCGACAAAATCAGGCCAACTCCTCATCCCGATACACCATCTGCATGGGCAGCCCCCTGCTGTCCAGCGGTGGCTCATCAGGCAGTCGGCGAAAGGCTTGCTCTGGTGAAGCTGCGACGACCAGATTCACCAGCGCATCCAACAGGTCATCCTTGTGATATTGCCTTGGATGATTTTCGCGCCAGGCCGATTCGACCAGATTCCTCACGCCAGTGATCCACCGTTTGAGCACGGCGATTCTTTCCTTAAACCCAGTCTGATCTTTCTTACGGTATTGCATGGGCTGGCCAGCCAAACCCGCAAAGCAGACTTCAGGATGCGACTCGATCAGCCGAGACGACCAGATCGGCTGCTGCTGCAGGAACGTATCCACTTCACGAATCTTGCCTGTGATATTCCACGCCTGTTTGGAAAAAGCTTTGCCTGTCTTGCTGCGATTGATCTGACAGGCCTGCGGGTAATCCTTGGCATATACCGCATCACGACAAGGCGGCGAGAAAACACTCACCCGCCGTTTGCCCAGCATCTCCCGGGCCAGCTTGTCGCAAGACCGACCAGCCGACCCACTGTCAGAAAGGCCGATGGGAATATCAATCACCACCAGGTTGGCGTCCGGTTCTTCTGCGACGATTGCTTCCACATCAGGCAATATCGCAATCGCAACATCATCCGCTGAAAAAAGGCCATGCTCATCAGGCCTGCCCATGGCACAAAGCCAACCGGCCTTGCACCCATCGACACCCACCACTGGCCTGATTGTCCTATGCCGCGCCACCTCGGCTACTTGGCCTCGGTCAGGTACGCAGCCAGCAGATCGCGTGTCGCGTGTAAATCATCCAGATGGATCATCTCGGTGACCGTGTGGATATAGCGCGTGCCGCAACTGAGCGTGATGGTGCGCACCCCTTCGCCAGCCGCCTGCATGGTGCCGCTGTCTGTCCCGCCGCGAGGCAGCACGGAGCGCTGCGACTTGATCTTCTTTTTCTTCGCGATGGATTCAAACTGTTCGATCAGGTCATAATCGCTGATCGCAGAGGCATCCATGCAAGTCAGCCCGACGCCTTCTCCCTGCTTGGTCACGACCATGTCGGCAGGCGTGCCCGGCGTATCGACACACAACGTCGTGTCCAAACCGATGCCGATGTCAGGCTTGATCGCGTAAGCACTGGTGCGTGCCCCACGCAGGCCCACCTCTTCCTGCACGGTAAAGACCACGTGAATCTCGGCATCATGGGCCTTGAGCTTGCGCACGGCTTCGATCGCCACCCAGCAGGCAATGCGATTGTCCAGGCATTGCGAGGCAATCGTCTTGCCCACCACTTCGAAAGGCGTGCGCAACACGACCATGTCGCCGATCTTCACGCGCTTCTTCACCTCGTCGCCGGGCAGGCCAAGATCAATTGCGAATTCATGAATTTCAGGAATCTTGTTCTTCTCATCAGCCGTGGCGATATGCACCGGCTTGGTGGCCGGGTTGAGCACACCCACCAGATCCTTCTTTGGATCGTTCACATCCGGGCAAACCATCACGAACCGGGCGAAAAGGTTCCGCGTGTCAAAGCCTCCTGCCGGGTTGATGCGAATAAAGCCATCATCCCCCACGTGCTTGACCATGAAGCCGATCTGATCCATGTGGGCGGCAATCATGATTTTGATTGGTTTCTTGACATTCTTCCGCTTGCCTGATTTGTCGCGCGGATGACGTACGCATATCAGTGACCCTAAGTTGTCCGTTCGGACGGAGTCGAACAAACCCTTGATGTTCTTTTCAATGAGTTTGCGGACTCGGTGTTCCCTGCCGGGGATGCCCGGGGTCTGACACAAGGATTCCAGTAGTTTCATTCAGTTGCCTTTGCCCGGTTGGGCGGTTGTGTTAAACCCAGCAGAAGTGATTGATGGTCTTCGCCAGGTCAACATCTTTCTGCGTCACCTTGCCACCCGCATCATGCGTACTCAGGGACAAGGTCACTTTGTTGTACACGTTGAAAATTTCCGGGTGATGCCCGGCCAGTTCAGCTTCAATTGCCACACGCGACAGAAAGCTGAATGCCTCCTTGAAATGTTCAAACTGAAAATGCCTTGTCAGCTTGTTGTCGGTAAAGCTCCAGCCTTTCAGTTCTTCGAGCGTTTTTTCGATGGCCTGTTCGTCGAGTGCTGTCGTCATGACGGCTCTCCAATCCAATTCACAATACACAGAATTCATACCTGTTCAGGCTGAGCCCATGGCGCAAAACTGTCGCCGATGCCACTCGCCAGGTAGCCCCCATCTACCACGATGGTATGCCCGTTAACAAAGCGACCGGCCTCGGCAGCCAAAAAAACTGCTGCACCCGCGATTTCATCACCCTCGCCGAACCTGGCCATCGGCGTGTGCTCCAGAATGCGGCGGCCACGATCCGTCCCCTCAATCATCTTGCGGTTGATATCCGTGGGCACAAATCCCGGCGCAATCGCGTTTGTGCGGATGCCATACTTCGCCCATTCATTGGCCAGTGATCGCGTCAGACCCAGCACTGCGTTCTTGGCCGCAGCATAAGCAGCCACCTCCGTCAGATCGACAAACGAACTGATCGAAGCCAGATTGATGATGCAACCGCTGTGCTGCTCGCGCATCAACTCCCCTGCTGCCTGAGCCACGCGCAACGAGCCGGTCACATGCACATTGTACAGGCCGTTGAATTCGTCAGGCGTCAATTCAAACGTCGGCTTCTTGCACATGATGCCTGCCGAGTTCACGACGATGTCAATCCGTCCAAACTGATCAATACACTGCTTGACCGCCGCTGCGACGCTGTCATCTTTGGTCACATCAATGCTGACCCCTTCGACAAAGGGCTCCGTGCCATCGCTGATGCGGTCGGCATGATTCGCTTCGACCTGTCGGCGAATGTCTTCGACCGCGTCTTTCACTTTTTCGACGGTGCGCGAACCGATCAAAGCCTTGGCACCGTGATCGCAAAGGGCATGGGCGATGGCTTTACCGATGCCGCTGGCCCCGCCGGTGACCAGCGCCACCTTGCCGGTGAGATCAAAGAGTTGGGTTGAGATAGCCATGGGTTGGATGACCTTTCGTCTTGAAGTTCATGCTGGCCGGGCGGCCCATCAACGCCTTGATGGCAAAGCCTCGGCTGGAAACGGGCAGGATAGCAGACGAAGACAAAGTACGAGATATAAGCAAGAAATCAGATCGCCAAGTCAACTAATAGCTTCAGACTTCAAACAGAACCCTGGGCAAGCCAGATTGGCGAATAATGGACCTTAGTGTTCCGGGACGGACTGTTGGGTGATTTGGCACAGCAGGTAGGATGGGTTAGGCGAGTCTTCGAGCCGTAACCCATCACCGGGCATTAGCGGGTTCCTAATCATCAATGACTCGCGGCCATGGCGACGCCAGTGACCAAGGTACTCACTCACCATTCACATTGATGGGTTACGCTTCGCCAAGAGGCTTCGCTAACCCATCCTACCCCTGTAATCTTTTTTGCATTACGACATGACTACCACGCCGTCTAACCTCCTCAAACCCATTTGCCTCAAGGATGGCACAGACTTGCGAACCGGACATGACCTTCAATTTACCCAAAGGCAACCTCGACCTGAGTGACATAGACGTTGCCAGCCAATCTTTCTGCAATCTCACTCTGATCCGCACATTCAAAGAACAATTCGATGGCCTCGCGAAGATTATCACGTGCCTCTTCGACCGTTGTCCCTTGACTGGCTACATCAAGCTCAGGACATAGAGCAACATAGCCATCCCCTTCAGATTGGATGATGGCTGTCAATGTCTTCTGCATACGAACTGCTCCATTCCTGATTATCACATTGATTATACCCGAAGACCTATTATCCATGCGCATGAGCCATCTGTCCCGCATCAGTCTTAGGCTCATCGCGCTTGGGCAATCGCACCCAGATGCCGCCGGCGATTAACGCCAGCAAACCTGCCAATCCAATCCAATTGAATCCGCCATGCTCGTGCACGTGCGCGACTTGCGCGATGACATTCACATCAAACACTTGCCAGACCCAATCGACCCCCAAACCCAGCAGCACTGCTGAGGCGCAAAGCACGAGCAGAAAGACGATGGCCGCCCGGGTATCCATCTCTCGCCGGATGATGCCGAACGTCGAGACATTCGTTGCGGGCCCAGCCAGTAGAAACACGATCACTGCACCGGGGGAAACACCTGCTGCCAGGAGCGAAGCTGCCAAAGGTGTGGACGAGGTGGCGCAGATGTACATGGGAATGCCCACGACCAGCATGATGAGCATGCCGGTCAGACCGGTGCCCCACGCCTTGAGGAAAGCCTCAGGGGCGAAAGAATCGACCACGGCTGCTGCGACCAGGCCGATGATCAGCCACTTGAGCAGATCACCCAGCAAGGTTTTCATGGCGAAATACTGGCCGTCAATCAGCCGCATGATGAACCCCTGCTCCCTTGCTCCATTGGCTGGCTGCCAACTGCAACAGGACGCTGATTCGCCTTCAGATTGATCCGATGACTCATTGAGTGTCGTGCCAGCATCTGGCTGATTCATCACCGAGAGTGAGATCCCCCCACCACTGCCACTGCTGCAACAACTGCCGGCTTCTTCAGTCCCAGCCGATTCCTTCATCGCCGACCCCCCACAGCAGCTACCTCCCTGCATGGCTGCTTGATCTTCCGCAGCGCCTGATTCAGCTTCTTTCCGCGTCGCAGGAAGCATCCCCACAACCACACCCGTCACCAGCGCGCTGATCACAGCCACAATGGGGCGCACGATGGTCATGAAAGCCCCAAGCAAGCCCCAAGAAACCGCCAGCGAATCCACTCCTGTCTGAGGCGTGGAAATCATGAAAGAACTGAAAGCACTGCGCGATGCTCCCTGCCTTTTCAAACCAATTGCTACGGGCAGCACCGAACAGGAACACAAAGGTAATGGCACCCCCACCACAGCGGCATAGAAAGCAGACAAAATCCCCTTGCGACCAAGCAATCTGCCCACAATGTCCATAGGCACCAGCGTTTTAATCAAACCCGCAGCCACGAGGCCAAACAACAGCCACGGCGCCAGTTCAAGTGTGATTTCCCAAAAATTCACCAAAAAACTCATCAATCCTTCAAGCACAGTTGGTTCTCCATGTTGCCATATACACCAGACTTTAGGCTGGCTGCTGTCAGTATTGCCGATAAACCTTTCTCAAGCGGGGTCGACCCGCATGACACCAACGTGCGACAAATCAGCCAACCGAATAACATGTCCCTCATGCAACGGCTGGCTGATTCCGATTCCTTCTCGACTCTCGTCAAAAGCCTCGCTGCTCAGATCAAAAGCGATGTGGATACATCGTTGCCTTGGGCTATCGTCGGCATCCGCAGTCGAGGCGATATCCTCGCCCAGAGATTGGCTGAAATCCTCAACCCAACTTACCAGGGCACACTCGATATCACGCTTTACCGCGACGACCTTTCCGAGATCACAGCCCAGCCTGTAGTGCGCACCACTGAGATCGAATTCGATGTCACCGGGCTGGATGTCGTGCTCGTGGATGATGTATTGATGACTGGCCGATCCATCCGGGCTGCGTTGCAGGTGTTGATGGATTTCGGCAGGCCCAGACGGGTCTGGCTGGGGGTCCTGGTCGATCGGGGCGGGCGCGAATTGCCCATCTGCCCGGACTTCGTGGGCAAGAAGATTGCAGTAGGGGAAATCGCGGACGATCAGCACGTGAGTGTCCGCATCAAGCCGACTGATGATGAAGATGCGATTGTTGTCTCTGACCGCGCGAAGGAGAGCCCATGAGCATTGTCCCGGCAAGTTACCACTGGCCTTACCGGCACCTGCTTGGCCTGCAACTTCTCTCTGCTGACGATATTCGTTTCCTGCTTCAAACAGCCCAAGGCTTTGAAGCCATCAGTACCCGCAGCGTCAAAAAAACCCCTGCCCTGCGCGGCAAAGTGGTCGTGAACCTTTTCTTTGAAGATTCCACGCGCACACGCATGAGCTTTCACCTGGCCGCCAGCCGACTGTCTGCCGATGTGCTGGACTTCTCTTCCAAGGGGTCCAGTGCCTCCAAGGGTGAAACGCTGGTGGATACAGCCCGGAACATCGAGGCCATGGGCATCGATGTCATCGTCGTCCGCCATCATCGCAGCGGGGCTGCCCTGCAACTTTCCCAACACGTGCAAGCCAGCGTCCTGAATGCTGGAGATGGCCAGCATGAACACCCCACGCAAGGCCTGCTCGATGCCTACACGCTCTGCCAACGACTTGGGCGCGAAGATTTCGATCTGACAGGCATTCGCGTCGCCATCGTCGGTGACATCGCCCACAGCCGGGTTGCCAGAAGCAACATCCACTGCCTGCAGAAACTTGGCGCTTCGGTGATTCTGGTCGGCCCACCGACTCTGCTACCCCGCGCCTTTGTCAACCTGGGTTGTGAACTCTCGCACGATCTGGATGCGGTGCTGCCTGAGGTGGATGCGATCAACATGCTGCGGATTCAGTTCGAGCGGATTCAGGGGCAGGCCTTCCCCAGTGTGCGCGAATATGCTCATAAGTTCGGCCTGACCCAGCAGCGCATGAAACGGGCGCGTCCTGATCTGGTGGTTATGCATCCCGGGCCGGTCAATCGGGGCATCGAGATCGAATCAGCCGTGGCGGACAGCCCCAACTCCACCATCCTGCAACAGGTCAGCAACGGTTTGGCGGTGCGCATGGCCTGTCTGTTCCTGGTCACTGGCGTGCGCAATAATCAGTAGAGTTTGACAATTGGCCGACAAGTCGCTGCCCTATGCCCATGGATGAGTTGCCACAAGAATTTCATCAATCCTCGACCGGCCTGCTGCTGGTCATCTCAGGCCCAAGTGGTGTGGGGAAAACCACCATCGTCCAACATGTTCGCCATGAACTGGACGCTGTTTTCTCCGTGTCTCTGACTACCCGCCAGAAGACGGCTGCGGATATCGAAGGGGAAAGCTACTACTTCGTTTCTGAGGATGAGTTCCGCGCGCGACGCGATGCTGGTGAACTGCTGGAATGGGCCGAGGTGTATCAGGGCTGCTTCTATGGCACACCCCGCGAGTTTGTCACTCAAGCCATCGCCGACGGCAGGATTGTCATTCTGGAGATTGATGTCGAAGGAGCGGTTCAGGTTCGGGAAAACATGCCTGACGCGTATATGATCTTCATCATGCCTCCCAGCGAAGAGGAACTGCTTGGCCGACTGAAAAGACGCAAGCGCGAATCGGAAGATCAGATCGCCCGACGCTTTGCCAAGGCTCAATGGGAAATCCAGCGAGCCAGGACGCCGGGCCTGTATGATGCGTTTGTCGTGAATGACGATCTGAACAAGGCTCAGCAGCAGGCCGTGGAGGCTGTCGAAAAAGCCTGGCACAGCCGACGCCAAAGCGAGGTAGAATGACGGATTCACGGATGAGATGCCTATGAACCGCGCCATATTCCTCGACCGAGATAACACGATCATCGAAAACGATGGTGACCTGGGCGATCCTGCCAAAGTGAAGTTGCTCAAAGGGGCCGCTGCAGCCATCGCGTCCATGCGCGGGCTGGGTTACAAAGTCATTGTCGTCACCAATCAGGGGGGTGTCGCGCGGGGCAAGTACAGCGAAGACGATGTCAACGCGGTGCATCAGAAAATCAATGATGTCATCGGCGACATGTCAGGCAGCAAGGTGGACTGCTTCTACTACTGCCCATTCCATCCCAAAGGGAACGTGCCTGAGTATCAACGCGAACATCCCTGGCGGAAACCGCAGCCGGGCATGCTTCTGCAGGCGGCTCAGGATTTTGACCTTGATCTGGAACAATGCTGGATGATCGGCGACCAGCCACGCGATGTGCAGGCAGGAAAAGCGGCGGGCACGCGAACGATTCTGCTTCGCCCAGACGCAGCCGAAACTCCCCTGCCGGATGAACCGGGCGAGGAAAATGGCGTCAGCAATGAAGCAGAAGATGGACGATTCAGTGCAGGCGGCGCAGAAACAGAGAACGATGCCGATGATGGCGACAGTCCGGTTGTCACCACGGATGCACATGCCGATGCGGTCGCGCGCAGTTTGACCGAAGCGGTGCGTATCGTTGCTCAAGCACGCAGGCCGGGGCAAACGCGTACTCAAGCAGATCCCGCAGCCAGGAAAGCCGCCACAGAACCAGCACGCCAACCTCGGGAAGCAACCGAGGCGAAAACCGAGCCTGCTGCACAAGCTGTCGCGACTAAAGCACAAGAAGATTCACCAGCCCCGGAAAAACAGGCCAAGGCAAGCACACCAGCAACTGAAGCGAAGCCGGCGACAAAACCCGTTGGTCAACGCCCGTTCAAGCCTTGGACTCGGCAGGAAGTTTCCTACAGCAATGCTGATCCTCAATCTGAAGCAACTGCGCACGAACCTGAACCCACACATTCAGCGCGCGATACTGAAAAGCCAAGGCCAAAACCACAGGTGACCACGACCAGTCAACGTGAAGTCAGCCGTCCTTCACAATCCTCAGTGCGCGATGCTGAAGCGAAAACTCAGCAAACCAGGATTCAATCCCAATCGATTGAAGCCACAAACGAATCTGAAGAGATCGCCACCGAATCGACATCATCGATCCGTCGGGCAGGCAAGCCTATCCCGGCTGAAAGCACATTGCGTGAAATTCTGCAGGAACTCCGCAACCAGCGTGTGGCTCATCGCGAATTTTCATATCTCGAAGTCGCAGCGATCGTTTTTCAACTCGTCGCCGGGGTCTGTTTCATCGCGGCTCTTCTCTTGGGCCAAAGCAGTGATGATCTGTTCTACAAGTGGATGCTGGCCTCGATATTCGTTCAGTTGGTGACGCTGGCTGCACTGCTTTTCCGCTTGAAGCCTTAACTCGAACAAGCATCACCCATGACGCATCTGTCGTTGGGTGGCTGTGTAAATTCGCGACCAATCCTGAGCTTGTCGAAGGATGTTGGGAGCGAGTTAACACAGATATTCTCAAACCTTACTCATATCATGGTAAAGCTTCGTGATGGACATGCCACCGGTCGAAGAATCCACTTACTGACATGCATGGCTCGTGGGGAGAAGAAAGTGGTTACGCTGCGTCGCTTCACTCCTCGCGAATCCATAGCCACCCGATGTGGTCACTGCCGCAGGCATGATTACTCATCGTTGGAATGTTCGCATTCTTCTGGTGAGGCAGGCACCGGTCATCGGCGCAAAGTCGTCGCAACGCCATACGCGGTGCAGGCACCGCGGCTAAAGGGCAGGTTGATCTTCATCTTTGTGTCTTTGTGCCTTCGCGCGAAATGCCTTCCTCTTGCTCTGTGTCCTTCGTGTTCTCTGTGCTTTATCCCAATCTTTCTCCGCGAGGGTCATACCACACACCTTGCGCCACTCTCGCTATGCTCGAGTGTCGTCAAGGCGTGGCACCCAAGACGCGACGAATGGCCCTATCCTGCCTTAGCTCGAACAAACATCACCCATCACGCATCCGTCGGGCGATGCTCCGTCACAGCCGCGACTGCCAGGCGAATTTCCACTGCCCCCATTTTCTTCAGTAGCCGCGTACATTGCGTCAATGTCGCCCCCGATGTCATCACATCATCGATCAGCCAGACGCAGTAATCACTTAAATCCATTGGCAGCGGGGCAAATTTGTCGCGCACGTTCTGCCAACGCTGACTGTGCGAATGCAGCAGCGATTGAGGCGACGTCGGCTGAATCCGCTTTAGCGTGCGGAAATAAGGCAGCCCCGCATGACTGGCCAAACTTTTGGCGATCAGATCCGCCTGATCAAAACCTCGCAGCCAGCGACGACGCCAATGCAAAGGCACCGCCGTCACCAGCGTCGGGCGATGGGTCGGATCGCGAGGCATACGCTCAGCCAAGGCCCGGCCAAGAAAGTTGGCCCAAGGCCAATGCTTGCCGAACTTCATGGCGGTGATCCAGTCCGACATCGGCGGTTGATATCGCCCCAGCCGAATCACCCGATGCCAGGCAATGGATCGATCAACACACGCCGGGCAGCCATCCTCCTGCACACTCGAAGGCCCAGCCGACGCCCCACACCGCCAGCAGTAACGCTCAAACGTATCTGCCTGCCAGCCGGAATCAGCCACCAGTTGGCGGACATCGACCGCACTGGGAAAGATGCGCTCGGTCATGCCTGAACTGATGCTGCCGAGGACGCGGAATTGACGCACCAACTTCGCAGCAGACAGGTACCGACCCACAGAAGCGATATACTCCGATGCCATGCCTGACAGCATAACGTCAAGAGGACTGTTTGAAGCCCGTGTCGAATCAAACGTAATGATTTGCCGCGAGCATTATCGGCTTCGATTATCACTGCCAGCCCATTTCCCCTCCACACAACCCGGGCAATTTGTTCAACTCGGTTGCCGCGACCCGCACCTTTTGGAAAGCGATGAAGCAATTGCAGGCCGGGAAATAGAATGGACGCCCGGCCAGACCTGGCACCCAACTCAGCCTGAAGTTTGTGACCGGGTTGCGCTGCTTCGCCGACCCTTCAGCCTGGCAGGTCACGATGAAGATGCGCACACCATTGACATCATCCATCGTGTCGTAGGGACGGGCACACATTGGCTGGCTCAATTGCAACCAGACCAGGCGGTGGATTTGATCGGCCCGTTGGGCAACCAGTTCGATTTACCCGCAGACAAGAACTTCGGCTTACTGGTGGGCGGCGGTGTCGGTCTGCCTCCGATGTTCTACCTCGCCCAGGCATTGCAGAAAGCAGGCTGGCAGGGCATCGGTTTCGTCGGCGCGATAAGCCACGATCTCCTGGCCGTCACATTGGATAAAGCCAAACTACCAAGTGACTCGAAGCAGCCTGGTGATGCCATCCGCGAATTTGCCAAGGCTGGGATTCAATCCATCATCACCACCGACGATGGCTCGCTGGGTCTGCAAGGACGGATCACTTTGGGTCTGGAGCGCTGGTTGGCCGGTGCTGATCGAGCGAGGCTTGATAAGACGGTCGTTTACACGTGTGGCCCGGAGCCGATGATGCATGCCGTGGCCGACCTGGCTGAAAAGTACAACATCGACTGTCAGGTTTGCCTTGAGCAGGCGATGGCCTGCGGCATGGGGACGTGCCAATCCTGCATCGTGAAAATTGATCCGACGCTCCATCCGGAAGGTGGCGACCCACGAGGGCCGCACGGCCAGGTGAACGGTCGGGCCTGGCGCTATAAACTGGCCTGCACGGATGGGCCTGTCTTTCCCGCTCA
Source organism: uncultured Phycisphaeraceae bacterium (assembly GCA_964546335.1). Taxonomy (GTDB): domain Bacteria; phylum Planctomycetota; class Phycisphaerae; order Phycisphaerales; family Phycisphaeraceae; genus CAZJJN01. Next base: position 28,804 of record CAZJJN010000001.1, read on the forward strand.
AGCTGTCGTCTGGTAATCAATCATGGAATTTTACCTCCACGAAATCGACAAAGACATCATGGTCATCGCGGCCGACGGCGGACTGAACGCCCAGACAGCCGAGGAATTCGTATTGCAACTCGAAAAGCTGGTGCAGGAAGGCATCCGCAAGATCATCGTGGATTGCAAACGGTTGGACTACATCTCCAGCTACGGCATCGGCGTCTTGCTGCAAATCCACCGTAAACTCGCCCAGCATGGTGGCGATGTGAAAATCGCCAATGTCAAGGGGGCCGTGGCCACGGTTCTCAGTGTGACTCGGCTGGATCATCTGCTGGGGTTGTACGATGATGTCGATCAGGCACGATTGGCCTTTCGCGATCTGGAACAACAATAGAACGAGCCAGAGCGCATCATGAAAACGAATGTTTGCCGTTGCAAGGCTACAAGGGTAAACTACGCTGCTAAATTCTTATGGAATCGGAAGATGCAGAACGTGAAACAAATATGGGTTCTTGTCGGGTTCATGCTGATGGCAGGTATCCTTTTTCTGCCCGGTTGTGCCCGGTCGGATGCGGGTGAGCGAATCTATCGGCAATCTCGCGTGGGACTGGTCGCGCAGACGCATGAAGTCGTGGCCGAGGTGCCTATTCCCATTGGTTTCAAGATCGTGGAAGATAAAAGTCGGGAGTGGAGAACGGATGGCTTCCTCTACACGGAATATCTGTTTCAGGGCAAATCCACCTTGTCCGATACCGTCGTGTTCTACCGAAGCCAACTGCGTACCAACGGCTGGAACCTGGCAGGAGAACAGATGGATGGGGCAATCGTTCTCTTAAGAGCCGCCAAGCCTAATGTCGGCTTGGGTTTACAGGTCAGCCAGAGAGGCAGCGTGACATCCATCTGGGTGCAGACCAAGCGACCTGCCCCGTAACAAGCCATTCAAATGTCGCTGCCCGATCGATAGTCCTGTTATGATGTTCCGTCCGGGACAGATTCCGCAAGACAACCTGAAAGTTGAATGATGAGTAAGAAGCAAGATATCGAACGTGAAAATGTGACACCGATGGGTGGCCCCGGCGGCGCGCCCGGCATGCCCCAACAACCACAGGTGGATGAAGACGATGCCATGCTTCGGCTGATGAAGCTGAGGCTCATGTGGGATAAGTATGGCACGTGGATCATGCTTGTGGTGCTGGTTGGAACTGCCAGCTATGTTGGTTGGTCGTGGATGGATCGGTGGGGCCGTGAGGCCCATGAGGCGGATGTCAAAACGCTTGCAACAGCGACGGACCCGACCGAACTGGCACGCTTTGCCAGCAGCGAGACAGATGATCCCTATTTCAAGTGGAATGCGCTGCATCTGGCTGGGCACATTTATTTGAATCGTTCGCGTAATCCGGAGGCAGAGATTGCTGCAGATCAACTCGAAGCTTACAGAGATGAACAACTGGAAGAGGCTGCATCAAGCTTTCGCGGCGCCGCTTCCGTACCTGAACTGGCTGTGCCCATGCAGTTGAAATCCAAGCTCATGCTTGCTGAGGTCCTCGAACTGCAAGGCAAGTATCAGGAGGCTCGTGAAACCCTCACCAGCGTTCTTGAAGGATCGGGAGACATGTACCTGGCCCACAAATACAGCGCGGAGAAAATGCTCGACATCCTGCCCAACCTGGAAAGGCCTTTAACAGATGACGACTACGCCACGCCAGCACCTGAAGACGACACGAACAACAATCCCATTGATCTGAACCCGACACTCCCTTTCGATCCTACGAACATGACCCCACCCGACGATCAAGGCAACGGCGAGAATGACCTTTCGCCGTTGATGCCTGATATGAACAATCCATTCCCCGGCATGCCCGATGAAAACACGGGCAACGAAGACGGCTTGGGCATTGACATTGGCCTTCCCACGGAACCGACAGAGAACGAGTAATCACCGCAGCGAACGATCACTGCGGCCAAGCCTCTGGCAGACGGCTGGCGTCATGAATACGAATGCTGGCGATCACGATTACCCCATGTCAGAGGAACCTGCCGAAAACGAGCAGGAAGATATCGAACTGGTTGAAGGGGCGGAGCAGGTCTTTGAAATCGGCAGAGACCCGCAGATGCGGCTGGATGTTTATCTCCAGCAACGGCTCAAAGGTGTCAGCCGATCCCGCGTGCAGAAATTGATCGACCGGGGAGACATCGATGTCAACGGCAAGCCAGGCAAGTCCAGCCATGTCGTCAGGCGAGGCGATCAGCTAATCGTGCGCCTGCCCAGTCCTTCCGTGCACACCATTGAACCTGAAGAGATTCCGCTGGACATCCTTTACGAGGATGACCACTGCATCGTGCTGAACAAGCAGGCGGGTGTGATTGTGCACCCGGCCAAGGGGAATGGCACAGGCACCCTGCTCAATGCCCTGGCGTGGCATTTCAAGCAGCAGATCGAACAGCATGGTGGAGAATGGCAAGAGTGGCGGACGGTCGGCTTTGCCCCCGCGCCTGCCTCTGGCTCGCGCAAGGAACGCGAGGCACGCAAGAAAAACCTGGTGACAGGGCTTTCCACTGTCGGCTCCCATGACATGAGGCCAGGCGTCATTCATCGACTCGACCGTGACACCACGGGCTGCATCGTGTTTGCCAAGAGCGACTTCGCTCACTGGCGCATCGCCAAGCAGTTTGAACGCAGGCAGACCACCAAGGCCTACCTTGCCATCGTGCATGGCAACTTTGATGCCCCAGGCGAAGTCATCGAACTGCCCATCGGCAAGCACCCCACAATTCACGAGGCTTTCTGCGTGCGACATGACCACCTGGGCAAGCCTTCGGTCACCATCCTGCGCGTACGCGAGCAATACAAAGGTTACAGCCTGGTCGAACTGGAACTGAAGACCGGCAGAACCCACCAGATTCGTGTGCATCTGTCCTACCTGGGCCATCCCATCGTCGGGGATGTGCTGTATGGCGGGGAACCGATCGGCCAACCTGAACTGGACAACCCTCCCCTGCCCGCAGCCCATCGGCGTTATCTCAATTACGCCCGGTTGAAGCAGGAAGCGCAGAAAATCCATGCGCAAACACAACAGCGCGATGACATCCTGCTGGCTCAACCGATGTTGCATGCCGCTTTCCTGAAGTTCTTTCACCCGGCTTTGGAAGAAGACCTGCTTTTCACGGCTCCGATGCATTCACCCATGCGCGAGGTGCTGGCTTTACTTCGCGAAAGACGCATCGAGGCTGTCGTCGCAGAGGAAGGCACGTGGGTCGATACCGATGCGCTGCTCAAGTAAGGATTAGAGCAGGATGAATCCTATCGTCGCGTCCTTGGTGCCACGCCTTGACGACACACGAGCTTGCGAGAGTGGCGCAAGGTGTGTGGATGACGCTGCGTTTCATCTTTCCCTGGACAGCACAGCTTGCCGCGTTTTTCCTTCGCTTCGCAAAGAAAAACTCGGTCACACTGTGGCACCCCCGCTACGAATGATTTGGCTGCGCTATAGCCAGATCACGTGAGAGCCTTATACTCCCCGCGATGTGGTTGGCATTGGCTTATCCATCCTGGCTTCCTTTTGCAGATCAACCTGCTCCCCTGCTCAGCCTGATGCTGGCTGGCATCGCTGTCATCATCATCGGCATCGCCAAGAGCGGATTCGGCGGCGGGGTGGGCATCGTCGCTGTGCCTTTGTTCATCATGGCATTGAACTCGCCACAGAAAGGGATCGGCACGCTCCTGCTGCTGCTGATCGCAGCCGACATTTTCAGTGTGTATCACCACTGGCGCAAATGGGATACTGAGCAACTGGGCAAGCTCATGCCCGGCTCGATTGCAGGCATTGTCATCGGCAGCGTGCTGCTGGCTTACTTCACAGCCGATGCCTCAGCCAGCCAGGCTGCGAAAGATCATCAGGACAGCGCCAATGCCATCCTCCTGACCATCGTGGGCATCATCGCATTGCTTTACCCCATCTTCGACTGGGTCAAAGCCCGTTATGCCCCGCAGTGGCGCATTCGTGGCAACTGGCTGAATGCCAGCATCACGGGCACCGGGGCTGGCGTGGTCTCAACCTTGGCCCATGCTGCCGGCCCGGTGGCTTCGGTTTATCTCCTCGGCCAACACATGGAGAAGTCGCGATTCATCGGCACGTCCGTCATCTACTTCTTCATCGTCAACAGTTTGAAGGTAGCCCCGTACCTGCTGCTTGGACTGATCGACACCAAGACGTTTTACATCCAGCTCTGGCTGCTGCCTTTGATCCCGTTGGGCACATTCACTGGTGCATTCCTGAACCGGATCATGCAAGAACAGGTCTTTCGTCAGATCATCCTGGCCATCATCTTTATCACAGGCGTGAATTTCATCGGCAAAACCACTGGCCTGAACGATTTCATTCAGTCAAACCTGGGATACTGACCGCTCGCTGAATCGCCTGGGTCAGCACAAACGTGCCAAAGAGGACGGTCATACCAGTCACGATGATGCCAATGTAGATGACCACCAGCCCTGCGCGATACTTCCTCCTGCCGACAAACTCGCAGATCGCGATGATGAAGGCTACAAGAACGAACTTAAACACGATCATGCCCGGCTTGCCAAAGGTTTCAATGACCGCTCGGGCGATTGGGTTGACTTCTTCTCCATCAAGATAAAGCACGCCGGTTGTGATGATGATGTCCATGGCCGAGACAAAGATGAACCAGACGTAAGCATTCTGATACGTTAGCTCGCCCATGAATATCGACAACACCTTTTTCGGTGCCTTGGGAATGTCGCAAAGCTTGGGCATGGCCTGATTCCTTCCATCCAGAATGTGTCGCGATCCATGGCATCTTCTCGCTGGGTCACAACGTACCAAGTCTAACCGCGATTAACCGAATGCAGGTGTTGCCTTCTGCCAGGCTTGATGGGCAAGTGAAACCGCCTGTCCTGGATTTTCCAGGCCACGCAAATCCAGCACCACCGGGCCGACCCGCTTCGATGCCAGGTCAAGCACGGCTCGATAGTTCGCCAGATCCAAAGCACCTTGCCCCAACACACAGCGTACCGCTGAGGCTTTGCCCGTAGCGGTGTCCAAATCACTGACACGCCCGACTCGCAATTGTGAACCCAACCGGGCTGCCAACTTTGCTGGCGATTGATCTGAGCCAAGGATGGCAGCAGGATCAAGCCCCGCGCCAAAATACTGGCAATCCGTCGCAGTCAACCACTTCATCAAGACTTCCACATCATCCTCGTGATGCACCGCCAAGGGTACGGAGAAACTGTCCGCAGCCTGAACCAGTGCATCCACCACCGTCTCGTCAATCGTTTCAACAGGCAACGCCAGGCTGACAGGTATCTTGCCCAAGTCGGCTGCCAGTTCCAATCCAGCGGTGACTGCTGCGATCGCGCGATCGACATGCTGGCTGTCTGCGAAATGGTCGCGCGGGATAAACAAATCCATTCCCGCCAATGCCATGCTCTGCCTGCGGAGGATGGCTTGCAGTTCCCGACGGGCACGGCGATCCAACTCCCGTGGCCGAAGCCCTGCGAGGGTGCCATCCAATTGCAGGACGTTCACCCCGCGTTGCTGCAATGCCTTGATTGCCTTTTCAAATCGGCCACCCACAGACCGCATAACCGGGCCAAGGGTGGGGGCGAGTCGCATGTCGGTTTCGGGAAGGATTAATGCCATGTCTGTTTCCAGCCGAAGGTCTGATAAAGGAATCGGTACGACCGACATCACTTTACCATGCGCAGCGGGTGTGATGACTGCACCATCGCAGCGGAGTGTGTGCCATGTCAACCCGAATGTTAAACATCTGTCTGAACATGCTCAGGCATCAGGCCGACCGGCAAGGGCCGATCTGGTTCTGGCACGCGAAGGATGCCTGTGAAGCTGGCGTGGTGATGTCTTGCGTCGATCCTTTCAAGTCCCGGCTTCTGGAAATGAACGATACCTGCCTGCTGGTCGAGAAACCCAAGCCAACACTCGACCGTCACGTGCCCGAGCAAGGCGACCTGTTAAGCGTACTGATTGCTCACTCAGGTAGTCGTTATCGTTTCGATTCCAAAGTGCTTGCACGCAGGTTGGTGGAGGTGAACAACCACCAGCAGGCGATTGCGTTGGAATTGTCACTCCCAACTGAAGCGCAGTTGGATCAGCGCAGGCAATTTTTCCGGGCAGCGTTTGCTGCCGATGACAAGGCGATTCCACTGGTTCGCCTCAGGCCGATGAACCCACAGCAGGCTGAACTCGAGCAGGCGATGGAAGTTGCTCTGGCGGATATTGGTGGTGGTGGCATCGGCGTGTATGTTTCCGAGCAGCAAGCACTGCAACTGATGGGCAAGGAACTTTTTGATGTCCTGATTCACCCGCCGGAAAGCGAACAGGCGATCCATTGCACCGCGCGACTGGTGCATGTGGAATTGGCCGATCATCACAAGCTTCAGTTTGGGCTGGTATTTGAGATTGACGATCACATCGAAGCCGATCGCATCTCCGAGGCAGCCACCCATTTCGCCGCCTGGCAGCAACGTCGAACCTTGAAGCAGCAGCACCAGTCCCTGGCCAGGGCGAACGCATGTACGGAATTCAGGAGCGCAGATCGCGCTGAGCATCGGAGGTAGGATGGGTTAGCGGAGCCACTTGGCGGAGCGTAACCCATCAATGAGGCCTTTGACCAAGCATGCGCCGGTGATGGGTTACGGCTCGAAGACTCGCCTAACCCATCCTACAAGCCACATGCGTTTGCCCTGAGTCCCTGGCGTCCTAGTTGGTTGCAGGCACGGTTTCCCCTAGACTTGGCAGGTATGAAAGTTGCCTTGTTCGTGACCTGTCTGACCGACACATTCTACCCCCGCGCAGGGGTGGCAGTGGTCAAAGTGCTTCGCCATCTCGGCTGCGAAGTTGACTTCCCCAAAAGCCAGACCTGTTGCGGCCAACCTTTCTGGAACAACGGCTATAAGACAGAAACCAAAAAGCTGGCCCGGCATATGATCGAAGTCTTTGAAGATGCTGATCATGTCATCACGCCGTCAGGCTCCTGCTGTGCCATGATCCGCGATTACTACGGCGAACTGTTCGAAGACGAACCCGACTGGGCCAAGCGCGCTGAAGCGCTCATGGCCAAGACACGCGAGTTTGTTGAGTTCCTCGTCCATGACCTGAAGGTGAATCTGGCCGATCTCAACTGCACATGGGCAGGCAAGGCAACGTATCACTATTCCTGCCATCTGCGCGGCATCGGCATGACTGACGAAGCCGAACAGTTGATTCGACAGATCGCCAATCTGGAGTATCAGCCGTTGGATAAAAAAGAGCAATGCTGCGGCTTCGGCGGAACTTTCGCCGTGAAATATCCCGAAATCTCGGGCACCATGGTGCGCGATAAGACCGATTGCATTGCCAGAACGCAAGCCGAACACGTCATCAGCAACGATGCTGGCTGCACCATGAATATCTCCGGCAGTTGCCATCGTGAAGGCAAGCCCCAGCAGTTCATTCACATCGCGGAAGTCATCGCAGAAGGTTTAGGCCTGCTGCCTTACACCGGGAACCACCCACAGGAGGTGGCCCGGTGAGTCAAGTCAAGACATCACAGAATCAAAGCGGTGTGTCATTGACGCATGAAGGCGTATCGCTGCTGTTCCCCAGCCTGCCTTATCACATGGAAGACCGCATTCCCTCGGCTGTGACTGACGCACAGCTTCAGGACTTTGTGAATTCCGCCACGCTCAAGAAAGACATCGCCCGACGCGAACTGCTGCCTGCTGTGTTTGGTGACAAGACGGATGCGATGCGCACTTTGGCTGGCCGAATCAAGCAGCACACGCTGGATCATCTGGATCAGTACATCGAGCAGTTCGTCGATCAAGCTGAGAAGCAAGGCGTCAAGGTTCACTTTGCCAAAGATGGCAAGCAAGCCAATGCCATCATCACGGAGATCGCCAAGCAGGAAAACTGCAAGCTCTGCGTCAAAAGCAAGTCGATGGTGACGGAAGAGACGCATCTCTTGCCAGCATTGGAAGCGGTCGGTTGCGAAACGGTGGAAACCGACTTGGGCGAGTTCATTCTGCAATTGGATGGGGATGCCCCTTCGCATATCGTCACGCCGATGATCCACAAGGATCGCAAAGCCGTGGCTCGTGCTTTTGAACGTGAGCTGGGCGCGACTTACACCGAAGACGAAAAGCAATTGACCATGATTGCCCGGGAGCACTTGCGCGAAAAGTACCGTCAAGCTGATCTGGGCATCAGTGGCGGGAATTTTCTTGTTGCGGATACCGGCTCGGTCGTGTTATGCACCAACGAAGGCAACGGCCGATTCTGCACCAGTGTGCCGCGCATCCACATCGCCTGCGTGGGTATCGAAAAACTCGTGCCGACGTATCAGCATTTGGCCGTGCTGCTCAAACTGCTGGCTCGCAGTTCCACCGCACAACCTTTGACCTGTTACACGAGCATTCTCACAGGCCCGAAGCGAGCAGACGATCAGGATGGTCCAGAGCAGATGCACATCGTGCTGATCGACAATGGGAGGAGCGATATTCTGCGAGCGGAAACGCGCGAAATGTTGCGTTGCATCCGCTGCGGCGCGTGTCTGAATGCGTGCCCGGTGTATCGGAAGGTGGGCGGCCACAGTTATGGCGCAGTCTATTCCGGGCCGATCGGCGCGTTGATCACGCCGATGTTCCGAGGCTTGAAGAATTACAAAGACTTGCCCAACGCATCGAGTCTGTGCGGAGCTTGCTATGAAGCCTGCCCAGTCAAGATCAATATTCCGCGTTACCTTGTGCTGCTGCGTGAAAAGATTGTGACGGGAAAGATCAGTGGCTACTGGGAAAGACTGACATACCGACTTTACGCTGCCAGCCAAAGCTCATGTCTGGCTTATCGTTGGGCCCAGCGGTTTCAGAAATTCGCGCTGCGCTTCAAGGGACAAAAACAAAGCAATCCGCCGCGCGATCCCCAGCATGCCAACCTGATGAATCGTAAATGGGTGACCAAAGTACCGGGCCCGGCGGCAGGTTGGACGCAGGAACGTGACCTGCCTTCGCCCACCTCAAAGAGCTTCCGCGACTGGTGGCAGTCAGAAGGCTGCCAGGAATCCACAGCAAATGTCGATGATCGCGCGGCTGGAAAGGGGAAACGGTGATGCCTGGCGAATCACGAGAATCCTTCCTTGCTCGAATCCGCGCTTCGCTTCGGGACGATGAAACGTCGGGTTACGAGCGCGAGCCTTTGCCAAATGTCGATGAAACATTGGTCAGGTTGGCTTCCAGCGAAGATGATGTGCTCGCGTTGTTTGCCAGGCAGGCCAGTGATGTGGGCATGAATGTGCATCAACTGACTGCTGTAGAAATGCCTGATCAGTTGCGCGCCTTGATTGATGCGCATCAGATTCGTTCCATCATGCTGGCTTTAGATGAAGTTCAGAAACAGATCGTGATAGAAGCGTTGCCTGCCGATATGAAACTGGTTGATCCCGCGTTACCAGGTGGGCATGATGCAGCCTTTGATGTTGATGCGGGGATCAGCGATGTGGCTGCATGTCTGGCCGAGACAGGCACGCTGGTGGTCGCGACTGATGCGGATCACGCACGGTCGGTTTCTCTCATCCCGCCAGTGCATATCGCGATTGTCCCTGCGTCACGCATCCTGCCGGACATGCTGGACTATTGGCAGATATTGAGTGACCTGATCCCCTCCAATCAGGTCTTCATCACGGGCCCAAGCAAGACCGCCGACATCGAAGGCGTCCTGGTCACCGGCGTTCATGGCCCACGGGTGGTGGAAATCCTGATTGTGAAAGATCAGTGAATTTGTGTGTGTTTTATCGTGTCCATGCAATAGCTGGCGGGATGGGCCGTTGTGCCTGTGTCGTCACATAACTCAGACTCTTCAAACACAAGGAGATGAAAGATGAAACTGGCAGTCGCATTGCTTGCTGTCCCTTTGCTTTTTGTAGGTATCGCCGCCGGTCCGGCTACCCCAAGCGCAAAAGTTTCTAAAGAAGCTGGCGATAACATCGCCAAGACAGTTGAAAAGAAAAACAGCGATTCGGATCTGGTCCGCGTCCACATGTCCTATGCCAAGGAAGTGGATGGCAAGTTAGTCGCTTTTGTCTTTGTGCACTGGGGAGACCTGGATCGCAAGATCACCTACAGCAAGGATTATTACGCGAACTGGGATGGCAATATTGCTGTCGAAGGTGGAAAACTCAAGCTCTACAAGAAAATCAGGTTCGATGATCGATCCGGCAAGGAGCCCCGCAAAGGCAGCGGTATCGACAAACTGGGCAGAAGTTCGACCGGCCAGGTCGCCTGGCAGTCTGGTGTGGTGGGTGGCACGGATGGCCTGGTTTTCAAGGTGGCCTTTGAAAACTCCGCCTCATCCGTCAAGGTGAATGCGGGTGGCCACATCATTGAACTGACGCCAATCACTCAGGACCAGGGCAGCAACTGAATTCTCACGCGAAAACAATATCCATCCATTCCATTTTCAACTGCATGGTTCCTCAGGCCCGCATCCAGCATGACGGGCCTTTTTCGTTGGCTATGATTCAGCCCCTTATATAGACGGAGCGCTGAAGAACATGACAGATTCAAACAATGACATCACCGTCAGACCCCACTTGGAAATCTCACCCTCTGACGTCAAGCAGATGCTGGATCATGATGAGCCGATGGTGTTGATTGATTGCCGGCGACCTGATGAATACGAATACGCCCGTATCGACGGGGCCAGGTTGTTCACCTTGGAAAAGCTGGCTGAGTTACTGCCAGATCTTGAAGAATACGCTGATGAGCGCGTGGTGATTTACTGTCATCATGGCATCCGTTCACTGCAGATGACTTCCATCCTGCGCCAGCAGGGATTTGTCGATGTCAAGAGCATGGCCGGGGGCATTGATCTCTGGTCACAAATGATTGATCCCAACGTGCCGCGGTATTGAACGAGCACCTGCGAATTCTGCCTGTCTTTTGCTGCACACGACAAGATTTAGTTGGTACATGCAATTCAACCGGGTAAGCTACAACTCTTGAAAAAGGAGTCCGTCATGCGATGGGGATGTTGCGGCAGCATCGATCAGGCAGAAGCCATCAAACAGGCTGGCTTCGATTTTCTGGAAGTCAATGTTCAGGCTGTCCTTCAAGGGGAAGTGGAGGATGCGCCATGGGAGCAGACGTTATCCAGTTATGAAGCATCTCCGCTTCCGATTGAAGCGGCCAACTGTCTCGTGCCGGGCAGCTTGCCCGTGCTGGGGCCAACGTGTGATCTTGCAGCCTTGCAGCAGTACATGGAGCGCATCAGCCGACGGGCCAAACGATTGGGCATGTCCCGGCTGGTCTTTGGTTCGGGGGGTGCCCGCCGCAGGCCGACTGATCTTTCCACTTCCGAAGCCTACAGACAGCTTGAAGCCTTCACGCGTTTGGCAGGTGAAGCCTGCGGTGAACAAGGCATCCTGCTGGTCATCGAACACCTGAATCAAGGCGAGACCAATACCATCAACTCGCTGGAGCAGGCGTTGCGACTTTGCGACCGCGTCAGCCTGCCTTCCGTGCAGGTACTGGTCGATTCATATCACTACGGCCTGGAGAATGAAACGGACGATGCCTTGATCGCGTTGGGCAGTCGCATCCGTCATGTCCATGTGGCTGAACCGGTGGATCGGTTGCAACCAGGCGGGCATGGCGACATGTCAGACAAGGCTTTCGATTTCGTTCACTTTTTCGCCCTGCTGCGAAAAGTCGGCTACTGCGAGCGCATCAGCATTGAGGCCAAGTGGTCCAAGCCCATTGATGAAATCGGAGCTTCGACTCTGGCTCTCCTGAAAGAATCATGGGAAGCTGCAGAACGAGCCGAGATCGTGGTATAAACTCAGCAAGATTGGCTTGCCCACGACACCAACATGACAAGGAAGCAGGATCGCATGAGTCTCACGGATTGGGGCCAAATCCATGGCAACCACTTTGTCGGTAGTCGCATACTCATCACCGGCGGCGCGGGTTTCATCGGCTCTCATCTGACGGAAGCCTTGCTCGCGCTTGGAGCACGTGTGCGCGTACTCGATGACCTCTCCGGCTGCGACGGAAGCAACATGGAATTGCTTGGGGAGCATTTCGGCGAACAATTATTCTTCTTTGTCGGCTCGGTGTTGGATGAGGCTTTGGTCAGGCGGTTGGCAGATGGGTGTCAGTACGTCTTTCATCTGGCGGCACTCGGTTCCGTGCCGGATTCAGTCGCCCGTCCCACGCATTACGCTGAGACGAACATCCTTGGCACGCAGATCGTGCTGGAAGCTGCCCGTCAGGCGGGAGTCCGCCGATTCATGCTGGCCGCCAGTGCCGCGGCGTATGGCAACGATGAAACCGTGCCCAAGCTGGAAACGATGCCCACCCAATGCGTCAGCCCCTATGCTGCCAGCAAAGTCGCAGGGGAAAGTCTGCTGACGGCTTACGCCCACAGCTTTGAGATGGATACGGTTTCGCTGCGTTACTTCAATGTGTTCGGCCCGAGGCAGAATGCCAACAGTGCCTACGCTGCGGTCATTGCCGCCTTCGCCAAGGCGATGATTGAGTCAGGCCAGTCCCCGCGCATCTTTGGCGATGGTGAACAAACCCGTGACTTCGTCTTTGTCGAGAACGTCGTTCACGCCAACCTGCTGGCTGCAATATCGCAAACCCGCCTCAACGGCCAAGTGATGAACATCGGTTGCGGCCAGGCGATTACGGTCAATCAACTGGCCCGACTCATGGCCGAGGCATTGCAAAGACCTGACTTGCAGCCAGAGCATGCCGAAGAACGAGCAGGCGATGTCAAACACTCGCTGGCAGACATCTCGCGCGCTCAAGAAAATCTAGGCTACAACCCTGTCGTCGATTTCGAGCAAGGCATCCGCGAAACCGTCACCTGGTATCAGCAGGTCATGGCCGCGACACCAACGAGCTGACCCGCACCATTGCACTGCTTGCGTAAGTCTTGCCGATACAAACAATCGGATGCGAGCGGGTCAACTCTTACAACTCGTCTGTCTGTCACTATTGTCCATCGGCGTGGTCATGGTGCATTCTGCCGAGACGAACCTGGCTGATCTGCCCACCATCAGCGATTTATTCTTCTCGAAGCACACCCTTTATGCCCTGCTGGCTGCGGGGGCATTGTTCCTGGCCAGCCGCATCAATCTCGCAGAAACGTTGCGCGTCAGGCATCTGCTCAATCCGGTGCTGATCATTTTTCTCATCTGTCTGAGTCTGACAGCGGCGACTTGGGTGCCGGGCGTCGGCGTGACGATCAACAGTGCCTCGCGCTGGCTTCGCGTCGGTAGCGGTGAAATGAGCTTTCTCTTTCAACCTTCGGAATTACTCAAGCCAGCCACGATCCTGCTCTTGGCCTGGTGGATTGCACGCAAGGGGTCGCTGCACCGTTTCGTCGATGGCCTGCTGCCTGCCTTGCTGCTGCTCATCGTGACCTGTGTCATCGTCGTCAAAGAGGACTTTGGCACCGCGGCGTTAATTGCTTCTGCTGCTGTAATTGTTCTGGTCGCAGGTGGCGCAAAAATTTGGCATTTGGCGATGCTCGTTCCTGTTGCGGGGGCTGGTCTGATCGGTGCCATCGCGCTCAAACCTCACCGCATCCAACGGCTGATGAATTATCTCGATCCTTATGCTGACCACCTCGATGCCAACTTTCAGATTACGCAGGCCCAGGTCGCTTTGGCTGAGGGTGGTCTGTGGGGTAAAGGTTTAGGCAACGGCATCCAGAAATTAGGCTATCTTCCCACCGACAGTTCTGACATGCTGCTGGCTGTCATCGGTGAAGAACTCGGCCTGGTGGGCATCGTGGGGGTCTTGCTGCTTTACGCCAGTCTGCTGGGGCTGGGATTTTACGTTGCTTACCGTTGTCGTAATCGTCTGGGCAGAATGTTCGCATTAGGTATGACCAGTCTGATCACCATACAAGCGGTCATCAATCTCATGGTCGTGACAGGTTTGGTTCCCACCAAAGGTATTGCCTTGCCTTTGATTTCTGCTGGTGGGACAGGCTGGGTCACGCTGGCGTTCAGCATCGGCCTGATCGCCTCCCTTGACTTCGCCCGGGCCTACGAAGCAGATCAACCCGTGCGCACGGAACCCGTCAACTCGCCTGAATCCGCTGGAGATGATGAACCAGATCATGACACGGTTGGTGCATTGGCATGAAACAGTCAGGTCAAGGCAGCGTGTTATTGGCAGGTGGTGGAACGGGTGGCCACATTTACCCCAATGTCGCGATCGCCGAAGCCTTGGCCGACGTGCTGCCTGATCTGAACTGTCGCTATTTATTGTCCAACCGAGAGATTGATCGGCGTATCGCAGAAGAACAGCAGATCAGTTACGACACGGTTCCGGCCCGGCCTTTCTCGATGAATCCCAAACGCTGGCCTTGTTTCTGGCTGGCGTGGCGCCAAAGTGTGGCCAAAGCAAAAGTCCTTTTGCAACAGCATGATGTGCGAGCTGTGGTCGGCACCGGTGGCTTTGTGTCAGGCCCGGCTATCGCCGAAGCGCGCAGTTTGCGTATCCCCACAGCATTGGTCAGTCTGGATGCAGTGCCCGGCCGGGCCAATCGTTGGCTGGCCAAGTCCGCCTCGCAAGTGTTCACCGTCATGCCTTATCCAGCCTGGCCTGATGCGATGACGATACCCATGCCCCTGCGAAAAGCAGCCGTGGGCCCGACTGATCCCGGACAGGCCCGTCGAGCCTTGGGCCTGGACCCGGTCAGTCATACTTTGCTCATCGTCGGCGGCAGCAGTGGCGCAAAAACACTTAATGAAGCTATGGCGCGATTCATTCAATTCCGTGAAGTTGCTGTCGCATTAAAAAGTTGGAACATCTTTCACGTGGCCGGGCCTGATGATTGCGACCCATTAGCACAGGCTTATACGTCTGCCAAACTCAATGCGCAAGTGGTGCCCTACTGCTCGACCATGGGAGCAGCCTGGCGTGCAGCCACTTTTGCCATCAGCCGGGCTGGGGCGGGTTCCGTCGCTGAAGCAGCTGCCAACTGCACTCCCACGCTTTTTCTACCTTACCCCTTTCACAAGGATCAACATCAGAAGTTGAACGCTCAACCGTTGGTGGAGGCGGGATTAGCTCAGTTGGTGATTGACCAGATCGATGCGGAACGGACAGCCCGCGATCTCGCAGCCGAGGCATTGCCCTGGCTGGCAGAACCCGTAACCGCCTTGGCTATTCGAAAGCAATACGAAGCGACACAGTCAAAGGAAAGTGGCGCAGCAGCCGTGGCTCGATGGGTCGCTGATCACTGGCAATCACATGGAGCTATCTGACGGGTTGCTGAGCGCGACGAACCATTTCACACGTCGCTTCTCGCAAAAGTTTCGGGCCATTGGCCAAAGCTTGCTCAAGCTCCATGCCTTGAGAAATCGCGACAACCTCTGCGAAAGGCTTGGGCACAAATTGACCTCGCTCCCCCAGCACCATGCCAGCCAATGCGACGGTTTTCACACCCAGTCGCGCTGCCCGGTTAGCGACTCCCACCGTTGCCTTGCCAGACAGACTCTGCCCGTCGAGGCAGCCCTCACCTGTCAGACACAGCGATGCATCACGAGCCTGCTCATCGAAGTTCACACAATCCAATACCAGATCAATGCCCGGCTTCAGCTTCGCGCCAAGAAACGCCACCGCCCCGCCGCCGACGCCTCCTGCTGCACCTGCCCCGGGTAAGTCGCTGATGTTCACTTTCAGATCGCGTTCGATGATATGCGCGACATGCTTTAGTCCTGCATCCAAGAGCTTGACCTGCTCAGGCGAAGCCCCTTTCTGTGGCCCATAGGTACAGGCAGCACCGCGCAACCCATACAGTGGATTGTCCACATCGCAGGCAACCTCAATCTCTACCTGAGCCAGTCTTGGATGAACTTTGCTGACATCAATGCTGGCAATCTCACTCAGCAGCCCCCCATTGATGGGTGACTCGATCACTTGCCCCGCAACATCAAGAAAGCGATATCCCAAAGCCTGTGCCAACCCGCAAGCGAGATCATTGGTCGCACTGCCCCCGATGCCAAGGATCAAACGCGTGACCCCGGCATCCATCGCTGCACGAATCAATTGGCCGGTGCCAAGGGTCGTGGTGCGCATCACATCCCGCTCTTTGGGCGTTAATCGCTCGATACCTGACGCGGCTGCCAATTCAATGACCGCTAGTCTTTCTCCAGTCGCTTGTTGATGCAGCAGCCACCCTGCCTGAATGGATCGACCGAGTGGGTCGGTCGTTTCTGTCAATTGGAGATTGTCATTCGCTCCTAAGGCACTGGCCAATGTCATGACAAAGCCTTCACCCCCATCCGCGATGGGCAGGCAGAGGGGAACAAGCTGCTTTCCCGCATCGTGCACACCCGCGGCCATGGCTTGGGCAGCTTCAACCGCAGACATGCAGTCTTTGTAGCTGTCGGGGGCACAGATGATTTTGTATGGTCCAGCCATTGGCGAAATCTCCACGATTGACCGAAACTTTAACGCATGAGCGAACACGCTGACATGGCAACCGACCTGGACCGACAGATGATGGCTCGTGCCATCGCGTTGGCGAAGCAGGCTGCTGAGTTGGACGAAGTGCCCATCGCGGCTGTGATTTATCAAGGCCAGAACATCCTGGCTGAAGCGCACAATCGTCGGGAACTGGACAACGACCCGACGGCCCATGCAGAAATCCTGGCTTTACGTGAAGCAGCAGCAAAACTGAAATCCTGGCGGTTGCTGAATTGCACCATGGCCGTCACGTTGGAACCTTGCCCGATGTGTGCTGGCGCGCTGGTCAATGCTCGTTTGCCTCGCCTGGTTTACGGGGCAGACGATCCCAAAATGGGCTGCGTGCGCACGTTACATCAACTCTGCGAGGAAACGCGCTTCAATCATCGCTTGACCGTCGTGCCCGGCGTACTGGCTGATGAAACAGCCGACTTGCTACGCCAGTTCTTCAAGCAAAAACGCTGAAAAGGGCGAATCGAAAAGCTCCCTTCAAATATTTACAAAATTGCTTACATGATGTGTCCGTGTATGAACAAATAAAAACCCCCTCAGGCGGAACCCGAGGGGGCGGAGGAGGGAGAAGGAAGCGGTTCGTTAACGGCTTTCGCCGCGTTCAGTTCGTTGTTTCGTCCAAGTGCATCTCACTTGGCCATTTATTTTCATCGGCGCAAGGGCTTGCAGTTGTCCAACATTCGGCTGCTCGCCCCAGCCTCAGGTACTGATCTCAAGGTTCGGTGGTTCGCCTTTCGGCCTTTCTCCGTTACCTATCTTAACAAAATCCTCATTAACTGCAACCCATTGAATGACCACAATTCAAACATTTGTAACAAGTTCCGCTGCGGACGGTAATGGTCCCACAGACGTCGCACGCCGGGGCATCTGCCTGCATTTCTCGCATCGACATCATGAGACTGGATTGTACCTTTGTTTCGTTATCGGTCTCAGTCTCGGGTGTCGCACCACCACCCATTTCGCCGGCTGTTTCCTGACCAGCTGTGAAAGATGTCTGTGTATGACTACGACGCGAAGCAGCTTGCGGGTTCAGATTTCGGTCGGGTCGGCTGGAAGAATCTGAAATTTTCACCCCTTCGACTGCCGGGGCAGCGCCATGGCCGTTCCCGTTGCCATTGCTGTGTCCGTTGCTTTTTCCATTGCCGTTGCCGCTAGCCACCGCTTTGGCTTTGTCACGGGCCGCAGTTTTTTCGCTGGCAGGTTTCTCATCACCAGGTCTGCGCGGAGCATTGGCAGCCCGGTAGCCGGGGATGAATTCCATGCCCATCCAGCGGAAAATGTAATCGACCAGGCTCTTGGCAAAAGGAATGTCGCGGTTGTGGGTCATGCCTGCCGGCTCGAAGCGCTGATGCGTGAACTTGTTGACCAGTGACTCAACGGGCACGCCATATTGCAGTGTGATGCTGATCGCCGTTCCCAGCGAATCCATCAGGCCGCCGATGGTCGAGCCTTCCTTGGCCATGGTGATGAACAGTTCGCCCGGCGTGCCATCTTCGTACAGGCCGACAGTGATGTAACCTTCATGACCTGCCACGCAGAATTTGTGCGTCTTGCTGGTGCGGGTGTCAGGCAGTCGGCGACGCAAAGGTCTTTCAACAATGCGCTCGACGATCTTCTCAACAGGTTCTGCTGCTGCCGCAGCCGCAGCACCAGCGACCTCCCCCGCGATTTCCTCCCGGGCAGCTTCGATGCCTTCTTCATCTTCAACATCTTCATCTGCTGCCGAATTGAGAGGCTGGCTGAGTTTGCAGCCATCGCGATAAAGTGCATTGGCTTTCAATCCCAGTTCCCAACTCAAACGGTAAGCACTCTTGATGTCTTCAACGTTGGCTTCGTTGGGCAGGTTGATGGTCTTGCTGATTGCACCACTGATGAAAGGCTGAGCAGCCGCCATCATGCGGATGTGGCCTTCGACTGCGATGAAGCGCTGGCCGATCTTGCCACACTTGTTCGCACAATCAAACACTGCATAGTGGGCTTCCTTCATGTGCGGAGCGCCTTCAATGGTGCCCGTGCCACAAATCATTTCATTCAGCTTGGCCACCTGCTTCTTACTCAGGCCGATGCCCTTGAGCAGGTCCGTTTCATCCCTCAACTTCAAGCGGTCGATGCAGTCTTCACCCAACGTCCAGTTGTTGAAGATGAAGCCGATCTCCATCGCGCCGGGCAATGCTTCAGCGAGTCGATCCAGTTCCACCTGTTTGAAGCCAAAGTTCTTCAGATACTCAGTAAAGGTCGCGGTTTCAGGTTGATCGGCTGAGACTTCGCCTTCCTCGTTGGGCATCGGGACATCAAGGGTCAGCGTGCCCACCACGTAGTGCAGAATGTCAGCGACCTCGGCTTTGCTGTAACCCAGGCTTTCCAGCGCGGGACGAACAGACTGGTTGGCGATCTTGAAGTAACCACCACCAGCCAGTTTCTTGAACTTGACCAGCGCGAAGTCTGGCTCAACGCCCGTGGTATCGCAGTCCATCAACAGGCCGATGGTGCCGGTCGGGGCGATGACCGTTGATTGAGCATTGCGATAACCATGGGCTTCACCCATTTCCAATGCCTCATCCCATGACTTGCGAGCACGCGAGAGCAGGTCGCTGCTGTTGGCCAGTTCACCAAACGTGTCCTCGTTGGTCAGCGCTTCACCTTCGATAGCAACAGGTGGAATATCCAACGCTTCGTAGTCGCCAAGCTTATCGCTGGATTCAGGCGTCACCCCCCATGCTGCACGGTGATGGTTACGCATCACGCGGAGCATGTCGCCACGGTTTTCTTCGTAGCCTTCGAAAGCCCCCAGTTCGCCAGCCATTTCAGCACTGGTGGCATACGCCCGACCCGTGAGGATGGCTGTGATGCAGCCGCAGATCGCGCGAGCCTTATCCGAGTCGTAAGGAATGCCTGCCTGCATGAGCATCGCGCCGATGTTGGCATAGCCCAGGCCCAGCGTGCGGTAACGATAGCTCAGTTCAGCAATTTCCTTGCTGGGAAACGAAGCCATCAGCACGCTGATTTCCAGCACGATCGTCCATAGGCGGATGCCGTGTTCAAACGCTTCGACATCAAACTCGCGTGTCTTGGCATCATAAAACTTCATCAGGTTCAGCGAAGCCAGGTTACACGCGGTGTTATCCAGGAACATGTACTCGCTGCACGGGTTGCTGGCATTGATCCTGCCTGACTGCGGGCAGGTGTGCCATTGATTGATCGTCGTGTCATATTGCACGCCGGGGTCCGCACAGCGCCAGGCTGCGTAGCCGATGTCGTCCCACAACTTACGGGCGGGGATAGTGCGTGCCACTTCGCCATCGGTGCGACGGATCAGTTGCCAGTCATCATCGTTTTCGACAGCTTCAAAGAAACTGTTGGGGATGCGCACGGAGTTGTTGCTGTTCTGACCACTGACGGTTTGATAGGACTCGCCGTTGAAGTCGTAATCCAGTTTCAGGCCGAGCCGCTCTGCGGTTTCCCCGATGGTTTCCGGGTCTGCCTCGCTGGTGCGTTCATGCTTCAGATGCTTCATGCCTTCGACCAGGGCTGCGACCTTGATTTCCTCGCGCACTTTCCAGTTGACGAAGCTGTCGATGTCCGGGTGATCCAGATCCAGGCAGACCATCTTGGCAGCCCGGCGGGTCGTACCGCCGGACTTAATCGCACCGGCGGCACGGTCACCGATTTTGAGGAAGCTCATCAAGCCTGAGCTTCGTCCGCCACCGGAGAGTGATTCACCTTCTGCTCGGAGCTGCGAGAAGTTACTGCCGGTGCCGGACCCATACTTAAAGAGGCGCGCCTCACGAACCCACAAGTCCATGATCCCGCCGGGGTTCACCAGGTCGTCACTGATGTTCTGAATAAAACAGGCATGCGGTTGAGGATGGCCATACGCATCTTCGGACTGCCTGGTTTCGCCTGTCTCGGGGTCGGTGTAGTAATGACCCTGAGCCGGGCCGTTGATGTCATACGCCCAGTTAAGCCCGGTGTTGAACCACTGCGGACTGTTGGGAGCGCACATCTGATTGAGCATCATGTAGCAGAGTTCATCATAAAAGGTCTGCGCATCATCAGCCGTATCGAAGTAGCCATGCTGCTCCCCCCAGTGCCGCCAGCAGCCAGCCAGACGATGGACCACTTGCTTCGCGCTTTTCTCCGGGCCCATGCTGCCATCAGGTTGCGGCACGCCCGCTTTGCGGAAGTACTTGCTGACCATGATGTCCGTCGCGAGCTGAGACCAACTGGCTGGCACCTCGGCATCGTTCATTTCAAAGACGGTCGAGCCGTCGGGATTGCTGATGCGACTGGAGCGTTTCGTCCATTCGACTTGCTCGAAGATGTCCTTGCCTGCTTCCGTAAATCGTCTGTTGATCTTCATGTTTGAACCACCCTGTTCTAAAATTCCTTGCCTTGCCTGAATCACTTCTGCCGACATCCCTGTCAGCCCAATCTCATGTTTTCACTGCGACAGATAGCACGCCGACGTACACGGGCCGGCTCATGAATCATGCCGGCCACAGTTACGTGGACTTGGTCGCGTCTGCCTCGATCTGCTCAGCGATGGATTTCGCCACCGTGGCGCGCGTCTTGATACTGTCGATGTAAATTTCCAGCCAGTAGTTGATCAGCGACTGCCGCCAACCGTCCTGGGTCGTCTGCCAACCATCCATGCCGAACAAGCGTTGCTGTTTTTCCAGGGACATGGCAACATCCACCCGGTCATCCAGCAGCTTGCAGAGGATGGCCAGTTCGGCATCGCTGCGCGACGTGGACTCGAAGTACCACGGGCAGCGTCGGTCCAATTCGAAGTCGGCAGCGGCTTCGATTGCACCATCCATCGCAAACTTGATGGCCATGGAACGATGCTCCAAAGGTATGGCATACGCGATGTATCGTTCATGCAGGTGCATCACGCGCATGGCATGATCCAATCCCATGGCCACGGCCTGTGCTGCCTGGTGACGATCCACCTGGTTGATCAGCGCCCGCTCCGTGACGGAAGCGTCAGCCAACTCTCGCATCACATCCAGTTTGTCCGGGTCAACCAACATAAGCCTGTTCCAATCTGTTGCGCGTCTTCCGTGACGACCTGTGAATTCCGTTTCCGTGTGACGCTTAAGCGTCTTATTTTGAATGGCCGCACTGCGGTTTCCCGCTTGCTCGCATCCGTTCTTGCTGATGCGGCCCTTGAGCCCGAGTTCCGTGAGCTGTCGGCCTCCGTACCGACTAAGGCCTCCTGCCTCTGATGTAAATGCCGGTGCGGCGCTAATCCGCGTAAGGGCGCCTTCCGTGTGTTGCCGACGCCACACCGGCCCACGGGCCGCCGTCCGAACGGCCCGGTCTCTTTCATTAGTCAACCCGAGGCAGGGTCAAACCAATCTGATCCTGATACTTGCCTGCTTTATCCGCATAACTCTTGGCACAGACTCGGTCGGCCTTGAGAAAGACCATCTGAGCAATGCCTTCATTTGCATAGACCTTTGCCGGTAAAGGTGTGGTGTTGCTGATCTCCAGCGTCACCTTGCCGCGCCATTCCGGTTCAAGCGGTGTGACGTTCACAATCAACCCGCAACGGGCATACGTGCTCTTGCCCACACAGATCGCCAGGACATCACGCGGAATCTGCATCACTTCCACAGTCTCTGCCAGGGCAAAGCTGTTAGGCGGGATGATGATGTGATCCTTGCCGGTGATCGAACAGTCGATGGTGATGAAGCTGTCGTCGGTGAAGTTCTTCGGATCGACGATGGCCTGCCCGCCGTTGGGAGCGGTCGGCGTGAAGACTTTGAAGACTTCGCCCACGCGGACGTCGTACCCGTAGCTGGACACGCCGTAGCTGATCCGCCCAGTCCGCTTGGTCGCCTGTTCGAACGGCTGGATGCCGATCATTTCCTGAATTTGTGAATCACATAGAACTGTCATGCGTGTCAACTCCAATGATCTGCTTCGTCCGGTGGGTCACGACAAAGAGATCGCGCAGCCTGGAAGGCCATCCCATTACTACCGCTTTGATTTATCGAGCTTCCTGCTCGAAGTTCACTCGGTCACTCCAAAACCGAGTACCCTTTGACACCGCAGATGTGAGCCACCCATTTCTCAGGCGGCATTCCCCTGTCGGCTACCGTCTCTATCGGCAAGATGTATCCTAACCCTACATCTAGCGGTTGCAAGTGCCAGGGATACCAAATATTGACAAGGGAGAAGCAAAAATCCATGCAACTTTTGATTTGGCAGCAACTTAAACACGATTCATTTTTTTGAGCCCTACTGCCTTTTGGGGTAGTTTCCCCAGATTACCCAATATGTTGGACAACTTGTCCACCACGTGAACACATTTCACACAAAACTTTCGCAAAGACCTAACGTTTGCTAACTACTGATTTACAATGACTTGCGGCAAGTGCATAAACAGGCCTACGGCAAGTATCGCGCGCAATTTCCTGTAATTCAATGCCTTAAAGAATTAATCCCGGGTCGAGAAGAATGTGCATGGGAAATCAGGCCTGTTCAACCGGGTAAAATCGCTTCAACCGAGGCCACGACTTTCTGCCGAACCGCTTCCAGCGTGTCATCCACCCGGGCCCCGGCTGCGCGGGCGTGACCACCGCCACCAAACTGTTTCGCCAGGTCCGCGACGTTCACCGCATCTGCCCCGGCTTTGCTTCTGAAACTGAGCCTGATCAGGTCATCCCCCGCCTCCTCAGCCGGTGCCTGGGTGATCAACACCACCACGTCCACCGTCTCCACCATTTGTGGCAGATCGACAAAACGATCCGTCTCACCAAACCGCCCGCCACTGGCCTGGAAATCCTCTGGTCCAAGCACCATCACCGCGGCCCGATCCCCCGCGATCAATTCCAGACTGTCGATCGCCCGCCGAAGCAGCTTCAACTTCTCCGGCCTTTCCATCTGCTCGGACTTGCGATAAAGCTCAGCCGGTTCAACACCAGCCTTCAGCAAACGCCCCGCAAGCGAAAATGCATCAGGCGAGACATTGGAAAAGCGGAACCAACCCGTGTCCGTCGCCAAGCCCACATAAAGCGCCTCACGAATTTCCTGATCCGCAAACGCTTCCGCTTCAGAACCAACCAATTGCGCAACCAACTGGGCAACCAACATCGCACAGGCACCACAGGTTGCATCGATCACCAGATGCTTGGCTTCGATGTCGCCACCCAAGTGATGATCCACGATGATGGTTTTCTCCAGCATCGGCTCGAGCAAAGGTTTCATGGGTGCCACCTGCGACCATGCGCCCGTATCCACAATCACCTGTAAATCGACTGGCTCGAATGTCGCGCTTTCATCGAAAAGATGAATGCGCTCCGTGCCAGCAATCGAACCGACGGACTTGGCCACCGGCCCAGCAACCACCCCTTCTGCCTGCACGCCGGCCAGTTCCAGAGCTCGCGTCAAAGCAATCACACACCCCATCGCGTCGCCGTCCGGCTTGGCGTGCGTGGTGACACGCACACGCCTGGCGGTTTTCAATAATTCAGCGACGGCCTGCATCGTGGTGTTGCTTTCATAACTCACTGGCCAATCCTTTATTCATAAGCAGGCAATTCATGATGCCCGATCTTACTCTGAACGCTTCAAGACGCGACCACTGATCTTTCGCGCACGCGTTCGATATCCCGGGCCAACTGTTGCTTGAGCGCTTCAATATGGGGAAACGAAATTTGATCGCGCAGCCAGGCTGTCAGCCGAACTTCAATGGGTTTGTCATAAAGATCACCTGCGTAATCCAGAACATGAGCTTCAACGACCCGCCGTCTGCCTTCAAAGGTCGGCTTCATCCCCACGCTGATCGCAGCGTCACCAAGCAACCGCACCTGTTCATCTTTTTCATTCAGCCAGACTTCACCAGCATAGACGCCGTCGGCTGGGAGCAGAATGTCTTCATCGACATAAAGGTTGGCGGTAGGCACGCCGATCTGCCTGCCGCGCTGCTCGCCTTTCTCGACGTGCCCTGCCAGCGTGAATGGTTCACCCAGGAGCAGACCGGCATCCACCACTCGGCCACGCTCGATCAACCAGCGCACCAGGCTACTCGACACGGGTACGACCATTTGGTCACTCAGGCCCGTTTCAACACGCTCGACTGCATCAACCTTGAAGTTCCGCGTCTGGCCTAATTGAGCCAGCGTCTGCACATTGCCTTCTCTGCCCTTGCCAAAGTGGAAGTCAGGTCCTTCCGCAAACGCCACGGGCGAAAAACGATCCACCATGCGATCCACAAACGCCTGCGCAGAAAGACTCAAAAGTTCAGGTGTCGGTTCAAGCACCACCACCTTGTCGGCCCCATACTTTTCCAGCTTGGTCAGGCGATGCGACAAGTCCATGAGTCGCGGCGGAGCGGGTTGGTCGGGCCTGAGCACGGCTGAGGGATGCGGTTCAAATGTGATGGCCACGACCCGGGCATTCAGATTCCGCGCATCGGCTTGGGCACTCTGGAGGATGGCCTGGTGCCCCAGATGCACGCCATCGAAATTGCCTATGGTGATCACACTCGATTGCATGACTAAAGGATAGTCGCGTTAGCCAGCCAACGCATCAAAGCGTGGCTTCGTGAAGAAAACACCACCACCCTATCGGCACTTGAGCGAACGCATATACGGGATTCAGGATCGCAAATCGCGATGAGCATTGGGAGTAGGATGGGTTAGCGCAGCCTCTTGGCGGAGCGTAACCCATCAATGAAGCCGATGGCCAAGTGTACTCCGATGATGGGTTACGGCTCGAAGACTCGCCTAACCCATCCTACGCGCGACATCCGCTCCCCTGCTTTCGGTACTAAGTCACGCCGTCCGTTATCATGTTCTCATGGCTTCAAGCACTGTCGAAAACTATCTCAAACGGCTGTACATGCTCGAGCAAACCAGCGAGCAACCACTCGTCGCCATGGGCAAACTGGCTCAGGACATGGCGGTCACACCTGGCACAGCCACCAGCATGGTGCGCACCCTCGCCGATGCAGGACTGGTCGATTACGAGCCTCGTTCAGGCGTGGCGTTAACCCACAGTGGCAGGCAATTGGCTTTGCATGTGCTGCGCAGGCATCGGCTGATCGAGCTTTTTCTCGTTGAAGTACTGGGACTGGACTGGTCAGAAGTTCACGATGAGGCAGAAGAGTTGGAACATGCCATCAGCGAGAAAGTGCTTGAGAAGATCGACGCCTTGCTGGGACATCCCGAGGCCGACCCACATGGCGACCCGATTCCCAATGCTCAGGGTGTCCTTCCCCATCATCCGGTGATTCGACTGGCGGATTGTCAGTTGGATCAGACTTTCACGCTCTATCGCGTGAACGATCAGGACCCGGAATTTCTGCGCTTCCTCGATGAACGCGGCATGAGGCCGGGCGTGGCTGGCAAGGTGGTCGAAAATTCTGAACCTGCGGACAGCGTGGTGATTGAACTGACCGACAGCCCAAGTGCGCGGTCAACGGTGAACCTTGGCAGACTCGCAGCCGCACGCATCATGGTTGAGGGTGAAAAAACCGCGCAGGATTAGCGTGAAAAAGATTTGCGGGAGAAAAAAAGCCCGACGCTTCGGTCGGAAGCGTCAGGCCGTGTGAGGGGGGTGGACGTCAGAGAGTTCTCTTACTGTTCGCTGCTGGCGGTTTCTCAGTTTCCGGTGTTTCCGGCTCTGGTTTCTTTTCGTTCTATTAGTCCTACGAATACAACGCTGCTCGGGTGCGGCCTATTCCAAAAACAGAAGAAAATTTTCTGAATTAACATGATGAGTATGACGCAAGCCAACAGCCCGGAGCGCCAAAACCGACGCAGACAGATCGAGCAGCAGGCCCGAGACTTGGGCTTTGCTCTGGTGGGCGTTGCGCCAGCTCTTCCCAGTGATTATGGCGATTATTTCAAGCATTGGCTCGATTCAGGCAAGCATGGCGAGATGGCTTACCTGAGCCGGAACGTCGAAAAGCGACTGGATCCACGGGCCTTGCTCCCCGGGGCGCGCAGCATCATCTACGTGGCAGACAGACATGCCAGCGAACTGCCTGAGGAAATGCAAATTCTGCAGGAGCGTGTCGAAGATACAGCAAGGGGGAAGATCGCCCGGTATGCCTGGGGCCGGGACTATCACAAAACCATCAAGGCACGCCTGCACCATTTGAGCGACTTGCTTCAGTCACAGCATCCGCATGACACTTTCAAAACGTGTGTGGACACAGCCCCGCTCATGGAGCGCGAGCATGCAGCTCGGGCCGGGCTGGGATGGATCGGTAAACACACGCTGCTGATCAACCCCATGCTGGGCAGTTGGTTGCTGCTCGGGGCCATCGTGACTACGCTCGAGATTGAAGCCACGGCTGAGGCAAGCCTGGCCAAGGCGGGAACCGCAACAGGTCGTGACAACTCGGCCAGTGACTTCTTCGGTCAGGGCTTTGAAGGCTGTGGCAACTGTACGCGCTGCATTGATGCCTGCCCGACGCAGTGCATCGACCCGGCTGGGTACAAGCTGGATGCTTCCCGCTGCATCAGTTACCTGACCATCGAACACCGCAGCGAATTCAACTCCGAGCAGTCAGGCCTGCTCAATGATTGGTTGGCTGGGTGTGATGTGTGCCAGGAAGTCTGCCCTTGGAATCAGGCAGTCCCAGCGACATCCCGACAAGAGCGCTTGCCCCAATCCACACTGGGTGAATATGAGCAGTTGCATCCGGACTATCAGCCGCGCGCGCATGCGAGGGGAATAGACACGCGCGAAGTGATGCAATGGACGGAGGAAGATCGTCAACGTGCCTTTGCAGGTACCGCACTGACGCGGATCAAGCTGGAGATGGCAAAGAGGAATGCGCGAGCGATTAAACGGCACTGACCGTTTCTCTGCCACGATGCCTGCGTAACAGTCTCGCTGTCATGGCAATCTGAGCCATGGAACCGTAGAACTGCAAACCGCCGATCCCTACACCAAGACAGGCGCTGATGATGAATGCCACCATTTGGTCACCTTGTGTCCCGGTGATCACGGCTACCGCAACGATCACGGCAGGAACAGCAATCGCTAAGACCACTGCACCGACAATAAAAACGATCAGCACAATCCAGTGCAGGTTAGGCAGTAAGAAAGACAAAATGCGCGCCGGGTTCAACGTATGCTCCGCCCCGACGACAGCCAAACTTGGTAACGCTGTCACAGCAGCCCAGATCGCTGCAGGAAGCAGCAACAGGCCAAACATTGCGACGGGTTCTCCATTGGCTGCACTCTGCATGACTGCCATCGCTGCGATCCCAGCCATTGGGCCAACCGCAATGATGATGGGAACCAAGGCATGGCCAAGGGCAGGAAATGCCCGCCAAGTGCCGGCGATATAACTGTTGCGGTAATAAGCATCTGCAACATTCAGTAATCTGGAGCATGCCCACCCCATCATAAACAACGCGCATAAGATGGAAATCACTACGATGCCTAACAGCACAACCGTGCCAGCACCTGCACCGGCCATCATGCCCCCCACAACACCGATACCACCCAAAAGTAATGAAAATAGAATCTGTAGGCCGATCATGCCCAGCGTGGAGGCAATGCCGTAGCCGACAATATCACCCGTGAAACCTGCGGCCAGCACGTGGCCGATCGACATGGTTGCGTCTTCACCTGTGACTTCAGTCCGTCTTGAGCCACCACTGGACTGTACTTGCCCCCCTGCCCCGATCACTTCAGCCTTAAGAATCCTGGTCTGTTCAACTTTGCCAGATTTAAAGCTGTACCCGCACTTCACACAGATCGCAGCATCGTCAGCCACAAGTGCCTCGCAGCCGGGGCACTTTCGCTTGCTCTCTTCGCGCATCTGAGCCGCGAGTGCTTCCAATCCTCCTTTGGACTGGCTTTCCTTCGCTTGGGACTTGGGTTTCTCATGTCTGGATTGCAGCGCAGCCAGGAGTGGATTGGCTTCCTCATGGCTGGCTTTGTCCGCTGCCCCGCTGGGGATTTTCATGGCAGCGCCGCAGGCTTTGCACTTGGCACGTTTACCCGCAAATGAGGATGGCACGCGATAGCCTTTACCGCAGGCTTGACACTCAAATTTGATCTGATTCTCTGGCAAATGGATTCCCCGCTACAGGTAGATGGGCATTAGAGCGAACCGTGCGTTGACCGTCAATGAACTGGCGCGATTTCCAAGATCAGTCTGGCAAAGCCGCTTGCCAGGAGAATTCAACCCCACGTAATCAATGCGTGGGCTTTATCTTTCTCTTCGTGTCATGGCATGCCCTTCTTTCATCTGTACACAATCCCTTCCCATCCCCGGAAATCATCCCTCCTCGACATTGGCAGCAAATCCCCCTGCGGACTACAATCGCCAGGCCCAACGGGCAGCCGACGCGGCCCGGCAACGGAAAGCTAGTTAACACCATGCCTTACGATCTCAAACCTTATGATGTGGATGTTGAAACCACGCCTTACGTCACGGATGTCGATGACCCGTCCAAAGGCGATCGCTGGACGCTGAATTTCGGCCCGCAACACCCTGCCACGCACACCACCTTGCGCATCGTCCTCGAACTGGACGGTGAACGCATTGTCCGAGCCGTGCCCCACATCGGTTATCTGCACTCCGGCTTTGAGAAGCTGGCAGAAGCACTCGACTACAACCAGTACGTCACCATCGTCAGCCGAATGAATTATGTCTCGCCGATCAGCAACGACATCTGCTGGCATGGGGCCGTTGAAAAACTGTTTAGCATCGACCTGACCCCACGCTGCAAAGTCGTGCGCACGATCATGGCCGAACTCGGTCGCATTCAGGATCACCTGCTCTGCGTCGGGGCGGCTGCCCTGGACCTTGGGGCATTCACTGCGTTCCTCTACGGCTTCAATGAGCGCGAACGCATCTACGACATCGTCGAGTATCTGTCAGGCCAACGCTTCCATCCAGATTGGACACGTGTCGGCGGTGCCTGGCGCGATATCCCGGATGAAAAAACGTTCATCAAGATGGTGCGCAACTTTATTGATGACCAACTGCCCAAGGCCGTGGCTGACATGGAAGGCCTGCTCGAGCGCAATCGCATCTTCCGCGACCGCACTGAGGGCATCAGCCCCATCAGTAAGGAAGATGCGATCAGTTGCTCACTGACCGGCCCATTGGCGCGAGCGGCTGGGGTCAGGCGCGATTTGCGTAAAGATGAACCTTACCTGTGTTATGCAGACAACTGGGACGGCCACGGCAGCAGTGCGGTGAACTTCAAAGTGCCTATCGCGAAAAACGGCGACTGCTACTCGCGCTTCCTCGTGCGTGTGCAGGAGATCAGGCAATCGATCCACATCATCGACCAGTTGATTGACAACATTCCAGCCGGCCGAATTAACGCCGACAGCGATGGCAAGATGGTCATGCCGAGCAAGGATGATGTTTATGGCTCCATCGAAGGGTTGATACAGCACTTCGAATTGGTCATGGACAATCGCGGCTGGGAAGCTCCCATTGCTGAGTGCTACGGCTGTCAGGAAACCGCCAACGGCGAGTTGGGCTTCTACGTGGTGTCGGATGGTGGGCCGATCCCCTGGCGTGCCAGTTGCCGTCCACCGAGTTTCATCAATTACAGTGTGTTCAGCCGGATGATGGAAGGCCACCAGTTGTCTGATATCGTCGCGGTGCTGGGCAGTTTGAACGTGATCGCGGCCGAGTTGGACCGCTAAGACAAAAAAACAGGGAGACCACAGGCCATGGCCTGGATCGTTAAGAATTCTGCAAAGATGCAAGTACCCCGCCGGGATGAGCCTTATCTCACCGATCAGCTCAAGCAGCAGGCGGAAGAGACCATCCTCGTCAAGTACCCGACTCGTCAGGCAGCGACGTTGCCGATGCTGCACCTGATTCAGGAAACCTACAACTACGTCCCCGCTCAGGCGATGGATGAATTGGCTGACTTTCTTGAGCTGCCTGCATCACAGATTTACGACACGGCGACGTTCTACGAAGAATACTTCTTTGAGCCCAAGGGCAATTATCTTGTTCAGGTTTGCCAATCCATCAGTTGCGAACTGATGGGCCAACCCGAGTTGATGCACAAGATCAGCAATAAGCTGGGCGTTGAGCCCGGCCAAACCACACCGGATGGCAAGTTCACGCTCATGGTGGTGGAATGTCTTGGGTCCTGTGGCACGGCTCCGTGTGCGCTGGTTGAAGGCAGGCTCCACGAAGACATCACGATGGATAACTTCGAGAAAGCATTGGACGAGCTGGAATGACCAAGGCTAACAACAATTGGTTTCCCAAATTGTGCCGGCAGGCAGGCTTGGGACTGAAGAAACTGGTTCGCTCCGACGAGACGCAGAAGAAGGAAATCAGCCGAACCACGGAAGAGAAGAAAGTGAATGACAAGGTCACGCTCAGGCGGACGACCATCGAGGAAATTGAAATCAAGAAAGACGAAGAGTAAGCAGTATGGCCTTGGAAGCACCCATTCTGACCAAACGGATCCCGACGCCACCTTTCGGCGAAGTCGCTGACCGCAAGTTGATTTCATACGACCAGTATGTCGCCACCGGCGGCTACGAAGCGTTACGGCAGGCGCTGGACATGGAAACGTCGGCAGTGATTGATCTGGTGAAGGCCAGTGAACTGCGTGGGCGTGGCGGGGCAGGATTTCCCGCAGGCATGAAGTGGAGTTTTCTCCCACCTCAGGATGGCCAGCCTCGCTATCTGGCGATCAATGCAGACGAATCCGAACCGGGCACCTTCAAGGATCGCCTGCTGATCGACTTTGACCCCCATGTGATCATTGAAGGTATTGCCATCTGCATGTACGCCTGCCAGTTGGACACGGCTTACTTCTACATTCGCGGCGAGTACCATCACCAGGCCAAGGTCTTCCAGAAAGCCATCGAAGAGGCTTACGCCAACAACGTGTTTGGCGAAGGCTCCTTCATGGGCAGGATCAACGACCGCGTGCCGAATCTTTATCTGCATCGCGGTGCCGGAGCTTACATCTGTGGTGAAGAGACTGGCCTGCTTGAATCACTGGAAGGTAAACGCGGCTGGCCTCGCATCAAGCCTCCCTTCCCTGCCGTGGCTGGGGCGTTTGGCAGGCCCACGATCATCAACAATGTGGAAACCCTGGCGATGGTCGGGCCGATTGTCAGCAATGGCCCGGACTGGTTCAAAAGCATGGGCACCCAACGACCTGAAGGTGCCCCACCTTCCGTTCCCGCATCGTTTGGCCCGAAGCTGTTCGGTATCTCCGGCCATGTGAATCGGCCCGGCGTGTATGAAGAAGAACTGGGCATCAAGATGAGTGAACTCATCGAAAAGTATTGTGGCGGGATGCGTGGCGGGAAGAAATACAAAGCTGCCGTGCCGGGTGGGATTTCCATGGGTGTGCTGGACACCAATCAATATGACGCTGAGCTCGATTTCGACATCGGCAAGAAATATGGCTGCCTCGGTCTGGGCACGGCTGGTGTGATCGTGATGGATGAAGATACGGACATGGTTGCTGTCGCTCGCAACATCGCCCGGTTCTTCAGCCACGAGAGTTGCGGCCAGTGCACGCCTTGTCGCGAAGGCAGCGCCTGGATTTACAAGACATTGCATCGCATCGAACAAGGCGATGGCACGACGAAAGATCTGGACATGCTGTTGGAACTGTCCAGCAGCATGGGGGCAATGCCCGGCACGACGATCTGTGGGCTGGCGGACGGGACCAACTGGGCGGTGCGCACCATCATCAACAAATTCTGGGATGAGTTTGAATCGCGGGTAGCCAAGTCCGCGGTGGCGCTGCCGGTGATGAATTGATAAGAAAAAAGCGATCGGTAAATTTCTGCCGACCGCTCCTGCTTCCCCACTTTCCGCTTAAGGAAAGCCTCCGCCTTCCGTCACGCCCTGACTCAACGGATCGGAACTGCGGGGCACAGGCTTGAGCAAATCGATAAAAACCGCAACAATTCACCTGATTCTGGAACTTATTCATAGGCAGGACAACCCCATGCTGAAAAACACACTGGTTCTCGGGCTTTTGCTGGCAGTACTTGCCGGATGTTTTAATCAGGAAATCCGTGTCACGGATGAAGATGTCGTGTTGGTCGGCAGGGAGAAACTCAAGAACATGCTTTCAGGCAAAGAGTCCGTGGCGCTGGTTGATGTTCGGCCGCGCGATGAGTTCGACCAGGAACATATCCCCGGCGCAATCAGTATCCCCATTCAGGCCATCATGCCCGGTGACCCACGCCTCGGCGATGCTCGGACGATTGTCCTTTACGACCTGAACTGGGAGCGTGGTCTGGCACGAGCCGCAGCTAAGAAAATGCTGGCCCAGCAATACAAAGGCGTCGCTGTGTATCCCGGCGGAATTTCTGAATGGAAAGCCAGTGGCGAGCCTGTGGCGAAGTGAGAAAATGTCGACTGCATCACAATTGGGTAAGGCTGCTGTCACCGCAAAGCGTTATTAAGGTGAAGGTTGAATCACTAATTCGTTGGAGATGATGATTCCTGTCCACGCGTTTTCTACTTTGATATATCTTTCTATCGGCACAGGCGGGTGCCAAGTATTCTGCCTGTACTCCGTGTAACCAACATATGGGTGCGACCAGATAAAACGGACCCGTGTGGGTTTGCCGGCATCGGGTTCGATCCCCCAACCGAAAAGTTTGACAGACTGACCCGGCGCGACTGATTTAAAGGACATGTTCGTTGGGCCCGTCTGAAAGGTTTGCAGAATACGATAAAGATGCCTTGACACTTCCCCATCGACCGCAAATTGCACGGTCCTTTGCGCTGCTATCCCAACAGGTACTTTGATCTCTTGCTCATTGTGGTTCGTCAGCCAAATTGAGACGGGGACATATCCTTCGATCATGTCCTTCGGACGATTCTCTTCAAGCTTCACACTGAGTGAAACTCTCGGGTCGCCTCGATAGACCAGCGACCGTTGCCCCGCCTTTTCGAAGGCGACCCGAATCGCCCGTTCTTCGAGTTGAAACAGGGGCTCAAAACATGCCAGGATTCCCTTGCCCCATCGTGAATCCGGGCCAGAAAGGGCAATCTCCCGAGGCCAACCGGCTCGATGATTATGCGTCAATCGCACATCGATTAGAGCCCATTGTCCAGCATTGGATTTGGCATCATCCACCTTGAAGGCGTTCATATGAAAATGAAAGAAAATGCCTGAGGGGAACGGTCTTCGGTCTTGGATGTCTGGCAAGGCTTTCATGCTTGTGATCAGGGCACGATTCGAAGTATCCGTGGAAAGTAGCTCATATCGTTGATCAGGAAAATGCAGCGAGAGCTTCTCCCTATCCAATACAGGCTCTTGCAGATGCCTCATTTCGTCGGGGAACTGCTCAATCCAGTCTTCAACCAAGGCTTCAAGATTCTCCAAGCTTTGAAGACAGGCTTCACGAATCTCCTGCTCGCTTGGTGGAGCCAGTGGCTTTTTGCTGACGTGGTCCTTTTCTTTATCAACCAGAGCATGGCCACAACCAAGGCAGGTTAAAGTAATGATCACCAACGGAATCAGAGCAAGCATCTTTCGCATGGAAAGCCTCCCAGCACATAAGACGTCCCCGGAGTGAAGTAGCGCCCACCAATAAAGCACAGAAATTTTTCTTCGTGTTAGTTTGGGCCGTTTTAACGATGACAGATGCATCAATCGCATAATTCTGATTCTTCCACCACCGCTTCCTCTTCCCCGGTGGACATTACGATAGCCAGCAGCAGTAACACAGCCCCAAGCGCCAGCACGCCATACCTGGTCGGCCCGGTGACCAGATGAACCAACCGGGCGTGAATCGGTGCAGGCGGAGCAATGTCATGATCAGGCGCGGAACGACCATCCACCCAATTGGCCAGTGGGTTGGGGCCGGTCGGTCGCAATTCCGTTGCCGTCAGGTTTGGCGGATCAATCTTTGGCTCAGGTTGGCCTGAGTGCGCTTGAGTGAATTGGGCCTGCTGCATGACGGGGTCAGGCAACTCGATGTTTTCAACGTTGGTGGACTTGCGGTTCATCAAGACCCCGGCCAGTCTCTCCGTCGTTTGCGGGTCGCGCTGTTGCAAAGCCAAACTCAGTTCATGCCAGGCTTCCAGCCGATCGTTGGCAGCGTCCACTTCCTGCTTGAGTTTCTGCTCCTGCCATTGCAATTGTCGCAATTCCAGCCATGGGCCGATCAACACAAACGACGCGACGATCACCAAGCCCGATAACAAAAACATCCAGCCGGGCAACATATCCAGCAACGAGATGATTGAATGAATCGGCCCACGCTTCATACTTAAGGCAAGTATCGGCAAGGTCGTTGCGCAGCCGTGAGAGAAAGCCGATCACATCAAGGCCAGACCACCACTTCGCGTTCCAGGTTCACGCCAAAGCGCTCGCGCACCCGTTGCTCAATTTCCTCAAGCAGTTCCAGAATCTCACCAGCAGTCCCCCCTTCTTCCACCACGATGAAGTTGGCATGGTGATCCGATACCCGCGCCCGCCCCACTGCATGACCCTTCAGGCCGGACAGGTCAATCAACTTCCCAGCCTGCATCGGCGTGTCCGGCGACACATCCTCAGGTAACTGCTCCAGATTCTTGAAAGCACATCCAGCCGACCTGTTCGACAAGGGCTGGCTGTTCTTCTTGTAAAAGAACACTTCCTTCACGCGTTTGCGCAGTTCCTCCGGCTCCTCTTCCTGTAACTCAAACTCCACCTGCAAGATGAACTTGGCCACGATGTTGCTTCGCCGATATCGAAAACGCAGATCATCCCGGTCGCGGTAAT
Organism: uncultured Phycisphaeraceae bacterium; assembly: GCA_964546335.1. Classification (GTDB taxonomy): domain Bacteria; phylum Planctomycetota; class Phycisphaerae; order Phycisphaerales; family Phycisphaeraceae; genus CAZJJN01. Next base: position 64,009 of record CAZJJN010000001.1, read on the forward strand.
ACACCTGGCCGCTGACATCCATCACCTGCACCCGGCTGACATGGTTACCGATCTCGCCAAACGCTCCCCCGGCATTCATACGCACCGCCCCACCGACCGAGCCGGGGATACCAGCCAGACTTTCCAACCCACCTAAACCCGCCCGGGCTGAGTCGATAATCAAACGCGGCAGGTCACAACCCGCACCGGCAGTCACCTTGCTGCCTTCGATGTTGATTTGCGCAAAAGCATCGTCATTCAGTTGCACCACCAGGCCGGGCACACCTTCATCGCGCACCAGTAAATTCGCTCCACCGCCCAGGACGTAGATCGGCTCACCTTCCTCATTGCACTGCCGGGCCAGGGCTGAGAGTTGCTGCATGGACTGAGGCTTGGCCAAGACTTTCGCAGCTCCCCCCACACCAAACCACGTCAGCGGTGCCAAAGACACATCTTCCTCATAAGGAATGCTCAACTCGCGAAGAAAGCTCTGCATGAAGTCGTTCGTCTCCAGCCGACATGGCCTAGGCATTGTAACGGTTGATGACAGGCGCGCGGCGTCACTGTTCAACCGCTCATTGATTCAGCTTGATTGAAGGTGTCCTGCCAATAGCGAAGCCAATTGCCAGAGAAGATGCGGGCAATGTCCTCATCACGAAAACCTCGGTCAGCCAACGCGGCACCCAGCCGGGTCATGTCGCGGTAAGTCTCAATCTCCATCGGACTGTCATCGGCACCAAACCCGCCATCAAGATCACTACCGATGCCCACGTGTTCACTGTCACCCGCCAGTTGGCAGACATGGTCGATGTGCTCAGCCACGTGTCGTAGCGCAGCTTGCTCTGGTTCGGTGACACCTGCCTGCCAGCCATCGCAGAGCATGTAATTGCAAAGCATGATGCCGATGACTGCGTCGCGCTCAACGAGCGCGCGAATCTGCGAATCCGTCAATTGGCGTGGCCCGGGCACCAAGGCGCGGCAATTGCTGTGGCTGGCCAGGACTCGCCCCTCAAAGCCATCCAGCGCCTGGGCGAAGGTCAACTCACTGGCATGAGATAAGTCCAATGCAATGTGGTGATCCGCCATGGCGTTCAGCAGTTCTTTCGCACCGGGTTTCAAGCCAAGTTCGCTGCCATTGCCTCCCGCCCAGCGACATTCACCGGAGTGGGTCAGGCCAATCGCTCGGATGCCTTGCTCAACCCACCAAGCCAACTCATCTACCTCAGTGATCGCATCCGCACATTCCATGAGCAGGATCAGCCCAAGGCTTGCTTGCGTTTGTTTTACTTCTTGCTGCGTATAGTTGTCGTACCCACGCGCATCGGTGATGATGCGAATAAGCCCTTTGCGTTCGAGCAATCGATAGCAGGCCAGTTGGGCTGCGTCGGCTGCATGAGCGCCCGCTGCATCAGGAAAGTCACAATCGAATCGACGGCTCATGTTCTCGCGCGAAAGATGGGAACCGCCTCGACAGAAAAGCGTCCCCATCACCAAGCCGACTCCCGCAGCATGAAGCTCAGGCAACGTTGTCGTGGCCCGGCCCCAGACTTTCATCATCGCAGGATTCAAAGCGTCAGCCTGTCGAACCAGTTCAACCGGCTGCGTCAGGTCGCGTCCACAAAAAGTCATGTTGGCTGCCAGATCAAGGTGGCTGTCGAATATCTTCAAGGCAAACGTATCCTCAACTTAAAGAAGGTGGCGTTTCAGAAAACCAACTGCCAGTTCAGACCACTTCTCAATGCCATTGGTTTCTTCCGTGGCCAAACCCAGCCCGTGCCTGCCTGACTCATACACATGCAACTCAGTCGGGACACGACGCTTGCGGCATGCTTCAGCAAAACGCATGCTGTTCTCCACGGGCACGGCAGGATCATCAGCCGTGTGCCACAAGAAGGTGGGAGGTGTCTCGTCCGTGACCTGCTTCCAGGTGCTCATTTGCTCAAGCAGGTGAGGATCAGGCTGTTCACCCAGTAGGTTATTTCGACTTCCGCCATGGGCATATTCACCCATATCAATGACGGGATAGCACAACACGCCTGCCTGAACTCGTGCGGAATAGGTTTCAGCCAGATCATCCTCAGGCGACACATAATGATCAGCATGAACCAGCAAGGACGAAGCCAGGTGCCCCCCTGCCGAGAAGCCAAGGATTGCCAACGCTTGCGGATCAACCTGCCAGTCTTTTGCGTTGGCACGGATCAGTCGCATTGCCCTTTGGGCATCATTCAGTGGTTTCGGATGGCGATTTCGCGCGATGCGATAATAAAGCACTGCCGCATGCAGACCCGCTTCATTCATGCGTCTGGCCACGCGTTTGCCTTCATGATCCGCCAGGTGGCTGTAGCCCCCACCGGGGAGGACGACGACCATCGGCAAGGCGCGATCCGTCTCAATAAGCATGGGTACCAGGGTCGGAGACTGGCCATCATCTTCAGCCGGGTCACGCCCGGGCCAAAGCTGGATGGGCTTCAATTCAGTTTGGAGTTGAGTCATGCAACTATGCTAAACCGAGTTAATGTTACCCGCCAACCTGCTTTCGATAGGTTGTCGGACTCTGCCCCGTCAGACGTTTGAAGACACGTTGAAACTGGGCATAACTCCCAAAGCCCGATTGATAAGCCGCTTCTGTCAGGGTCAATCGATTGCCCAGGCCATAAATATCAAAAAACTGCTCCAGTCGGCAGGCGTTACGAAAACTGGAGATCGGCATGCCCATCTGTTCCGAGAATAGCCTGCTAAGCCGAGAATTACTGAGTTTTGCATCGTGGGCCAACTCATTGAGCGGGTAATCATGATCGCGAGCATCACGAATCAGTCGCGCTGCCTTGGCCACAGCCGGATGCAGCGCATCTTCCATCGGCCGCGGGGCAGTCTGTTGAAATCGATGCCAGGCATCAAGCAGAAGATGACTTAAGGCAGCGTCGATGAGATCCGGTTCGTCAGCCTGCTGCGTCTGCTCAGCCAACTGGGACAACATCCGCAAGTCTGCTCGACCCAGCCGACGGACCAACACCTGGCCTGGGTCGCGCTGACGCAATTGACGCGATCCCTTCATCGTGGCTTTGCGGATCAAGGTGGGTGTGACCACCACGATCCACATCTCAAAATCCTGCGACCAGTCATACAGCACATGATTTTGCGCTGAGAACAGCCAAAGCAAATCACCTTGTTCAATGGTGACACGCTGATCCTCCACCAGGTAATTCCCTTGACCTTTCAGGACGATATTCAGTTCCAGCTCGCGATGCCGATGTGGTGCGATTCGCTGCCCCGGGCCTGACTTCAACCAAACTGCCCCCTCAACTCCCAAAGGCAGATCAAGCTCCAAGTAATGGTCATGTCTTTTGGCCATGGGAGATAAGGATACTACGTTATTCTGCCCGATGTCTATAACGACGACATATTATGATCAGTTTTCAGTTTCATTGGTGCTGACAGGAGCAGACCAATTTCTCATGATGTGTTGCACGCGTGACTGGTTTATCAACGAATAAGCTTCAGGAGAGCAGTATGCCAACAGGAACAAAGCAAATCACTGATGAACAGATTGATCAGTTCTATAATGAAGGATACTTCATTCTTGAACGGGCCATTGATGAAGACCTTTTGAGGCGATTGCGTGATGAATCGGAACAGTTCATGGAACGCATCAATCAGGACATGGCCGCCAAAGGCGTCGAATCAGATGGCTTGAACCATCGCGGTAAACGATATTTCATCGCCAATCGCTGGGAGGAAGGCAACGCTGTCACGGATGTTCTTTTTGGTGATCTCATGGCCGAAGTCTCTCGGGCTACATTGGGCGCAAATGCCTATCTTTTCCACGAACAGTGGGTGATCAAGTGTGCGGAAGTTGGCATGAAGTTCTCCTGGCATCAGGATTCAGGCTACGTCGGTTGCCCACACAAACCTTACATCACCTGCTGGCTGACGCTTGATGATGTCAACGAAGACAACGGCACGGTTTATCTGCTTCCCTACTCACGAGCTGGCACGCGCGAAGCTGTCGAGCATGGCCAATCCGCTGATGGCAGCAATGATCTGCAGGGTTACTTCGGCGACGACCCCGGCATCCCCGTGATCTGCCCGGCAGGCAGCCTGGCTGTCTTTTCCAGCACCGTGTTTCATCGCAGTGGTGCCAACACGACTAACCAACCTCGTCGCGTTTACTTGCCACAGTACAGCCCGGAAATCATTCATAAGCCAGACGGCTCACTACGGGCTTGGGCAGAACCCATCTGGATTGATGGCCAGCGTCAACCTCGACCTGAGTAAAATCACATTTAGCCACCAGTTTCAGGAGCATGCACCCATGCCAGGCACGGCAGAAACGCAAGTAAAGATCACAGCAGAGCAACAGCAGGTCATCGCGCAACGCAAGCAGCGATGGCATGACTTCTATGCTGGCAATTTGCCCGGGAGGCATCTGCTGGTGATTGATTGTGATGAAGACAGGCCTGCCGTGCCTGAAGCTGTTCGCTCGCGCGTCAGTAGCGATACAGCGCCGATGCGTGAATGGGCAGGCTACTTTTTCGATCCGGCAAATCGTCAAGACCGTGTGGACTTCGTACTCAGGGCTTACCAGAAACAGTTGGATCGCTTGGCCATCGTTGCTGATGACACTTTGCCTTATATCAGCCTGCACACAGGCACGGAATTGTTTCCCGCAGCTTTTGGTTGCCCCGTCGAAAGACCATTCGATGACAATCCATTTTCTCAGCCGATCATTTTTGATGCTGAGGATGTCAATAAGCTCGATGTACCCGATCTTTCTGTACCCAACTTGGCTGAGGAGTTCGCTTTTGGCCGGGCCTGTCTGGAGGCGGTGGAAGGCAAGCCTTTGTGTCGGATGGTGGATATGCAAAGCCCGTTTGGCATTGCGGCCATGATGTGGGAGAAGGTCAGTTTCTTTACTGCTTTGATTGATCGTCCTGAGGCTGTCCACCAACTGACAAAGAAGGCACAGAAGTTGTTGGTCATCTTTCTTGAAAGCTGGCTGAAAGAGTTTGGCCCGGAACATATCGCACACTTTCCGCATTACCTTGTTGAGACAGGTTTCACGACTTCTGAGGATGAGTGTGGCACGATGAGCCCGGCCATGTTTGCTGAATTCTGCCTGCCAAGGCTCAACGAATTAAGTCAACACTTCGCAGGCATCGGCATACATTGCTGTGCTGACTCCAGGCACCAGTGGCAACACTTTCAGGAAATCCACAAAATGACCATGCTGAATCTGGTCAGGCCTGCGGATCAACTGCGCGAGTCCATGAGCGTGTTCTGCGATGTCCCGCAATGGCCCAGCTACGGCTGGCCAAGGGATCTCCACCAAACCCTGGCAGAGATACCGGAAGGCACTCGTCTGGTGATTCAATACCACTGCAATACTTGGGAAGAGGGAGCAGCGCTAGCTGAAGAGTTTCGGAAGATGATGAACTAAAAGTAATGTTTTCTCTTCACCACTTTGCATCGTTTTATTCGAATGACCGTCGCAATCGGGCAGGATAATCGTCGCGTAAACCAATGCTGTCATAATCAATCTTCTCAAACCCCAGCTTGAAGGCAGGACTATCTTCCTTCAGACGGTAATCGCGTTTGCCTGTATCTATAAAGCGCGGGTCTGAAATCAGCGAATGCTGGTCGTAGTGCTTTTGCCAGACTCCCAGTTTCTGGTCAGCGATGCCGCCATAGATTGTGACTCGACCATGAGGCGAGTAGAAAAGATTGTGGTCGCTGTGCTTCACTCGATCATTGGACCAGTTCCAGAAGTGCATCGCTGCTCCACGATCGGTTTCAATATAAATGATATTTCGCCTGAAAGTCAGATCGCGCGTCACTTCGCCGGTTTTTACGTAATAATCACTGCCGATGCCACTGTCCGTGTTCTGATCGACGATCAGGACATTGTTTTCAATCACGTGGCCGATCCCCTTGATAAATGCTGCTTCATTGGCTGTGGTTCTGCCGACGAGTCCCCACACGGTGTTATGTGAGACACGCCAATGATCCACACCATCATCAAGAAAGATGCCATGCGTGTTATATGAACGGGCATTGCCGACTTCATGGATAAGATTGTGATAAACCACATTGTACCGACCGGCTCCCCAGGCACTGATGGCCCCGGCATCGGCAGAATCCAACACCACATGATGGATGTGATTGAATGCAATCAGATTCTCACGAGCGTGAAGAAACTCATGGCGATTCTCAAAGTTCACACGCGGATTCTCTTCCTTGAGAAGCTGATAACGCAGGCCTGACAGATTGATGCCATAGCGTGGGCTGTGGTGAATCAGGTTATGTGTGATTTGATTGCCACCCGACTGCCAGATGGCTATCCCACAGGCGTGCCCGACGCGTCGTCCAACATGATGAATGTGATTGTTGTCAATGACGTTGGAGTGGGTCACGTCATTGTTTGGCGCGTCTGGTGCTGTCGGGTCACCCCCTCGAAGGGTGATGCCGTGGAAACCGATGTATTGAATGAGATTATCCGTGATGGTGACTTCGCTGGCAGCCTCAAGCGCGATGCCATGCTCCCCGGTATTCTCAATCCGACAGCCATATATGGTGATGTTACTGACGTTCTCCAACTCAATCGCAGTGCCAGCCGTGATCGACAGATCAAGATTTAGTATCTGGACATTCTCGGCGCGTTGATCAGGGCTTCGGCCTTCAATGCGAAAGATGTAAGGCGCGGTGGCGACGATTACGTCTGCATCCTGCGGTGCACCACTGGGAGGCCAGAGTCGAATAAGATCGTTTGCTGTATCAATGAATGCTTCGCCCGGCACATCGAGCAACTGGGGAATATTCTTAAAGAAGTAGCGGTTGCCTGAACTGATGTCGTAACGAACCGGCTCATCCAACTTGACGATGTGATTTTCCAGATCAAGTTCAGTCACCTTCCGCTCGAAGCTGAACCAGTCAATGCGAGGCCAAACGACCACACGAGCTTGAGAAATGTCCCATGTCGCGGGGTCGGGCGCGTCTGGCTTGTCTTCGTTCTTAAAATCCGATGTGCGGTACCGGAAGAACTCTTTCGAGACGGGTTCTTCTCGGCGAACCCAGGCTACAGATAAGTAGTCATGATTCGGATGCCGCGCCAATGGCGCACGAATGCCATCCACATAAATCTGATTGGCCCCTTCGGGTATAGGCAGCCTGGCTTCATAAATATGCTCATCAACTTCTTGCCAGTTTGTTACGGGCTTTCCGCCAACCAGTTTCGCGGTCTCTCCCGGATAGCTGGCAATCGTGAGTGGGCGCGGGGTGTTCCAGTTCTGTCGTTGGATCAGCAAGCCCTGATCGAGGTAATACGTCCCATCGCGTATCAGGATGACCGCTTCGTAAGCTGACCTCAGATAAGGCTCCGGGAAAGTTTCTTCCGCCACAGCTTTCATCGCGCGCTCAACCGAAGCAAATGGGCCATCTGTCCTTGCCTTGTTCGGCTGCGCAAGCCTGCCCGACCAGCTATCTCGCCCATCCGGCGAGACATAGTAATCCGCATGAGGAACAGATTGACAGGCCAAGAGCACCTGCGAGACGATAAGTATGACTACTGACGATAGAATGCGTTGCAACATGTATTCATTTTGGCGGACGTGAGCTAACGTGACAAACAGTTTGCGCAAGGGTGTCAATCAAAGGTGCAAACATGGATGCTTCACACTTTCATTGCCCCATGAAACAGGCAGGATTGAAATGAAATATCTCATCATCATTGAAAAAACCGAAACTGGTTTCTCGGCATACTCGCCTGATCTTCCTGGCTGTGTCGCTACAGGAGAAACGCGTGAGAGTTGTGAAATTGCCATGCGTGAAGCAATTGACTTTCATTTGGACGGACTAAAGGAGGATGGCGAGGCGGTTCCACAACCCCATTCATCGGCTACTTATGTTGAGGCCGGATGATGCTGTCATGTAAGAAAAGCCCCGGCTACGAACCGAGGCTTTGTCTTGATTTCAGTTTTCACAATCTGACCAACTCAACCCGTCGGTTGCATATCCGGGTTCTTCGTATTGATGCCCAGATGCTCATCCAACGTGTCAAGCAGTTGTTCCGCTGCCTTGCTGATCACTGTCCCCGGGCCGAAGATCAGGCTGGCACCCGCTTCATACAACGCATCGTAATCCTGAGGCGGAATCACGCCGCCGCAGACGATGACGATGTCGTCCCGGCCAAGCTTGGTCAGTTCATCACGTAACGCGGGAATCAGCGTCAGGTGACCGGCTGCAAGTGAAGACGCCGCACAGACATGCACGTCATTTTCGACAGCCTGGCGTGCGGTTTCCTCAGGCGTCTGGAACAACGGGCCGACGTCCACATCGAAGCCAAGGTCAGCATAACCCGTAGCCACAACCTTCTGGCCGCGGTCGTGTCCGTCCTGGCCCATCTTGGCGATCATGATGCGAGGCCGACGCCCTTCGATTTCCTCAAATTTCTTCGTGCGCTCGCGTACCTTCGTGACTTGTTCTGATGATTCACCCATTTCGCCTGCATACACTCCGCTGATGTTTCGGATGGTTGCCTGGTGCCTGCCATACACTTTTTCGAGAGCATCACTGATCTCGCCGACCGTTGCCTGAGCCCGGGCTGCATCCACAGCCAGTTCAAGCAGGTTACCTCGGCTGGGATCTGCCGCACACTCGGTCAATGCATTCAGTTTCTGTTCCACAGCCGCGCTATCGCGTTCTTCGCGCAGCCATTGCAAACGCTTGATCTGCGATTCACGTACCGCACTGTTATCGACCTTCAACACGTCCACCTGTTCTTCGGTGTCGAGTTGATACTTGTTGACGCCGACGACGGTCTGCCTGCCGGAGTCGATGCGTGCCTGTGTACGAGCCGCCGCTTCTTCGATGCGCATCTTGGGGATTCCAGCTTCGATGGCCTTGGCCATGCCGCCATACTCTTCGACTTCCTGAATGTGAGCCCAGGCTTTTTGCGCCAGCTCATGTGTCAGGCTTTCGACGTAGTAACTGCCGCCCCATGGGTCGACGACCTTGCAGGTGTCGGTTTCCTGTTGCAGGAAAAGCTGGGTGTTACGGGCGATGCGAGCCGAGAAATCGGTCGGCAGCGCCAGCGCTTCGTCCAAAGCATTGGTATGCAGCGACTGCGTATGTCCCTGTGTCGCGGCCATGGCTTCAATACACGTACGAATCACGTTGTTGTAAACATCCTGAGCGGTCAACGACCAACCGGAAGTCTGGCTGTGCGTTCGCAGGCTCATACTCTTGGGATTCTTTGGATCAAATTGTTTGATCAACTTGGCCCAGATCAGTCGGGCGGCTCGCATCTTCGCGACTTCCATGAAGAAGTTCATGCCGATCGCCCAGAAGAAGCTGAGTCGCGGGGCAAAAGCATCCACGCTCAAGCCAGACTCGATGCCGGTGCGCACATATTGCAAACCGTCCGCCAGGGTGTAACCCAGTTCAAGGTCGCAGGTCGCTCCTGCTTCCTGCATGTGGTAGCCGGAGATGGATATCGAGTTGAACTTGGGCATCTTGTTCGAGGTGTATTCGAAGATGTCCGCGATGATCTTCACTGAAGGTTCAGGCGGGTAAATGTAAGTATTCCGCACCATGAACTCTTTGAGGATGTCGTTTTGAATCGTGCCACTGAGCAGTTCAGGCTTCACGCCCTGCTCTTCCGCAGCAACGATGTAGAGAGCCATGACAGGCAGCACCGCCCCGTTCATGGTCATTGACACGCTCATCTTATCCAACGGGATGCCATCAAAAAGAATGCGCATGTCGCGGATGGAGTCGATGGCGACACCTGCCATGCCGACGTCTCCCATCACGCGCGGGTTATCGCTGTCATAGCCTCGGTGTGTCGCCAGGTCGAAAGCAATCGACAATCCCTTCTGGCCGGCGGTGAGATTGCGCTTGTAAAACGCATTCGATTCCTCAGCCGTGGAGAAGCCAGCATATTGCCTGACTGTCCAAGGACGCATCACATACATCGTCGCGTATGGCCCACGCAGGAAGGGCGCGATGCCGGGCATGGTTTGCAAGTGCTCCATGCCTTCAAGATCACTGCCTGAGTACAACGGCTTCACATCAATCAGCTCTGGTGTATGCCAGGTAAAGTCACTCAGTGGTTGACCCGCGGCTTGTTCCGCAAGTTTCTGCCATTGCTCAACGCCTGCGGATTTACCTTCCGCCTGTAGGGAAATATCTGCAAAGTTTGGGATGGTCATGCCAACACCCCTTCCTCTTTCAAGAGTTCCTGAAGAATGCCCAGGACATCACATTTGATAAAGATGAAACGATCGACCCCGGCCTCACGGAATGCCTGCTCGTTTTCGCCCGGTGCACCGGCAAGAATCACCGTACGTGCGCCGCGCTGCTTGAGCGTTTTCGTAACCACCGGGACATAGTTCGGATAAATCACATCGGAGGAACAGATCACGGCAATGTTGGCTTCGCTGTCAGCAAACGCAGCCGCCGCTTTGTCTGCTGCACCTTGAGCATCATCGCGGTCGGCACCCTGGTAGCCACTGCCGTCACTGACTACTTCAAAGCCACCAGCTTCAAAGAAGTTCTTGGCATACCCAGCCCTTGCGGTGAAGTGGGCGACAGGCCCGATGTTGGCCAGGAACACTTTGGGGCGTTGCCCGGTCATGGCCAGGTAGTTGTCACTGGCATCCCGCAGCGTCTCGAACGGAGCCGCATAGGGATGTGGCGCGATCGGTGTCATCGTGGCAGGTTCCGATCCTTCAAAGATCGCGGCGAAGATGCTGGACAACGTTGCGTCGTTCCCAGCCGCTTCGACTGAAGCCTCCATCATGCTGCCATCGATTGCCATCTTGCCACCGACTCGCCCAGCCTTGGCCAACTGCGACTTGGCGCTGCTGGCCAGTTCATCCAACTTGGGCTTGGGTGTTTCCACCTTCTTCTCAAAGACGTTGGGGAACTCACTGACGCCGGTAATCGGATCTTTCCGCGTGGCGATGTTCTTCAGACGTGCGTCAAACGCACTGTCGATCTGCGACGCCACCCAGCCGCTGGTCAGCGCTTCAGCCATGCCACCCATCTTTTCGATTTCCTGGAAGATGGCCCACGCCTTCTCAGCCAACTCATTGGTCAGGCTTTCGATGAACCAGCAGCCACCTGCCGGGTCGATCACACGGGTCAGGTTCGATTCTTCCTGCAGGATGATCTGCGTGTTACGGGCAATGCGTCTGCCAAAGTCACTGGGCAGGCCTTGTGCTGAATCAAAAGGCTCCGCAATGATGATGTTGGCTCCTGCGATGCCACCGGCGAAAACAGTCGCTGTGTTTCGCAGCATGTTCACCCACGGGTCACGCTGAGTCATGACGCGCTTGCTGGTGCGCACCTGCATGGTCATGCCGGTGTGAGCCTGGGCAGACACATCCGCACCGCTGGCTTCAAGCACGCGGTACCAGAGTTTGCGAGCAGCACGAAGCTTGCTGATCGCGAGGAAACAATTCGTGCCCACGCTGTAAGCAAACATCAGTTGCTTCGCCGCTGCGTTGATATCCATACCACGGTCGATCATGGCTCTCATGTAGCAGACACCCGTGGCCATGGAGAAGGCAATATCTTGAGCAGCCGTCGCGCCGGCATGATGCAATGGCCCGGTGCCAACCCGGATGCTCGTGGCCTTGGGATAATTGGCGCTGGTCCACTTGGCCAGTTCAGCCATCGCTGCCAAAGCATCTTCCAGCGACATGGGCAGTTCGCCATCACGAGCAAGAACAGCCAATGGGTCCGCATTAAACGATGCGCGGGCTTTGTCGTTGGCGATGCCTCGTCGCTTCCATAATGATGCGATAGCAGCCGCGGCGGGAACGAAAGCCGCGCCAGCCTCGAGTCCCAATCCAGCCAGGTCAAGGTAAACCCCTTGCAAGGCCGCGTCATAATCAGCCAGACGATACAGCATGATGCCGTCACGCCCGACGAACTCCGCAGCCTTCGCGTTGCTGGCATCATGGCCTTGGCGGGAAGCGACATCGGCTCGCAGGTGAATGCTGGTGACCCCGCGCTCAAGGTCCGTGAGGATCGGCTTGTTATTGGCAGCAGGATCAGGATGCAGATGCTCCTGTCTGACATCCCAACCGCAGATGGCATTGCCTATCAGTTCGCTGCCACGTGTCTGGTCAGGCATGCCAGGCAAACCGGACGGGTCACTGCTGCCGTCGTAGTCAGCAGATGAATAGACCGGCTGAATGTTGATGCCTTCGTAGGTGTGGGTCACCAGTTTTTTCTCAAACGGTGCCCCATTCAGATCTTTCTCAACGACCTCGCGCCAAGTCTCAGGCGAGACTGGGGGAAAATCGTCGAGGATGGAAAGCGTTGGCTGACTCATCGAAGATTCCGTTTCTGTAAAAGGAAAAAGGAACTCGTCGGGCGGGAACGGGTGTTCCCATGATGGATATCCGCATCCACAAGGGGTGAGTTTACACATTTGCACCCGTTTGTCTTAATTGCTGGCCTATTGTCACGAAAAATCATCAAATGACAAATGAATCTCCTCTATGAGCGATAGAGTTATATATTTTGACTAATCAAAATGTCGAGTTAGAATAATCGCATGTACAGGAAATTTCCTAATAAGAAGATGGATTGGGTTGGTCTGGCTCAGGTGCCGTTGATGACCTGCCTGATTGGTTTACTCGGATTGCTGGTAATCAGCCCCGGCTGCGACACCCAATCCCAAGCCGCGTTCGGCCCACCCGAAGCCTACCCCTACAAGATCGTGGCCACGACGGGCATGATTGCGGACATCGTCAGGCAGGTCGCGGGGGATAAAGCCGAGGTTGTCGGCATGATGCAACCGGGCACCGACCCCCACGTTTACAAACCCACTTCCGAAGACCTTGACCTGCTGCTGAATGCCAACGTCATCTTTTACAACGGCCTGCATCTTGAAGGCCAGATGGGAGCCACGCTCGAAAAGTTCGGCAAGCAAAAGCCGACCCACGCGGTAACCGAGTTAATCGATCGTGCAGAAGTTCTTGGCGGGGACACCGGCATGAAGTTCGATCCGCATGTCTGGATGAACGTGGCCATGTGGATGAAAGCTGTCGAAGCTGTGCGCGACAAACTCACTGAATACGACCCAGCCAATGCAGAAACTTATGCCAGCAATGCTGAGGCTTATCTGCAGCAGCTCGCAGAACTCGACACCTATGCGAGGCAGACTCTGGCAACCATTCCCAAGTCAAAGCGTGTATTGGTCACAGCCCATGATGCCTTCGGCTACATGGGGGCAGCCTATGACATCGAAGTGCGTGGGGTGCAGGGCATCTCCACTGAAGCCCAGGCCAGCCTGGCAGACCGAAACAAACTGGTCGATCTTCTGGTGGAACGAAAGATCGCAGCCATCTTCGTCGAGTCGAGTGTCTCCAAGGACTACATCGAAATGCTGATGGAAGATGCGCAGCGACGAGGCCAACCCGTGAAAGAAGGTGGCACCTTGTTCTCTGACGCAATGGGCCCGGCAGGCAGCTACGAAGGCACATACATCGGCATGATTGACCACAACGTCACGACCATCACGCGTGCCCTCGGTGGCCAGGCGCCGCAGCGCGGCATGCAAGGCAAGCTTCGCTTGAAGGACGGCACAAATGATTGATGTAGCGCACACAAAACCCATGACTCATCGCGATGAAGCAGACACGCAGCAAGCTCCCGCGTTGATGGTGCACGATTTAACCGTTGCCTATGACAAGAAGCCGGTGTTGTGGGATATCAATCTGGCTGTGCCGCGTGGTAATCTGGTTGCCATCGTTGGGCCCAATGGTGCCGGGAAAAGCACACTCATCAAAGCGTGCCTGAATCTGATCCCGCGCTTGTCCGGGCGAATCGAAGTGTTTGGGCAACCTTACCACAAGCAAAGGCAACTCATTGGTTACGTGCCTCAGCGCGAGAGCGTTGACTGGGACTTCCCAGTCAATGCACTGGATGTGGTGGCGATGGGGTTGTATCGAAAGATTGGCTGGTGCCTGCCGGTCACGCGTCGATACAAGAAGCTGGCCCATGAAGCGTTAGAGCGGGTGGGCATCGGGGAATTGGCCGATCGACAGATCAGTCAACTTTCGGGCGGTCAACAGCAGCGTGTTTTTCTCGCGCGTGCCTTGGCTCAGGATGCACAACTTTATTTCATGGATGAACCATTCGCTGCGGTTGATGCTGCGACGGAGCGCGCGATTGTGGAAGTGCTGCGCGAGTTGCAATCGCGTGGCCGAACCGTGCTGGTGGTACATCATGATCTGCAAACCGTGGATGATTATTTCAACCACGTCATCCTGCTCAACATGCGCGTTGTTGCAGACGGCCCGACAGAAACGACCTTTACCTCAGCGAACTTGCAGAAAACGTATGGCGGCAGGTTGACCTTGCTTGACCAGGCCGTCAAAGCGGTCACTCAGCAACCTACCCAGCCACTCCATAAAGAAGCACAGTCGCATGTTTGACAGCATGTTGCCCATCATCAACTTCAGCCCGCCCACGACGATGTTGGCCAGTCTTTCATGGGATGACTTTGTACGCACACTTTCCATGCGCGACTGGGGTACACGTATGGTCATCGCGGGGACTGCGCTGCTGGGCCTGGCCTCAGGCATCATCGGCGTGTTCATGTTGTTGCGGAAGCGCTCGCTGCTGGGTGATGCGCTCAGTCATGCCATGCTGCCCGGCGTCGCGCTGGCGTTTCTTGTTTTCACCGTCGGACTTGGGTGGGGAAGGTCGCTGCCTTTGCTGCTTATGGGGGCCGCGTTCACGGGCGTCGTCGGCGCGTTGTCCGTCCTGGCCATCACGCGTTACGGCAGGCTCAAGGAAGATGCTGCATTGGCCATCGTGCTCAGTGTTTACTTTGGCTTGGGGGTCGCGCTGCTGGCAGTCATCAACAAGTTGAATCTCACCCATCTCAATCAGTCCGGCGTGGATGGTCGGGCCGGGCTGGATCACTTCATCTTCGGCAGTGCCACGAACCTGATGATGCAGGATGCACTCATCATCGCGGTCGTGGCTGGCTTCTGTTTCATCGTCGTCCTTTTCCTCCGCAAAGAGTTCACGCTGATCACATTCGACACGGACTTTGCAGGCAGTCAGGGTTGGCCTGCTGGCTGGATCGACCTGGCGATCACGGGTCTGGCGATTGCCATCATTGTCGTAGGCATTCAGGCGGTCGGCCTGATCCTGGTCATCGCTTTGCTGATCATTCCCGCAGCCGGGGCAAGATTCTGGACGCACAAACTCACCCACATGCTTCTTCTTGCAGCCTGCTTTGGCGCTGTCAGTGGCTGGTTGGGTGCCCTGCTCAGTTCACTGCTCTCCCAGGCACCAGCCGGGGCCATGATCGTCATCGCAGCCGGCCTGTTATTCATCGTGAGTATGGTCTTCGGCAGTGAGCGAGGCTTGCTCAAATTGGCGATCCGGCAAAGGCGCCTTCGCCGACGCGTGCGGCTGCAACATCTCATGCGCGCGCTCTATGAATCCTACGAAGGGCTGCTATATCAGGAAGGCAAGATTGAAGGCATTGCCTTTGACCAACTGCTGACCATGCGCAGTTGGGACCAGAAGGGATTGCATCGCACCATCAAACAGGCCGCGAATGAAAATTGGGTCTGGCTGGACAGTCAGCAGCGCGTCCACCTGACCAAAGCGGGAGAAGTCGAAGCCGCGCGTGTGACGCGCGAGCACCGTCTTTGGGAAGCGTATCTGCTGACGCATGCGGAGATCGCGCCCAGCATGGTGGATCATGAAGCCGACCGAATCGAACACGTGCTGTCCCCCGAACTGATTGCCCAACTGGAAAAAATCATGCGCACCAAGGCTGGCCGGTCACCTGTTCCTAAAAGTGTGCATGTGATCGAAACAGGTGGAGGTGCTGGATGATCCTGGCATTGACCGCCTCTCAAACTGCGGATTTATGGACATTGGCCATCGCCGTCCTGACGGGCATCGCGTGCGCGATCCCGGGAGTGTTTCTGCTGCTTCGCCGCATGAGCATGATGGGTGATGCCATCAGCCACGCCATCCTGCTCGGTTTGGCCGGTGGTTTCATCGCTGTGCTGCTTCTGCAAGGTGCGACCTGGCTGCATGGATATCTGCCGCAGTCTTTGGCACAGACCATCGCCACGCTTGATCCATTGAACCCGGCCATCATGTTGACAGGCGCAGCCATCGTCGGCGCTTTGACCGCAGCTTTCACCCAGTGGATTCATCAGTTTGGTCGCGTCGAGCAGAGCGCGGCCATGGGTGTCGTGTTCACGCTTCTCTTTGCCGTTGGCCTGGTCATGATCAAGTATGCAGGTGTTTTTGCTGGGCATGGGCATGGCACGATGCGCGTTGACCTCGACCCCGGCTGTGTGTTGTATGGCATGATGGATCTCGCGGCGATCGACACGATGAGTTTCCTTGGCCTGCTCGTGCCTCGGGCAGTGGTCACTCTCAGCATCGCCGTGCTGATCAACAGCGTGCTTGCGCTTCTTTTCTTCAAGGAACTTCGCATCAGCGCTTTCGATCCCGGCTTGGCAGAGACGTCAGGCATTTCCGCCAAAGCCATGCACTACGGGTTGATGATTGTGACAGCCATGACCACAGTCGCGGCTTTCGAAGCAGTGGGCAGCATTCTGGTCATCGCCATGCTCGTGGTGCCTGCTGCGACGGCCCGATTGCTCAGCCATCGCCTGGCCATGGTGCTGGTGCTGGCGATCGGCATCGCCATCCTGACAGGCCTGCTTGGTTTCGCAGCGGCCCAGCCGGTTGAATTGGGGCCTGTCTCACTGCCTTCGGTGCCTCAGTTGATCTTTGCGGATTGGCTGGGTTTTGAAGAGATTCGCACGACAGAAACGCCGGGCATGATGGCGGTTGTTGCGGGGGTGATATTCACGCTGGCCTTGGTTTTCTCACCCTCGCAAGGCGTGCTGATGCAAGTCTGGCGTCGATGGTCTCAGCGAAGTGAATCCTCACGTTACAATACTCGGCTCGAATCACAGGAGCCGAACCTTGTCCAGCATTGACATCGCCACCACAACCGCTCAGATCATTGAGAATCATGACAAGTATCTTTCACCGAACTACCCAAGGTTCGACAAGGTCATGGTGCGCGGCGAAGGCAGCCGACTCTGGGATGCGGACGGCAACGAGTACCTTGACCTGTTCTCCGGTTTTGGCGCAACGGTGCTGGGGCATTGTCATCCTGCTCTTGTGCAGGCAGTGACACAGCAGGCACGTTCGCTCTGGCATGTGGGCAATCTTTTGCACACACAACCTCAGGTCGAGGCTGCGCAGTGGATCGCGAAGTTGGCCTTTGGTGGCAAGACATTCTTCAGCCACAGCGGCGCGGATGCGAACGAAACGGCAATCAAACTCGCGCGACTCTATGGCAAGACCAAGCCCAACAAAGCAACTGGCGAATTCGGGCGTTACAAGGTGATCAGTGCGACACAGAGTTTTCATGGCCGATCCTTTGCGACCATGGGCGCCACCGGGCAGGACAAAGTGCGACTAGGCTTTGAACCGTTGCTGCCGGGCTTTTGCAACGTGGCTTACAACGATCTGGCAGCGATTGAAAAAGCCATGGACGACGAAACCGTGGCCGTCATCGTCGAGCCGATCCAGGGCGAAGGTGGCATCAACGTACCTGATGCAGACTACCTGCCCAACCTGCGCAAGCTTTGCGACGAGCGCGATGTGATATTGATCTGCGATGAGGTCTGGTGTGCCGGTGGGCGAACGGGCAAGCCTTTCGCGTATCAGCATTGGGACTTCGAACCCGACATTTTCACGATGGGTAAAGGTGTGGGTGGTGGATTGCCCGTTGGGGCTGTGCATATTCGCGCTTGCCTGGCGGAACTATTCGATGCACGCAAGCATGGCGTCAAGCATGCCACGACCTTAGGCGGGAACTGCCTGAGCATGGCAGCCTGTGCCGCAGTCTTTCGCACCATATCCGATGAAAATCTGGCTGAACGTGCTGTTGAATTAGGCCAGCAGATCAGCGAACAGATCATGAGTCTGGCGGAACAGGTTCCAGCCATTCAAAATGTGCGTGGCAAGGGGTTGTTCCTTGGCATCGAACTGGATGTCAAGCAACTTCCAAAGGGGGTTACCTCGGCCATGGACATCGTCAAGGGAATGCTGGATCGGGGCATTTTGATTGGCAGCGCCCAAACCAACATTCTGCGTATTGCCCCAGCTTTAACCATTCCTGAATCGCAGTTGCTGGAAGGCATCGACCGCCTGCTCGATTACCTTAAGAATTCGTAACAAGCAGATAGATGCATCACGAAACCCACTCATCGGGTTAGGATAGAGTGATGAGTGATTGTTCATCACAACATGATCCACTGGGGCGAGTTAGGCTGATTCTGATATTGCCTTGCGTTTTGCTGATGCTGGTTTCGTGTGCCAGCCAGGATCGCCAGGAAGAGAAGAACCTGTCACTGAAACTGGTAAAAGATGAGAATGACGTGGGGGCACAAGATGGGCCAAAGCAGGAGCAAGCCAGCCTTCATTTTCGCGTGCTTCGTCTTGATTATGTGATTGATGAGAAAGCTTTGGAGCTGCCCGAGCTGTTAATTCATGAGGGTATATCTGAGAGAACGATTGCGCGATATCGTGAGGCGGGGTTCGAGGTAGGCTTGATCCGGCCGGATCAGTTTGATGCATTGACAGAGCGAATCGGTAAGCCTTTCAGCCAGTTTGTCACCAACACGCGTATCCCGCTTTCGAAGGATGTCCAATGGGCTCCCATCCTGACACTGCCTTCCCAGCGAGGCAGAACATTGACTGAGCGAAACCCCATGCCTTTGCAATGGGTCGCGCATATCAGAGCGCAGACCGCGGAAAACAAACCTGTCGTTCAAGAAACATCGTTGATGCCATATCGCCGATACCGCATCAAACCGCTTACAACCGAGAAGGATGACAGTTTGCCCAAGGTCGGCAAGGTTTTTGAAGACCTGCGACTACCAGCGACTGATGCATCGGAAACGGATAATCTGTTGGTGATTTATCCCACGCTTATGTTGACCTGGCAGCGCGGCGAAGAACTGCCAGAGCGAACAGCAACGAACGCAATCACTGACCAGGTAAATGAAGGTGATGTTCCAAAGGCAGAAGATGATGTTCAAGACAGCCGTGAAGATGGTTCGGCCGAGTCCGGTCAGATGCGAACCGAACAGGACAATAAACAAGCAGACAATAACCCTTCACCGCCACCCCTGATGTTACAGGTGCAATCCAAAGCCGACACCCTGGCTGCAACCTGGCTGACCTTTCGTTTGCAGAGGAAGGATTGCTATTCCATCATCGTCATCGCCATGCGCCAGACCGACAAACGCGACACACAGAAAGATGGCACAGCCGATGACAGCAATCGATAAAAAAACGCTTCGACGAATCGAAGCGTTTGAAGTGTAGAGAGAGTAAACCTTTATTCCGTTTCAGCCACGAGTTCGGCTGTCTTGTTCTGCAACTGAGCTTTCAATCGGGCGAGGATGGAGGAATGCATCTGGCTGACGCGAGATTCAGACAGATCAAGTGTCACGCCGATCTCCTTCATCGTCATCTGCTCGTAGTAGTAAAGCACCACGATCAATCGCTCGGCACGTGACAAACCTTTCGTGACCAGTTCTTTCACATCATCGCGTTGAGCGATGGCAAAGGGGTTGACCTGCTTCTGATCTTCCAGCACATCGATCTCACGCACATCCTTGTTGGAATCTGTCTCGAACCACTTACGCGAAAGCGAAACCACGCCGACCGTACCTGAGTCTTTGCGAATCTTGCTGAATTCGTCCATGCTCATGTTCATGCGCTTGGCTACTTCTTCGTCCGTCGCGCGCATGCCGGTCTCTTTATGAATGCTTTTGCGAGCTTTCTCAACCTGACCGGCCCGGCTGCGCACCAGGCGAGGCACCCAGTCCATGGCTCGAAGTTCATCAAGGATGGCACCACGAATACGCGGAGCACAATAAGTCTCGAACTTCACACCGCGATCAAGATCGAACGCATCAATCGCATCCATCAGGCCGAAGATCCCCGCACTCATCAGGTCTTCGACATCCACCTCATCGGGCAGTTTGGTATGCACGCGCTCGGCGTTGTAACGGACGAGTGGAAGGTAATGTTCCATCAGGCGGTTACGGAGTTCTTCCGTGGCGACCTTGCGGTACTCCTTCCAGACTTCCATGATCGGGATTTCTTTTCCGTCAGCCGTCTTCAACGTTGCAAACTTGACTGATTTAGCCATGTGGTCTACTCCTTGACCATTTGCTGTTGATGTTTCCGTACATCAACATCACCCATGTAAGATATGCTCAGGCACCAACTCCTTGCGGCTGCCGTCATGCCGCCTGTGCGCTACTTTGTTCCGGCGTACCCTGGTCCCCTTTGACCGGTGGCACTGAATTGCCCTGGGCATCTGAACGATCCTTGTCCGGATGCTTCGGCAATGGATTCGACTTTTTGAAATTTTGAATTTCTTCCTCAATGATGCCTTGCATGATCGCGCCGACCACTCGGCCAATCACATAAGCAAGAACCAATGCTGTCACAGCACGCAGTAAGGAAGAAGCGAAAGACGCACCGCTATAGATTGACGATGTCAACAGCGTTGCGAGAAACGCAATGATCGAAAATGAAGTTGCAATCATTCGAGCTTGAATGGCAAGCACTCCTTTGCTCGCGTTCAGTCGCCATATCGAACGTCGACGGCTCCGTGCCAGTGACAATAGATCAAATCATAACTGATCATCATCGCTTTTCAAACTCTTAATTCGTTCAATTGACTTAAAAAGAAATGATTGGGGATTTAACCCCAAGAAGCCCACGATTACCGGACTGGATAACCATTGTTCATGGCCTGGAGCAATAAGGAACGTTTAAAACTATCGCCCAAGCCAGCGTGACAATCGACTCACCAACCCTCGTCCATCCGGTTCATTCGCGTGACGATCCACACGATGCGCCAACTGTCCGACATTTGTTGATGCTTCCGTACGCGGATACATCAAAACGAAAGGCTGCCTGCCACGTACGGCCATGGTCACGCGTGAGTCATTGACAATATGCCCGGCATAACCCAGTTTGATGCGCAGGAATCGTTGGCACACGGCTGAGATACGTTCATACACTTCGCGCGCTTCGTTAACATTGCGCACCATGTTGACAAGCAGACGAAGTTCTACATCTTTTCTTTGTCGGACCAGTGTTTTAATCACCGCATAAGCATCAGTGATTGAAGTAGGTTCAGGAGTTGTGACCACAAGCTGTTGGTCTGCGTTGACCAGGAACCCCAAGACATTCGGCCCAACACCCGCAGCCGTGTCGATCAACACCAAGTCTGTCTTGCGCTCCATCTCATCAAGCTGCAATAACAAACGGTCACGCTCGATAGCTCCCAAGGCTGCCATCTCAGCCAAACCAGAAGCGCCGGGAATCAACCGGAAGCCACCCGGCGCATCCATTGCGACATCTTCAAGACGACGCCTGCCTGCCACGACATGCGCCAAGCTGTAAACAGGATTCATATTGCAGATCACATCTGCATTGGCTGTGCCCAAGTCCGCATCCAGCAGCAGTACCCGTCGCCCCATCTGGGATAAGCGAACTGCCAGGTTCACCGCCACGTTAGTCTTGCCCACGCCACCCTTACCGCTGGTGATCGCCAACACGCGAGGCCCGGTGCGCTTGACCAATCGATCGACCGTTTCATCGGTGATGATGGTCGATACCTGTTGAACGGGGACAGCGGTATCCGTCTTCGTGACGGCAGACACCTTTGGCTGAAAGCCGACCATATCTCGCAATGCTTGAGCCTGATCCGTCAATCCAATCCGCCTTTCTTACTCATGACTGCTTAGGCAGCACACACTCGACGCAACAGCTGTCATACCCATTACAGGTCTTCAGCCTCAAGCGTTCAAAGACCCATCCATGATCAGCGAGGCCAATCGCCCGGCATTGCCCGGTTCAATGTGGTGGGGAACCTCCTGTCCCGTCGTCACATAGCTTAACTTCTTCCCGAGTTGGGCGGTAACGTTGAAAATCATGCCAAATGTCACAGCCTCATCCAGCTTGGTGAAAACCACCCGATCCGTGCGAATCTCGCTGAATTTGGCCACCGCTTCATTCAAAACCCGTGCAGAAGCTGCTGAGGACAACACCAGATGCACCTCGTGAGGTTCCGCACTGGCCAGCAAATCCTTCAATGCGGTCAATTTTTCAGTATCACGCTGACTTCGACCGGCCGTGTCGATCAGCACCACGTCGCACCCCTGGCAGAGCTGCATCGCCCGTGACATCTCTTCCGCTTTCGACACCACATGCAAAGGCAAGCCAATGATGTTGGCGTACGTCCGCAACTGCTCCACAGCCGCGATGCGATAGGTATCCAGCGTAATCAACGCAACATTCAACCCCTGCTTGAGTTTGTATTGGGCTGCCAGCTTGGCGACCGTCGTGGTCTTGCCCACACCGGTCGGCCCGACAAAGGCGATCGTCAAAGGCCTGCCATCATCAGGCTTCTGATAATTCAAATCTGCCTGTGGCCCGGCCATGCCCGGCATCCGCTCGGTCATCACCGCGCGGGTCACGCTGGCGACTTTCTTCGCATTGGCTTCAGCCGGATTCCCCACGCGGTTGCGCACTTCTAGCATCACCTCATGAGCGATTTCGTCGGCTACCTCCTGTTCGATCAAAGCCAGGTACTGATCGAACAACGGGTCTTCAAGGTCAGCCCCGGAGCGTGTCACCATCGGCGGCAACTTCTGCTGCTGCTTCATCACACGACAGACCATCTCCTTCACCGCGGACATCTCTTTCACCAACTGCTCATGATTGGCGATCGCATTCTGTCCATTGACATGATCCACACGCAGTTTTGGTTGCGTACTTCCATCTGTTATCTGTGAATGACCGGAAGTTTGAGATGAAGTTTTACACGGCTGAGCTGGCTGCGACTGCGACTTCAGCCTCGCCTCCGCTTCTGACGAGGCGATGGCATAAGTGCGACGGATCAGATCTCCAACAGCCGTGGAAGCTTGCGATGCCGACTCATCAACTGCAACAGCCCCGGCCTGGTCTTTCAATTCTTCAGCCTGACGTCGCAGGTTGGCAATTCTTTGCTGATCATCTTGAGTCGATCGCATGCCAGTTGTGCCAGCAGCAACGCGCTCACGCTGCGCCGTGTTGCGCATGGCCCCGGCAGACTGACGTGATCGGCCACGACCAGCCCGACGTCTGCCCACATCCTGCCCACGTGCAGCCGTAATCTCCACCACCGTGCGTTGGCCGATGCCCAGGAAACCACCCGCCCGGAAACTGCGTGTGTGAAGGATCACCGCATCATGTCCAAGGTCGGCCCGAACAGCCGCCAATGCCTGTGCCATGCTTCTGCCTTGAAACGTCTTCAGATTCACATCACACCTCAATTAGCGGCACCTGCCCCGACAGGTTCCTGTTCCAGTTGGACCAATCCCAACGATTCCACTTCGACACCCTTACTCACTTCGTTGTAACCCACCACCGCCACGTTGGGCAGCGAGGTTTCAATCAACTTGCGCACCTGCCCGCGTACTTGAGGCGAAGCCAGCACCACGGGCTGGCGCCCCGCCTGCAGGAGCTTCTGCACCTCGGTGCTGATCGCTTTCACCACACGGTTGGCCACTGCTGGAGGCATGGACATCGATGTACCTTCGGTTGTCCTGTCGATGAAGCCGTTGATCATGTCTTCCAGTGAGGGGTCAAGCGAAACACAATAGAGCTTGCGCACCTTACGCGTGGCTGTAACATCCGAGCCATCCATTTCCTCTTCTTCCGACACATGCTGATTTGTAATGGTTCGCCTTAGCGCGTTACGGACGTATTCAGTCAATACCTCAAGGTCCTTGCTGCGCGCCCCCCAATCCCCCAAAGTTTCGATGATCGTTTCAAGGTCACGAATGGGCACACGTTCACGCAACAGGTTTTGCAGCACTTTCTGCAACTGCCCAGGCTTGAGGATGCCGTTCTCGCCCAATACTTCCTCGACCAGTTTGGGTGCTTTTTCCTGCACTTGCTTGATGAGGTTGTTGGTTTCCTCGCGTGTCAGCAATTCGTAGCCATGATCCTTCACCACTTCCGTCAAGTGCGTCGCCAACACATCCGTTGCACCGACCACCGCATAGTTGAGCGACTCAGCATGCTCTTTCATGGCCGGGTCAATCCACGTCGCATCCAGACCGAAGGCAGGCTCGCGCACCCGCCGACCTTCCACCGGCTCACTGGCCAACCCGCCATCCATCGCCAGGTATTGATCCGGGTAGATCGTGCCCGAAGCCACCAGATTGCCACGGATATTGATGTTGTAGTGATTGGGTTCAAGCTGCATGTTGTCGCGAATGCGCACGGGAGGCATGACCAGACCCAACTCGGTGGCCAACTGACGGCGAATCATGCTGATCCGCTCCAGCAGGTTGCCCCCCTGCCCTGCATCAACCAAAGCCACCAGGGCATAGCCCACTTCGAGTTCCAACGCATCCACAGCCATGGATTGCTCGATGGGTGGCGGTTCTTTCTTATCAGCTTTCTCCTTCCTGGCCGCTTCAGCAACGACCTGTCCCTCCTCATTGATTTCCGTATTGCGCACGTACCAGGCCACGGTCCCCAAACCGATTGCCAAAGCCAACATGGGGATCACAGGCATGCCGGTGAAGGCCATGAGAAACAGAAAACATGCGGTGATGGCCAGCGCTTGCCAACTGCGCGTCAATTGGCCTGATAAATCCGTCCCCAGATTGGCTTCGCCACTGGAGCGTGTCACGATCAGGCCGGCCGCGATGGAGATGATCAGCGCAGGCAACTGCGAAACCAGGCCGTCACCAATCGTCAACATCGTGAACAATTCGAGTGATTCAGTGAAGCCCCAGCCTTTGATAGCCATACCCACGGTAAAACCACCCAGAATATTGATCACCGTGATGATGATGCCTGCAATCGCATCGCCCCGCACAAACTTGGCCGCACCATCCATCGCCCCGTAGAAGTCGGCTTCCCGGCTGATGGAGTCGCGTCGGGTCCGTGCCTCGTGCTCATTGATCAGACCCGCATTCAAATCCGCGTCGATGGCCATCTGCTTGCCAGGCATGCCATCCAACGTGAAACGCGCTGCGACTTCTGAAATACGCGTCGCACCTTTGGTGATGACCACAAACTGCACCACGATCAGAATGATGAACAGAATCAACCCAACAACCAGCGAGTTGCCTGCAACAAAGTTACTGAAAGCAAAGATCAGATCACCGGCCACACTCGCCGCGGCCTCGGGGGTGGCGGCATCAGCCTGGAGAATCAGTCGAGTCGTCGCGACGTTCAAGACCAGACGAAAGAGCGTCGTACCCAGCAACAGCGATGGGAAAACAGAAAACTCAAGCGGACTGGTGACAAAAATCGTGGTCAGAAGGATGACCGCCGCCAATGCCAGGTTCGCCGCGATGAGCAAGTCCATCGCAAAGGTCGGCATCGGCACGATCAACACTGCCAACAGACCGATCACCGCGAAGGGGACCACCAGCGCACGGTAACCCATAATCTGAGTCACCCAAGCAGGCATCGTCATACTGTAAGAAGGTGTTGCCATCCTTGGCGTCGCTGAACGGGCTTCCTGCCCTGCTGATTGACGGATTCACACAAACGATTAACTGCATTATCGGTCGGAGGATAGGGTTCAACTTGCAAAAAAGCGCGACTTCTGCGCGAGAGGGAAATGAACTGCGCACACGGCGCAAGAGTTGCGCAGCAATCACGCGCTCTGCTTACTCAGGCCATACACATACGCGAGAATCTCAGCCACAGCCTGGTAAAACTCGGGGGGGATCTCCTGGCCGGGATCGACACTGTGATACAGGCCGCGTGCCAGCTCCTTGCGCTCAATAATGGGGATGCCATGCTGGGCTGCAAGTTGACGAATGCGTGCCGCAATAAAGTCCGCTCCCTTGGCGACAACTCTTGGCGCGGACATGTTATCCGAATCATATTTCAATGCCACCGCGTAGTGAGTCGGGTTCGTGACCACCACATCCGCGCCCGGCACCGCCTGATTGACCCGTTGCAAGGCCAACTGCCGGGCAATGCGCTGCCTGCGCTGTTTGATGAGCGGGTCACCCTCCATGCGTTTCATCTCTTCTTTCACTTCCTGCTTGCTCATTTTCAGGTCTTCTTCGCGTTTCCAGCGTTGAAACATGTAATCCGCCACTGCCAGTACGAGCAGCACAAGGGCAATTTTCATCGCCATCCAAAAAATGATGCCGCTGATGGCCCCGAGCATGGGCATCAAAGCCAATTGCGAGATGGCCGCAATCTTCGAAATATCAAAGTAAATCGAAATCGCAGCCACCCCGACCACCAGCCCGACCTTACCCAGACTCATGCCCAGCCTCATCATCGCCCGGGCATCCACCAAAGAAGCAAATCCCTTGATGGGGTTGAGCCTGCCGGGATTGGGAATCAAAGGCTGACCTGTCAACAAAAAACCAACCTGCAGGACGTTGGCCAGCAACGCCAATGATGAAAGTGACAGGACGATGGGCAAACCCGCCTCGACAGCAATCCGTATCAAGGCAGCAAAAAACTGTTCCGTCCCATCCATCCGCGTCGGATGGGCAATCCAGGCTCCGCTCAAGGTATTTTCAACGCCAAGTTTCATCCCCCCCATCATCTGCATGCCAAAGAAATAGAGCATGATCATGCCGAAAAACAGAGCCAACGCGGCGTTCAAGTCCTGCGACTTGGTCACATTGCCTTTCTCACGCGCTTCACGCCGACGCCTGGGCGTTGCGGGTTCTGTTTTTTCAAAATCATTCTCAGCCAAGAGTCAGACTCCCAACATTCGGTCAGTACATTGCCGACTGATGTGCTTGTGCGACTGCAATATCGTTGAAGTAACCTTGAATCGCCTGAAGACTGATGTGCAAAGCCTCGGTGTAAGCATTGGCTTCAACCGAGATTGACGCAGTCAGGATGAACAACCCCAGCAGAATGCGAAGCGGGAAACCGATGCTCAAAATGTTCATCTGAGGCACCGTACGGGCAATAAAACCCATGCCCACCGTCATCAGAAAAATAATGCAAAGCAAAGGGCCAGCCACCCGCACCGCAATATCCACCATCGCCTGCAACAATCCGGTAATCAGCAGTAGCGTTTGATCCGACACCATGAAGCTGCCCAAAGGCACCTGATCGAAAGTGCCTAGCAAGGTAATCAGCATGATGCGATGGCCGCCGACAATGACAAACAACGCCAAGCCCAGCATGAAGTAGAACTGATCCACCATGCCGGACTGGTCATCGATTTCGGGGTTATAGATGCCTGCAATACCCAGGCCAAGCTGTTGATCGATCACCCGGCCGGCCATCTGAAAACCGATGATGGGCAGCGTCGCACCGTATCCAATCAGAAAGCCGATGAGCAATTCCGACGCGATCATGGGAATCAGCATCCACATATGCATGCCATGATCGATCATGTCAAAGACAAACCAGGCTGCCTGTCTGTCCGGGCTGAGCAGCATCGGATAAACCGCAAAGGCAATACCTGCTGCGAGAAAGATTTTCACTTTGGGAGGGATCGTGGATGAGCCAAACATCGGCCCCATGATGAAAATGCCTGTGATGCGGAACAGCACCATCAGCCAGGCAGGAACATGAGGCAGTAAATACTCAAACATGCATCATCTCTTACGCTCAAGGCATCGCCAGCCAACCACCGCTGAACATGCCTACTGAAAAGTCAGACAACATCTGAATCAGCCAGGGCGCGATAAGCATGGCCACCAATCCCATCGCGGCAATTTTGGGCACAAAACTCAACGTCTGTTCCTGAATCTGCGTCACTGCCTGCAAGATGCTCACCGCCAAACCAATCAACAGGCCGGACGCCAGGATCGGTGCGCTGGCAATCAACATCACCCCCAAGGAAATCCTTACCGCATCAATCGCCTGTTCTGTTCCCATCGTGTATTCCTTTTTGGCCTGTCTTTTCTTACCTTTTGCAACACTCTGTGCGCGCACCTTGGGCGCGGAACTCAATTACGTCGTAACTCCGGGCACCGCAAAGCTCGATAGCAGATTGCCCGTGACCAGACGCCAACCATCGACCAGCACAAACAACAACAACTTGAAAGGCAGCGAGATCAATACGGGGGGCAACATCAACATACCCATGCTGATCAATACGCTGGAAATCACCATGTCAATCACAAGGAAAGGCAGGTAAAGCCGAAACCCCATGAGAAACGCAATCTTGAGCTCGCTGAGTATGAACGCAGGCACCAAAGTCAGCATGTCCACATCATCTTCCGTCAGCTTGGAGGGATCGGATGTATCCACGCCACGATATTCCAGCATCAGGTAAACATCATTCCAGTTGCCTGCATAGTCGATCTGGTCAAACATGAATCGACGGATCGGTTGCTTGCCGATTTCCCACGCTTCCATCTCGTTGATCTCTTCATTCATCAAGGGGATGACGGCCTTCTGGTGGATTTCATTCAAGGTCGGGGCCATGACCAGAAGCGTCAGGAAAAGCGACAAGCCGATGATGACCTGACTGGGAGGCAGCGTTTGCGTGCCGATCGCCTGTCGCAGCAAAGCCAGCACGACAACGATGCGCGTGAAACTCGTGCAAAGGATGAGAACCGACGGCGCCAAAGTCAGCACCGTCAGCAACATCAGGATCGAAAGCGTGGTGGAGAATGCGCCGCGTCTTCCGGAGTAATCATCGGGATCAGAACCGGCCTGCAAAGGTTCGCCGGGGATGCCTTCATCGACATTGACCCGGCCGTCACGAATCGAACCCAACAGGTCATTGCGTTCTTCAAAGACTCGGCCAGCATTGCGCAAGACTGAGATCGGATTGGTCAGGTCAACCGCACTTGTCTTGCTGCCATCCACGCCTTCCATGGCCGAGGGATCTGCATCCAACCCGTCAGAGCCAGTGGAAGATTGCGCGAGGGCAACACCAGATAAAAGGTGCAACATGAGCAACGCCAAAGCGCATACCAACAGCCGGGATATTTGCCTTGGTTGCCTCATGCATAACGTCCCTTGCCAAGTGATGAACGCATCTGAGTGCGCAGCCGGCTGATCTGATCGCGTGCCGCATCGACAGCCACTTCATGCCGATCCCCGCCAGTCTCTTCTTCGTACTCCTCGTCGTGATCTTTGCGATATCGCCCGAGCAAATCGCCGAATGAAGCACTGATGCTGTTGGGCTTGGAAGATTCGACGGCCTTGAGAATGTGGGCCACTTCGTCGGGATCATCAATGTTGGCAATGGGTTGCAGACCTGAAGCAGACTCGCCCACCAGCAACAAACGTCCACTCATCCGCAAAACCAGGATGTTGCTCTTGGGACTGATGGAAACACGCGTCAAGACATCAAGCACAGGAGAGTTGACTGAAGCCGGGGTCTTACCACTCATGCGCATGAGCACGGTCTTTAAGACATAGATCAAGCCGACTACCAGCACCAACGCGCCGATGGCCCAAAGCGAAGATTCCCACGACACCAGGCTGGTGTTGCTGGAAGGGCTGCCATCTTTCTGATCCGTACGAGGCCCAAGTGGGCGGGCAGGTGTATCCGAAGCCTGCTCTGTTTCCTGCTCAGTATCTGTCAGTCCTGCAGGCATACGCGTTTCTGTCGTCTGGCTGAAATTACCTGATTGAGAGATGTTCTTTTCCGTACTGATTGCCACCGGCTGAGGGACTGGTTCTCGATTGATCGAAGCTGGCTCTGGTTGATTCGCAGTTGAACCGGCTGGCGTCTTGTCAACTACATCGCGCTCCCAAGGCAAAGGTGTCGAAGTGACATCGACATCACCCACCGGCGTGCGTGCGGCTTCATCTTCCATAGCCCGTCGCGTGGCAGCGATCTTCTCGCTTAACTGCTTCAAGCGATCTGCCGAAGCACTCGAACGGTTACCTGGCTCGCGACTGTCATCAATCTCGCCAATTGATTGCTCTGCCTGTGAATGCCCGGTTGGTCTGGCATCGTTGAAGTCAGGCGGGCGTGCGGAAGGATCATCCGCAGGACTGGTGACTTCCATCACCGGCCCGGTAGGTCCAGTCAGGCTGATCGCAGGTTCACCCGTTGGGCCGACCTGAGGCTCAGAAAATTCATCATGAACCTGCGCAGCAGCAAAGGGAACCGATGCGGTGATGCACAGCAGGAAGCAGGCAGTTGCAAAGACACGCAACCACCATGGTAGAGACGAAATGTTCGAACTGATTGTCATGCGGCCATCCTGGCCCTTGTTCATCGCTCCGCGATGTTGCGCCTCCGCGCTTTACCAATCACACGTTCCACGCACAGCCGACTCAGCCGGCCTCAAGCTGAACTTCCTGTTTAGCCGCTTCTGCAGCCTGCTCGCGCAGACTGTCAATGATCTCACTGATGCGAATGCAGAAGTTCTCATTCAAAACAAGCACTTCGCCTCGGGCAATGAGTCGATTATTCACGTAAATATCCACCGGGTCACCTGCCAGCTTGTCCAGCTCCACGACGCTGCCATCGTTGAGTTTGAGCACATCCTCAACAAGCATTTCAGTCCGGCCAAGTTCGATGGTGACATCCAGATCCACATCACCCAGCATGTCCATACCATCGTCTGAGCCGGAACCGGCTGAAGATGGTGAAAAATCAGCCTGATCAAACGCGGCAGCGCCTGATGCAGCGGCGGCAGTTTCACTGCCAGCTTCCTCAGCGTCAGATTGCATGGAATCCACTGCAGCCTGAGCTTCAGCCAGGGCATCCTGGACCGCCTGATCAACTTCGGACTGGGCTCCGCCTTCTTGATCAGAGTCAGAGTTTGCAGGTTGTTCGGGTGTTTCAGCCATGGATCACCTCAAAGCGAAAACCGGGCACACACATGAATGCCCGACCCGCCGCCTAAGGAGTTATCGGATCGGATGGCGCAAGTTCTGCAATCGTTTCCAGGAACCGGGTGATCAACGATCAGGGCTTAGTGTCCCTGCCTGTAGCTGTTCCACTTGGTGATCATGACCGATTCGATGACGCTGTTGCCTTCATCATCCTTGCCAAAGAACTGTTCCAGATGTTCGCGAATCTGGCGCTTGATGGTGGTCAGGTCTTCTTCGTTAAGCTGAGCGGGTTCGGCCCCGGCCACGATGCTGCGCACCACATCCTTGATGCGGTGAACCAGTCGCTCACTGTCAGCCACAGCTTTTTCTTCATATTTGCGCTTGACCCCGATCGCCACCTCGACATCGTACATGTAGATCGGGCCTCGGCGCGTGTTGTTGAACTTGCCCTCACAGACCAACACTTCCACCATCGATTCCTTCTGAGCCAACTCATCTTTTTCTGCGCCAGACAGCTCAGCCACCGATTCGGCAGGCTGAGTCAGCAGAAAGGCGCCAGAAATCACCAGGGCTTCGATCAGAAAGACCACGCCAAGCACGATCAACGTCTTGAGCGGCAACTTCTTCTTCGGTTCTTCGTTATTCGCTGCTTGTTTCTTTTCATCAGGCATGGCTCTATCTCCTGCCTATTCGCTTGTCATTCAATTATTCAGGCGGTTCCGGCTGATTCATGTCATCCACCACCGCTTCCAGCAACACGATCTCAACCCGCCGGTTGTTGCGGTGCCTTTCCGCGTCATACGCCCGTTTGACCAAAGGCTCGCGATCCGCCACTGCTACCAGTGTCATCCGCTCTGATCGCAGGTTGCCACCTTTCTTACTGATGAGAAAGTCTTCAACCTTGGCTGCCCTGGCGTAAGAGAGCTCACGGGAATCGTCATACGGACTACCCCGCGTGTCCTCAAGATTCGACGTGTGGCCGCGAATCTCAACCTTGTTATTAAGATCGCGAATAATCTCCGCCACCTTGAGCAATTTCTGGCGGGAATCCTCAGTCAGCTCATCTGACAAAGGTTCAAACGTGATTTTCCCACCTACATCAATGATCCAGCCCTTGCGAACCCGGGTCACCTGAGGCCTGCGCCCTTCAATACCCGGATCATCAGAATTACTCACTTTCTGATGGACCTGGCTGCGCACTTCCAGTTCTTCGAGCACTTTCTGAAGCGACATTTCCGGATCGGTGTTGGAATAAACGCGGCCACCCCCGCCTCGCACGCCAAAGCTTTTCTTCACCATGTCAGCCACGACACGGAACTGATCTTCCTGTTTGATCTCGGACATGGACACCAGCAGGATGAAAAACGTCAGCAACAGCGACATCATGTCACCAAAGGTCATGACCCAGAGTGGAGCCCCTTCTTCGCATTTGCATTTGTCCTTCATGCCCATGATGACACCTGCTTAGGCTGCTTCTTCAGCTTCTGACGCTCGCATGTCCGGTGGCAGGAAGGTACGAAGCTTCTGCTCCACGATGCGCGGGTTATCGCCGGATTGGATGGCCATGACCCCCTTGATGATGATGGTCTTGGCCAATACTTCCTCACTGGAGCGTTTCGAGAGCCGGTCTGACAAAGGCAACGCAATGCCGTTGGCGATCAAGGCACCATAAAGGGTCGTCAACAAGGCGACCGCCATACCTGAGCCAATCGAAGAAGGATCGGTCATGTTCTTCAACATGATGACCAGACCGATCAGCGTCCCGATCATGCCGTAGGCCGGGGCGTACTTGCCGATGGCGTCGAACACCACCTTGCCGTTGTCATGCCTCTCGACAATGTTTTCCAGTTCCGTGGTCATGATCTGTTCGATCAATTCCGGATCGGTGCCATCGACAGCCATCTGAATACCACTGGTCAGGAATTGATCTTCAATGTCCTTGGTGGCATTTTCGAGACTGAGGATGCCGTCGCGTCGAGCGATTTCGGCAAATGACACCAGATCGGCAATCAACTTTTCATAATCGGGTGACTGGAAAAATAAGGCACGTTTGAGAACGGGGATGACTTTCTTGCAATACTTGACCGGGTAACTGAAAAAAACCACCGTCGCACTGGCACCAAAGACCAGAATGATCGAAGGCCAGTTGATAAAGATGCCTACCTCACCGCCAGCCAGCAAGGCCCAGGAAACCAGCACCCAGGTCGCAATAAATCCAAACAGGAGACCGATATCCATCGCGCTCTCCAAAAAACTCCAAGCCGGGACGCCCGACTTACGCCTTTCAGATATCGACTCACCCCATGACAGACTTAATTCATAACTCTTGTATCGAACAAAAGGATCGTATCGACAGATTCATCCTGTATGTGAACGACAAACAAACGGCAACATTCACTGTTCAGACTGAATGCGCGTCATCAGTCTGCCCAGGATGCCCTGCCAATGGCCGATCTGCTCAGGCCATTCGTATGACAGTGCGTCCGATAACGCCACCGTGTCCGAAGCTTCGAGCCCGGCTCGCAATTGCTGGAACTGTTCCAATAACTGATCGCTCCACTGGCCGATGCTCTTGCCTTCATATTCCAGTTCATCCAGATTGATGCGCATCAGCGTCGCGCTTTGCGTCACCGCCTGCTGCACATGCTGCCAGACCTGCATGGCCTGGCCGATCTTCTGCATCGCATCCGTCACACGATCCTGCTGAAAGTAGTCCGCCGCCTCCTGCATCACCTGCTTGGACTCACCCAGCGTGACCTGCACCTGTTCCAGTACATCCAGCGCCAGCTTGGAAGCATCCGTCGAGACCAGCCGAACTTCCCCTTTTACAGGTTCAGCCTGAGCTTGTTCCAGATCGCTCGGGGTCATCACCTGTCCATCGACCTGCACCTCCGCCACGATGCGCCCGTTCTCGCGCAGTCTGGTTGAAGCGTTCTGCAACAGTTCCCCAAGTGTGTTGCCTTCCAGGTCCACAGACACATCATCAAGGTAGATCAGCATCCCTGCATCATAAAAGGCTCAGCCCCCACGTCCAGTGACGTTGCCAACTGAGCGAGATCGTCGATACGATGACCTGCGTGAATTCTCACCCCAGACAACTGCTGATTCTCGCCCCGACAGGTGATGAAGCGCAAACGATCGCAAATTCGTTGAACTTACGCAGGAAGCAAAAACATCATTGGTCAGGCGTTATCACAGACCATGAATTGCACCTGATTCAGACTGGCATGGGCACTCACTGCGCATTGGCTGCGCAAGCATATGTCACTGAGACAAAAGCGACTCCCGATGCGGTTTTGCTGGCTGGCTACGCTGCGGGTTTGGCAGCACACATGCATGTGGGTGATGCAATCCTGGCTGAGCATGTGTACGACGATGGACGATTATTGTCGTTGCCGGGTAAGCATAAAGTGATGTCACTTAGCTTCCCACGGGTGACTTTGGCCTGCGTAAACAAAGTCATCACTTCGCCAACTGACAAAAAGTCACTTCATGACTCCACAGGCGCTGCATGCGCTGACATGGAGTCTGGCCCATTGCTCCAATGGTGCCAGCAAGAAGAAATTCCTCTGACCATCCTGCGCATCATCAGCGACGCAACAGATGATGTCATGCCTATCTGGTTGGCGGATTGTGTCGATGAGCAAGGCGACGTGAGGCTTTTACACGCGATCAAAGCACTCGCCCTTCGCCCTGATCGTTGGACAGCGATGACCCAGATCATTCGCAAGGTTGCCAAAGCCAGGAAAAGGCTGGCCGAGGCTGTGCAGATCATTGCCCCGATGCTTGCCAATTCGTCTTCTCATGCCTGAGGTTGACCCACTCTGCCAATGACCACCAGCACTTCCTGATACGATGCAGATATCATGGCCAACTTTTCCCTGTACCAAAGCATCATCATCTTCGGCGGGTCGTTCGATCCCCCACACATTGGCCACGTCCAACTACCCGAACTGGCCAGACAAAAACTCCAGGCCGACCTTGTGCTTTACATTCCCGCAGCCGTTTCACCATTCAAAACAGAAAACCCGCCCACCGCAGCCCAGCATCGCATCAACATGCTCGAACTCGCATTGGCAGATCAACCTCACGCAGCCATCGATTTGACTGAAATTG
The DNA here is from genome assembly GCA_964546335.1 of uncultured Phycisphaeraceae bacterium. GTDB lineage: Bacteria > Planctomycetota > Phycisphaerae > Phycisphaerales > Phycisphaeraceae > CAZJJN01. Next base: position 98,944 of record CAZJJN010000001.1, read on the forward strand.
AACGAGCAGACATCAGTCCGGGCCGGCCCAGCTACACCGTAGATACCTTGCGCGAGCTTCGTAAGCAGGCCGATCAAGTGAATCCACAATTATCGTTCCGGTTGCTGATCGGCACCGACCAGATGCGCAGCTTTGACCAATGGCGAGAGCATAAGAGGATCGAGAAACTCGCGGAGCCTGTGGTGATGGTCAGGCCGGACATGCCGGACCAGAAATTGTTTGAAGGCATGTCGCAGGAGGAAATTTATCATTGGCGGCTGCGCATCATTGACCTGCCCCAGGTCGATATCAGCTCCAGCCAGGTGCGCCAGCGTGTTGCCCTGGGCCAGCCCATCGATGAACTCGTCCCCGAACCTGTGGCAGAATACATTCACAGACATGCCCTCTATACTTTTGACGCGATGTGACCCACCATTTTTTGAGTGAGATGAAACATGCTTGTTTATGCCTGCGCCGACTTGATCTTTGCCACCAAAATCAGCAGCACCGCCAATGAGTTGGGGCTGACCAACAGACCTGCCCGCGATGCAGAGAAACTCCAGGCCCGGCTTGACCGAATCGACGACGGCAAAGCCAACGAGGCTGTCACCGCCTTCATGGTGGACCTTGATCTGGGCGATCAGGCCATCCAATTGATTCAACAGGCAAAGCAATATGATGCTGACTTGACGGTGATCGCGTTCGGCTCACACGTCGAAACTCATATCCTTCATGCAGCCAAACAGGCAGGCGGGGACTTTGTCATGCCTCGCAGCCAATTCACTGCCAACCTTCCCAACCTGATTGGCATGATTCAAGAGAAATCGAGTTGACCTCGACAGCAGATGTGATGACAAAGCGTCGCGTGGCTCTCCCGATACAGCAACGGCATTGATATACAGATGGTGTCACTGCTCATCATTACGATCGCGCTGGTCTTTCCATGCGTCATCCTGCCGATTGCCGTGACCCTCTGCTGGCCCGGGGCGAGGTTTCTTCGCTCGATCGATGAGTTCTTCGACTTGCGCTTCAATAATGTCGTCGCGTTTATCTTCGCGAAGCTTGATGCCTTGCTCCATCGCCTCCAGTCGCTTGCGCAACATTTCCAACTCGTGCTGACGTAAGTCCTGCCTGACGGTGAATTGCATATCCACCTTCTTTTCAAGTTGCTCATACAGCTTGGTGAGTTTTTCTACATCAAGCTCACGCTGATTCTTCTCCTCGACAATCTGCTCAGCCAGTTGCATCGTCTCTCTGCTAAGGCGAATGTCACTGACGCGCAGATCGTATGATTCTTCATCGCGTTCCTTGAGAAAGACCAGACGACGCAACAAAGGCCCATGCTCACGCAACAGGCCAAAGGCACGCATGGGCTTATCTTTCTTCAGTTCCTGAAATTTCTCATAAAGGTCGGGGTCAATATCCTTGAGAACAGCAAGTACGTTCTCAAAATTCTCGCGGGTCATGCGCTCCCGCATCGGAGGCGGCCCCTGACCCGGCCGATCTTCGCCGTCACCTCGCATGCCTTGCTCAGGCTCACGTTCAAGATCCCGGGCATCATCAGGTTCAGGTTGACCATCAGCTCGGCCATGCCCCCAGCGTTCATCAGGCTGATCCGCCTGAGCCAGTCTCCAATCCGCTTCTGCATGATTGAATGGCGCATCAACGAAAACATCCTGTTGCATCAGCAGAGCATCTTCTTCCAACACAGCCAGTTCAGCCGCGATAGTTAACGCATCGTTTCCCTCACCTTCATTCGCCCGCGACAAGTCTGCCATGACTAAGCCCAAAGCCAATGCGAGCAAGAAAGCGAACGGTTGAACCTTCGCAAATGCGATTGAAATATTCATTCGTTGTGTATGCATGGGTTTCTTCCTGCCTGAACATCCCGAAATTTCGTCGGTTCCTGACGGGAAGATGATTTAGAAAAGGTCAGCATCCGACAGCCAGACCAGATCAACGCCGTCAAGTTCCTGATCCACTTCCAGTTCTTCAGAATGGACCAACCCCTCCAGTTCATAATCGATCAGTGTCACTTCGATATCCGCAGCCAGGCTTTCTATCTGCCGATCCGATGCATCCTGCAACGGCTGATCCGCTGCCTGGGCAATGGAGTCCAGCCCGGCCTCAAGCTGAGCAACTTGCATCGTCTGCCCGGCTTCGCCCCCATCAGCAACGTTGTTTGCAGCGTCAGGTGAAGACAGAATCATCGACGCGATCCATCCCATCACACCTAGCAGCAACATCGCAGCCAATGCGCTCTGCCAGATGCCATTCGCGCGTCCGATCCGTCCAGCCACGACTGGCTGCTCGTTCAATTCATCCGCATCAAAGGCATCACCAACCGCACGCAGCAATTTTTCCTTGCCAACGGCTGACATCAACCCCGGCTGCAATGCTTCATCCAATAAAACACTCAAAGGCGAAGCGACAGGCAAGGTTTCTGCCAGGATTCGCTCGCGTAAGTCATCTCCTGCACTCCCTGCATCGTCGGCTAGCGCCTGGTCGAGCATCGGCTCAAGGTTGGCTGAGTCACTCTCCGCCTGGTTGCCAAGCGCATACAGTTTCGCTCGCGCCGAAGCAGACAAAGACTCGGCCTGCAACGCTTGATCCAGCAAAGGCGACATCACCTTATCCTCAGCTTGCTGAGGGGTTGTCTGCAGGTCAGGATGGGGCTGATTCGTGTTCATCTCTATTGGTCTAACGTCTGTAAAGGCAGATTCTTGCATATCCGGCTGGATTTGTCTTGGCCCAAATCAACCCGCTGGCGACCTGCCACCTTCACTCTAACTCCAGTATTTTCCTTAACTTACACAAAGCCCGGTGTCCGCGCGCCAGCACCGTTCCCAAAGGCTGATCCAGGGTTTCGGCGATTTCGTTAAATGAAAGACCGGCTGTGTGCCTTAAGTACAACACTTCCCGGTCGGCCTCGGGCAACTGCTCGACCGCCAACTTCAACTGCTCGACCTGCTCCGCCTGGGCCAATTCATCAAAAGGTGTCATCTGCTCCGGAGTCGCGCTACTGGCCAGATTCGCCTGCACCGCCTGCCAACCGCCAGACGCCTGGCTGTCGCCACGCCCGCCTCCTGCGGTCATGTCCATCGGCGTCGCTTGTCGCTTCCTTCGTCGCATCTCATCCCGCAACAGGTTCATCGCAATCCGGAACAGCCAAGGCTCGAACCGCCCTCGCTCCCGGTAATCCCCGATCTTCCGCACGATACGCACAAACGTCGCCTGCGTCAGTTCCTCAGCCAAGTCGCGATCCCGGCAATGCTTGTGCAATAAACCAAACACACGGTCGGCATATAGATCCACCAATTGCTTCCAAGCCGAGTCCTCGCCTCGACTGGCACCATCCAGCAAACCTTCCAGAATGTCGGGTGACGTGGCCGACCCCATGCAGTTCCTCCACGCAGGCTTTAACGCAGGCGTTAACACATTATTGCATGCTTATCGCCAACATATCATCTGCAGATCAACTTTATTTTCACCTGATAACGCTGAATCCATATTATGGCTGTATGCCGCAGCAGCAACCCAGCCTGGAAGAAACATTGCTCTTGGCCGACATCGCCTCGGCTGATGCGGTGATTCACGCGTTGGAATGCGCTGCGGCGCTTTACGCGGAACACACCAGCCGTCACGGCTCAACCATTCACCTCAACGCACCTGACCACATCACCATCACCGGCGATCTGCATGACCATGGGCCAAACCTGCTCGCGGCGGCGCGCGTCGCCAACCCAGATGAACAAGCTGGCCGACATGTGGTCTTTCAGGAAGTCATCCACGGCCCACGCTTCGTCAACGGCTGCGACCTGTCGATCCGCACCCTCGCCCGTCTTGCTCATGCCAAGATGCATTTCCCGACAACATTGCATCACATCCTTTCGAATCATGAACTGGCTCAGATCAACGGCGAAGGCATCCTCAAGAATGGCAAGAACACCATCGAAGCTTTCGATGAAGGAATCAGCTTCGCCTTTCCGAATGAGGCCAAACGCATTCGTCAGGCATTGACGCTTTATGTGCAATCCTTGCCTTTGGCGATCTGCACCTCCAACCGCATCCTCATCGCACACAGCGTTCCCTCGCCCAGGCATCTTGAAAAGTTCGACCCGCGCGTGCTTCACCGCAACTTGCAGCCGAGTGACCTCATGCGAGGCAGCGATGCGCACAAGATGGTGTGGGGGCGGAATCAGGACAACGCCACGCTGGACGCATTGGCTGCCGCATGGGATGTGGATTGGTTCGTCCTTGGCCATCAACCTGCGGAGATGGGGTTTGAGCCTTTGGGCAATCGCGCTTTGATCCTGAACACCGACCACGAGCATGCTGCGGTACTCACGCTTGATTTAAGCGAAAATCACACGCTTGAATCGCTGGAACAGGCCTGTCTCCCACTCGCGGCCATTGCCTGACTACGATCCCTTGGCTGAAACTTTTTTGCAGCCGTTCGACGCGAACGCAGGACAACAGCAAACTTATCGAAAGGGAACACGATGAATCGACGCGAAATGATGGCCTGGATGGGAGCCGGTGCTGCATCAGCAGCAGCTCTGCCTTTGGCAAATGCTCAGATGCAGATCGGAGGCGTCGCGCCTGCCATGGCTGGAGCGCCAAAAGAAGAAGGCATGCTTCCTTATGATGAATCGACCGGCAAATATGTCTTGCCCAAGTTGGGCTACAGCTACGATGCGCTCGAGCCACACATTGATGCGCAGACCATGGAACTGCACCACTCCAAGCATCATCAGGGTTATGTCAACGGCTTGAACAGTGCACTGCTCGCGCTGGAGAAAGCTCGGGACAATGATGATTACGAACAGACCCGTTCACTCAGTCGGGCGGTCTCTTTCAACGGCGGCGGCCACGCCTTGCACACCCTCTTCTGGCGCACCATGGCCCCAGCAGGCAAAGGCGGTGGCGGCGAACCCATAGGCGAGCTCAAGCAACTGATCGAGAAAAGCTTTGGCAGTGTGGATCGCATGAAAGCGCATTTCTCAGCTGCGGCGGCGAAAGTGGAAGGCTCCGGCTGGGGCATCATGGGCTACGAGCGCATGTCCAAGCGACTCATCATCATTCAAGGTGAGAATCAGCAGAAGCTGACCACTTGGGAATTCGTGCCGGTTTTAGCCATCGACGTGTGGGAGCACGCGTATTACCTGAAGTATCAGAACCGCCGGGCTGATTACATCAAGGCCTGGTGGAACGTGGTGAACTGGGAGGCTGTAAGGGAATACATGATGGACCGCGTGTGAGCTGGATGAAGTGATGGCTTAGGGATGTGAATTTATCTTACTTGCGCGAATGGTTTGCCAGTTAGCCCGGGTGCCTGCACCCGGCAAAGCATTGAGGGTAGGATGGGTTAGCGAAGCCTCTTGGCGGAGCGTAACCCATCAATGAAACTCATGGCCAAAAGCATACTCCGCTGATGGGTTACGGCTCGCAGACGCTCCTAACCCATCCTACAAGCCACGCGCGTTCGCCCTGAGTTTTAACGGCGAAGAATCAACTGCAGTTGGTGGTTATGCCAGTTGGGTCGTTTTGGAAACATGTTCAAGAACGAGCTTAGCCAATAATTCAAGTCGCTGATAGTAATTGGCAGCATCGGGGTCCAATCGAGACGCCACGTAACAAGCGTCTCGGTAGCAGATTCCGAGTACCGCAAGGCGACATGGGTCGAGTGTGTGCTTTCGTTTTAGGAAAGTCGTAACGCAACCGGCGATATCTGCGTCCAGCATCACCAAATCGATGCCATCGCATTCCTCCCCGCAACATTCAGATGGGAACGCCGCTTTCTGATGTTCAAACCAAAGATTGTTCAATCTGTCTGAGGGCATAACGTAAAAAGCTCAGTTGCCAGCCACCCGCGAAAAGCAGGCTCCAATCTGACAACACCATTCTACTCGCGGGTGTCGCCGCGTCTATCGCCGGTAGCTTTCGCGATATGGGAGTGTTCTCAGGTCAGACGTTCGTGGTCATGGCTGCGCCAGTGACCACGGCACCCGGCTCAGTTGCCGGCCGCCCGCGGAAGCAGGAGTTCAAGCCGACAACAACATTCTACTCGCGGGTGTCGCTGCGTCTATCGCCGGTAGCTTTCACGATATGGGAGTGTTCTCAGGTCAGACGTTCGTGGTCATGGCTTCGCCTGTGACTACGGCACGCGGCAAGCCATCAGGCAGGCCCGTCAGCCGGAATGAGCGAAGCGATTCATTGGGGAGCGAAAATGTTGACTGGGACCATGACGCACCGATGCAGCAAGCGCCGCATCCATGGACGACCCGAATAGTGGTGTGAACGAACCTCGCCAAAAGAATGAACAAGAAAGGATCAATGCCTATTGACAACCCGGCTTACATAGTGCTGGTTAGGCGCAGTCTACTTCAGATACTGCCCAAGAAACCGTATTACAAATTCTAAAAAGAGCACCACGTCTTGCTTGGTGTACTCATCAAATCTTCCATGCGCTGCGCTGTTCCCAACTTCGGCTTTTGCAGTGATTTCCTTATGCACCAATTTTGTGTACACCTTCTGCTTGTAAAGCTTGTCGTTGAGCTTACCGAGCATAATCCGGCGCTCAATTTCGATTTCATGGACCGCGCAAAGACGTCTGAGTGCATCCTCTAGGACGGCTCGAATAATTACTGCAGCAGCGTCTTTGTAGTCATGTTCAAGCAGAACTTCAGCCTGGACCAGCATGTCAGTAAATATATCGGCTGAAATTAGCAAAGCGTGGTCGGTCATGAAGCCCTGCAAATAGTCCGCACGTGCAGCTTTCAGCAGGCCTTTCATTGCAGGAGCATTCGGCATCATGCTCTTGAACTCTTGAGCATAGATGCTGTTCTCCGAAGTGAGTCGGGTTAACAGATTTATCGCACTCACTCGAACCTCGTAGTACGTGTCTCCCGGCAGAGTCCCGTCGCCCTTCTGCTCGAATTTACGGCATAGATCATCGGCTTTACCGATCAACTCATCGAACTTGAGGGCAACCTTTTCGTGATCTTTCGAGAGCTTAGGCATAGCGTCACGAGACCCGTTTCAATCATGGCGACTGAACGTCATTCGACTCAGTTGCCGGCCGCCCGCGTAGAGCAGGCTCCAAACCGACCACACCATTCTACTCTCGGGTGTCGCCGAGTCTACCATCTCCAGCTTTCGCGATATGGGAATGTTCTCAGGTCAGACGTTCGTGGTCATGGCTGCGCCAGTGACCACGGCACCCGGCTTTAGCGGAGAAGAATCAACTGCAGCCGGTGGTTATGCCCGTTCTCGCCAATTAGTGATTTCGATGCCGAATTCGACAAAGGGCGTTCGTTTGGCATATTCGATAGTGTCATTGAACTCGAAGGACACTTGCTCCCATGTGTCGGTGCAAAAAAGCGTGTAGTAACCCTCAATGCCTTTCGACACGCAGATTGCTATGTGCTTCACGGGACGTAAGGGTGGACGACCGTCCGACGGCAGAACGTAACCTGCGGGTAACCTTGCCTCCGAGAAAGATGCAAACTCGATCACACGAAAGTCACCAATATGAGTCGGAACTATCGATTCTGCTGGGGGCATAACGTAAAAGGCTCAGATGCCGGCCGCCCGCGGTGATCAGGCTCCAAACCGACAACACCATTCTACTCGCGGGTGTCGCCGAGTCTACCTTCCTGAGTTACGGCAAGAAGGGAATGTTCTCAGGTCAGACGTTCGTGGTCATGGCTGCGCCAGTGACCACGGCACCCGTCAAGCGACTTTCTTTCCCCTCACCAACTTCTGCACATCCAAAACCTATCCCTACACACGCTTGCATGCCTTGACCAGATCATCCACATGTGCTGTCGCAAGACATTCCACCGTATCCGAAGCGCCGTAATACAGCTTCACTTCGCCATCAGGCTCAAGCAGCATGCCTCCGGGGAAGATGACATGTCTGCGGAATCCAAAGTCCGGGTCGGGGGCGTTTTCGCCTGTCTCGTACCACGCTTCGGGAGCCAGCAAAGGCTGCTCGCAGAAGCCGATGATCCGTGACGGGTCTTCGAGGTCCATGAGCATGAGCCCTGCGCAGTAAATCTTTGGCCACTGCTTTTCCCAGCCGTGCTTGCCTCGTTCATCATCGCGCCAGACCGCGTGAAAGGTTGCCAGCCAACCATGCTCGGTGCGGATCGGCGGGGCAGCAGGCCCCATCTTGTTGTTGGCAAAGGCAATGTCATGCGAGCAAAGCACATGCTGGCTTTCGCCCCAATGCTTCAGGTCCGGGCTGTAGCTCATCCACATCATCGCCTGGTCGCCGGTCAGCCAGTTGCCCCCAAAGCTGTTCACCGGTCGCTCATAGCGGACATAGCGCCCACCAACCTTCTCCGGGAACAGCACCATGTTGCGGTTGTCAGGCACAGAAGCTGAAAGGACTTCCCAGTGGTCAAAGTCATCGGTCACCGCCACACCGCCACGCAGGCCGTGCGCGGTATCGACCGCAAAGCACATGTAAACACGCCCGTCGAGTACCGTGAGTCGTGGATCATAAAAGCGTTGCAGTTCCTGCTGCGGGCCTTTGTTGGGCATCAACGGGGCGATGAGCTGTCGGGCCCGCTCCAGACTGATGCAAGGCTCAGGCTGCACCTGCCAGTCGATGCCATCGTCGCTCAGCGCCAGGCCAACATTGGTCCCGTCGAAGCGTGGCTGATCCGCAGCTTCGCGCTCCAGAAACTCCTTGCCAGACGTTGCGCCATAATCATTACGAAACACCATGACATAACGTCCCTGATATTTTGCGACCCCCGCATTGAACAGCAGTGAGCAAGGATAAGGCACATCAGCCGAGGTCAGTAGTGGGTTGGCTTCATATCGTTTGAGGATGCCGACGGAGCGGAATGGGGGCTGCATCATGATTCTCCACTTGGAATTTCGAGCGACATCATAAGTCAGTCAGCATGGCATGCTTGACGTATCCGGCCACCGTGCAGGCTCACCGAAAGAGAATAAGGGACGCGACTCGATCCGACTGTTGTGTTCGTCTCGAGTCTTGCACTTTGCTACATTCTGCACCATGTCAACTTCATCAACGATCGTCGGTTTGGGTGAGGCCTTGTTCGATGTGTTCCCCGACGCGGAAAGGCTTGGTGGTGCCCCGCTGAACGTGGCAGTGCACGCCCATCAGTTGCTCAGCCAGTCCGGTGGGCGTGGCGTGGTGGTGACGCGTGTCGGCCAGGACAGCCGAGGCCAGCAGGTGATGAAGAAACTGACCGATCGTGGGATGACCACTGACTTTGTTCAGCAGGATCCGGACAAGCCGACCGGTGTGGTGTATGTGGACACGACCGATCCGACATCGCCTGACTATGAAATCGTGGATGATGTTGCGTGGGACTGGCTGCATTACGACCCGGACCTTGAAACGCTGGCCAGGCAGTGCGATGCGGTTTGCTTCGGCACGCTGGCGCAGCGAACGAGCGAGGCACGCAGTTCGATTCATCGATTTCTAAAGGATTCGCGCAAGGCCATCCGCTTACTCGATCTCAACCTCAGGCAGGATTTCTATAACGCGCGGCTCATCGAGCGCAGCCTGGAACTGGCCAACGCGTTGAAGCTGAACGATGAAGAATTGCCTGTATTGTGTGGTTTGCTGGGCAGGCCAGCAACTGGTGAACCGAGCGAACAATTGGCCGGGATCGTGAAAGCTTACGATCTGAAATGGGGCATTCTGACGCGGGGGGAAGCAGGGACATTGCTTGTCGATACTACAGGAGGCGTTCATGAAGCGCAACCGGTGTCAGCTCAACCTGTGGAGGGGGCAGACTCGGTCGGAGCGGGAGATGCCTGTGCCGCAGCGGTGCTTGTGGGACTATTGGCGCGCAAGCCTTTGTCTGCGGTCGCGCAATTTGCCAATGAAGTCGGGGCGTTTGTCGCGGGGCAACAGGGTGCAACGCCAACCTTGCCTGAGTCATTGTGTCAACGGGCTTGACACAGATTTATTTTTCTACAACGTCACATTCAGGCTTGACACGTTGAGCAACACAGCTATTATTTCGTCATGTTGCGAAATATAAAAACGCAGGAAACAGATCTCAGCCAGGAGATTGTTGAGATCAGCAAAGCTTTGAGTGATCCGTCACGTGTTGCTGCGTTGGTGATGATGCGGGATGGCGAGCGCTGTGCCTGCGAATTGGTGGAGCATTTGGGATTGGCGTATCCCACGGTTTCCAGGCACATGGCCGTGCTTAAAGCCGCGGGTCTGGTGGTCTCGCGGAAAGAAGGGCGCTGGCATTACTTCCATTTGCCTCGACGTGGCCAGCAGTCACCCGCGGTGGCTGATGCCTTACGCTGGGTGATGAAACACACAGGAAACTAACTGACAGGAGATGAAACGATGGGATGTTGTGACAATCAGAACACAGATACTCAGCAATCGGTCGAGTTGGAGATCGCTCTGCAGCAAACCGGGCAGACTTCAAGCTGTTGTGGCGGGAAGACTGGCCAGGACCAACTTGATCAGGTGCGCGAAGGCTACGCCAGCATTGCCGAGAAGGGTTGGGTCTCGATCAGTGGCAGTTGTTGTGGAACGAAAGAGCCCATGTCCAGCGATTTTCTGGCTGAGCAACTCGGCTACACCCATGAGCAACTAGAGGCTTTGCCAGAATCAGCCAATATGGGGTTGTCGTGCGGCAATCCGACAGCCATCGCTTCGCTTCAACCTGGAGAAATCGTGGTTGATCTGGGCAGTGGTGGCGGGTTTGATTGCTTCCTGGCCGGGCCTAAGGTCGGGGAAATGGGTCGTGTGATTGGCGTGGACATGACGCCTGAGATGTTGGCCAAGGCAAGGCGAAACATCGCCAGCTACGAGAAATCGACCGGGTTAAGCAATGTCGAATTCCGCTTGGGTGAGATTGAGTATTTGCCCCTGGCTGATGCAAGCGTGGATGTGGTCATCAGCAATTGCGTGATCAATCTTTCGTCTGACAAGCGCCAGGTCTGGCAGGAAATCGCGCGGATTCTCAAACCCGGCGGAAGAGTGGCTGCCTCTGACATGGCTTTGTTACAGCCTTTGCCTGAAGCGGTGATGGAACTGATGGAGGCGTTGGTTGGGTGTGTTTCCGGCGCGATTTTGATGTCCGATTACCAGGCCATGATCGAAGAAGCAGGCTTGAAGGTGCTGAAGCTGAATGCCAAACCTGAGTATGTCGCCGCGATGGAACAGATGCAGGATCCGCTGTATGAGAAGATTGGATCACTGTTACCTGCTGGTAGTCGGCCCGGGGATTACATCACCAGCGTGGATGTGCAGGCGGTTCGTGAATCGCGATAAGAAATCTATCGAGAAATAAACAATACCGGGCAGTTCAATGGCTGCGACGACGAACTAAAGAAGCTGTTGCCGCGAAGCTTAAGAGAAGCAATGCGCCTGGCTCAGGTATTGGTTGAGGTGCCACTTGACCAGCACCATAATTCGCTGCAAGCAAGCTTAAATCCAGCACATCAATAAGCCCATCACCATTAAAATCACCCTTTGCCCAACTGGTGTTTGAAGTTGAGCCATAGTTAGATGCGAGAAGACTTAAATCTAACACACCAATGACACCATCCAGATCGGCATCACCATATTCGGTTCCAAGGATATCTTGCACAAGCAGATCCTGATCCAGCTGATCCACGACGCGATCTTCATTAAGATCAAAGTAGAAAGCGTTGGTACCCGCATTGATTTCATCGTAGAGCAGGTCGATGTCAGTCGCATCAATCACATCATCACCATTGAAATCACCCGGATCAGGAATCAAGGCAGACCACGTTGCGATCTGACTGTCAATCGTGCTGGATTCATTGCCTGTGTAACTGGCATAGGAAGCCACCGGATTGCCTGAGATATTCGTCGTAATGTAACTGTTGATCCCAAGTAATGTGAGATCACCGCTGCCATCATCGTAAAGAAGCGGCGCTCCAGAATCACCCGATTGAAAGAAGGATTCATACGTCGTAGCACCACTGTTGTAACTGAGTTTTAAGGCATCCACCGACCCCAAGCCAACGCTCGTGTTATTCAGGACAAACCCATCGACCTTGTTGGTTCCAAAAGCCTGATCTTCATTTGAGGGATTACTTTGCGGAGATCGGCCAGTCATGAAAACTGTTTCGCCGAAGTAGGGGTTCTTATTGAAGATCGTCGAATTAATGTCCGTCGTCGCGTATGCATAAGTTGTAATGTAAGAGGGTACTGCGTGTTCCAGGCGGGCAATCCATAAGTCCGTGCCGTTCACGCGTAATTGATCGGACGTGACATCAACTTCGATCACCGCACCATTGGGATCGTTATCTTCGTGAAATGTGATGGTGCCTGTCGCTTTGAAGTGATTGGCAGAAATGATGACATTTGGAGCAATCAGCGTCGCCCACCGACCACTGCTGTTTTGTCCAACACCTGACAGGTCATACTGATTCATAAAAAACTGATCGGGACTGTCTGCATTCTCGAAACGGTCGTTCGTTGCATCCGAGTAATTATCAATCAACATCGCAGCTTGAGCGTTCGTCGAGCCAATTGCCAGACACACTAATATTCCAATACCTTGACGCATCTTTTCCATCCTCAACTTATTTTTCTGCCTGACCAGAGTTGTCAAGCTGGGAAATCTGACTCGCAGCACTCGGTTGAAACGCCACACAGGTGCTGATCAAACGACCATATCTGATTTCCATTACCAGTTTACACGCCAATCTTTCAGAAATCTCAAGATTTCTGTGAGAAATGAACAGATAACGTCTAAATCAGCTATTTTTATGTAGCCCAACCCACCGGAGTCTCGCGTCCTCTATTCAGATTGTCTATCTTGCCCGCATGAACACGACATTCCCCCGTAACTTTCCCGAACGTCCCAACATCATCTGGGTCTTTGGCGATCAGCACCGGGCCTCTGCCCTGTCCTGCAATGGTGATCCCAACGTCTCAACGCCTAACATCGACCGAATGGCTGTCGAAGGCATTCACTTTCCCAACGCAGTTGCAGGCTTCCCGCTCTGCTGCCCGTATCGCGGTGCCCTGCTGTCTGGCCGATACCCGCACCACTGCATCCCGGGGCACGAATATCCCTTCCCGGATGGGATGCCTACCGTCGCTCGCCCATTCAACGAAGCCGGTTACGAGACGGCGTACTTCGGCAAATGGCATATTGATGGCTTCAAGGAAGCCAACGGCCGGGCTGCGTTTCATACCATCCCGCCCCATCGCCGAGGTGAGTTCCGTACATGGATCGGCTACGAAAACAACAACAGCCAGTTCGACTGCTGGGTGCATGGCCACACTGCTGACGGCAGCGAAGTACCCCACTACCGTCTGCCTGAGTATGAAACCGATGCCTTGACTGACTTGTTCATTGACTTTCTCAATGGTCGCGTTGATGTCGATGACCACGGCAATACCACCAAGGGCGACCCCTTCTTTGCGGTGCTGAGTGTCCAACCACCACACAGTCCGAACATGGCCACGCCTGAGTGGATGGATCGTCACAAGCCCGGCGAGATTCAACTTCGCCCCAACGTGCCGCCTTGCGAGTCAGTATTGCACAAAGCCCGTGTTGACTTGGCCGGCTATTACGCCCAGATTGAAAATCTGGACTGGAATGTTGGCCGCGTGTTGCAAACCCTGATGGACACCGGCTTGCGCGAGAACACCTACGTCTTCTTCTTCTCCGATCACGGCGACATGATGGGTTCGCATGGCCACTTCGCCAAGAACAGCCCATATGAAGAATCGATCCGGGTCCCCATGTTCGTCAGCCCCCCGACGCCTTGCTATGGTCGGCCAAATCGAGGTGTCAGTAACGCGGTAATCAATCATGTGGACATGGCTGCAACTTCGTTGGGGGTCGCAGGCATTGATGTGCCGGACTACATGGAAGGCACCAATTATGCCTGGCATATCAACTGGAAAGGTGATCGCGACAAGGAGCCGGACAGCGCCTACATCCAGCAGGTGATTCCCACCGGGCATGGCCCATCTCCAGATCGGCCTTGGCGCGGGGTGGTCACCAATGACGGCTGGAAATACGCCTGCCTCGAGGGGCAGCCCTGGTTGCTGTTCGACCTGAATGATGATCCTTACGAACTGCGTAATCTCGCGTTGTATGGCCACGCCAAGGAAAAAAGACGGGAACTGCATAGTAAACTCGCAGCGTGGATCGAACGAACAGGCGATGCATTCACCTTGCCTGAAGTCTGGCTGCCCCAGTGGGGTGAATGAAAACCACATTGATATAGAAACGTGTTGCTGATGAAATCGCGCTATACTATGTCGTTCGCGACGTTCACAATATTGAATGACATATTGAAAGGTTGACCATGTCACAGCGCCATCTTCGCATGATGTTCGGTTTCTTGATTGCCATTGCTGTCGTGACTGTAGGGGTTGGCTACCTGCCGACTGCGGTCGCCGAGGACGCAGCGCATGGACATGAGCATGGCATGGATGGTCACACTCATGCTGCCGACGCTCACAAAAAAGATGCTGAGCAAGGCGAGAAGCCGAATTTGCATGAGTTGATGGAAGACATCGGCATGGCAACCAAAAGTCTTCGCCGATCCTTGCGCGATGAAGCCGGTCGCGAAGATGCGCTTGCCCGCACCATTGAACTGCAGGATCTGTTCCAGCAAGCCAAGAAGGCAGACATTGAATGGGTGAACAAAGTTGAAGACAGCAAAAAGCGCGAGGCCTTGATCCAGGAGTACCGCATTCTGTTAGTGGATATGCAGGCTGAACTTCTGGCCTGTGAAAAGGCGCTGATCAACGGGGACATGGACGATGCCAGTGCAGCCATCAAACGCGCCCTGGAAATTCAAGACAAAGGCCACGCCAAATTCATCAAGTAGCGCTCGACACACACATCCAACGGACTCAAGAATGGCATGAAAGCGAAACAGCTAGGCTGCTTCGCTTTTCTGCTTTTCCAGTGCGCGTGAGGACTCGACCACTTCCAGAAATTTTGCGGCCTTGGAGCGCCAGGACTCGCGTTTCAGGCAGTCACGTGCCTTGGCGTGATCGGGTGACAAGCCACTTTGCAAGGCTTTGCGACAGGCTGACACAAAGGCATCGCTGCTGCTCACCACATTGCAACAGGCCTTCCACGGACGGGTGGCTGGCAAGTCACTGACGATCACCGGCTGACGTGTGGCCAGGTATTCTTTCAGTTTCAACGGCTGCATCGCTCGGGTCACAGGTCGATCCGCGTAAGGCATGATCAATGCCCCGGCATGCTCAGCAACGGCAGGCAGGTCGTCATAAGGCACCGGGCCGACCAGATGGATATTCGGATGCTTGGAAAGAGCCGGGTCAGGACTTTGCAAAGGCCCAGCCAACACCACCGGCCCGACTTCGTCGGCCACGCGCAGACACCAGTCCACGTTCAGTCGGTCATCAATCAGTCCCCAGAACAACAGAGGTGGCCGATCCGCAGACAACATCCGCCGCCAGGGAGGTGTCTGGTGTGATTCGAATTGCTGCCAATGATCCAACTCGATGCCATGACTCAGGAGGGTGGAGTCGCGGCCGAATTCTTCAAGTCGCTTTTGCAACACGCGTGACGCTGCGATGGCCACGTCACAGGAAGCTGCCAACTGCTGCTCCATGCGGTCCATCACTGTCCCGTCGCTGCCTGGCCAAACTGAAAAATCATCGACGCAGTAATACACCCACAAGTCCATGGGCAGAGTGCGCACCACATCGGCTGCGATGGGTAACGTCGTGACCCCCACGCGCCAGGCATCAGCGACGAGGCGCTTCTGCCAGAAACGCTTGATCGTGCCCACAATGCTTCGGCGGTTAATCTGCCTTTGCCAATCTGCGCGGAAGCCGGGGTACATCCAAGGGTTGATGACGGAAAGACCGTCAGGCTTTTCAATGTCAGGATCAGACGTGCCCGGCCCAAGCCAGTCGCGCAACTTGCCTACAGCCCGGCTGGCATCGCCAAACGAAAAGCTCGGTAGACGTGTGCCGATCGTGTTCACCCAGCAGACAGACCCCGTCCCGGACAGGTAACGAAACAGATGCTGACAGCTTGATGGGTGCCTGCCCCAGTCGTCACTCAACACGGTCCACTGGATTGGCTTGTCGGTCTGGAACATGGGAATACTCCAGCAATATCGGCTGGCTTGGGGGGATCACTGCACGAACCGCGGCAAGGATACGTCAAGTCCTCCAGAAAAGATCGTCGTCAAAGTTAACTTTGCATTACAATTCGCAAAATGAATGAAACGACCGAGACACAAACGGAAACCGACACCAAGCTGCCCGATCAGACACCACCCAGCGCCGCTTCATTACAAGCCGGGCTGGAAGCTGCGCTGGTCACCACCGACCGCCCACTTGCAACAGGCAGGCTGGCTGAGTTGCTTAGCGCTCAGCCCAAGGACATTGAACAGGCGATTGAATCGTTGAATGCCAACTACACAGAGACTGGCCGCAGCTTTCGTGTCGAGAAACTGGCAGATGGCTACCAGATCCTGACCTTGCCGGACTACGCTGGGATCCTGGAGCAGGCGCGTAAACAGCGCACCGAAACCCGACTCAGTGCCGCGGCCATCGAAACCCTGGCCATCGTGGCTTATCGTCAACCCGTGTTGCGCGTGGATATCGAAGCCGTGCGCGGGGTGGCTAGTGGTGAAGTGTTACGCTCGCTGATGGACATGCAGTTGGTACGCATCGCTGGCCGGGCTGAAACACTTGGCCGACCCATGCTCTATGGCACGACCAAACGCTTCCTCGAATTGTTCGGCCTGGCGTCCCTTAAAGACCTGCCCGATGTCGAGGGTAACCGCAAGGAGAGTAACGAGTGACACTTTCACCGATTCGCCTCATCCTGATCTCCTGCCTGTCCCTGCTGGCGTGCTTGTCGATAGGGTGTTCCTCCACCATCAACGGCAAGGTCGTCGCAGGTGATCGGCCGGGCATCACCGTCGTAAAGAGCAACAGTGCGCTTCTGGAACAACGGGGGTTGGCTGGGGCTGCGGTCTGGGTCACCGTGGATCCGAAGGAGATTCGTCCCAAACGCATCGGGCCGGTCATGACGGACGAGCAGGGACGTTTCTCGATCAACCCCAAGGCATTCGGTGGCGGTCTGCTTGAGTATGAAGTGGAGATCGCGGTCGCAGGGAAGAATTATCAAACCGTCATGCAGCGGATGCCTTTGCCGGGGTCTGGCAAGACGGTTTATGTCGAGCTGGTGCCCGGGCGAACAACCTTGCCTTATCGCGATGAGGTCGCGGAATCTCTGGAATACGCCCAACGCGAGAAACCTTGAGTACAGATCGTGACCTTTCACTTTGATGATCCTGTCCAAACCAAGCTTGGTTTAACCTGCCATGCCCACCAGCCAAAGCCAGACTTCACCAACCAGTGCCGGGGCGACTTCGCACACGAAAGCCACAGGCCAATCGAGCAAATATAGCTCATTCGCTGCTGAGTATCGTGCCAGATCAACTGCTAAAACCGTCTCCGCCCGTCAGCGTAATCTCATGACCTGGTTGTCGCTGTTGCTTTGTCTGACTCTGGCGCTTCCCTTGCTCCTGCCTTACATCGGCACCCCGGCGACATGGGAAAGACGCGAAGCGGAAGCCATCCTCACCGCCCGTGCGTCGTATGAAAGGCTGCGCGAACATGCCAGTGATGCCCTTGTCCCTTACTATGACGGGCAACCACAAACTCACAAACTACCCGGACTGGCCTGGCAGCAGATGTCGATCCTCGCCGTGGCGGGAACTGACCTGACCACCAACAGCACACGCTGGGCGTTGCGCTCTGCAGCGGCTGGCTATGCCCTGCTCATGATTGCCGGCGTATTCTGGGCAGGCTATTCCATCGGTGGCACGCGCGTGGCGACCATGGCTGGCCTGATCGCATTATCCATACCGGTGACCACCTACTTCGGCAGGCTGGCCAGTCACAGCATGCCTCAGACGGCTTGGCTGGCGATTGCAGCCGGGGCATCGCTCTGGGCCATGCGCCCCTTTCGCCCGTTGCCTTCCCTTTGGCGCCAGGCATCAGGCTGGTTGATTGCCGGTCTGGCGATGAGTCTCCTGTTACTCACCGATGGGCCCAAGGCTTTGATCATCTGCATCATCAGTCTGTTGGCCTTGCTGCTGGCTTGTCCGAATCGCGCGGGTCATCTTCTGGGTCTGCTGGCTGCCTCTTTCATCGCGATGATTACGTTCGCGCCATGGGCAGCCTATCTCTATGAACATGTTGACCAGCCCTGGCAACCCTGGGTAGAAGCGTTTGCCTTGACCTCCAGGCAATGGCAGCAAGTGCCAACCGAAACGCTGGAGATGTTGCCCTTGCTGTTTCTGATCCTGCTGCCATGGAGTCCCTGGCTGCTCGCTGCGGCTGTCCAACCCATCAGCCGATCCACCGAAGGCGAGCGTGGCCGGTTCGCGCTGGGCTGGGCGTGGTTGTTGTGTGTGGCCGGGGCTATCCTGCTGATTCCCAAAGCCAGGCATGCACCGGATATGTTGTCGCTCGTGCCTCCCGCCTGTGTGTTGCTTGCGTTGCTCTTCGATTTTTATCAGAAGATGGTGGATGTCGGCCGCTACCCGCGCACCTGGCGCTGGTTCCGCTGGGGGGTGCTGGCCGTCATCGGCATCACCGCACTGGCGGTGCCTTGGGGCGCGTTCTTCCATGACCGACTGGTCAGCGAACAATGGATTGATTTACCTGTCATTGAGCCTTTGGAATGGTATTGGGCTGTATTGATGACGGTCGGCATGGCCGGGGTGATGGTGATTACCGGCTTGCTGGCACGCAGGCATCACGTCATCGCGTACGTTTCTGCGTCAGCCATCGCCACGATCTCCGTTTACTTTGCCATGATCTTCCCCGTCGCGGCCGGTCCTCTCACGCACCCGCCTTATCAGGCCATCTCCGATGCCATCAATCAATCCGACACACAGCAGGTGTACTGGGCATTGGATCAGCAACCCCCTGCTACGCTGGTCGCTTCTCTTCAGGTGGGCTTGACGCGGTACGAAGCCGATGAGCGCAATACGGTGATCAACTTTTCGCAACCGACGCTGGTCACTTTACCCGCAACTCAGGCCGGCCAGCCTCTCGATACACCAGACCAAGTCAAGCAATTGCTGAATCTGTCTGATTTTCGCACGTTGCAGGTGCAGCGCATCGCCAGGGATGACAAAGCCAACTTTGCCCTCTGGAAAGTCTGGCTGCCTTCTGAGTAAAACACAACAAACCGACGCAGATTCAGTAACATGCCAACCACATGAACGAAACCGGCGAACTTCAACTGAGCATTGTGATTCCTGCCTTGAACGAGCAGGATAATGTCGCGCCACTGCTTGATGAGATCAAGCATGCTGTAATTGATGCTGGCATCAATGCAGAAGTCATCATCGTGGACGATGGCTCAACCGATGGCACGCTGGCGAAACTCACGGAGTTGGGCAGGCAATACCCCTGGCTGCGCGTACTGCATCGCGACAAGCCACAGGGCCAAAGCGCTGCCATGCACGCGGGAATTGCTCACGCCAAGGCTCCGCTTTTGGCCATGCTCGATGCCGACCTGCAGAATGACCCGGCCGACATTCCCAAGCTTTACCAACCCGTTGCGAAGGGTGAAGCTGACCTGGCTCAAGGCGACCGCAGTGCCAAGCGCACCGAAGGCTTGAAACGCAAATTCACTTCCAAAGTGGGCAAGCTGTTTCGGCTGTGGGTGCTGGGTGATCGAGTGGTCGATACCGGCTGCACCTTGCGCGTCCTGCGCACCGACATCGCCCGTCAATACCCCCTCCATTTCAAGGGGATGCACCGTTACCTGCCCGTCTATGCGCGCATGCTCGGGGCCAGGATTGTAGAGGTGTCTGTGAACCATCGGCCACGCATTCACGGGCAGGCCAAGTACGGTATGCTGGATCGGGCCTTGGTTGGTTTGTATGACATTTTCAGCGTCCGTTGGATGCTCAAGCGATATCGCAACCCCCACGTGGAAGAGATCAATCTGGATCGATCATGAATCGACAGCCAAAGTTATTGCATCAACCTTCGCCTTTCGGTCTGTTTCTATTGGTCGCGCTCTGTGTTCTGATCAGCGCACGCGTGCTTCTCGCAGCCGATGACACAGCAAAACCAGAAGAAACCGCATCCACACCGGCCGCGATAAACGAGACGCGCCCCCTGCTTCGACAAGACCTAGGCGAACTCATCATCAAAGAGACGGATCAAGGACAGACCGTCACCTTGCAAACACACGACGGCCAAGTCACCATCCCTGCTGACCGACTCGCCAGCCTGATCCAGGCAGAGCAGCAACGCCTGCACAATTCATGGGGTGGCTGGTTCATGGCGTTCTTCAACATCAGTAGCTGGTGGCAGATTCCCTGGGTCGCGCTGGGGTTGGGCGCACAGGTTGTCTTTACCGGGCGCATGGTTGTGCAATGGCTGGTCAGCGAGAGAAGTAAAAAGTCTGTCGTGCCGCCGGTGTTCTGGTGGATGAGCCTGATCGGTTCGACGATGCTGCTGGTTTATTTCATCTGGCGAAAAGATGCCCCGGCCACGCTGGGCCAATCCATGGGCTGGATGATCTACGCCCGCAACCTCTGGCTGATTTACTTCACCAGTCAGACTGAACTGCCCCCTCAGAAAGTTCCGGCTTCGACGGAGGCAACCTGACATGCTTGCCCTGCTGCGTATTCTTGATGCCAACGCCAACCGGGTACGCGAAGCCTTGCGTGTCATGGAGGAAGCGGCCCGATTCGTTCTGAATCGTGAGGATCTGTCCTCGCGGACGAAACAGATCAGGCATGATTTTGCCGGTGCCATTCAATCCATCCCCGCCCTACTGGCCAATCGCGACACCGCGGGGGATGTCGGCACACAAGTGACAACCCAGGCAGAGATGCAACGGACCAATATCCGGGCTGTGGTCGAAGCCGCGGGGAAACGACTCAGCGAATCGCTGCGAGCCATCGAAGAGTATGGCAAGGCTTTGCCAGATGCTGCTTTCAAAAAAAATACTCTCGAATCAGCAACTGACATCGCACCAGCAGTAACGTTTGCAAAGCGAATCGAAGCCTTGCGCTATCTGGGTTATGACCTGGGGCGCGATCTGCTTAACGGCTTGCCCAATCAATCGCGCCAATGGCGGCTATGCCTGTTACTGACCACCGAATTGTGCGTGCATCATCAACCACTCGACGTGCTCAAACAGGCGTTGGAAGCTGGCGTGGATTGCGTGCAAGTACGCGAAAAGCACATGCCTGATGGACAATTGCTCACTCATCTTCTACAGGTGATAGAATTGACGCAGGAAACGCGCGCTGCGGTGATCGTCAATGATCGCGTGGACCTGGCTTTGCTCAGCGGAGCCGATGGCGTCCACCTCGGCCAGACCGATATGCCGATCCGCACAGCGCGCAAACTTGCAGGTCATCATTTGATCATTGGCCAAAGTACGGAGAATCTGAAGCAAGCAGACCAGGCCATCGCTGAGGGTGCGGATTACCTTGGCCTGGGGCCGATGTTCACGACCAGCACCAAGCACAAGTCTCGCATCGCAGGCCCGAGTTACGTCACACAATTTCGCGAGAAGTACCCGCACATGCCCCACCTGGCGATCGGCGGGATCAACGCGGATAATGTGAATCAAGTCATCGCAGCCGGAGCCCAAGGCGTGGCCGTGTCCAGCGCCATCTGTGGGGCGGAAAATCCAGATCAGATCAGCCAGTCAATCATGCGACAATTCAAGAATGGCTCAACTGTATAAAGCAGAAGAATCACCCATCTTCTTCAATCTTCACCACACTCTTGCGTTCCTTGTCATACGTGTAGAGCTTGCCTTCCTCTTCAACCTGTCGACAGGTTTTGTGTGATCCATCACAGAAAGGCATGTTCTGCGACAAGCCACACCCGCAAATCCAAACACTCTTTTCGCTGGGCTTGACTTCAATCGGACCCGTCCCTTCATGTCGAACCAGTCGTGCCATTTTGTTTTCCCTTCGTTAGGCTGTACGCGTTACTCATAAACATAGCCCCGCCAAGGCTGCGAGTCGAGAACCAAATGCCCGAACCTGCCCAGACAACCTGGCCTGACCAAACGCTGCGTGCGTGCATTGAAGCCCACATACCCAGCATCGGCGATATGGTTTTCCAAGCCATCCCGACAGGCCATTTCAATGACAGTTACTTCGTCGAGACTTCCAGTAACGCTTATGTCCTGCGCATCGCCCCAGCGGATGAAACACCCAAACTCTTCTACGAACAACGCATGGTGAGGCAGGAGCCAGGCCTGCATGAACTGGTGCGCACCCGAACCGACATCCCTGTGCCACACATCATCGCAGCCGACTTTTCCCGGCAAATCATCCCGCGCGATTACCTCATCCTCGAAAAACTGCCCGGCAAACCCTTAAGCGAATGCACTCAAGTCGATCTGGACAAAGTGCTGGATCGCGTGGGCGACTGCGTCAGACAATGTCACGATATCACGCTCCACAGCTTCGGCTACCTCGGCGAACATCAACCCATGATGCCCCAGCAGAACTGGGGGGAAGCCTTCGCCGTGATGTGGCGCATGCTGCTGGACGACATCGGCAAAACGGGCATCTATTCGCGCGAAGAAGTCCGAGCCATGGTCAAATTGCTGGACAAATTTCAGCATTACTTTGCGCGTCCTGTCGCCGCCAGCCTGCTGCACATGGATATCTGGGCCCAGAATATTCTTGTCGATGAACAAAGCAATGTGACAGGCCTGCTTGATTGGGATCGCGCTTTATGGGGCGACCCGGGGATCGAGTTTGCCGTGCTGGATTACTGCAACATCGCCCAACCCGCATTTTGGCAGGGGTATGGCCAAGTTGACCCGCGCACCAGCGCAGCCGCGCCTGTGCGCACCGTCTTTTACCTGATGTATGAAGTGCAGAAGTACATTGTCATCGAAGCTGGCAGACGCGATCAACGCGAGGAAGCCTTACGCTACAAAGAGCAGGCTTTTCAGATGGTGGAAAGATATCTGGGTGGGTATACGGCAAACTAAGATTCATCAATCCCGAATCATTCAGAGTCAACCACAGAGGCACCGAGACACAGAGCAGTGAAAGATAAGATAGAAATTGCAGATAATTCAATTCTTTCCAAAGTCTTTGAGAAAATATCTTCTGTGATATGTCACGCATTACCAAGCCACATGCAAACAGTTTTTCTTGATTTTCTCCGTGCCTCTGCGTCTCTGTGGTGAATCATCCGGGTTTGGCAGTTCACGCTGCGCGCCAATGTGACAGGTCGCGGCCGATCAGCGATTCCGCTTTGCGGATATCTTCATCAATGGTCAGCCGCAGTTCATGCAACTCTGTGCCACATGCGGCCCGCGCCAGCTTAGGCCCAGCCTTGGCGTGCCTGCGTTTAATCCAGTCTCCCATCGGGGATCGCTTGATGCGCTCGACGAAGCCAGCCATGCCAATCCTTGCGAGCACAGCCTGTGTTCGTGGATACATGATGCGATTGAACCGTTGTGTCATGGACACTGGCAGAAAGTCCGGATCAATTTGCAGGAACTTAAAAATGCCTTGCAGGACTTGACGCGGATGATTTTGAACATCTTCATAAAGCATGACATGCACCTGTTCACGCGGATACAGGCTGTAAACATGTTCCATGTGCTGGCCATACTTTCCAATCTCAAGCAGTGACCGGTCGCGTCGGCAGGCAGCCGTGAAGTCGATGCCCTCGTGGCGATGAGCGAAAAGCTGGTAGCTGCTGTAAGCCCGTTCGATTGGATCGCGCAGAATCACAAGCAACCTGGCCTGGGGCAATGTTGCCGCCAAACGCGCCATGGCCGGATGACATTCGAGATAGTTTGGCGTGATTTCCCCAGCCAACACTCCATCAGGCGCAGCCTCAAACTGCTGTTCATACCAATCCATGCCCCGGCCAAACTCAATATCAAAAAAGTGCAATTCCTTGGCAGCAGGCAGATAGACCTGCGGGTGTTCGATGAGACATTCATGCAGCCAGGTCGTGGCAGCACGTTGTGTTCCGATGCCAATGAATCCGGGCAGCATGGCAGTATTCCGTGGCGACAGTCGTTTCCCCCTCCGTCATCGGCTTGGGCAGGATGCGGACTGAATCGAAAATACGGATCGCAACGATTAAATGGTTATAGGAATTCACCCGTTCTGGCCATTCAACACCACGGTTGCCTTGGTCGCGTCAGGCCAGAGTTTGACCGTGCCACGATAAGTTTTGCCTTCGTGCTCAACGGTGACGTCATAGCTGCCATAGAAACCGCGGAATGAGGCTTGGCCTTGCTCGTCAGTTTCAACCTTCGCATTGGTGCGCCATTCCTTGAGCAGCATCTGTTCCAGCCGTTCCCCTGCAGGGGTTAGTTTCCAGTCCTTATCGACCAGGCCAGCATTCTTACCCAACCAATGCCGATTCTCCCAGAAGCCCCAGAGCATGACCGATTCCACCTTGGGATGGCTGTACCCCAGTCGAAAGATCGCTTCGATGGCATCAGCCCGAGCTCCGGGATCAGGCGTCTTGGCGCTGATCTCAGTCAAGTGAATGGGCAAATCCAACTCGCCCAGTTTGTCCAGCGTGGCGATGATCTGTTCAGGCGTGGCCTGCCAGGCGTGTTGCCGTTCAGGCCTGCCATCTTCATCGCGTTGCACCACTTTCTTGCCGACCAATATCCGCTCGCAGCCATGCTCCTGCACACCGATCCCCCCTACCGGAGCGCCTACCTGTTGCAGTTTCTTAATCATGTCGGTGTAACGCGCGGTTTTCTCATCGTTACCCAGAATGCTGTACTCATTGACAAACAGTTCGGCATTGGGGTCGAGTTCATGGGCGCGTTTGAACATCCACGTTCGGATTTCCTCTCCCAGTTGCTCCTTGTACCAGGAGCCATCGAGCATTTCGTTGTTGACATCCCAGCAGATCACATCGCCTTGGAAATGTTTGACGGTGTCATCCAGATGACCCTGCATCTGCTTAAGGAGATCATCTTTTCCCAGTTTCTGAATCCATTCCTGAATGAACTTGGGCTTGGACCAGAACAGGCAATGACCGCGTAAGGCCAGGTCATGCTGCTTAGCGAAACGCACGATGTCGTCCGCGCGCTCGTAATTCCGCTCATTCTGCTTCTTCTCCAGGCTGTACCACTTCATGTGATTCTCAGCCACGAGCGTGTTGAAATACTTGAGAATAAAAGCGCGGTATTGAACCTCGTCCGGGTTGTCTGAGTACAGGTTGCCCGTGACGCAGGTGCCGAAGTGGAAATGGCTGCGTGTCTGGCGAAAGTCGATAGCCTTCCCCTCAGGCAGAGGCTTGCCGTTGAGGACGATGGTCAGTTCAAAGTCACCCTTGCGGATTTTTTCAATGCGCTCGTTGGCCTCCTGTTTCCACTTGGGCAGTTCTGCTCCCTCAGCCTCGGCTGGGACGTTTTCTGCGGTTTTGGTTGCGGCCGCATCAGCCGCGGGTTGGGGCTGCTCAGCTGCGCCATTCATTGCTGCCATCATCATCGTCAGGGTTCCTACAAGTGTGTAAATCAATTTCATAAAGCCATCCTACACTTCAAGACTGAAGAAATCTGCCTATTTGGCCATTGAAAACACGAATCAGCCGATAAGATATATTGTCCAATACAAGACCATCAGGGGTCCGTTGCATGAAAAAAACCGCTGCTGCCATCCTGGGGCCGATCCTTGGGAACCTGCTCGTACTCGCTGCATTAGGTGCCACGGCTGCCTATTGGATCAAATGGAATGACTACCGGGCAGATGTCTATCGCGACCGACTGGAACAGGAAGTTCAGGAGCGCGAGAAACTCCGCCAGCATTACAACCTGGCTGTGAAGCAAACCGCTGTCACCGAATTACTGGTCGATGGACTCAGCGTCAGCGTTCGTATCCGCAACATCGAAGGCATCGTCGAGACCATCACCACCAATGTCGATCCGGATCGCGAAATTTATGTGGATTACGTGCTGGTCAACGACCGTTTGTGGATCCGCCGTGTTTATGACTCGAACATGAGGCCTTCCGATGGCACCGTGATCGATCCGCGCTGGGTGGATATCGACTGGCAGAATCCGGATGTGAACTACGGGCAGGCAATTTATCGCGGCGGTTTGACCGACGGCAGATGGGTTATTCGCACCTCAGGCAATGGTGCGTTGAGCCTGGAGAAGATCGGCGACGATGAAGTGATTCAACTGGAAGCTCCGCCAGCCGTACGCAACTTCCACACCATCGACCATGAAGTCCGCCAGGAAGTCAATGATGTCGGCTTCTTTGATGTGCTGGGGAAAATCTTCGGCAAGTGAAAGTCATTCCCGGCTTAACACAAATGATCGACGTGGCTTTGTCTTAACTTGCTTGTGCGCGTTTCTGCCAGGAGCGAGAGAAGAAGTTGTCCCCCTGCTTGAGTTCTTCGGGTGAACCGAAGGCTGTCAGCTTGCCATCTTCCATGATGGCGATGCGGTCGGCTTTCTCCGCCAAAGCAATGGAGTGCGTCACGAGGATGGTCGTGCGGCCTTGCTTGACGTTGGCGATGGTTTGCTGAACCTGAATGGCACTGTCGATATCCAGCGCACTGGTCGGCTCGTCCAGAATCAATACTTTCGGATTGCGGAGCATGGCCCGGGCGATGGCGATACGCTGCATCTGCCCGCCTGATAATTTCATGCCTGACTCGCCCAGGCGTGTGTGCATGCCATCAGGCAGTTGCGAAACAAACTCCCATGCATTGGCGTGATCGAGGGCTCGGATGATTTGCTCATCGGTGACATCCGCCATGCCATAGGCCACGTTGTCGCGCACGCTGCCGGAGAACAGTAGCGAATCCTGCGTGACCACGCTCATCTGTCTGCGGTAGGTGCGCAGGTCCAATTCGTTGCCGTTGACGCCGTCGTAAAACACCTGCCCTTCGGTTGGCCGAAGGAACCCAAGCAGCAAACCAAGGGTGGTGCTTTTGCCTCCTCCACTTGGCCCGATGATGGCCAAGGTCTGATCGGGCAAAGCTTCAAAACTGACTTGCTTCACTGCGGGAATCTGACTGCCTGCATAGCAATAGGTGACATGCTGCAAAGCCAGGTGCCCCTGCACGAGATCGACCGGTTGCTTGCCTTCGTTGCGTTCCAGGTCGGGCGCGTAAATGACCTCGCAAACAGATGCAAACGATTCACTGGCCTGCGACATCTGAGGCAGCAGTGAAAGCAGGACGTTGATCGAACCCGCCATCATGGCGAAGTAGCTGTTGAAGGTCACGACGTCTGCCACGTCCAGCCGACCAATGAACCCCAGGTAAACCGTAGCCAGCAGGAAAACAATCTGGAAGATGGTGAACACAACCCAGCCGGAGGAGTTGAAGATCGCAGCCATGATGTCAAAGGTCACGCCGCGTTTGCTGACATGGTCGATGCGATCGCTGGCTTCGCGCAGAGCGGTTTCCTCCAGGCCGTGCGCCCGGGTGACGGGCACCATGTTGATCATCTCGGTCAGTTTGCCTGACATCTGCTCATAACTGGTGCGTAATTCGTGGGCGCGCTTTCGGACAGGTTGGCGGAACAGTCGGCGAATGCCCCACGCGGCAGGCAGCATCAGCATAAAGAGTGGAAGCGTTTCCGGAGCCTGAAAGGCAACCCACGACAGCGCGACCACAATCATGCCTGCACCGCCAAAGAGTTGCTCGACAAGGTTCTTGGGGAAGGTTTCGAGAAATTCGATGTCGCGGATGAGTTTGGTCTGCAGCCGACCCGTCCCCGTGCGTTCATGGTAAAGCAGGCTCAACCGCTGCAACTGCTGGCAGACCTGCATGCGTAGACGGGCAGCCACATCCCGGCTGATGGTGCTGATACTGCGCACATACATCGTGTGGGAGGGGATATTCTGGATTACCAATCCGAGCATGATGGCGGCATAAATGCCTCCCCACAGCAAGGGCTTCTCCGGCGGGTCGGCGACCATCCCTGCCATCGTGCCGATGAAGATGGGCATCACCCAGGCTGGGGTGTGTTTCATGCAATAGAAGATGATCGCAACGAGGGCACGCCCACGGTGGGGACGCAGATTCTGCCTGAGCACGGCCTTTAGTCTTTTACGGGTGAAGTCGTTCTTTGTCTTGTCAGTCATGATTAAACCGCCTGCTTGTTCACAGGATGGCTTGAGTCTGCATTATCAGGAGTGCGTCTTGTTTGGGCGGTCGCCCGGCAGGTTCCTCACTAGGAAGTTGGCTCAACACGAGCTTTTCATCTTAGCCACGGTTATAGACGTTGTTTCGGCAGATACAAGGGCAGGTCGAGAGAAAGCACAAGAATTGATGTTTTTCCGAGTAAGCGGGAATAGCTGGGCTTTCGCAATGGTTGTCCATATGTCAAACGGCCGATTTGCATTGGGTCTACTAAACAGAAAAGCACAAAGGAGAATTTCGATGACGATTCATTCAACACTGATGGGGATGGCTGCGCTGGCAGTTCTGGCTGTGGGTTCACTGGCTCATTTTTCCTGGGCTGGCAACTGTGCCTCATGTACCGCGGACAAAGTGAAGTCCGCAGAAAAGACTGAGATGGTCAAAGCCACGGCCACGGATCAGAAGGATATGGAATCCTCCGAGAGGATGGCGGCGAAGCCTCAAATCATGGCTTTAGCTTTTCACGCCGACTGGTGCGGCGCGTGCAAGGAACTTGGGCCAAAGGTCATGCAAACCATGAAAGACATAGGAGACACGCCTGTGCTTTTCGTGAAGTTTGATTTGACCAACGAAGCCACGAAGAGCCAGAGTGAATATCTTGCCAGTGCCTTAGGTGTCGGTGACATTTACAAAGAGCACAGCAAGAAAACCGGTTTCGTGCTTCTGGTGGATGCTCAGACGCAGAAAGTCGTGGGCAAGTTTACGAGCGAGACCACGTCCAAAGATATGCTCGCGGAATTGCAGAAGCTGACGGAAGATGATCGTGCTGCCTTTGCAGACTAAGGGAAAACCAAAGAGAACCATTGCCCTGATAAGACGAGGAATCAATCCTCGTCTTTTTTCACTTATGCGCCACAATTGATATTGACTTCTCATTACTTGTGGCTACACTACCCCTTAATGAGAACCCGATCTCACCAACCCGCCCGCCGCCAGGCATTCACCCTCATCGAGTTGCTGGTGGTCATCAGCATCATCGCGCTGTTGATCGGCCTGCTCTTGCCAGCCTTGGGGGCAGCGCGCGAAGCAGCCAACCGAGCTATCTGCATGAGCAATCAAAGGCAAGTCACACTGGCTTGTCTTGCTGCGGCTGAAGAAAACCGAGGCCTGCTTCCCAAGGGCAATCTGTCCCATGGCAACCCGGCTCCGCCCGGCCTGCTCCAAGGCAGTTGGCTTTATGAACTCGAACAGATCGCAGGCAGACCTGAAGATTATGCCCGTTGCCCGTCCGACACCAGCCCACGCTTTGAAGAACCCGATCCAAACACAGGCCTGCTGCGACGATCCAGCTTTGGCTTGAACTACTACCTGTCAGGCAACCTGCCCGGATGGGAAGCGTATCGCGACATCAACAATGTCCTGCAACCAGCCAGCACGATCTATCTTGGTGAACTGGCTGAGACAGGCGAATTCGCGGTCACAGATCACTTCCACACAGAACTGTTGATCGGGGTGAATGACGTTGACTCAAGTGCACTATCCCAACTTGATGCGGATCGACATCAGGGGCGATCCAACTTTGCGTTTCTGGATGGGCATGTTGAACTTGTGGCTGTGAGTGAGGTGATGGAACTGGACCCAGCCAGCAACCCTTACACGGGACTGGCGTGGATCACGAACAAATTTGACCCAAAGGTAGCACGCTGATGTCAGCGGCTTGTAGTTGTATTTTTCTTTTTAAGGAGCGAGAAAATGACACGACATTTCATGAAGGTTTTTTCGGGCGCCGCTTGCCTTGGCTTGGCAGTCATGCCTGTCTGGGCAGATGGGGAACATGATGGCCACGACCATGAACACGAAGGCGACATCGTCGTCGGCAGCACACTCGATGCTGGTGGCAATCTGGCTGTCGAAGGACCTTTTGAACTGGAGGATGGCGAAGAGCACATCCACGTACTGATCAATCCCAATCTGATCCTTGGGGGTTTCTCTGCATCGGAACCCGGTTTTGATCACCTGCACAACGATGAGCCAGCCGAGAGTTTCTATGCGTTGGAAGCAGGAGCCAGTATCTCGGCACGTATCCTTCAAATCAGCCCCGGCCTGGTGTTGCGCGATCCCAACACATCAAGCATCATCGGCGACGAAGTGGGTGATGTTTTCCTGATTGGCGATGAAGAATTGCACACGCACTTCATCTTCCATGCCTTCGGAGCATCACTGGGAGATGAGTTTGGACTGGAAATTGAGTTAATTGATACCGGCTCCACCGGTTACGGCAACTCAGAACCCATCCATTTTCATGTGGAAGCGGTTCCCGAACCTGCTTCGCTGGCTTTGCTGGCCTTGGGCGGTTTGGCCCTGATTCGCAGAAGATAAACCCTTGAGTCTGATCCGAGTTCCTTTCAACGGGAACTTGGGTTTTCCTACTTTAAACCTGTAACGACTTAGCGAAAGAACTTTGGATGCGAACGATGAAAACCATTGCCTACACACTTATCCTCGTGCCTTTTCTTTTCATGGCTTCCACAGCACTGGCTGAAAGCCAGCACTCGACGGACATGATCGTTGCTGTGGATAACAACGATCAGTTGACGATTGCGGAAGGTGTGACCGGTTTTAACTTCAGCAAGCCAATCCTGCTTGATCCGGTTTCCAGTGGTTTCCTTGAAGGCTGGTCAAATGTTAATCCAGGGTTTGAAAGACTGTTTGTCAGTCAGCCTGAAAACGGCGTCTTTGTACTCGCATCGGGTGCCAACATTCGAATGAACATTCTTGCAGTGGATCCTGTGGAACCGACCGGCCTGAAGGTTTTCCAACAGGGGTTCACTGCCTTGGCTGATGCTGTCGGTGAATCCATCACCCTCGGCGGCAGCACATTGCATCACCATCCGACGTGGGTCATCGAGTCACGCGAAGGATCACCTTACAACGGCGTCGGCAGCGACTTCCAGGGCGCGCTCGACCTGACCTTCCAACTCACTGACGTCGGCAGCACGGGTTATGCAGCCTCTTCCCCATACACTTTGACCTTCACCACCTTCATACTCGATGGCGATGCCAATTTCGATGGCCAGGTCGATGTCCTGGATCTGAGTATCCTTGCGACATACTACGGAGGACAGGGACGTTGGCGCACCGGTGACTATAACGGCGACCAAGTGGTCGATGTTCTTGATTTATCCATTCTGGCTACGAATTACGGCAACCAATACACCCCCGCATCGACTGCTGTTCCTGAGCCTGGTTCCATCCTGCTGCTGGGCCTTCTCGCTGGTGGTGTTTTGGGTGCTCGCAAGGGACATCGGTAAAGCATCCTGATGCTTCAGCTAGCGCAATCGGGGGGATTTTGCGCGCAAACCATTGATTCGAAGCTTTGATGCCAGTACATTTATCATGTCTACAGGAGCTAATTTGTGTCTCTGGAGAATTCGTACGCCTCATTGTCGAGGAAATTGGTTCCCCCCCTGTAGTACTGGTCATCACATACCAGCGAGAAGGAAAAACCCCATGCGTAGCTCTATCTCAAGACGTCTGTTGTTAGGCGGCATCGCTGCAGTTCTACCTGCCAGCGCCGCTTTTGCCGCCCCGACCACGATTTTCAGTGACGGTTTTAACTCCGGACTGAGCAGTGACTGGGTTGATCTGACTTTGGCCAAGTCATGGACAAGTAAACCCGCGGGGGTTTCAGGCTTTGTCCAGAAGGATGGAGGGATCTCCACATCTGACAATACCGAAGCCAACTCTGGTTACGGTGCAACCAACACCAGCATGTTCCAGAACATTGATTATCAGTTTGACACCCCAGTTGATCGTTCCGCTGGCGATACGACCATCACCATCAACTTCAAAGCCAAGTGGGAAGGTGGTTCGCTGTCCAACGAAGGCAGCCGACTGGTCGTCACTTATGTCCATGACTATCCCGCAGGTGGACTCGATGTTTACGACCCCAGCCTGATTACCGATCAATCGGCAGAGCACTGGGCCAGCCCGGCTTACAACATGCGTATCCGTACCCAAGCTGATGAATCACTCATGATGTACGGCGGTGGGCACGATGTGGATGGTGAATTCGAAGTCGATGGCAACGGCTACTGGTTGCCCGGCTTTTCTTCCGCGCCAGGTGGTGCTAGCCCGCAACCGAATGTGCCAGGCGTCGTGGGGGCCGGTACAGGCAACTACTCTCAGTCTTCTTTCAAGGACTATTCCTACATCCTCAAGCCAGACCGTCAGGAACTCTGGTACGACGGCAACCTTGTCGGCACGCAACTGCTTGGTGATATCACCGATCCCGCTGAACAATTCGATGTCAACGGTTGGCAGAAGCAGTTCGACACGATCGCAGGCGTCCGCTTCTTCTGGCGAGCTCAGAACGGCAAGGCCCAGGCCATCATTGATGATGTCGAAATCATTGTTGATGCCCCGGCATCACTCTTAGACGACCTGTATTGGGATCCCAACACCAGCACGACTGACATTCAAGGTGGCACAGGTACATGGTCAACCGCGGGCACGACTTTCTGGAACGGCAACACCAACGTCAGTTTCAACAATGACCCGGCTGAGCGTGTCGTGTTCAACACAGCCAATGGCACAGTCACGCTTAATACCGACGTCACAGCAGACGAAATCGCCATCGAATCCAACAACTACACGTTCACCACCAGTTCTGCCCGCACCTTCACCAGCGATGTCACCACCTTTGCAGGCAGCAAACTCACCAAGGCCGGCTCAGGTGTCCTCACCATCGTGGGTAACGTCACCAATGACGGTCAGCTCGAGTTCAATACACAGACGAACAACGGCATCGTGCTCGAAGGTAACCTGACCGGTGGCGAAGTTCGTTTCGAAGGCAACGGCGTCAGCAACTATGCGGCCAGCAATGCTGACAAAGGCATCCAGTTCGACGGCGGAGGCACGCGAACGCTGGCCAGCGATCTGACTGCAACCAACTTCAACCGCGACATTGTCATCGGCGCAAGGAACAACACCACCGTCAACTACTCAGGCCTGATCAAAGCCGACCAGTCCAACGATGTCAACGTGGTGCTGGAAAACGGCGGCAAATTCGTCTTCGGCTCGGGAGCTGAGTTCGACCTGATCAACGGCGGCCCTGGCGACACCAACAGCTTCTACACCCGGCAGGTCTGGGTCGATGGTGATGGCACGGGCGTCATCGAATTCGCCAGCGATTTTGTGGCTGACCTTTCTGACCTGACCCCGGGCAGTGAAGTCGCCAAGGGACTGGGTTCGGTGCGCTTGAGCAACGCAGAAATGATCACCAACAGCACGCAGAGCATCCCCGGCCACAAGCGACTGCTGGCAGACGGCGTCACCGCAGGCTGGAACGGCCACATCGTGTTTGAAGATACCGCAGGCGGAAAATGGACCGTTCAAACCAACGATCAGACGAATCCGTCGGCTGTGTGGGGGCGCGTTGATTTCACAATCAATACGGTGACCAACCTTGAACACACCGGCACGACGCAAGCTCAGGTCGGCGGTTACACCGCATCGAATGCCTTCCAGATTCAGGATGGCGCGACGATGACCAAGACGGGCGCTGGCAATCTGATCCTGAGCGGTGAACAGGCCTACGAAACCGGCGCGACGATGATTGTCGAAGAAGGTGGCGTCCTGTTCAACAGCAACCCGACGGCTGGCACCGGCCAAAACTTCACCAACGGACAGAATCTGAACCTGCAACTGACTCAAACCGGCAGTGCCTCGGCCAACACCAGTCTGGTGGAAATCAAGAGCGCCAGCGTGGCTGATTCAGCTAACCTGACCATCGCGTCCGGGGCCAATCTCGAAGTCACGGATGGCATCACACAAACTGGCGGGTCAATCAACGGCAAAGGCACTATCACAGGCAACGTGAACGCCTCGGGCGGTAGCATGGATCCCGGAAGCAGCGCAGGCCTGCTCACCATTGATGGCAACCTGTCCCTGGCCAGCGGGACAACCCTGAATATCGAACTGGCTGACACAGGCACGGCTGGAGTCGATTACGACCAACTCGCAGTGACCGGCAACGCAGGTTTGGCTGGCACACTCGCAGTCACTGAACTACTCGGTTTCACCGCATTGCCCGGCGACAGCTTCACCGTCCTCACCGGCTCCACATCAGGCAGCTTCGACACCATCACCGGTACCGACCCCGGTGTGGCGGGTTACGCTGGCTTGTGGCTGGATGTCGCAGTCAACCCCAATGATGTCACGCTCATCGCCGACGCAATCGATGGTGACGCCAACCTGGACGGAGTCGTCGATGTCCTCGACCTTAGTCTGCTCGCAACTAACTATGGTGGTTCGGGAACCAACTGGCTTCAAGGTAATTTCAATGGCGATAATGTCGTGGATGTTCTGGACTTAAGTCTGCTGGCAACCAACTACGGAAGCAGTCTGGCTCCCAGCATCGCAGTCCCAGAACCCACTTCGCTCGCGCTGCTTGCTTTAGGCGGCATGACGCTGCTTCGTCGACGAGCAAACTGAACGCACGACAACCGACAATCGACAATCACAAGAGAAAAGGCTGGGCCTACTATGGCTCAGCCTTTTTCATCGCCCAGCGATACAACGGAATAACGACCGCGCTATTTAAACCCGCACTGCCTTGATAATGTCTCGGATTAATTTCAGATGGTGATGATTGTGAATTCGCAGGAATTTCAAAGTTGTTGTCCGAGACATCGGCCCAAGGATTGGGTGATCAAACCAAGCTGAATCAGGCAGCGCTTGAACTTGCTCAATACGCTCAGCAGAAAGGTCAAGGATGGCGACAAGTTGTTCAGTCGCTTGTTGCTCACTGGGAAGCACGGACTCCGGGGCTTTGGCACGGCCGCGTGGTATCCAGCCCGTTGTCAGCAGGATGAATCGCGGGAAAGAAAACGTGGGTCGAGGCATGGGAGGTGTCTAATCGATCACAGCTTCGCAGATGCCAACCATCGCCTTGCCGCAGTGTTCGATCTGCTGACCGACAGACCAGGCTGACACCGCTGATGCAAAGGCGGAAGACTGTGGCAAATATTCCCGCAAAGAAGTGATCAGCAAATCATGCTCAGGCTTGGTGGTCATGCCATCATCTTAGTCAGCAGAAATCACTGGGGCTTATGCACGGCCGCGGAGTGAAAAGGCAGCCTGGATAGCACCATCACGACACAGCCATCAGCTTTCGCTGTTGCCTTCGCGCATCTGCTGGGCTTTCTGCTCAGCCAGTTCGCTGCGGTTGATCTGCAGGTCTTTGGGGAAGTCAAAGGACAGGCGAACCTTGTCGCCATGGATATCGACCACCCGGATGATGCCCAGGGGGTTGCAGGGGTCGCCGATGACGACTTCTTCGCCGACGCGTCGAGTTAATGCGAGCATGTCATGGCGCTCCTTCGCACGAATCCGGTCAGTCCGGGGCCTGCCTGAACGATTCCACCAACCTGTGTTGGCTGGCTAACGGGCTGGGTTGGCAGGGGTTGCCCCTTGGGTTAATCGACTTTTTCCACGGCTATGACGCCGGGGACTTGTTCGCATAGATTCCGTTCAATCCCCATTTTCAGGGTCATGATGCTCGACGGGCAGCCGACACAGGCTCCGTGAAGCCTGACCTGAACCACGCCTTCGCTGGTGACATGGATCAGTTCGATGTCACCACCATCGGATTGCACGGCAGGCCTGATCTTCGCCAGCACCGCTTCGACCTGCTCTACCAGAGTCGGGGAAGCGGAATCGGTCGTGCTATTGGTTCTATCGGCCATGCTCTATGCCTTATTCATCCGAGTCGGGGGTCAGTCAGGAGGAACCCGACTGCAAACATTCTATTCTACGCAGGTTTGGCGATAACGCCAATAGGACGTTGACAGAGCAATAGTTGCGACGGGCCAGCGGAATCACATTTTTCAGTGGAAAGTCCGAAAATCAGGCTCGTCAACTTGACGTCAGGCGCAGATCGCGGGACACTTTCAAAAGTGGTCAACGAATCAACCCGGTTCGCCGAGATCACTTCCTCGTCCTCGATTCTGACTGATTGTTAAGGAGTCGCACATGGCAGCTCGTGCACGTACCTCTGGAGGCGCCGGTGCCGCAATCGGCATGGGTATTGGTTTAACGGTTCTGGCCCTCTGGGCTCTGGTGGCTACCACCTTTGCGGTGATGTACGCGATCAACCAGAAGGAACTGATGGACAAGGCTGATGCCGCCGAAGCGGAAGCCGCCAAATTGATCAGTCCTGGCGACAAAGATGATGCCG
This sequence comes from uncultured Phycisphaeraceae bacterium, assembly GCA_964546335.1. Classification (GTDB taxonomy): domain Bacteria; phylum Planctomycetota; class Phycisphaerae; order Phycisphaerales; family Phycisphaeraceae; genus CAZJJN01. The sequence continues at coordinate 135,264 of CAZJJN010000001.1, forward strand.
AGATCCAGGAATTGGTGAAGAACGCATCAGCCAGCAACACAGCCGTTGCCCAGATTTACGAGGAACTGCGCAAATTGCGTGGCATCATCACGGGCAGCCCCAACAGCGATCTGGCGAAGATCAACAGCGACCTGGCTTCAAACCAATACGAGTTGTCCGGCCAACAACGCGAACTGAACCAGGAAGGTGCTGGCCTGATCCAAGATATAGAGACCCTGAAAAATAAAATTGATGAAAAACGGGTTGAACTCAGCGAAACCACCAGAAAACTAGAAGCTACAGAGGAAAAACTCGCTCAGAAAGATCGGCAAATTGCAGAATTCACTGACACTAAGGCTACGCTTGCGGAGAAAAATACCCAGACTCTGAAAAACCAGGCTGAGCAGTTCCAGAAGCAGATAACCAAACTGCAGGAAGAACTGAATCGGGCTGATGAAAAAGTCACTCGGGCCAACGAGAAACGCGAGAAGGAGATTACCGAGTTACAGGCTAAACTCGGCGAAGCTGAACGCACCATTCGTGACCTGGAAATCAAGCTCGCTGACACCACCGCCCGTAAACCGGCTGGCACCGATGGTGAACCCAATCAGGAAGATGGTGAAATTCTGGACATCTTTGCCTCCGAGCAAAAAGTCTTCATCGATCTGGGTAAAAAGGATGGCCTGCTGTCAGGTCTGACTTTCTCTGTCTATGACCAGCGCACCGGCATCCCCAAGCGCGACCCGGAAAAAGCTGTCAAAGCCATCATCGAGGTGTATAAGGTCAACGATCAGACTGCTGAGGCCCGCATCGTCAAGAAGTATGGCCGAAGCCAGATCCAGAAAGGCGATATCATCGCCAATACGGTGTATCACCGAGGCCGCTCCTATAACTTCGTCGTCCATGGCAAGTTTGACCTTGATAATGAAGGCTTCGCCACTGATGAAGACCGCGCCCGCATCAAGAAACTGATCGGCCAGTGGAACGGCACGGTGATGGATGAAGTCACACCTCAGACGGACTTCCTCGTGCTGGGTGAAGAGCCTCTCTCGCCGGGTGAGATCGACCCCAACAACCAGACCATTGCTGAGCAGATTCGCACCCGTGAATTGCGTAAGCAATACGACGCCTACCAGAACCTGATTGCCGAGGCCCGGCGCAACAACGTGCCGATCCTCAATCAGAATCGTTTCCTCGCGCTGCTGGGCTACTACCAGCGCTAAGGGCTGTTTGACCGATGGCTGCTGATCGCCCGACCTCTTTACAGTGGGCCGAGTATCTCGCTGCCCGGCTGGTAGCGAGCGGTGCCAACACCATTGGCTTCGATACCACCATGCGCTGGGCGCGATCGGCTGGCCGACTTCTCTACAAACTGGACAAACCCCACCGCGATCGGGCTTTGTGGAACCTACGTCTGTCCTTCCCCGAAAAGTCAGACCAGGAACTGGCCAGAATCGCCAGCCAATCCTTCATCAATTTTTTTCGTCTTGCATTGGAAGGATTGAACACGCCCCGACTGATCAACGCGGATTCCTGGCCGCGACGTGTCGTGCTGCGTGATATGAGCAAAACCGTGGATTTGCTCAACTCGGACAAGCCCCTGCTGCTCATCACAGGACACTTCGGCAACTGGGAAGTCATTGGCTCGCTGCTGGCGGTCATCGGTTACCAGATTGATGCCGTCGCCCGCCCCATCGACAACCGCCTGATCAACCGCTGGCTGCTTAGCATCCGCGAACGACGAGGCCTGACCATTCTCTCCAAGGGTGAGAGCGAAATCGAGCGCATGATCTCAGCCATCCAGACCGGCAGGAAGCTCGGGCTCGTGGCCGACCAGAACGCCGGCGACCGAGGCATGTTCGTCCCCTTCTTCGGACGCATGGCCAGTACGCATAAATCCATCGGCCTGATGGCAGTGCAGTACAACGTCACCATCGTCTGTGGCGGTGCACGTCGCATCGGCAATGACTCCCGCTTCGAACTGCTGACCACCGACATCATCTCTCCCGACGAGTGGGCCAACGAAAAAGACCCGCTGTTCTATGTCACGGCTCGGTACATGAGAGCGATTGAAGACATGGTCGAGGCTGACCCGGACCAATACCTTTGGTTGCATCGCCGCTGGAAAAGCCGCCCGCGCTATGAAAAGCAAGGCAAGCCCATGCCTTCAGCCCTGCGCCACAAACTGGAAAGTCTGCCCTGGATGACGCAGGATGAACTGCATCGCTTGCTGGTGCCTCCGCCCGTGCCGGAATGGGATAAGCCGTAGCTTGGCTCGCTACATGCCTTCTGTTACCGTGTTGGCCAATTGATGAGGCCTGTGGCCCATCCCGTTTAGCGACATAAGCGACCAAACAGCAAAGAGTTTCATCATGGGGCCGATTTCCGACATCCAACAGGGCAACCAATCCACTGCTTCCTCCACTGAGCATGGCCACCCGCTTCGTCAGGGCGACTTCGGCATCAAGGCGCGCCAGTCCCTCGACCAGGCTGTGGACTACCTGCTCAGTCTGCAACATGAAGACGGCTACTGGTGTGGCGAACTGGAAGGCGACTCGATCCTCCAGAGCGAATACATCCTCATGATGTGGATCATCGGCCAGGAGAATGATCCGCGCCTGCCCAAAATCGCCAAGTACCTTCGTCAACAGCAGAAGGAAGATGGCTCGTGGGCTCAGTACCCCGGTGGTGAAATCGGTGGCGGCAAGATGGACATCTCTGCCACCGTCAAAGGCTACTTCGCGCTCAAACTCATGGGGGACGATCCGCAGGCACCACACATGACCAAAGCCCGCGAGCAGATTCTCGCCCATGGCGGGGCCGAGCGCATCAACAGCTTCAGCAAGTATTACCTAGCCGCACTAGGCCAGGTGCGTTACTCCGCGGTGCCCACGATACCGCACTGGGTGATCCGCCATCCCAAGTGGTTCTATTTCCACCTGCGCAAATGTGCTGCGTGGTCGCGGACGATGATTATTCCACTGAGCATCCTCACGATGCACAAACCTGTGCGCACCATTCCCGCAGAGTTGGGCATCGATGAACTCTTCAAGGATGCCAACAAACGCCACAAGCTTCTGCCCACCGGCTTTGGCAAGAGCAAGCTGTGGACGAACTTCTTTCTCACGCTGGACACCATGCTTAAAGTCGCCGACCGCGTGGGGGTGTTCAACATTTCGCGCAAGAAGAATCTCCAGATGCTGGAAGATTGGCTGATCGAGCATTGCAGGGGATCAGACGGCCCGGGCGCGATCTTCCCACCCATCGTTTACTTGCTCATCGTGCTGCGCACCTGTCGAGGCTATCACGCCCAGCATGAACTGGTCCGTGAGAATCACAAGCATCTTGAAAACTACATGATCCATGGCAAGGCGGGGACACCTCGCAACACGCCTGACGACCCGGCTGCGGCGGACGGTACGATTCGCCTTCAGCCTTGCGAGTCTCCAGTGTGGGATACCGGGATTGCGGCTTATGCCCTGACCGATGCCGGACTGGACCAGTCGCACCCGGCGATGAAACGCTGTGCTGATTGGCTTGTTTCCAAGGAAGTGAAGATCAAGGGAGACTGGGCTGCCAACGTGCCGGACCATGTCGCGCCTGCCGGCTGGTTCTTCGAGTTCAACAATCCCCACCAGCCTGATGTGGATGACACAGTGATGGTGGCCATGGCATTGAAGCGCATCGGGGGCAAGCCTGCCATCGCAGCGGCTGAACGCGGCGTCGAGTGGGTCTTCGCCATGCAGAACAACGATGGCGGCTGGGCGGCATTCGACAAAGGCGCGCAAGGTCGAGACATCTACGACTGCGTGCCCTTCGCAGACCACAACGCCATGCAGGACCCGAGTTGCCCGGACATCACCGGCCGCACACTCGAATGTCTCGGCTGGATGGGTTACACCAAGGACGACCCGCGCATCGCCAAGGCCATCCGCTACATCCAAAGCCGGCAGGAACCCGAAGGTTGCTTCTTTGGTCGCTGGGGCGTGAACTATATCTATGGCACATGGCAATCGGTCGGCGGGCTCCGCCGGGTCGGATACGACATGTCTGCCGAGTGGGTACAACGCGCTGGCCAATGGCTTAAGAGCGTGCAGAAAGAGGATGGCTCGTTCGGCGAGTCCGCGGACACCTACGAAGACCGCAACCTCATGGGCCAGGGCCCAAGCACCGCGTCGCAAACTGCCTGGGCAGCGATGACCATGCTCACGATCTTCGGCCCGGACGATGCCGATGTGCAACGCGCGATCCGCTGGCTTTGCGAAACGCAACTGGAGTCAGGTACGTGGGATGAGCAGTGGTTCACCGGCACGGGCTTCCCCAAAGTCTTCTACCTGCGCTACCACCTTTATCGCACCTACTTCCCGATCATGGCCATCGCCCGTTGGCTGCGAGAGAAGTAATTGCTATGCCCATTAAACTCGTGGCCTTTATGCCTGCACAAAGTTGTTTTCGCACGCGCGAATGCGACCCCGGCTGTACACTCTGTGTTTGAAACATGAACCTGATACGTGAGCATCAACCGCCATGCCCGACCGCCCTATTGCCATCATTACTGAAACACTGGAACCCGTCTGCCAGGATTGGCTGGCTGAACGTTGCGACGTCAGAAAAGTCGCGTTTGATGCGCCCGAGTTTGATACAGCTTTAAGCGAAGCCGAGGCGTTGGTCGTGCGCACCTACACGCAGGTCAATCGTGACCTTCTCGCCAAGGCACCAAAGCTCAAAGTGGTGGGCAGAGCTGGTGTCGGCCTGGACAATGTCGATCTTGAAGCCTGCCGGGAGCGAGGCATCGAAGTCGTTTACACGCCGGACGCCAACACGCAGGCTGTCGTCGAGTATGTGATCGGCCTGATGTTGGATCACTTCCGCCCGAGATCAACCATGCCCGCGCGATGTGATGCCCAGACTTTCCATGCCCTGCGCAAGACAGAGATCGGCAAACAGCTCGACCAGATGACGCTGGGCATCCTCGGCTTCGGACGCATCGGCAAGAAGCTGGGGCGCGTGGCCCATGCCATCGGCATGAACCTGCTGGTCAATGATCTGTTGCCCGAAGCGGACATGCGAAAAGCGGTGGACTTCCCCTTTTCCTACGTGGACTTACCCACGCTATGCCAAGACAGTGACATCCTCACCGTGCATGTCGATGGCAGGCCTGCGAATAAGCATCTGATCAATCGTGATGTTCTGAATCTGCTCAAGCCTGACTGCCTGCTGATCAATGCGGCCAGAGGCTTGCTGGTCGATCATGAGGCGTTGGCGAATTGGCTGAAAGCGAACTTGCAAACCGACGGCTACGCAATTCTCGATGTGCATGAACCGGAACCCCCCATGGCAGACTTATCCTTGTGGGATTTGCCGAACGTGAAATTGCTGCCTCACATCGCCTCGCGCACGGGCAATGCGTTGGAGAACATGAGTTGGGTCGTGCGCGATGTCTGGGCTGTGCTGGAAGAAAGAGAACCAAAGTACGCAGCAGAGTGAACACTCAATAAGCAGATTGCGCGTTTATCTCGTGCCCAAGTGATTGATCGCGGGGTGCCACAGTTTGACCGAGTCCGCGAGGCAAACTGTGCTGTCGAAGGAAAGCCGAAACACAGCGTCTTCCACACACCTTGCGCCACTCTCGCTTTGCTCGTGTGTCGGCAAGGCGTGGCACCCGGGACGCAACGACTCAACTCATCCTGCTCTAATACCTTCCGCGAATGTGCTGTTTGATTTCCTCGTGATAAAGCTTGGTCAGCGCTTCATGCGTTTGAGAAGACAAAGGCTTCATCTCTGACACTGCTGCATTGGCATTGGCCTGCTCAGGAGAACTCGCGCCGGGGATCAAGGCAGACACCGCGTCATGATCCAGCAACCAGCGCAAGGCAAACTGAGCCATGGTCATCCCCTCCGGCACGAAAGGCCTGACCTTCTCCGCCAACTCAACCCCTTTCTCAAAAGGCAGGCCGGCAAACGTTTCCCCGACGTTGAAGTAATCCCCATCGCGGTTGTAGTTGCGATGATCCCCCTTGGCGAAAGTCGTCTCCTTCGTGAACTTCCCAGCGAGCAAGCCGCTGGCCAGGGGCAGACGCACGATGATGCCCACCCCTTTCTGCTTCGCCTGCGGCAGCAGTTCATCAATCAACTTCTGCCTGAAGATATTGAAGATCACCTGCAAGCTGAGCAAGCCTTCCTGTTGCATGCAGAGCAGGCCTTCATCGACGGTTTCAACACTCGCGCCAAAATGAGTAATGACGCCCTCGCGTTGAGCTTTGCGCAGCCAATCAAAGATCGAGCCTTCCTTCAACACCTCCGTAGGCACGCAATGCAGTTGCAGGAGATCAATCTTGTCGCGCTGCAGGCGAGTCAGCGCAGCATCGATGCTCTTGCGAAGGACAGCCTCGGCGTATTGATTGGGATACGCATCGCTCGCTCTGCCAAACTTGGTGGCAACGAAGACAGGCTGCGTGTGTTGCTGAAGGAACTGGCCGATGAGTTTCTCGCTTCGCCCTCCGCCATACACATCCGCGGTGTCGAAGAAGTTGATACCCGAGTGTGTCGCTGCGTGCATGATGTCCTGCGCGGTGGCTTCAGCCATATCGCCGAAGTCTCCGCCGAACTGCCAACACCCCAGGCCGACTTCACTGACTAACGGATCTGCGTTACCTAAACGTCGTTGTTTCATGGGAATTGCCTTGATTCTTGATGTTGATGAATGAAAGCATACTCTCACAGATACGCGTGAGGGATGCAAAGGGGAGGAAAGTTGGATGGGTTGGGCGAGTAGATCGGAAGTCGGGTGGGCTAAGCGAGTCTTCGAGCCGTAACCCAACAATTAAACGCGCCGAACGATTGGCCGATGACCATCGGACGGGTGTCCTACCAACGACCCCATTGATGGGTTACGCTCCGCTAAGAAGCTACGCTAACCCATCCTACTATGATGCAGCCATGACAGATTATCGCCGGTATCGACAACATGGTTCAACCTACTTTTTCACGGTCAATCTATATGACCGGCAACTTGATCTGCTTACCCGTCACATCGCCCTACTGCGTGCTGCATTTCGCAAAGTTCGCGCCGCGCGACCGTTTCAGATTGACGCCATGGTTGTCTTGCCGGATCACCTGCACTGCCTCTGGACTTTGCCTGCTGGCGATGCGGATTATTCCACGCGCTGGCGACTGATCAAACGTCACTTCAGCACCAACCTTGTTGGCTTTGAAGCCGACACCACCAGCCGAAAGCAGAAAAGAGAACGCACCATCTGGCAGCGTCGATTCTTTGAGCATCTCATCCGTGACGAAAGAGATTTGCATGTGCACATGGATTACATCCATTTCAATCCCGTCAAGCATGGATACGTCAGCTCACCGGAAGATTGGTCTCATTCGTCAGTCCATCGTTTGCTCCGGCAAGGCCTACCTTTATCGCGTCAACCTGACATGGATTACCCATGGACAAATAACATTTCCGTTGTGATGAATAGCCCGTTGTAGGATGGGTTAGCGAAGCGTAACCCATCACAATCAACAGTCATAGCCAGCGTGCGCCGTAGGATGGGTTAGGCGAGTCTTCGAGACGTAACCCATCAACAACGGTTGCCGATCTCGTAAATTGTCCGTTCAGTAGATCGCCATCGCGCGACCCGATGATGGGTTACAATTCGCCAATAGGCTTCGCTAACTCACCTTACCTGGTCTTATTCAACACAGAAATCAATCGAGCTTTAACAGTCTCTCCGTACCACTGGGGTGACTTCACATCAAATGTACCAAGCTCAGCAAGCAAATCGACAGGACCTTCGGGAGAGACAAACCACATATGAGCTGTCCTGTATTCCTCAGATTCTTTGGCTTGATGCAACTCTTCCAGGAACAGATTCCACGTGCAAAATGTTCCCGAAGTTTCGTATGGGAGGACCATTTGGACTCGTAAAGTTTCACCAAACTGTGGTGCACGGCTCGGGTCTCTCGGAAGAAAGACGTTGAGAAGAGTGTGAAGAGGCTGTGATACCTGGAACTCAACCAGCATTACCGCCGATCTGGTTTTGAAGTCACTGTAACTCATGGTGTCACATCTCCGACCATCCCCCTCCCGCATGTAGGATGGGTTAGGCGAGTCTTCGAGACGTAACCCATCAATAAAACGCACTGAACAATCCAAGCACGACCCTTGCACGGCTGCCAACCGACAACCTCATCGATGGGTTACGCTCCGCTAAGAAGCTGCGCTAACCCATCCTACTTAACGGCGACGATCCATCCCACGCATCTGCGCCTATACATCCACAAATGCGCTAACTAATCCTGCGAGCCAATCCCAATCATCACCCCCTCAATGCCCGCGCCACTCCACGCTTTCCAAATCAATCCCTTCCTTCACCATCTCGTAAAGCGGGGACATATCCAAAAGCTTCTGCACGTGTTGGCCGACCTCGTTGATCACGTACTCGACTTCCTCATCCGTGGTGAACCTGCCGAGTCCAAACCGGATCGAGCTTTGAGCCAACATGTCAGGCACGCCCAAGGCCTTGAGCACATAGCTGGGCTCAAGCGATGCACTGGTACATGCGCTGCCTGAAGACACAGCCACATCCTTGATCGCCATCATGAGCGATTCACCCTCAACATAGGGGAAGCTGATGTTGGCAGTATGAGGCAGTCGCTGCGTCGGATGCCCGTTGAGATGGGCGATGTCGATCTTCTCCTTGATGCCTGTCCACAGTCGGTCGCGCAGGCCGGTCAATCGCGCAGCTTCTGCTTCCATCTCCTGCTGGGCAAGTGCAGCAGCAGCACCCATGCCCACGATGCCGGGCACGTTCAGCGTGCCTGAGCGCATGCCTCGTTCGTGGCCTCCGCCTTCCATGATCGGCGTCAACCTCACGCGCGGGTTCCTTCGGCGGACATACAACGCGCCGACCCCCTTAGGCCCATAGAACTTATGTGCGCTGGCGCTCAATAAATCGACGCCTGCTTCTTCGACATTGACGGGGATTTTGCCGACCGCCTGGGTGGCGTCGGTGTGGAACAGGATGCCATGCTCTTTGCAGACCGCGCCGATGGAGGCGATGTCATTGATTGTGCCGATCTCGTTGTTGGCCCACATGATCGAGACGAGGATGGTGTCCTCGCGCAACGCCTGGGCGACGTGCTCGGCTTTGACAATGCCCGACTCGTCAGGCTCAAGCCAGGTCACGTCATAGCCGAGTTTTTCAAGGCGTTTGCAGGGGTCGAGCACGGCTTTGTGTTCGAGCGGACTGGAGATGATGTGCTTCCCTTTGGAGGCGTACATTTCCGCAGCGCCTTTGATGGCCAAGTTGTTGGATTCGGTGCTGCCCGATGTCCAGATGACTTCCTTGGCGTCGCAGCCGATGAGCGATGCGAGCTGAGCGCGGGCATTGTCCACGGCTGACTCGGCAGTCCAGCCGAAGCTGTGCGAGCGCGAGGCCGCGTTGCCGAAGTTGTGGGTGAGGTAGGGCATCATGGCCTCGAGGACGCGGGGGTCCAGCGGGGTCGTGGCGTTGTGGTCCATGTAAATCGGCAGGTTCAAACTCATGGCAAACTCCAATCGGTCCTGAACTGTCATGATCGACGGCGAGGAGGCGCTCGGCCTGACTCTCGCGAGGTCAATCACGATCAAAAGTCATACAACACCGATATCCTAGCGGGTTGTCAATGAAATTGAAACCACTTCTCAATAAAAGAGCCTGATTTTAAGACAGATTCATCTCTGAGGCGATCGTCAGGTCGATTTCACAGTCTGCCGTTGGTCGCTGTGCCATTGCTTGAAACGCCGGATAAAGCCAGTTCACGTTCATAGGTGGGTTCTGCCCGATGGAGCAGGTCGGCGGGTGGGTTCCAGCCAATCTCAGCAAGTGCCCCATCGACATCGTGATTGGCGATGCTGTCGAGGGTGACGGCCTGGAGGAAGATTTTCATGAAGCTGTGGAGTTTCTGCATGGAGCAGGTGATGGGACAGCCTTTATCGTGCGGGCCACACTCGCCTTGGTCGACGGGGGAGTTTCGGCAGCAGCGGGTCAGCTCGAAGCGGCCTTCCATGGAGATCAGCACGTCGAGGACGCTGACTTTATTGGTGGGTTTGGCAAGGGTGTACCCGCCGCGTGCCCCACGAAGGGATTCGACCAGTCCGCTGTGGCCGAGTTGCTTGAGAATATTCATGAGCAAAGCTTTGGGCAGGGCGTAAATCTCTGCGATTTCCCGGGCGGAAGCGGTCTGGCCTTTCTCAAGGTTGGCCAGGTGCACCAGGGAAATCAAAGCATAATCGGTCTTTCGTGTGAGGCTGAGCATGTTCGACGACTCCTTTCACGACGCATCGCGAATTAAAAGGATATTGATATCTTTACAATAGATTTATTCGACAGGCTGTCAACGGATTCGCACCAGAATGGGAAATTTAAGTCTTTTTAGGGTGTTCGTCCTAATTCGGACAGTCAGGTGCCGGTATTCGCATGAATGCGGGTCGTTGAAACGATAAGTCTTTGCCAATCCTGACCGCTGGCATGTTTCGCATTGAGTGAATCAAGTACCCCAAATGAGCCTTACGGACACCCGTGGTGGTCATATCACCTGCTTATCACGTCGATAGCAACTTTATGTTCCAGCGGGGATGTGCGTTGAAGACAAAGGCTATGGCAACATCATGAGGGATCAGCCAGACAGTTTCCGTGTAGTGAAGCCGCATGACGACGGCAAGTGGTTCGCATGGCTATGGCCGATGTTTGTCGTCCTGACTTGCCTCGCCTTGCTCCTCACGGTGGATCCGGTTTACGCCGAGTCGCAGGACAACTCGCCACATGTCCTGATCCTCAACTCGTACCACCACGGCCTGTCCTGGACCAACGATATCGACCACGCGATTCATGACCGCCTGGCCAAAGCGGGGATCGACAAAGTCTCCAGCGAGTTCATGGATACCAAACGTTTCGACCTGCAAAAGTCTGAACAACTGTTGCTTCAGCTTTATCAGGAGAAATATGCCGGCGATCAGAAGCCTGACGTCATCATCGTGTCGGACAATCATGCGTTGGATTTCATGCGACAGTTTCGGGCAGTATTGTTCCCTGATACTCCGATTGTTTTCGCAGGCATCAACTACTTCTCGCGTGATCTGCTTGACGATCCCAAGTGGTACACCGGTGTTGAAGAGAAAACTCAGCCACGCGAAACGTTTGAGTTGATCCGCAATCTTCAACCTGAGTTGAAACGCTGCGTCTTGATTTCGGACAGCACGACGACAGGCAAGCGCGAACTCGAAGGGGCACTACGAGCCATCGAACCCATCCGAGGCCAGGTTGAGCTTATCACACTCAGTGAATTGCCCCCTGACGAATTGCTTCCCAAGTTGGAAGAACTGGATCCTGCGCACGATGCTGTCCTGCTGATTCTTTATAACCGGCCGACGGCGAACACATTCCTGACGTATGAGCAGAGCGGCAAGATGATTGCAGATCATGCCTCGGCTCCGGTGTATGGCTTGTGGGATTTCTATCTCGGCAATGGGATTCTGGGTGGACACATGGCCAGTGCCACACCTCAGGGGGAAGTCGCTGCCGAACTGGCGCTTCGTATCCTTCAAGGTGAACCGGTCAGCGACATCGCCATCGTCGCAAAAAGCCCGAATCGAACCATCATCGACTGGCAGGTGATGCAAGAGTGGGGCTTGAGCGAATCACAACTGCCCAAAGCCGTGACCTATGTGAATCCGCCTGCGAATCAACTGGCTGCGTATGGTTTCTACGCGCTTGTTGTCATTGCTGTCATGGCAACTCAGACCCTGATTATCCTGCTACTCATTGCCTTGATGCGTCGCTTGCAAAGGCGCTCGCAACAGAATCTTATCGCCAGCGAGCAAAGGCTTCGCCACTTCTTTGAAGAGTCGGGTGATCCAGTGTTGATTGCTTCGGGCGAGCGCTTTATCGACTGCAACCAGGCAGCCGTGGATATTCTCAAAGCACCTTCCAAGAAAGCCGTTCTGATGATGGGGCCTGTGGGTTTGTCTCCGGAATTGCAGGAGAATGGAACGTCTTCCCGTGAGCTAGTACAGCATTGGGTCAGGCTTGCCAGCGAACAGGGGCCACAACGCTTTGATTGGATACACCAGCGATTCGATGGCAGCCTGCTTCCTGTGGAAGTGACACTTTCACCGCTTGTCATTGAAGGCAAGCAGTATCTGCATTGCACCTGGCGAGATACGACAGAATCGCGCGCGATGATGCGCGAACTCAAGGAAAGACGCGACTTCATCCAACGCGTTCTGGACAGCAATCAGGATCACACCGTCATCGTCGAGCCGAACGGCGACATCATTGAGACGAACCGCGCCTGGCGCGAGTTTGCGGAGAACAATGGTGGCAACTGCTCCAATGGTTGTGGCATCGGCAGTAACTACTTTGCCGTGTGCCAGGCTGCTGTGAAATGTGGTGACACCATCGCCGCCAAAGTGCTCGAAGGCATCCATGCCATCCAGCAAGGCAAGACCAGTCGCTTTGAATTGGAGTATCCCTGCCATAGCCCGACTGAAAAACGATGGTTCCGTATTTCCGTCGTGCCCGTTCGCGGCTCAAGGGATCAACTGCTGATTTCTCATGCCAACGTCACGGCCAGGGTGGAAATCGAGCAGCAGAACGCCTGGCTGGCGGCCATCGTTGAAGCCACGCCTGACATCTGCGTGGTGAAAGATGCCAACCTGAGAGTGCTGGCTTGCAACGCGGCTTTCCGAGATGCGGTCGGGGCAGAATCCGTCAAGGAAATGATCGGCAAAACCGATGCAGAAATCTTTGGCGTCGATCCGCAGCAGGAACCCATCCGCAGTTACATGGAAGATGAACGCATGGCACAGGTACTATCTCGCGGCCAGTTCATTTACCGGGAAGAACCGGTCATCATGCATGACGGCACCGAACGCATCTATGAAACCCGAAAGTTCCCGATCCGTGGCCAACACGGCGAGTTTATTGCCACAGCCAACATCTCAACTGACATCACGGTACGCAAGGAAGCGGAAGCGGCGCTCCACCGGGCAAACCAGGCCAAGAGCGAGTTCCTCGCGAACATGAGCCATGAAATTCGCACGCCCATGACCGCCATCCTCGGCTTCTCAGAATTATTGCTCGAACCAGACCTGTCTTCAACAGAGCGTAAGCAACACATCAGTTCGATTCATAACAACGCGCGACATCTGCTGACAATTATCAATGACATTCTCGACATGTCCAAGATCGAAGCTGGCAAGATGACCGTCGAGCGCATTGAGATGAATCCGCTGCAACTCCTGGCTGAGATAACTTCCATCATGAAACCTCAGGCTGAGGACAAAGGCTTGCAGCTTAACCTGAGTTGCCAATCAGACATACCAGAACAGATTCATTCCGATCCCACGCGGCTACGACAAGTCCTGATGAACCTGATCGGCAACGCGATCAAGTTCACCGAAAAGGGAAGCGTGACCGTCGCAGCATCCATGGCGACAAACGAGCAAGCCAACCCCATGGTTCGCTTCGATGTGACTGACACCGGCATCGGGATGACTTCTGAACAATGCGAAGCACTCTCGAAATTCGAAGCATTCTTCCAGGCGGATGGCTCCATGACGCGCCGATTCGGAGGCACAGGTCTGGGTCTGCGCATCTCACATTCGCTCGTGCAAATACTGGGTGGCGATGTGACGGTTACTTCCGAACTGGGTCAGGGAAGTACCTTCAGTGTATTGATTGATCCAGGAGAATTTTCCGAGGGACAAATGTTGAAACCAAGTGAAGCCGAGGTGAAGTATTTCACGCAGCCCATTCAAACTGAGGAATCGCAAATCGAGACAAGTCCGGCAAATCTCGAAGGTATGCGCATTCTGCTGGCTGAGGATGGGCCGGACAATCAAAGATTGATTTCGTTCCTTCTGAAGAAAGCCAGTGCAGAAGTCACCATCGCAGAGAATGGGCAGAAAGCAATGGACGAAATTGCCAAGGCAACTTCCCCATTCAACCTGGTGCTCATGGACATGCAGATGCCTGTACTGGATGGTTACGAAGCAACACGTGCCTTAAGGCAGCAAGGCTGCCCATTGCCGATCGTTGCTCTGACAGCCCATGCCATGGTCGGCGACCGTGAAAAATGTCTGGAAGCTGGCTGCAATGACTACATGACCAAGCCTGTCAACAAAAAGTCACTCCTGGCGATGTGCCTGAAGTGGGTGTCACCAGCCGACCAGTCTGCTGCCGCCTGATAAAGCGTAAGTCATCATTGCAAGAGCTCTTTACGCAGTGCCCAGCGTTGATCGAGTCTTTCCCGCATGAACTGGCTGTCGCTCATCTTTCCCAGTTCTTTCCCACACGCTTCCAGCCAGGTCACCATGTGATCAAAATCATTTAAGCTGATGCACTCCGCAGCGATGCGGCCTTTCTTCTGGCCCGGTTTACGGTCGGCCATGTTGTGGTAATTGCCTAAAGGCAGGCAGATGCACGTCGCTTCATAGCCAAACTCGCAGAACGCCGTCGCTTCGCAAACCCCGCCGGGCATCAGTTTGCGCTGCCAGTTGAATTCTGTGTGGCGAGAAGCCAACTGCTCCGCAATCAATGCCACATCCAGCGTCAATCCCGGGTGAAACGTACTCCAGCGATCACCCACCCGGATGATCGGCCCACAGCCAATCGGCGACTCCGCGAACGACTTGGAATTCTCCAAAGCCACGACCCGAGCACGCTTGGGCACCGTGCCCGACCGACATGCCCCAATACACCCGACAAAGCCCACCTCTTCCGCTCGCGTGAGTAACACACGCACATCAAAGTCAGGCTGTTTCACGCGTTGCAAACGATCAAACGCTGCCAAAGCTGCGACCAGCGCAGCCAAATCATCGCAGGCCAAGGTGTGCAACAAACCTTTCTCGATGCGCGGCGGCCCCACTTCCCATGTCAACACATCGCCGACCTTCACAGGCAGCGCCTCGGCAAAATGAATTCGCGCGACTTTGTCCGCCTGCCCCTCTTGAACGATCAATTCCTTCACCTTACCGACGTGGTCGGTTGCTCCATCACGAAAACGAACCTGCAAACCGACGAAATACTCATCCTGCACACCGCCACGAAACTCGGCAGTGACATTTTTCTCTTCAACCTTGGTCACAACGAAAGCGGGATGATCCATATGAGCCGTCAGATAAACCGGACGGACATTTTTCTTTGGGCGATGTTTCAACAGCAACGTCAGGTTGCCATGCTCATCAGCCTTGAGTTCCACCTGCTTGCGACGGGCAACCCAATCCTGCACCCACTGGACAACCGCATCTTCTCGTCCCGCAGCTGTGGGAAGATCCGTCACTTCCATCAACCATCGATGGGTAGGGTTGGGCTTGGTGGTTTTCTTCTGGTCTCGCGCTTTGGCCATGATGTTGTTACCCTTGCATGCTGGAATGTTGGCGTAAGGATCGTCTCTCATGGCAAACCAGGCAAGTGTTGAACACGCAGCAGTCATTCGCGATGTCTGTGTGCTCCGCGGTCAATACAACATCCTTCACAACATCTCCTGCACGATCCCCGCAGGTCAGTGCACAGCCATCCTCGGACCGAACGGATGCGGCAAGACGACGCTGATGCGTTGCCTTACCGGCCACATGCTGCTGACATCAGGCCAGGTCACCACCCTTGGCCAAACCATTGGGCAATGCGACGTCCGCGCGCTGCGTAGACAGATTGGCGTAGTGAATCCCACGACCGACTCAGCCGGTGGCCACATCCCCGGAGCCGTGGTTGATGCAGACCTTCTTGCCTGGCAGGCTGTGGCGACAGGCCTGTTTGGTACCGTCGGCTTGTATGATCCAGTCTCGGAGAATGAGCACGCGCGGGCATGCGACCTGCTAAAGCAGGTCGGCCTGGGGCATCGCATCGACCAGCGTTTTGCGTTGCTCTCGACAGGTGAGCAAAGGCGCGTGTTGATCGCGCGGGCGTTGATCGCGCATCCGCAGTTGCTGATACTCGATGAACCGACAGCAGGCCTGGATGTCGCCGGGCGGGAACAGGTCCTGGCCACCATCGCACAAGTTCTGGTGCAACCGAACCCACCAACCGTCATCATGATTACCCACCATGTCGAGGAACTTCCCGTGCGCACCCGGCAGGTGCTGCTGATGAAGCAGGGGCAGATCATCCGGGCAGGCTTGCCAGAGAAAATGATTACGCCAGAGCATCTTTCAGAGTTGTTTGGCTGCAAAGTGTACGTCCGCCGATTGCATGGCCGGTACTGGCTGGAGGTGTTGCCCGAAGCCTGGCTGGATTTGTTGTAAACACACCCAAAGTGCGTGGCACACATTCCCATCACAGGTAAGTCTGTCGATCTCACGAACCAGCATGGCGGACATGCCAGAGGATGAACCAGCACAGCATGGCCCCTGCTGCCGCGGCACCAAGAGCGGTAAGCGCGATGACGTGGCGGTGGTTGAACTGAGCAATGCGCTCGCTCAGTGTGTAGCGATAAACTGAAACATTTTCGTTGTTGCGGTAGGCCAGCAGATCATCGCAAAATGCCTGCATCGTCTGATACCGGTCATCCGGATTCTTCTGCAGTGCTTTCAGGCAGATGGCATTAAGCTCTTTAGGAATCTCCTCGCGCGGCGCAACTTCAAGCGGTATGGGGGTGGGACGTTCAAGAATCATCTCCAGCACTTCGTCGATCTTGTTGCCAAACACCAGACTCTCACGCGTGAGAATCTCGAACAACACACTACCCATGTTGTAGATATCCGTCCGTTCGTCGATATCCGACTTGCCCTCAGCCTGTTCGGGCGACATGTACAGCGGTGTCCCGTATCGTCGGCCGGGCTGGGTCAGTTCCATGCGCACAGCCTCTTTCCCCTTGGGAACCTGAACACTGGCTAAGTGCTCCAGGTCTTCAACCTCTTCGCCATGAACTTTCGCAAGTCCCCAGTCGAGCACAGTCACTTCGCCAAACGGGCCAACCAGGATGTTGGCGGGTTTGATGTCGCGATGGATCACGCCACTGTTGTGGGCGAAACTCAAAGTCTGGCAGACCTGGATCATGATGTCGATCAGGCGTGACAGGGGGAACTCCGCTTCCATTTTGCGATTCCGCGCGGCCAAGGCCTTGAGAATCGCAGCCAGATCCTGCCCTTCCAATTTTTTCATCGTGAAGTACATCGCCCCGCTGCGGTCTCGGCCGATTTCATACAGGGGTACGGTGCCGGGGTGAGAAATCAAAGCCGTCACACGGGCCTCGCGCAGGAAGCGTGCGTTTTCCATCTCCGAGTCAGCAAGGTGATCGTGCAGTTTCTTATAGACCACGACACGGTTGAGATTACGATCCAGACAGGTCTGCAGTTCGGCAGTACCGCCTTCTGTGAGTGGCTTGAAGTCCGTGTATTTCAGTGAACCGCTTTTCCAATGTTGCGGAAACAATTCATCGGTGGTCTCCCGATTAATCTGCTTGAGCGTAGACTCCGCCTGATCCGAACCAGCCTGCGCCTCGGCGTCATTGGGATCCTTAAATGGAATTGGATCGGTATTGGCCATTGACTGATTCTAGCACGACTGGCGTTGGCTGGTGAGTTTACTCTGGCGGCGCTGGCACCATCACCCGACATGCTCGCGGGTATTGATAGTCAAAAAAACCCCGACCGGAGTCGGGGTCTTGTCTCTTACTTGAATTGTCAGTGGTGACACAATCAGCTTACAAAGCCAACTTGTCACACGCGCTCTTAACGGTCTTGATAATGACCGCAGCCACCTTGTAAGGGTCAGCAGCGGAGTTTGGACGACGGTCTTCGAGCCAACCCTTGTAGCCGTTCTCGACCGTAGCGATTGGGATACGAATCGAAGCACCGCGGTCAGACACGCCGTACGAAAACTTGTCGATGGACTGTGTCTCGTGCAGGCCGGTCAAACGCTGATCGTTGTCAGCACCGTAAACATTGATGTGAGCCTTGATGCGATCTGGCGTGCTGAAAGCCTCACAGATCTTCTCATAGACTTCCTTCTTGCCACAGGTGCGCATGATGTCATTGGAGAAGTTGGCGTGCATACCGCTGCCGTTCCAGTCGCCCTTGACCGGCTTGCAGTGCCAACTGATGGACAGGCCATACTTCTCGCCAATGCGCTCGAGCAGGTAGCGACCGATCCACATCTCATCGCCAGCCAACGCGGCACCCTTGGCAAAGCCCTGGAACTCCCACTGGCCACACATCACCTCGGCATTGATGCCTTCGACGTTCAGGCCGGCCTCAAGGCAGGCATCGAGGTGTTCTTCAACCAGGTCACGGCCGATCGCATTCTGCGCGCCGACCGAGCAGTAGTATGGCCCCTGGGGTGCAGGGAAACCGCCGGGAGGGAAGCCGATAGGCAGGCCTGTATCCGGGTTCATGATGGTGTATTCCTGCTCGAAGCCGAACCAGAAATCTTCATCATCATCGTCGATCATGGCCCGGCCGTTGGATTCGTGAGGTGTGCCGTCAGCGTTGAGCACTTCAGTCATCACCAGGTAGGCATTCTTGCGTCCCGGATCAGGGCAGATAAAGACAGGCTTGAGCAGCAAGTCGGAACTGCCGCCCTCTGCCTGCTGCGTCGATGAACCGTCAAATGACCAGACCGGGCAATCTTCCAGCTTACCGCTGAATTCCTTGACGATCTTGGTCTTGGCGCGAAGGCTTTGGGTAGGCTTGTAGCCGTCCAGCCAGATGTATTCCAGTTTTGTCTTAGCCATGGTCGTTTGGCACTCCTTCTAAAAAACTGACTTCGATACTGCCGTTCGTGAGTTGCGATGCATGGGTCACCGCCAAACGGCTTATTTCAATCCAGCTACGTCGCTGGCATTCGTTAACGGATGAAAGCGGGGGACACTTGCAAGCCACGCCAGACACGCGAACTTCGCGCCCTGTCGTCGTGAACCTGCTTCGAATCAACATCATAAGCATCTGTGATTGATTGGTTTATGCCCACTTTAGGCGGGACAATTACTCTTATCTGATGTCCACTCATGTCTTTTCCTTGCTCCTCTAAAGGTGCTAGTCGGGGATCATCTCTTACTCAGCCACATACTGGGGGTGGCGTGATTATCCACGAATCTCACCACCAATCAGTGCCTATATAAAAGGCACTGCTAATCGAAGCAGACCCATGCTGCACAATAAATAAGCAGCATAGGCACACTTCGTGATTAATTATGCAACAGCCATACCAATCAGTTCACCTAATCTTGTGACAGGAGCAGGTGGAAATGTACTGACTGATCAGACAAGTCACAAGATCGCGCGCTTTGATATCCTCTGGCCATGGCTAAGCAATATGACATCATCGTCGCAGGTTCCTGCGTGGCTGACCTGCTCGTGCGACCGGTTGATCTTGATCAGCCCATCGGGCATGGCGTGCTTTACGAAACCCCGCCTCAGGTCATCACCGCTGGAGGCATCACCTCCAATTCAGGCATCACCCTGGCCCGGTTGGGCCTGAACGTCGGCGTTTTCAGCTACGTGGGCAACGATGCCTGGGGGCCTGTGATCCGTCATCTCTATCAAAAAGAAGGCGTCGATGACGCTCCACTGGCCGTGTACGAAAGCGGGGCCACCAGCACCACGGTCGTCATGATCGACCGCTCCGGCGAACGCAGCTTTTACCACTGCGTCGGCGCGCCCAAACTCATGGATGCCCAGGCGTTCCTCTCACGAATGAAACTTTGGCAGAACACCAAACTGCTTTTGGTGGGGTATTACTCATTGATGCCTAACCTTGAACCTGACCTGCCTCGCGTGTTCAAAGCCATCCGCGAAGCAGGCTGCATGACGGCCATGGATGCAGCAGGCACCGGTGGGGATATGTCACCACTCGATACCATTCTCCCTTATCTCGATGTGTGGGTGCCTTCGCGTAATGAAGCCGAGCACCAGACGGGTGAGACTGACCCGGAAAAAATGATTGCCCGATACCGTAAGTGTGGCGCGCCCGGCGTGATCGGCATCAAACTCGGGGGGATGAACGGCATCATGCTCAGCGACAAACCCGGCGAATACGTTCACGTACCCAGTTGTGATGATCCCGGCGAAGTGCTGGATACCACCGGTGCCGGCGACAGTTGCTATGCAGGCCTGGTTGCCGGGCTGGTTAAAGGGATGAGTCTTTATGATGCCGGTCGATTGGGAACCGCAGCAGCGGCTTGCTGCGTGACCAGTATCGGCGGATCAACCGGGGGCAGATCGTGGGATGAGACGGTCAAGATCGCAGGGATATAGAGCAGGTTGAGACCAGTCGTCGCGTCCTGGGTGCCACGCCTTGACGACACACGAGCGGAGCGAGAGTGGCGCAAGGTGTGTTGATATTCAATGGGTTGGGAGAAATAGTCTCACGCCAAGGCGCAAAGACGCGAAGGACGCAGAGCATGTGAAAGACGTTTCGCGCGAAGGCACAAAGGCACAAAGATGAAGATCAACCCGCCCCTTAGCCGCAGTGCCTGCACCGCGTATGTTTTTGCGATGACTTTGCACGGGTGATTTGAGCTTTCATCAATAGCACAGTTTGCCGCGTATTTCCTTCGCATTGCTCAGTAAAGCTCGGACAAGCCGTGGCACCCCGCTACGAATGATTTGGGTACGCTCTAAAAGTGATGTATGCAGCAAGACCTGTCACTCAGGTGGTTTTATTCGCTGCCTTTATCATTGCTTTCATCATCCCCCTCAGTCGCTTGCGCGCCTGATTCTCCGGTACGTGCGCGTCGATGGCGCACAATCTCGCCACTGGAAATGTAGAGCACTTCCTTGGCGATATTCACGCCGTGGTCTGCGATGCGTTCGAGGTGTCGGGCAATGTTGAGCAGACGCACAAACTGAGTCAGCCGATCCACGTTCTCGCGAATGCCAGCCTCAACCAGCTCATATGTTTCAGCCAGCATGCGATCCACATCATCGTCCGATCGGCGGACTTCGGTGGCCAGGTTCGCATCGACATCGACCAACGCGTTAATGGATTTTTTCACCATCACCTGCGTGCGCTGAGCCATGCCCATGATCAGATCGACTGCATGGTCAGGTACCGGTGCTTCTTCCGTCATCGCCAGAGCTTGCTCAGCGATGTTGGCAGCCAGGTCGCCGATGCGTTCCAATTCCTTGTTGATTTTGAGAACTGCCACGACATAACGCAGGTCATGCGCCACCGGATGGTGCAACGCCAACAGGCCAAGACATTCTTCCTCAACGTTGACTTCTTCCTGATCAATCTGGCGGTCTTCTTCGATCACATATCGGGCCAGTTCAGGATCGCGCTCTCGCATGGACCGAATCGCGCGACGCAATGCCTGCTCCACCATGGCACTGACGCCTAGAAGTTGTGACCGAACCTTATCAAGATGGCGATAGAGGAAAACACTCAAGAGAAGCTCCCTTTTCTAACAATGTAAGCATGGCTGCCCCCCGCGACAAATCAATCCGAAGGACTCGCTGCAAGCACCACCCGGAATGTACTACCTTCGCCAGGCTTGCTTTCGACAGAAACCCGCCCTTCATGCGCCGTGATGATATGCTTCACAATCGCCAGGCCCAGGCCCGTCCCACCCATGGCCCGGCTGCGCGCCTTGTCCGTTCGATAAAAACGCTCGAACAGGCGAGGCAGATGCTCCGCGGCAATGCCGATGCCCCGGTCGGTCACTTCAACCACAGCCTCAGCTCCACGGCGATATGACCTGACCCATACCTCGCTGTCATTCGAACTGTATTTGATGGCATTATCCACTAGGTTGGTGACGGCCTGCTCCAGAAGCGGGGCGTTCATTTTGGCCTGCAATTCCTGGTCAGCTTCGATGCGTATGGCAATCTGCTTTTCCTTGGCCTTGGGCTGACAACTTTCGATGGCGGCTTCGAGTGATCGAGCCACGGGCGTCGATACCAGTTCGATCCGCTGATTGTCGCGATCCTGCTCGATCCGCGCCAGCGACAGCAGGTCTTCGATGATGGCCTGCAGGCGATCCGACTGCCGGGCCACGATCCGAAGGAAGTGCTCGATTTCTTCGCGCGAGGCGTCAGGCGTGTCCAACACGGTTTCCACAGCAGCTTTGACTGCGGTCACGGGTGTCTTGATCTCATGCGATACGTTGGCGACAAAGTCCCGTCGAACGCTTTCCAGTTGGCGAAGTCGTGTCACGTCATGCAGCACGATCACGGCTCCGGTTCGCTTACCCGTGCTGTTGCGTAGCGCGGCCCCCTGAACCTGAAGCAACCTTGACTCCACTGCATCAATGCCAACGAATGAGTTTTCATCATCGCGGTAGAGAAATTCCAGTTCGATCTCATCTTCAATGGGCACCTCACTGGCCAGCACACTGGTGACGAAACGTTTCAAGCTGATATCGCGCACCAGTTCAAGCACGTTCCGCCCCACCACATTCTGTTCGCCCAATCCCAACAGGTAGCTGGCTGCACGGTTGACGCTTTTCACCCGTTCATCGAGATCGACCACGAGTACGCCTTCGACCATGCTGCGCAACACAGCTTCAAGCTCATTGCGCTGACGCATGACGGTGTCGAGTCGGTCTTCCAACTGCTCGGCCATGCGATTGATGGACTTGGCCACAGCAGCGACTTGCCTCGGTTCGGTGATTTCAAGTCGTTGGCCAAGATCGCCGTCCGTCAGTTGGCGTGTGGCTCGAAGCAGTTCCTGCAAGGCCAGTGCTTGCTTGCGTTGCTTCCAATAGGTGTAAAAAGCCCAGGAAGCCACAGCCAGCAGCAGGACGAAAAGAATGATGAGCAGCGATAACTCAACTTCGGTGACAGTAGGTGAAGTTTGCAGCAGAACAGCAGACAACGCAGGGGGCACTCCCACAAGGTCCATCAGAGGATCAATCTCGGAAACGGTAACCCACGCCTCGCACGGTTTCGATCTCTGAACCGGCTTCGCCCATCTTGCGACGCAAGGTGACGATCTGAACATCAACGGAGCGGTCGGTCACGGCAGCGTATCGGCCATGGATCGCTTCAATGATCTGCTGACGGGTAAAGACGCGGCCAGGGCGGGTCATCAACAGGTTGAGCATCTTGAATTCAGTGGCGGTCAGGCTGATCGTCTCGCCATAGACTCGCACCTCATGGCGATCCGGATCGAGTTCCACCTCGTTAATGATCAGCCGTTGACCACCTGCACCTTCTGCCTCCTCCGCCCCAGCGATTCCCCTTCTGAGCACAGCCTTGACGCGAGCCAATAACACCCGCGGGCTGAAAGGCTTGGTGATGTAATCATCCGCGCCCAACTCCAGACCTGTGACGATGTCGGCCTCTTCTCCCTTGGCCGTCAGCATCACAATAGGCAAGTTGGCTGTTTCTTCTTTTGACTTGAGCAAACGGCAGAATTCCAGGCCATCCATGCCGGGCAACATCAGGTCGAGCAACACCAGATCATGGGCCTGCTGCTGTAATATTTTGCGACCTGCCTCTGCACTGGGGACAGCGGTGACCAGGAATCCTTCGCGCCCGAGATTGAACTCGAGCAGATCCCGCAGATCATCTTCATCCTCAACAATCAGGACGGAAGCCCGATTGCTGGGATCTTCCTCGCGACGACGTGCTTTCATGGATGCAAGCCCTCCATCAGTAGCGACCGAATCGAGCGGATGATGTAGTAATCTGAACATTGTTAGGAAGTATAACGCACAAAAAGGCCTGATTGTGAGGGTTGAGTTAATGCCAGAAGTTACCGCAAAAGCACGCGAGCGAGTGGATCAAGCAGCTATCACATAAAAAACCCTCTGAACAAACTCGGCTTGATCAAGTGGGCATGCAATTTTGACCAACATGCCTTGATTCCAGATGAAGCCGAGATGTTCAGAGGCTTATGGGGTTTGGAGGCTTCGAGCCTGATGGTTTTTTAGAAAAGAAGCTGGAACTGTAGTCTGGTGACGACCTGGTCTTTCTCACCCGTCGTGTCCATCAGCAGGCCGAGGCCATCCTCAGCACGGGGCACGCCATCAAGTGCCCACAAGACATCCAGCGTGATTTTGGCGTTGTGCTTACGGATGTACCAGTTGCCACCGACCGTGATGATGTCCAGATCGGATGGACCGGACAATTCGGATCGGCCGGAGGCTGCATCAGTAAACAGTCTTTCCCAGCGGATGAAAGGCTCAAAGGTGTCATTGATGTTGTACGCGCCCTGCACCACCAGGCCAAACGTTTCAGCATTGGGCCCAGCCGAGGCACCGGAGGGCATTTCATGATTGCCGATGAAGGCGACAAAGGTATTGATTCCCTTGTATTCCACGCTGCCATCGACCGTCCATGTCAGGAAATCAAAATGGGGATTACCAGCCGACCCTGTTTCATCCATCTGGTAATGGGCAGCAGCTCCCAGGAAGATCGCCAATCCTTCTCCTGACCAGGAAGTGAAGTCTTTCTGCTGCTTCCAATCACCCAGCACTTTGACGTCGATGCGTCCGGTCACAGCCAAGTCCACATCATCGGTATTGAAGTCTGTGGAGGCCCCGTATTCACCGTTTTCCCGCCCATCATTCAACATGACCGAGATCAGAAACATCTCTGATTTGTAGGAAACTTCCAGACCTTCAGAAAAGCCTGTGGTGTATTGCTCGTTGATAAATGATCGCTCATTGGTCAACTGAGCGGATGAAATGGTGAATTCCTCACGGAGGAAGCGAGGCTTGAATCGTCCAACTTTGAAAGCAATGTTCCAATCCGTCTTATAGCTGGCATAAACACTTTCCAGGAATGTTTCGCCACCATCGCGGTCATTGGCTAAAACCAGTTTGTATCCGAGATTCGGATCAAAGACATGGCCACCGAATTTCACTTTCACTCGGCGAAGCTGGAACCCCGAAAGCATGTCGTCTGAGGAGTCATTGCGAAATGAAGCCACGTAACGCACCTGAATCTGGCCTTCAATTTGAATCAGGAATCGGCTGTCCGGACTCTGAATGATGAAATGCTTTTTGCCGGGGTCCCAGCCAGCGAGCAGGCGGGTATCCAGACTGTCAACCCGGGTCTGCGAGTCTTTCATGATTTCGCTGACAAGCTGCCGAGTCACCTCTGCGTGAGCATCCTGCTGCCAGGTTTCCGATTGAGCCGATTTCAACTCAGCAACCTGTTTCTTCAACTCAGCCAACTCGTTTCTGGTCTTCTCCAACTCATTGGCCAAATCAGCATCAGCAAAGGCAGAATTGGCAAAAAGCACTGTGTAAATGAGCATAAAGAGAAGAATATTCTCGTACTGCCTCATAAAAGACTTCCTTAATCAAAATTTTTCACACAGATAGGAGTTCAGAATCCCTTTTCAGCACATTTTCTGGTGAATCAAACGCTAACGATCTTCACCCTTTGATTACGCAACTTATACCATATCTTGACAAAAAGTTGCTAAAGAAGATCATTCGGTATTAAAAAGACCGTTTTCACATTTATTTAACATTTTGTTAGGTATTTACTAACATTTGGTCAGACTTTATTGGTCTTGTTCAAAAACAAGCATTACAGGTCTCTGGAAAACCTGATGCTTTCGCAAAATCGAGGGCAATTTTCATGTAAATACAATCTACATTTTGATTGAATTGGGGTTTTCCCAGAAGTCCCTTCATTTTGCGTATTTCTGAGAAAACGCAATGAACTGACAAGTATCAGAACTGACGAATGATTCCTGCTACGTTCAAAGCATGCTCACTGCCTACTACTTTCGTCAACACATGTACACCCTCGTGCCGCGATATGTCCGAGAGGACATGGCCTATCTCGCTGATGTGGGTACCGACGCCATCGCGGTCGGCCTGCTTGAGCAGGACCTGTTCGCTTCGGTTGAGAATGTGCGCATCATTGCCGAGGAAGCTGCGAAGAAGAACATTGCGCTGTGGATCGTCCCCTCGCGATGGGCTGGACTGATCGCGGGTTCGCCCAAAGTGCCCAGCCTGTTCACGGCCACCCACGAAGAAACTTACATCCTCAACAAGGATGGCAACCCGCATCGATCGGGTGTCACGGGCAGGATCAGTTCGGTTTATCACCCCGCCACATTCGAGTTCATGTGTCAGGCGCTTGAACAAACGCTGGCCAAGTTTCCTGTCGCGGGGATCATCTGGGATGAAGTGAAAGCCATCGTTCCGGACTACAGCCCCGCTGCGGTCAAAGTGCTGGGGAAAAATCCGGACTGGGACACTCATCTTGGGCACATTGCCAGTTTCTTCTCTCGCGTCAGTGAGCATGGCAAACAGGTTCAATCTGACCTGCGCACCGCGATGTTTCTGTATGCCCACCTTGACCAGAAAGTCATTGATATTTTTGCGCGCCAGTCTGGCTTGGATGACTTCGGCTGCGACGGCAGGCCTTGGAAGCCTGAAGATCAGGGTGGCGATGACAGTGATGGGACGCCAGCCAAAAAGACACTTCTTGGCCCGGGTGAACGTTTCCTCCCGGCGGCACGCGCCAATGGTAAGAACACATTGATGCTCATCGAGAATCATGCCATTCGCGAAGCCGACTGCGACCTGATGGACCGTCGATTGCCTGAGGTGCTGCAACTGGATGTGGATCACTGGCTGTATTACTACTACGGCAGGAATTGCGACGACCCGGAACGCGTCATGCAGATCATCACCCGCCATCTGGCCCAACGCCCAAGGTCGTGAGCAATGGCCATACCACCGATTAAAGCATGTCTCTGAATCGTCAAGTCGGTTAAGATTCGCCCATGGCAAGAAAGTCAGGGGCCAAGGCAATCACTCTCAGGCAGTGGGATCGCTTAACCGATGCCCAGTTACTCGAACTGCGCATCTGCGATCTGCCTATCCGCATCGAAGGGTCCTGGCTTGAACCGATGGTTGATCGCTTGCAGGAAGAGCTTTGGAATCACAAATTGCACGTCAAGCCTAACGTCTGGCTGTCGAGTGAGTGGTTTGCGCCGGATGGCATTGTGGGGATCGGCATTCCTTTTTACTTAGCCGACCCGAAGTTGATGCGGCTGGAGAAGAAGATGATGTTCAGTGTCGAGGGAGGCACGCCCCGTACCTGCATGCAGATCCTCAGGCATGAAGCAGGTCACGCGGTGGACAATGCCTTCCGCCTGCATCGACGCAAGCTTTGGCGCGAAACTTTTGGCAGTCATGCTGAACCATACCCGGACTATTACAAGCCCCGGCCTAACAGTCGTAAGTTTGTCCACCATCTTCGCGGCTGGTATGCCCAGGCACACCCGGCAGAAGATTTTGCCGAAACTTTTGCCGTCTGGCTGACGCCCAATTCGAGATGGCGCAAGGCTTATTCAGATTGGCCTGCATTGAAGAAGCTGGAATGTGTGCATGCGTTGATGAAGGATGTCGCGGGAAAGGCACCCCCCGTCAAATCCAAACGACGCATCGATCCGATCGAAACCGACAAACGCACGCTGGAAGCCTATTACCGTGAAAGGCAGATGCGCTACCTGGAAGATTGGCCTGACGTGGAGGATGAGGAACTCAACCGCCTGTTCACCGAGGATTATGATCCCAATCGCCCCACCGCGGCCCAGTTCCTTAGACGTGTCCAACAACGCCTGCGCGAAAATGTCGCCTACTGGACGAATGTCCACCCCTACACCATCGACCAGGTGCTGCTGGACACCATCGACCGTTGCAAAGAGCTTCAACTCAGATTGGCCAAGTCAGAAAAAGAAACGTTTCATGATGCAACACTGCTGCTCACCGTGCGCACCATGAACTTCATCCACACAGCCCACCGCTGGATACCGCTATGAAACCATTGCGCATTGCTGTTCTGATGCATGAAGACCTCATGCCTCCCGACTCGCTAGAAGGCCTGAGCGAGGAGGAAATCATTGACATCAAGACCGAGTATGACGTGCTTTCGACGCTGCAAAACCTCGGCCATCATGTCGAACCGGTCGGTGTCTCCAATAACCTGAACGTGCTGCGCCGAAAGGTGGATTCCTTCGAGCCCAACATCGTCTTTAACCTGCTGGAAGAGTTCCATGGCGAGTCACTTTTCGACCAACACATCGTCAGCTATCTCGAACTGATCCGACAGGCTTACACCGGCTGCAACCCACGCGGCCTGACCCTGGCTCATGACAAAGCACTGAGCAAAAAAATCTGCGCATACCACCGCATTCTCGTGCCTAAGTTTGCTGTCTATCCGCGTGGCAAGAAAGTGCACCACCCCAAGGATCTGGGCTTCCCGCTGATCGTCAAGTCGCTCACGCTTGAAGGATCGATCGGCATCGCCAAGGCGTCGATTGTTTATGACGAACAGAAGCTGCGCGAACGCGTTCACTTCATGCATGACACGGTGGGCAGTGACGCCATTGCGGAGCAGTTCATTCCCGGCAGGGAGCTTTACGTGGGGGTGATGGGCAACAATCGTTACGAAGTGTTCCCGCCTTGGGAATTGCTGACCGAGAAGGTGCCGACCTCGGCTGACTTTATTGCCACGGATAAATTGAAGTGGGATTTGAAGTATCGCGAGAAACTGGGCGTCACGACCCGCCAGGCCTCGGATTTACCCGAGGCTGTGACCAAGGCCATCCCCAAACTGGTCAAGCGCATCAGCAAGGCGCTTTACCTCAACGGCTACATCCGCATGGACATGCGACTGACCGAAGAGGGCCAACTCTATCTGCTGGAAGCCAACCCGAACCCTGATCTTTCCTTTGGTGAAGATTTCGCCGAGTCCGCTGAAGCTCACGGCTACAGTTATGAACAACTGATCAGTAAAATCGTCTCTCTGGGATTGAGTTATCGCCGACTGGGCAGCGCGACTGGAGACTAATTCACACCATTTCAGGCGAGCAATTAGGGCATATGCCCTAGTTCGTAGAAATATGATATTCAGATCGCCAGCCCCCTTGACAGGCCCAATCAAGCGACTAAATTGTCCCTGAAACCAAGAAGGGCCGCGGGAGTCGCGAGGCGCAATACCCCACATGTCTCCGGTGTGATTCACACCCACTGATACGCGTCGCTTGCTTCGCAACACTCAAAGCCCAGCCGCCATCGCAATGATGGTGACGACAAATGAAAAAGCGCGACCTGCCCCCCACAAGTCGCGCTTTTTTCTTTCCCTTTTCCCTGACCCCCTTGCCCTCTGCCGTCAATCGGATAAAAGAGCACGCAACCCGAATCCGTCAAACCCCGCAACAAGGAATCGAAACCATGAGCAGTCCCGTCCGCGTCACCGTCTGGCATGAATACCGCCACGAGCACAAGAATGAAACCGTCGCCAAGTTGTATCCCGACGGGATGCATGCTGCGATGAAGTCGGCCATCGAAGAACACCTGGGCAGCGAAGTCGTCGTTCGCACGGCTACGCTCGATGAGCCGGAGCATGGCCTGACCGATGAAGTTCTGGCTGAGACCGATGTCCTCACCTGGTGGGGTCACTGTGCCCATGGCGATGTGCGCGATGACATCGTGGACAAGGTGCAACGCCGGGTGCTCGAGGGCATGGGTCTGGTCGTCCTGCATTCAGGCCACTACTCGAAGATCTTCAAGCGTCTGCTTGGTACCACCTGTTCGCTTCGTTGGCGCGAAGCTGCGGAAAAGGAGCGCATCTGGTGCATCAACCCCGGCCATCCCATTGCGGACGGCCTGACCGATGAGTACTTCGAACTTGCAGAAACCGAGATGTATGGCGAACTGTTTGATATCCCCGAGCCTGATGAGTTGATCTTCATCAGCTGGTTTGAAGGGGGCGAAGTGTTCCGCTCCGGCTGCACCTTCACTCGAGGCAAGGGCAAGATTTTCTACTGGCGTCCCGGCCACGAAACTTTCCCGCTGTACTACGACGCCAATGTTCGCCGGGTGCTGGCTAATGGCGTGAAGTATGTCGCGCCCAAGTCGTCGGCCCCGGTGCGAATCAATGCCATCAACGCCAAGCCTTCGCTTTCGCCGATCGCGGCTAAGCACAAGGTGGATGAGTCGCTGCATAAGCATTGATTTGGCAAGCAAAGTTAAAAAGGCCAGTTAAGAATGTTTACACGTTGGGTATACGACGCGTACTTCATCGCATGCGCACAGCGCTACAATTGCCCGTTGTTGACTTTGGATCGAACCCTTCGCCGCGCTTCGATTGAAGCTGGGGTGAACATTGTGGAGCTATAACCATGCGTGTTTACACCTATTCACAAGCCCGTCAGCATTTGGCCAGTGTATTGGATCAAGCTCAGCAAACCGGCAAGGTTCTGATCCGCCGAAAAGATGGCAGCACCTTCGCTCTGGTTCCTGAGTTACCCAATCAATCGCCGATGGATGTCCCTGCAATTCAGACGGATATAACAGCCGATGAGGTGGTGAGTTTTATTCGTGAAGGGCGACGCCATGGAGCCGTCCGCAAAACGAATCGCAAATAGT
Source organism: uncultured Phycisphaeraceae bacterium (assembly GCA_964546335.1). GTDB lineage: Bacteria > Planctomycetota > Phycisphaerae > Phycisphaerales > Phycisphaeraceae > CAZJJN01. Next base: position 165,570 of record CAZJJN010000001.1, read on the forward strand.
TGGTAGTCCTTCCAGTTCAAGTTGAGCTTTGTCCTGCTTAGCAACACATCCTGCCTCACCAGCTAATCAATACCTGTACAATCTCCCCTCACAGGAGATTTGATATGCCCCAAGCGCAGTCCAACGCCGAACTCGCCGTCCAAGGCGGCCCGAAAGCTGTCACGCTTGATATCCCCCCCGCTTTGCAAGGTGTCACTGAGATCGGCCAGGCTGAGATCGATGCGGTCACGCACGTACTCAAACGCAAGACCATCTGGCGGTTCCTCAATGACGACTCGGTCAGTGAGTCGATCGCGCTGGAAAACAAGTATCGCCAATGGTGCGACGCGGAATATGCGCTGGCTGTGGGTGGCGGGACGTGTGCCTTGATCGCGGCCATGGCTGGCATCGGCCTGGGCTCAGGGGATGAAGTCATTGTGCCGGGTTATACCTACATCGCCACGGCGGCGGCCTGCTTGAGTGTCGGCGCGATCCCCATTCTCTGCGAAATTGATGAGTCACTGACGATGGATCCGTCGAAGATCGAGCAATGCATCACCCCTTACACCAAGGCCATCGCTCCTGTTCACATGCGAGGCAGCATCTGCGCGATGGATGAGATTCTCGCAGTGGCACGCAAGCACAACCTTAAAGTCATCGAAGACGTCGCTCAGGCCAACGGCGGGGAATACAAAGGCAAGCGATTGGGCGCGCTGGGTGATGCTGGGGCTTACTCGCTCCAACATTACAAGGTGATCACTGCGGGTGAAGCGGGGATCGTCGTGACCGATGATGAACAGACGTACAAACGTGCCTGCATCAAGCACGACTCGGCCATGCAGTTCTGGAAAAGCGATGCGAGCTGGCCCAGTTTTGCCGGGGAAAACTATCGCATTGATGAGATGCGCTCTGCATTGGGCTTGGTGCAGTTTGATCGCATGCCAGGGATTTTGAAGCGCTGCCGATCTGTAAAAGCCCGGCTGATTGAGAAAACCCGCGACCTGCCACACATCCAACAGCAGAAACTCAATGACCCGGCTGGTGATGTAGGCATCATCTACTGCTTCTTTACACGCACCGCAGCACAGGCCCAACGGTTCAGCGAAGCACTGGAAGCAGAAGGCGTGAGTAATCAGACGATTTACAACAAGCAGATTCCGGATCGGCATATCTACAACGCGTGGGATTATGTCATGGAGAAGAAGACTGGCGACCATACGGGTTGGCCCTGGTCGGCAGCCCATCGCGAGATCAGCTATGAGCCAAACATGTTGCCTGCGACGTTGGATGTACTGGGACGATGCGTGGCAATCGGGCTATGCCAGCATTGGAGTGATGAACTGGTGGAGCAGGTGGCCGGGGCGGTGAGGAAGGTGCATGATGGCCTTGTCTCTCAGGGAGAACTTGGCTAACGGCATCTGCTTTTGTTTGGATTCGGTATCGTAGGAGAGTCCACGATTTTGATGTCCAGTTTTTGCTTTTCACCAAGTAACCATTCGATGGCTTCCGATTCTACCGTGAAAGAAGCGCATCTGATGCCTCGGTTCGAGGCAACAATATCAGCAAACTTCACAAGCTCTCGGGTGTGTTCATCACTGGGCAGGATTTGTGCATAATGCAGGTGGCAAGGTGATTCCAAGAGTTGAAAAGCGTCAACATTCTCTGCAAACTCAAAGCTTTCAAGTTCGTTATAGCTTTGAGAGCAAACCGCTTGCTTCATATCGACAAGAAGAAAGCAACAATGCTGAGTATCACAAAAATCAATGGCCGCTGAACGTTGACCCAAGCTCTCCTTGGGAGTCACCTCGCCGAATACCTTAAGAACGCAATAACCATGCTCCTCATCATATACAAGTTCATATTCAGCCACTGGGATCCCTTCCAATAGAATGCACCAAACTCACTTACATGGCTTGCTTGGGATAGTCCCGAAATTTGTCGCCTACATGATTCAACCACATAACCGCTGAGGACTGCTGTTCGAACTGTCTGCAATTCAACCCGCGATTCCCGGCTACCGTACAGGCGAACTCCAAAATCTCCCGGCTGTGCTGATCCGCAGGGAGAACGATGGCATAGCGAATTAGTTCGCCGGTTGAAGTTTGCCTGTATCCATCCACATGGGAGCTGAATTCATATGCATCAACCGTAGACAAAACGGGTGCACAGATGTACTCACTTAAATCCACCAGTACAGACGGGCACTGATTCTCATTGCAGCATTGGATCAGGCCGTAAAGATGATTCATCCCACTATCTGATGCTTCGGATTGCCCCTTGATTTCAAGGATAACAATGTGATGAGCTTGATCGTATCGCGCCGAGTAGGTAGCCATACTGATTAATCCCTTCTGGTTACTGCGTCCGGCTGAATAAGCCCGGGGAAATCCCTTTGCAGACGCAGGTTACAGAAAACTGCAAACCTTGTACTTATGTTATCGACTATTCGTTTGCAATCAATAGTTATTTACATGATTGAAACAAACCATTCATTGATCTTAGTTCAACTTATCCAGAACATATTTTCTATTTTGGATTAGATTTATTTCATACTTTTGAAGTACCAATCGCGTTTGAGGACGCAGAAACGGATTTGTGCCCGGCCGACTCAGGCACTAAATAAGAACACTGTCAGGGAAAGTCGCAGATGACCCAAGCCTGACAGAGTTACCCGCGCCTTTTCACCCACATGCCACAGGAGTTCGCCGTGACCCAACCCAACATTCTGATCCTGATGGACGACCAGCACCGCTACGACTATGTCGGCTACGCCGGGGCTGACTTCATCCGCACCCCCAACATAGACAGCATCGCCCAGCGCGGCCTGGCATTCAACCATTGCTACTGCAACAGTCCGGTTTGTGCCCCTTCTCGCGTTGGGTTGGCCTCAGGCATCCGACCGCACAAACTCGGGGGCCTGGATAACCGTGTCTTCCTTCCTCACAATATTCGCACCTTCTACGCCCAGTTCCGCGACCATGGCTACCACACCGGCTTCGTCGGGAAACTGGACCTGGCCAAGCCTGACAACTACAACGGCAGGCATGGCGACCGCCCGTGCAATTACACCTTCGGCTTCACCCACCCGGTCGAAATCGAAGGCAAAATGCACTCGGGTAATTTCGATTCTCCACGTGGGCCTTATGGCTACTACCTTCAGGAGCGAGGCCTGTATAAAGACTATCGCGCGGACTACAAGACCCGCACCCGCGAATGGTCGATGAACTGCCACGACTCCATCCTTCCCGATGAGCATTGGCATGACACCTACGTCGGCGACCGGGCTGACCAATGGCTACGGCAAATCCCAAGCGACTACCCCTGGCTGTTGCATGTCAACTTCCTCGGCCCGCACAATCCGTTTGACCCGCCTACCGAGTGGGCCGACCGCTGGCGGAAGGCCGACATGCCTGCACCGATCCATGACAGTCTGGAAGGCAAGCCGAACTGGCATCAATCGCGCGTTGTTCATGATGGCGATCAACCAGCCAGTGATGAAAAGATACTCGAGACGCGCAGGCAGTACGCTGCCATGATCGAGGCCATCGATTTTCAGATCGGCAGGCTGCTCAAGACTCTCGAAGAGACCGGCCAGCTTGAAAATACCTACATCATCTACGCCTCCGACCACGGGGAAATGCTCGGGGATCATGGCATGTACACCAAGAGTGTCGCCTACGAACCGAGTTGGCATGTGCCTTTGTGTGTGGCCGGGCCTGGCATTGCTGCCGGGCAGAAGTCGGATGCGCTTGTGGAACTCAACGACCTGAATCCGACGGTGTGTGAACTGGCTGGCGTGCCGGTGCTGCCTAAGATTGATGCGCGCAGTTTTGCAGCCGTGACACGAGGTCATGCTGCGAGTCACCGCGATCATGTCATCACCACGCTTCACAACTTCCGTGCGATTCGCACAGCCACGAACAAGATGGTGTACAACGAGAATGACAAGTCGGAGTTGTACGACATGCAGGCCGACCCGCAGGAGTTGAATAATCTCGCGGAGACGGATCGCGACATGGTCGGGAAACTGCACGGCCAATTGTGGGATACCCTCCTCGAACGCAAATGGTTGGGACGGTAAACGATTCAGAACTACTGCCCACCCTCAACAACTCAAGTGAGAACCCATGTCTAACACCATTGTCAGCACACAAGGCCAGAAATTTTTCATCAACGGCCAGCCGACTTATCCCACCCGAACCTGGCAAGGCCATACCATCGAAGGCTTACTGCTCAACGCGCGACTGGTGCAAGGCATCTTTGATGACCTAAACGCTGAAACCAGATGCCGCTGGGCCTACCCCGACGGGCCTTGGGATGCAGATCGCAACACCCGTGAGTTCATTGCCGCGATGCCCATCTGGCGCGCGCATGGCATGCTTGCTTTTACGCTCAACCTGCAAGGGGGCAGCCCCGAGGGTTACAGCAAAGAACAACCCTGGCATAACTCCGCGTTCCGTCAAGATGGCAGCTTACGCGAGGATTACCTGGCTCGCCTGGCACAGATTCTGGATGGTGCCGACCGACTGGGGATGGTGGTGTTTCTTGGTTTGTTTTATTTCGGACAGGACCAACGACTTGACGATGAGGCTGCAATCCGCATGGGTATCACCAATGTTATGGATTGGCTGGCGCAACGCGGCGACCGCCATGTCATCATCGAGATCGGCAACGAAACCAACCTGACCAACAACTTCACGCATGATTGCTTCGCTCCGGACAACATCCCCGCATTGATTGAATTGGCTCAGTCCGCTTCTGCAGGTCGTCTCGACACGCCCACGGGCAGGTTACTCGTGGGCACCAGTCACAGCGGCGGCGCATTACTGACCGAAGGCATCATCAAAGTCAGCGATGTCCTCTTCCTGCATGGCAACGGAGTGGGTGATCCACATCGCATCCGCGAAATGGTGCAACAGACGCGTGCAGCCAAGGCCTACCGCGACCAACCCATCGTCTTCAATGAGGATGATCATTTCGACTTCGATAAGCCTGACAATAACTTCATCGCGGCGGTCAGCGCGTTTGCCTCATGGGGTTATTTTGACTACCGCATGAAAGGCGAAGGCTTTGAGCAAGGTTACCAGTGCATGCCTTGCGATTGGGGCATTTCCAGCCAACGTAAGCAAGGCTTCTTTCAATTGATGAAAGAGATCAGCGGTTTCTAGAGCGTACCCAAATCATTCGTAGCGAGGTGCCACAGTTTGACCGAGTTCGCGAGGCAAACTGTGCTTTCGATGGAAATCCTAAACGCAGGATCATCTACACACCTTGCGCCACTCTCGCGAGCTCGTGTGTCGTCAAGGTGTGGCACCCAAGAGGCGACGATTGAACTCATCCTGCTCAAATTATCCAAACATACCCAGTTACTTTAGCTGCTCTTCAAATTCTTCTTTCATGATTTCCCAGGCTTTCGTTGCCGCCTGTTCGTTGTAAGCCACGCCATCGATGCCATGCTTGTCCGCATCCGGATTCATGAAGCTATGAACCGCGTCAGGCAAAGCTTCATAGCGATAGGAAACGTCCGCATCTTCCATTTCTGTTTTGAATGCCTCGCGTTCTTCATCTGGAATCATGGGGTCATCCGCGCCAATGATGGAAACCACACGGGCTTTGACACTGCCTTTCTCTGCTGGAGCGCTGGTACCCAACCCGCCATGGAAAGACACGACGACGTCCACATCAGCCTCGGCTCGCGCCAACTCAAGCACACTACTACCGCCGAAGCAGAAACCGATGGCTGCCAGTTTGTCTGCATCAACCTTGTCGCTTTGCTTCAGTTGTTCCAAACCAGCCAGGGCTCGCTGACGCAGCAACTGGCGATCCTGATACAAGGGAGTTGCCCAGTTACGCGCTTGCTCCGCATCATCGGTCAGCTTGTCTTTGCCATACATATCCAGAGCAAAAGCGACGTAGCCCAACTTGGCCAATCGCCGTGCCTGCTCACGGGCGAATTCGTTATGCCCCCACCACTCATGGATGACCAGCACGCCGGGCTTGGGTTCCGCAGCATCTGCAGGCCAGGCGAGATAGCCTTGCAATTCAACGCCGTCGTGGGTGTAGTTCACCACCTTGCTTTCAATGGACATCTCCGTCTCAGACTTGGGCGTGCTGTTCTGACAGCCGACCACAGCAACACTGAGCATGCACAGAAAAAGGATGGACAGTCTCATGGGGATCTCCTTGGGAATTCGTTGCCTGACTGAACCATAGGTCTGAATTGGCAGCCGGGCGACAGTCCGCAAACCAAGTGGGCTTAACCGCAGAGCAGCATGCCGTTCGCGCGTGCAGGCTGGCATGAACCCGTTGCAAAGTACACTGCATATTCTTCGATGACAGCAAACGCTTTGGAGTTTGCCACATGAGACGCTTTTCGCTTTTTCTGCTGGTTTTGTTTTCCTTATTCCTGCTACTTTTCACTCAGGTTGGTGCGGACGATGCACCAAAAAAGCAGGTTGAGAGTGCTCAAGTCAATCAGGACTTGTATCTCACACTTCACCATGCCCTGAGCCAGAATCCTTTCGAGGACAGTGCTCGTCAAGACCTGAATCTGCGACTCAACTTGAAAGAAGGCCAACTCGTTGATGAAGTGTTTGGCACATCCTTGAATTTCAACCGGGGAAACCACTTCGGCCAAGTCACTGAACAGAAGACGACCGGCCAGACCATGGCCGCTTCCGTGGAAATGACATTGGCGCGCGACCCGTGGATCGAAGGGGGCAATCTCAAACTTGATGTTTCACTTGAGAAAGATGGTGAAGAAGTCGCTGGCCAATACAAGGGAACATTCCGAGGCTGGCCGATCTCAGGAAAAGTCACTGGCCAGATTCTTCCCGCCCTACAACCCGCATCAGACTATCGCCCGGTTCAAGCTGGAGAGCATCCAAGACTGTTGTTTCGTCAGCACGAGTTGGAAAGCATTCGCGAAAGAATTAAAACACCTTGGGGCCAGGCGTTGATGCAGCGCATCCGCGCCAGTGGCGACCCGATCTGCCTGGCTTTCCTCTGGGCGGTGGAACGCAACGAAAAGGCTGGCGCAGCGGCAGAGGCTTGGCTGCAAGATAACTACGACCAGCGTGGCTTCAGTCATGGGGCTGCAACCCTTCAGGTTCAGAAAGCCCTGACGTTTGACATGATTCACGACCGCCTGTCAGAGCGCGACCGCAAGAAGATCATTGAGAAATTCACGTATCACGTTGAGCGCTACCTGCTCGACCCGCGCACCATCGACTATGCCAACACGCATCCAGCCAGCAATTACATGGCCAACTTGCGCCCGGGCATCGGAGCTATGTCCCTGGTCTCTCTCTATGACAAAACAAACAAACCATACAGGCCGCCAAACATTCGCATCCGGGAAATCACGCAGGTGCTTGAGCAAGCACCTGCAGGTGTGCCCGTCGTCAACCTTCGCGCGCAGTATCCCGCTACCATGGCCAACCGTTTTCTGGTCGCGGCCCCGTTCAAAACGGGCAGTCGAGTGCCATTGGATGCCAACAGCGACGCCCCCTTAACGTTCAAAGTGGATGATCAGCCGATCAATCAACAATCAGCGAAGTTCAATCAACTAGATGAGAAACTGCTGCGCTCCATGGAGTCTGCGGTTTATACCAATCCCTTATCCCTGCCCGGCGTCAAGGAGAATGCCACGGTAGTGTTGCACTGCCTGCTTGAAAACCAGGCCAGGGAAGGACGCGTCTTTGAACTCAAGCTTCGAGGTTATCAGCAGGTCATTCTGGGAAACACCCTGGTGAAGGACCGGGACATTGTGAAGTTCAAACCGGGTTACACACCAGCCACGTTTGTGTTTGACCTTGGAAAGTTACCGCCGATTGGCAAGCCGGTCATTGCCCTGCCGATGTTCAAGTCGATCCCCGATCCTTCTGCGCGTATTGCCCTGTGGGAAATGGATCAGACTGAATGGGATCAGTCCGAAGCTGATCCTGTCATTGCGCGACAATCGCGTTTTCTGGATGAACTGGTGCGTCAGTATTTTAGACTTTGCTTTGGGCCTGGAGGCTATGCGCTGGAAGGGGCAGGCTATACCAGCTTCAGCGGGAAGTGGCCTCAACTCTACGCTGAGCTTTACCGCAACGTGCATGGCTACGAAATCATGCGCAGCGACCACTACCGTAACTGGGCAACCTTGCAGGTCATGCGTGACATCTACAAACCTTACGATGCCAGCCTCAGGCCTGACCGTTCCATCGGTTCACGGACGCAAGGTTTTTCTCTCAGTGCGAGTACTTTTAATTCGGGCCAGTATGCCAACACATTTGCGAATGTTCCAGATGAATATAAACCCGCTGTGCTGTGGGGTTGGCATCGGGTCATGAATCTGCCGGATGAGACGAGGCTAAAGGATATGAGTGAAAAGCAGATCAGGAATGCTCATCTACCCGGCGGCTTGCACGCCATTCGCATGCTGTTGGATTACCCGATGGATATGAAGCCAGTCAATCCCGCGAAGGTGTTGCCCAAGGTCTGGTATGACCCGCAAAAGGGAGGCATGGTTTTTCGTAACCATTGGCAGGATGAAAACGACATCGTCACGCAGCTTTGGGCCAAGTCAGCCAGTTCAGGCGGATGGTCGCATCCGGATGCGGCGACGTTTCGCATTCGCGGGTTTGGACACGCCTGGGCTGACAACGGCCAGAACGAGCCAAAAGCAGGGAATCGCCAGTATGAGAACATTATCTTCCTGCCTGAGGATGCGACCAATGAGGGTGGGCCTGCACTGGTTTCGCGACTTGTGCGACATCCCGATGGTTCAGGGATGGCAACGCTTGATCTCGACCCGATGCTTGCTGGGCGATCAGGTGATCTGTTTACGGAAGATGTCAAACTGATGCCCGAGAACTTTGTGGATATGGGTTTGCGTGGCAGTCGAAGTTTCCTCGTGGATTACTCGGGGAAGTCGGGAGTGGAAGCCTTGGTCGCGATTGCCGACCACGTTCAAGGCGGTGGGCCCAAGCATTGGCTTTGGCAGATGCCAGGCGATCATCGCAGCCGTCCTGAATTGAAGATCGAGAAACAGAGTTTTACATTGGCTTATCCTGAATCCTCCTGCCGAGTGCAGTTTATACAACCTCAGGAAGTCAATATTGAGCATATCCAGCAGCCGTTGCATATCCACTTGAAGTATGGCAGGTTTGGCAATGTCCCTTGGAATGCCATCCGCGTGACTGATAAGTCAAACGATCATTCAGATACGACATTCGTCGCTGTCGTCACACTCTCAAGGAAAGGCCATCCTGAGATCACTTCTAAAATGACGGGCCGAACCACAAGCATCCAAGTCGGCGAACAGACCCTTCGCTTTGATGGCAGAGACCTGCACCTGCCTGAACATAAGAAGGCGGAAGTTCTGGTGGATCGAGGTGATATTGAACTGGCCTATGGCTCGAAACGTCTTCAAGATCACAAGCAGACATCCAATCCGGGCCAAATCCGCATCACCGCTCAACTACTGGATGAAGAAGGCTTGCTGACCCCAGCACCAAACTGCACCATCACCCTCTACGACCGCACAGGTCGCAGGCTCAAAGAAGCCAAGGCCGATGAGCAAGGCATCGCTGTCATTGAGTCCGTCAAGCCCGGCCAGTATCGTCTGGCTGCACGCACATCTGGCGCACCCTCGGCTGGGTTCTTCGGTGAAGTTCAGGTGAACTCAGAAAAGACCAGCGAATTGCAGGCGATCCTTATCCCCGAGAACGATTGACATGGATGCACGTATCGATCATCCAACTCACAGCGACGTGATTTTGCCATGATCCAGTCTCAACCGTCGGTCAGCCAGCGCAGCAACCTGAGTGTCGTGTGTCACCATGATGATGGTCTGCCCCTGTCTATGCAGTTCGCAGAAGACATCGAGAATCTGCTTGCCCGTCTCGGCATCCAGATTTCCGGTCGGCTCGTCAGCCAGCAGCAAAGTAGGCTGATTGATTAACGCCCGGGCGATGGCGACGCGCTGCCGTTCCCCACCAGACAACTTGGAAGGCGGGTGATGCAATCGCTCACCCAGGCCCAATGATTCCAACAGTTCCGTCGCACGTTGTTGCGCAGCTGTCCGTTCAGGCCACCACTTCCACACCGATCGACCAACGCGCCCCGCCACGGTCACATTCTGCAAAGCAGTCAATTCAGGCAACAGGTGATAAAACTGAAAGACAAAGCCGACCCCTCGGTTGCGGTATTGATTCCCAGCCTTGCCGTTCTGTCGCAGAATTTCCTGTCCATTGACGAAGACTTGTCCCCGGTCAGGCCGATCCAGTGCTCCGAGGATATGAAGCAGCGTGCTTTTGCCCGAGCCCGAAGCGCCAAGGATGGCCAGCCACTCTCCCTGTTTGACACGCAGGTCGCATTGGCTGAGGACTTCCAGCTTTCGGCCCCCCATGCGGAAGGTGCGCACCAGGCCATGAGCATGGAGGACGACTTGCTGTTGCTTGGAGTTGTCTGCTTTCTTTGCCATGCTTACTCGTAGCGCAGGGTTTTCACTGGGTCGAGGCGGGCTGCCATGAACGCGGGGATCAGCGATGCGACCACGCTGGCCACGATTGCCACCAACACAATGATGAAGGTTTCTGAGGGATTGACGCGAGCCGGGACGCGGTCGAAGTAGTAGAACTGCGGGTCCCAGATTTTCTGGCCAATCACTTGGCCGATCACGGTTTGAATCGCATCAATATTCGTCGCGATCAGCGTGCCCAAGCCTAACCCAAGCAAAGAACCCACGATGCCCAGTGTCAATCCGTAACCGATGAAAATCGAGGCGATGCCCTGGCGTGAGCAGCCGACCGCCCGGAGGATGCCGATGTCGCGTGTTTTGCTGATCACGATCATGTAAAACAGCACGCCCACCATCGCCACAGCTACCGCACTGATGAAGGTGAACAGCACCAGCAGCAGAACGCGCTCGCGCTGAACTGCTGCAAGGAAACTGCCTCGCATATCTTCCCATGTGAGAACCTGCAACAAGGGTAAGCCGGGATGGTCTTCAAAAAACTCCTGCACCACGGGAAATACCGCATCGCGAAGTTGCTCAGCGTCAGCCCGGCTGCCGTCCGGCTGGAGCTTACCACGCACCAGCACCTGCGTCGTGCGCGCAGGAATTTTGAAAGCCGGCCCCACCGGCAGGCCTGACATCGGGTCGATCTCCTGGCTGCCTGTGCTTTCCTGCATCTTCAACATGCGCTGCAACACATCGAAAGGCACATAAACCCGGCTCTTATCCACCTCATACAACCCGCTTTTGAATTCATTCAACACCCGGAACTTCTCGACCGCCTGATCAATCGCTCCGCCCTGCTCGGTCAAAGGCACCACAGTCAGCGTCGCATCGTGATACATCACACCATTTGAAAATTCATACTGCCCTTTCTTGGTGCGCTCATTCAAACCCGATGCTTCAATCCCCGGCACGATGCCAATCACATCTTCTCGTTGACGATCCGCTGGATTCAAAGGGACAAACATCTTGCTGGTGGACTTAAGCACATCTTCGCCTGACTCGAGGGCTGCCAGTCGCGCCTTAGAAGCCTTGACCCACGCTTCAATGCGCTCGATATGATCCTGCTGCGGTTTCATCTCCGTGTCATTCCAGAAGCCAGACTCGCGAAGCTTTTTCTCATGCTCCTGCATCTGCTTCAAAGCCAACTCGTCACCAGGCAGTTTCTCTTTCAAAAAGTCAATAGCCTGCTGGTCAGACCAGTAAAGCATGTCCGCATAGTTGGTGATCTGGTTGTAACCCTCCGGCTCGATACCCACGATTTCAACCGTGCGCACTCGGTTGCCGATCTTGAACAGGCCATAAGTTTGGATGACTGGCGTGACGACTTCCACCTCGTCCACTGCCTCCAGCCGGGACATCAACTCCTGATAATGTGCAAAGCCGGTCAAACCGCCATCAATGACGATATCGCCTTCGGATGCCTGGGCAGCCATGCTCATGGTTTCATGGAAACCGCCCATGACACTGTTGACGACAATCACCATCGCGGTGCAAAGCATGACGCCCAACACGCCGAACAACGGGGCCAACCTGCGGAAGAGATATTTACGGATCAGGAAAGGTCTTTCCGCGCCGCGCAACAGGCCCACAACGGCATAAATCAGCAGTAACTCACCCAAAAGCTCGACTGCCAGCAACAAAGCCCAGAAGGTGATCTGCCGGGCGTCGTTAAAGTCAACAAATCGGCTGTAATAAGTCAGTGCGAACAAGAAGGCCTCTTCCTTGAGCCAGGGATCATGTACTTACGTGCAGTGTACTTAACTGGTTGCATCCGCGTCAGCATCATCCGTCACCGTGGCAGCGTCGTCCATCTTCGCCTGAGGCCGAAGCAATGGGAACGCGATCACCTCGCGGATTGTGGTTGAGCCGGTCATCAACATCACCAGCCGATCAATGCCGATACCCAGGCCACCTGTCGGAGGCATGCCGAACTTCAATGCATCAAGAAAATCATTATCCAGCGAGCGGAACGTATCTTCCTCGTCATCGGCCCCGGCCAGTTGCTGCTCGAATTTCTCGCGCTGAATGTCGGGATCGTTCAACTCGGTATAGCAAGGCCCAATCTCCATTTCGCCGATGAACAAGTCCCATCGCTCGCACAGATCGGGGTTGTCGGCCTTGGGTCGAGTCAACGGGCTGATCGCGCTAGGGTAATCGAGCACGAAGGTGGGCTGGAACAGGCCTTTCTCAGCCGTCTCCTCGAAGACTTCGTTCACCACCAGCCAATCATCCATGCCTTGCTCTTTCAGGCCGAGTTGCCGCGCCTTTTCACGCACCTTGTCGAAGTCGGTGATGGCAAAGCCGTTGGCCTGCTCGAAAAGTTCCACGTAGGTCACCTTGCGGAACTCGCTGGCGTAGTCGATCGGCTGGCCGCCCCACTCGATCACACCCGAGCCATCACCTGTTTCCTGACTGACCAACATAGCCAGATGACGGATCAGCGATTCCACCAGTTCCATCCCGGTCATGTAGTTGCCATAGGCCTCGTACACTTCCATCGCGGTGAATTCAGGATTGTGCTGCTTGTCGATCCCTTCATTTCGGAAGTTTCGATTGATCTCATACACACGAGGCAGGCCACCCACCAGCAGTCGCTTGAGATAAAGCTCGGGTGCGACACGCAGGAACAAAGGCATATCCAGCGTATTGTGGTGTGTCGTGAAAGGCCTCGCCGCCGCCCCACCTGCTATCGGATGCAGCATGGGGGTTTCGACTTCCAGAAAGCCGCGCCCGTCCATGAATCGGCGGATTTCACTGATGATGCGCGACCGCCATTGGAATGTCTGAATCACCTGCTCATTGGCGAACATGTCGGCATAACGCAGGCGACAACGCAGTTCCGGATCCTGCAAACCCGAGTGCTTGTCTGGAGGTGGGGTCAATGATTTGCAGCAAAGTTGCAAGGCATCGTCACCCGTCGCCCAGACGGTGACTTCGCCAGTCTTGGTCGTTCCTAAAGGACCAGTCGCGGAGACGATATCGCCAAGGTCAAGCAGCTTCGCCACCTTGAAGCTGGTCGCATCCACTGCTTTCTTGCTGACTGCCACCTGCAAATCGCCGGTGTGGTCGCGCAGGGTCATGAAGATGAGGTTACCCATCACGCGGTGCAGCCGAACCCGGCCGGCGATGGTCACCACCGGGCGATGATCCTCGCCGCCATCCTCCTTGGCTTTGGCATCAGCGTCCGCGTCATACCGACTGCGTGCCTCCTTCAGGCTGACCAGGTTGGTCACTGCCTGACCAAAGGGGTTGATCTGAAATTCCTCACGCAGGCGCGACAGCTTGGCGCGACGGTCGGCCTCCTGATCCAGGCCACCAGCAGGTTGTGCTTGATTTGTCATAGTCCGCAAATCCTAATCACTACAGATTTTCAAACAAACAACCCCGCACAAGGCGGGGCTGCATCAAGTTCTTTCAAAGCTTCAGCGACACGCATCATTCATTGGTCGTGGCTTCGGCTGACTCAGTCACAGCTTCTGCTGCCTCAACGGGCTCTTCTGTTTTCACAGCTTCCGTAGCCACTGCCGATTCCAGGCCGCGACGACGATCATGAAGGCGACGCTTCTTGCCCACGCGTTCACGCAGGTAATACAGCTTGGCTCGGCGGACGTGTCCTTGCCTCAGCACTTCAATCTTCGCCACGCGCGGGCTGTTGATCGGAATCACACGCTCGACACCTTCGTTGGCGACGATGCGGCGGACAGTCATGGTCGCATTCAAGCCTGCCCCACTCTTGGCGATGACCACGCCTTGGAACACCTGAATACGCTCCTTGCTGCCTTCAATGATGCGCAGGTGGACGTTGACAGTGTCGCCGATCTCCACGTTGGGCAGATCGGTCTTCAATTGGCTTTTTTCGATATCACGAATCAGGGTATCGCTCATGGCTCACCACGCTTTCCTATGGGGTGGGGCAAACGGGTTTCCCGCTGCCAGAAATTCCGAGCCGGGTAGTGTAACGCGAGGCTTTGGCTGTGTCGAGTGGGTTTTTGACATTCAAGGGCAAACGCATGTGGCTTGTAGGATGGGTTAGGCGAGTCTTCGAGCCGTAACCCATCAACTGACGACTTTTGGTCATGGGCTTCATTGATGGGTTACGCTCCGCCAAGAGGCTGCGCTAACCCATCCTACCTCCGACGCTCAGCGCGATTTTGCTACTGAATCCCGTACATGCGTTTGCCCTGTTGACATTCAGCCGTGGGGAATCTGAAATGAGGTCTGGGCGTGGCATCAGGCCCTTTCCTGTGCTAAGGTTTAGGAATTGGCCGATTGACTGGCCAGTTATCCCTATATCAGGAAGCAGAGGCAGGAACATCACGATGTCCACCGCTCAGAAAACGGTAGAAGCTTGGCAGGATCGCTGGAATCGTCCTTCACTGAAGGACCTGCTGGCTGGTCTGAAAGCACACCAGAGTCGTAACTTTGAAATACTCATGGCCTTGATGGACGAGCGAGAGGAAACGGAGCAATCCATCATCTGGTACGGCCCAAGCTGGAAGTGGACGATCCGCTACCTGTGGAACAAAGGCAAGGGAGAGCCGATCCAGTTTGCCTATTTCATCGCCAACGTGGAACAGCCGATCATCTGCATGCCGATGACCCAGGCTTTCGTCGAGACGGTGCCTGTCCGCAGGCTGTCGAAATTTGTGAGAGAATCGCTGAAAAGTTCAAAGCAGGCGGTGGACTTGATCTGGGGCAGTTGGACACCGGGGCCTGAAAGTGAAGCCAACCAGTTGGGTGATCTGGTCAAAAGGCGGATCAAGTTTCTGGCAGAATAACGCGGCTGATTGATGTGACCACCTCAGTCATGGTCGGGACTGATAAACTTAATGAATCATGCGACAGAGCCGTACCCACATCCTGTTGATGATCGCCTTGCTATCAGTCTGTTGGTCTGTCGGCTGTGATGATGAGCCTGAACTCCCACCTGCGCGAGAAACCAGGACAGTCGAGAAGAAGTACTCCAGCGATACTACCGTGGTCCGTTTAACATCCAATGCACAAATTTATCTTAATGAAACTGAGGTTAATGCCGAGGAATTGGAGTCAAAACTGAATAGCTTGCCGAAACTTTCCCCTGTCGCCCTTGATATCGATCCCGCCAACAGCGCAGAGGCGGAAGAAAAGCAAAAAAATATTGTTAGTGTTTTATTTGAGTTTCATGGTGAGAAAAAAATTAACCTCATCAACTTCTAAACCCATCATAGCTGCATAGTATTCAATCGTTTCGGTGTATTGGCCTTCAGTCATACACTTGCCAGATTCATCTCGGAGGGATTCGATGAGACTCCAACAAACTCATTTCCATTATGCATGGTTTTTTTCACTGTTCTGTCTTTTCGGCTTGTCCAGTTGCGGCTCCGCTTCGGACGCCCTTCAATCCTGGATTGGTAATCAACTCAAGACGATCGCCAACTCGTACCTGAACCCGCAGTTGGATTGGGACAAACTCGTTTACGAAGCACCGATGACAGTGAAGATCAGTAACGCGCGGCTTACGGCCGACGATCAGGGAAAAACCGTCGATGTCTTCAACGCCAGCGAATTAACCATCACTCTGGCTGAAATCCCCAGCGTCAATAAACCCATCGTCATTCAGGAAATCATCGTGGATGGCCTGAACCTGAATGTCGTCTCCAATCCGAAAGACCCCATGACATTCATCGGCCTGACCAACCTGATCAAAGTGTCGGGCGAGGGGGCTGGCGAGGTAAAACTCACCGATGTCTTCGACATCCGCAAGATCGCGGTGCGTAACGGCAAGATTACTTACGACCCGCGGATCGAAGGGACGCAGCCGATGGTGCTTGACGAGATCAACACCGAATTGAATGTTGCCCCTGATGCCGACGCACCCGGCTGGTATGGATTGGATGTCAAACTGGTTCGTGAGCCGGTCTTCGAAACCAAACTGGTGGGTAAGGTCAACATCAATGATCTGGTGGTGAGTTTGTCGCCTTTCATGTTAACTATGACCCTTGGGCCTGAACATGATGATCTGCTTCCACCTCAACTGCAGAAACTGAGACAGCAGTACAAAGTGACCGGCACGCTGAACAGCGAAGTGTCTGGTGAGATTCCATTGACGGACTGGCAGAAGTCTTCCCTTGTCGCGGACGGTTCAATGGAACGCATCTTTGCCCAGACGGATTCAATGAAATTCCCTATCAATAACCTGACCACCAAGGCTACTGTCAAGGACGGCCAGGCCAAGGTGGACACCTTCAATGCCAATGCTTTCGGCGGGGTGATTCGTCTGTCCGATACCACTGCCCAACTGAATGACATGCTGGATGCGAGAACGACTGTCGCACTGGAGAATCTGCTCATTGAGGAACTGGTCAGACAGGGAGCCGGGGACGAGGACAGCCGCAAGGAAGGCATCGTCAATGCCACGATCAATTGGCAAGGCCCGTTGACGCAGTTCATGACTCAGTCCGGCGGGGATGGCACGATCACCGTACGACAGGCCAGGCTCAACGACATCCCCATTGTCTCACGCTTCACAGGTGCTCTGCGCGGCGTGGTCAATCTGGCCACATTCAAGAAACCCAGCGAGCCTTCGGATGAAGCGGATATCGCCTTCGTTCTGGAGGGAGACAAAGCTCGGTTGACCAATATGAAGGCAAAGGTCATGCCGATCAAAATCAAGGGCGAAGGCGATATCTACCTGGATACACGACTGGATATGAAGGTCGATGTTGAACCTGCGGTCATCGGCGTCGGCCAGATCATGGGCAAGGTCACGCCCAAGGTGCCTGTCACTGGCACGATCCAGGAACCAAAAATCGGCAAAACCAAAGAGAATTGAAGCCTCCATCGTTTGAAACGCTGGACGGCATCGATCACTTGGATGAGGCAATCAGACTTCCTCGTTAAGATGGCCTATTCATTCATCTTGGAGTCTGAACTTTGTCGCCCATTCCGCAGGAATTGTTGATTCATGGCAGTCGTCAGGAGATCCGTGCAGCCGCGGAAAAGATGGCGCTGACCATGCCTTTCGATGAAGTCGATCCACAACACCGTTGCGGTGCCTACGACGTGGAATACGTTCGGTTACGCGAGCCTGATGGGGGTGAACTTTTCGTCACACGTTACGGCTGGCATCTGCTGCATCATCTGCTGCCAGAGCATTGGTATGCCAATCGCCGATATGACCGCGTGGGGAAAAAGCTGCCCGGCGGGACCGCGGCTGTCTTTCGCGTGCCAACTCTGTCACCCGCAGGCAGGCGTAAGGACCTGGTGGTGAGATTTTCCCGCTTTGCGGAGGAAGTTCCCATCTTCATGGAAACGCAGGTGCGGGACCACATCCCTGAGATTGCGGTGATGGAGGCGGAATTCAGCAGCCCTTTTGAAGAGTTCGGCCACGTCATGCAGATTCGCCGGGGGTATTACAGCCGGACTGCGGTGCGTGTTCGTACGAAAAGACCCTTGGCCATTTACTGTCCGAATGAAGATATCCCGCTTTGGCGCCTTGGCAGAACGCGTGGCCGATTCCAGAAACACGAATTCAGACTCAAGCGAGACCAGGCACAGAGGCAAGCGATCCATCCGATCGAACTGCAACTCCACAAACCCTATCTTGTTATTTATGAATGGGTTCAGGGAAAAGATGCTGAGACTTTCTACACCGAAGGTGAACTGAGCGAGCAGCAACTGGTCGATCTGACCCATCGGGTCCATGATGAATTGCGCCAACACCGGTACTGGGTGCTGGACAGCAAACCCAAGCACTTCATCCTCCGCAAAGACCGTCATGGGAAACTGATCTACAGGCACGGCCAACTTGCCTATGTTCTCATCGATTTTGAACTGCTCAAACCCATTCCAAAACAATATGTTGTTTGAATTGAGCAAATTTTTGTAATCAGCGACTCAGTCATCTATATTTGCTGTGAAGCAATTGACCATGATGTTAAACCAGTAAAGACTGGGGTTTCAGGTAAGTGACTGACTACATGCATTCAGATTTTGATGCAGAGATGTCAACGCTCCTGCTTGCGAAAGCAGTGCGCGAACGTGTGCGCTATGTCATGCGAAATCTGCAGGAAGGGGTTTCCAAGTCCGAAGAAGCCCAGAATTTCTCTGCACAGGCTGAAAAAGCCTTACGGGAAGCCGACGCCATCACTGATGCGCTCATTGCCTTGCTCAGGGTGGATCACCACATCCTCGAACTGCAGGAAGTCGATCTTGTGGACTTGGCGCAACAGGCCATGCTGACATTAGGGCCAGCCACGAAGCAGAGGCAAATTCAATTGTCTCCTGATTCAGATGTTCATGTTTTTGGTGATCGTAAATTACTCAATATTGCAGTTTATGAAATCCTGAATAACGCCTTGCAATACGCAGGAAACGGGCACCCCATCACAATCACCATCGCTGAGGGCAAGATCGATCAGGAAGTCTATGTTTACATCGAAGACGATGGGCCGGGTCTGAGCAAAAACATCTCGCGAGTTGACCTTCTCCATTTAGCCAGAGGCGAATCCCTGGACGGACAGAGAGATGTAGGCGTGGGGCTCATGCTCGTCCACCAGATTATTCGCAGGCATGGCGGCTGGCTCTGGCTTGAGAATGGACACAAAGGCGGACTGCGAGTCTGCTTCACGCTTCCTTCAAGTCAACACTCTGAGTGAATCGGCCAAAAGAATTGACCAGGGAGTATCGCTGCCGGATTCTGCACACCACGGCGGTTGATCCGATACGATTTCTTTCATGCCAAACTCAGACGCGATTGCCATCTCGGGTTCCCAATTGCAGGACATTCCTTCGCCTTGCTTTGTCGTGGATGAAGTACTGCTTGAACGCAATGCCAAACTCCTGGCCGATGTCCAGATGCAGGCGGGGTGCCAGATTCTGCTCGCATTAAAAGGCTTTGCGATGTGGCCAATGTTTCCGCTGCTCAGACAGTACCTGACTGGCATCACAGCCAGTTCTTTGCATGAAGCTTTACTTGGGGCCGAGGAATTCAGGGGACAGGTACATGCTTATGCCCCGGCTTACAGCGAGGCTGACCTGCCACGCTACCTCGACATCTGCGACCACTTAACCTTCAACAGTTTCACACAATGGCAGCGTTTCAGACAAACCATTGCCGACCACCCCAACCCACCAGCCTTGGCTTTACGGATCAACCCCGAACATTCCGAAGTGGAAACCGCGTTGTACGACCCCTGTGCGCCTGGCAGCCGACTTGGCATCACCCTCGACCAGTTCAAGCAAGGCGTTGAAACATTTGGCCTGACGGGCATTACCGGCCTGCATTTTCATACGCTCTGCGAACTCAACAGTGATGCGCTGGAACGCACCCTCATAGCCGTTGAAAAGAAATTCGGAGCATTCTTCAAGCACCTGACCTGGTTCAACTTCGGCGGTGGACATCACATCACTCGGCCTGACTATGACGTCGAACGACTGATCAACTGCATCACCCGTTTCAAAGAACGCACCGGCCTGGATGTTTACCTTGAGCCGGGCGAAGCTGTCGCATTGAATACAGGCATTCTGCTGGCCAGCGTGTTGGATGTCATGCACAACGACATGCCGATTGCGATTCTGGATGTCAGCGCGACGGCTCACATGCCTGACGTGCTGGAGATGCCTTATCGTCCGGAGATTGAAGGGGCTGCCCGACCCGGCGAAAAGCCACACTCCTATCGCTTGGGTGGGTTGAGCTGCCTGGCTGGCGATGTGATCGGTGAGTACAGCTTCGACAAGCCTTTGCAGGTGGGTGACCGGCTGATCTTCGGGGACATGGCCCACTACTCCATGGTGAAAACCACCACGTTCAACGGCGTGCGTCATCCTGCCATCGCCATCCACAACAGCAACACAGGACAAACCCGTATCGTCCGACAGTTTCACTACGACGATTTCAAGGGCAGGTTGGGATAAAAAAAACCCGGCCGATGCCGGGCTTTGTTTGTTTTCAGTCTGGACTATTAGCGCGATCAGACTATCGCGCAGTCAGATTACTCGCCCATCTCTTCTTCGTCGCCAGCATCTTCCTTGCCTTTGCCCTTGCCCTTGCCTTCGGTTTTTTCCTTCTTGGGCTTGTCCTCGGATTTTTCTTTCTTGCCTTTGTCGCCGCTTTCCAATTGTTTCACCTGGTCTTCGGTGAGGATGTCGGACTTCACCCATCCCGCGACTTCGCCATACAGTTCTTTCATGGCCTTCTCGCTGGTGTCAGCGGAATCCATTGCTTTACTGATGGCCTTTTCCTTGATCTGGGCTTTCTGATCATCACTTAGGTTGGCACGACGGAACTCACGCATCAGCTTCATATAAACCTGGAAGCCTGCGATGTGCTTCTTCTGATCAGCAGTGAGCAATTGGCCAAGCTTTTCATCGTGCTTGACTTCAATGGCTTTGACCTGCTGCATCAGCTCATTCATTTCCTTCTCGAGTGCCTTGCGGTCATCCTCTGAGCCATCCTTGCGTGCAGCTTTGATCTTATCCTTGAGTTCCTTGATCTCGCTGGCATGTTCTTTCTGCCACTCTTTGACTGCATCGAGCTTGGCCATGGCCGCTGCGCGATAAGCCTCACGGGCATCACCTACGAGGTTCAACTCGTTGGCGACGATGTCATACCAGCCCAGCTTGCGTTCTTTCTCTTCCTTGGGCTTCTCTTCCTTCTGCTTCTTCTTCGTTTCGCCTTGCCCTTCGCCATCTCCCTGAGCAAAGGCAAAAGAGGCTGGGGCAGCCAGCAACGCAACAACAATCAACCACGGCAGCAAATTTCTGTTCAACATGTCATGACTCCAATGAATGGGGAGCCTGGGGTGGGAAAAAGGTCATCGGCGTCACCCGGCCAACCGCCCGTCCACCTTTCGCGGGAGTTGACGACATAATTATATCTCGTTTAAGTCAGAACGGATACTGCCTGTAAAGCGCAGCAGGCAGGCCAGTTTCGCGCAGCAACCCCGGCAACTGAATCATCGCCAAAGCAAGGCCTACCGATCCACCGAAACAGTTCCAGCCGTTACACTTCAGGCATGGCCCAGCACACGCTTCTCTTCTCTGCCTTTGAACCCAGTGGCGATGAACATGCTGCGCCGGTCATCGCAGCAATCCTAGAGCACCAACCCGATTGGCAGATTCATGCATTCGGCGGCCCGCTCATGGAACAGGCTGGGGCAAAACTGATCGAACGCACCGTGGATAAGCCAACCATGGGTTTGGACTCCATTGCTCGAATTCCTGAGCACTTGCGCCTGCTCAAGCGATTCCGTCACTGGCTGAAAGCCAATCCGATTGATTGCCTGGTGCCAACCGACTCCCCTGCTGCCAACTGGGGGCTGTGCAAAGCAGTACGCCAGAAGCAACCGCAAGCTCGCATCATTCATCTTGTCGCGCCGCAGCTCTGGGCCTGGGCAGGTTGGCGCATCCGCAAAATGAAAAAACTCAGCGACCATGTCCTGTGCATTCTGCCGTTTGAGCCAGCATGGTTCGAAGCGCGGGGCATGCCTGCCAGTTTCGTCGGCCATCCGATTGCCGATCCAGCCAACCGGCCATCGGTTGATCCTCAAGTCGTTCAACAACTCCCTAAGGAAGGCATGAAGCTGGCGCTGCTGCCCGGCTCGCGTCCAAAGGAGATCGAGCGGAACTGGCCAGTCATGCTGGAAGCCTATCGCGCGTTGCGTGACCGCCATCCGCAACTGACGGGCACTGTTGCCGCTTACAACCAAGCTTTGGCTGAGCGCATCAAAGCCATCGCGGCAAGCGTGGCCGATGATCTAACGCGCGAAAGTCTGACCGTCAGGATCTGCGAGGTGGGCAGTGTCATTACCTGGTGTGATTTGGCTTTGGTCACCTCGGGTACCGCGACGCTGCATGTCGCTTTTGCAGGTAAGCCGATGGTCGCCATCTACAAAGTGGACTGGCTGGTCAGACAGGTTGGCCGATGCCTGGTCAGTACCGATGTCTATACCTTGCCTAATCTCATCAGTCAGGCCGAAGGCTTTCGCGTGATCCCGGAGTTGGTGCCTTTGCTGGGGGGTAGCGACACTCTCGTCAACGCGATGGAGCCTTTGGTCGCTGACAGGCAAGCCAGACAGGCGCAACAGCAGGCCCTGGCTGGGCAGATGGCGAAATTTGCGGGGTTCGACTTTGCCCAGGCAGCGGCAGACAAGATCATCAAGCAAGTACAACGCTGAACAATTCGACAAAAAAAAGCGTCCGACGGAGTGTCGGACGCCCTGAATTCAGCTCCTGTGCGTGTTGCTTGGAATTCAGTGTCGAGAAAATCGAAAATTCGGAGCGATTTTCTCAGACAGCGGTTTCACAGCACCGGGAACTTCCCGGCGCAACCTTACTTCTTCGCAACCTTACTTCTTCTTAGCAACCTTCTTCTTGGCCGTCTTCTTCTTGGCGACCTTCTTCTTCGCTACTTTTTTCTTCGCAGCTTTCTTCTTAGCGGTCTTCTTCTTGGCTACCTTTTTCTTGGCAACCTTCTTCTTGGCAACTTTCTTCTTTGCTTTTTTCTTAGCCATGGCGTTTCCTTTCCTTACACGCTCGGAGCTTGTACTCAACTTTAACGTTGCATCACCAGACAAGTCAACAATTATTGTCTGAACACAGTTACGAACTCTATCGGTTCAGACCTGCTTCAATCTTGAGTGTTGTTCACCAAATATTTAATGAAGTCACTCCAAACATACGCTCGGTCATGTATTTCATCTGCTTTGAAAGCTTCTTTCATACCTTATCCAACATCATCGCTGAACAAACAACAACGTTGCAAAGACAATGGCCTGATCAACCAATCGAACAACACGACAAGGGAAAAGACATCAACAAGAACGCTTAATCGTGCAGAATCACGATATCTGACGGATCAATCATCAACTTCTGTTGCTCAGCCATGCGATCCAACTTCGGATTGAGTTCGAAAGACTTGAACTTCATATCCTTGCCCACCACCAATTGATGCTGAGCCATCTCACCAAGATACGTCATGCCCACGCGCTTGGCATCCAGCACATTCGGCTTACCCGCTGCTTCGCCATTCATCACGTGATGAATCGCTTCAGGCCTGACCGAACAGGTCACATTCCCACTGTTGGGCAGATCATCCGGGAACACCGTCGAAATCAACCGCCCCGCATCACACTCCAGCACCACATGATCCGCTTCCTTGCCGACGATCACAGCACTGATGAAGTTGGTCTCACCGAGAAAATCCGCGACGAACCGATGCCGAGGCCGGGAATACAACTCATGAGGTGTGCCCAACTGCATCACCTTGCCCTGATTGAGCAACGCCACGCGGTCGGCCATGGAAAGCGCCTCTTTCTGATCATGCGTCACGTAAACCGCGGTGATCCCCACCCGCTTACAGATTTCCTTGATCTGTGCCCGCATCTCCAACCGCAACTTGGCATCCAGATTCGACAAAGGTTCATCCAGCAACAGCACGGTCGGCTCGATCACCAGCGCCCGCGCCAGCGCGACGCGTTGCTGCTGCCCGCCGGAAAGCTGATTGGGCTTGCGATGTCCGTAACTCTCCATCTGCACCAGCGCGAGAGCTTTACGAACGCGTTCCTGCTTTTCGGATGCAGGGACTTTGCGGACGTTCAGGCCGAACGCGACGTTCTGCTCGACTGTCATGTGAGGCCAGAGCGCATAGCCCTGAAAGACCATGCCTGTATTGCGTTTGTTGGGGGCAACGCGTGTCACTTCGCGCTCGCCGAAGAAAATCTTGCCACTGGTTGGTTCGGTGAACCCGGCAATCATGCGCAGCAGCGTCGTCTTGCCACAACCACTGGGCCCGAGCAAAAAGAACAGGTCGCCTGAGTTGATCGACAGGTCAATGCTGTCCACGGCGACGGTCGCACCAAATTCTTTCCGCAATGCCTTGATTTCAATCGGTGTCATATCAGCATTAATGTAGCAAGCTGGGCAAAGTCTGAAAAACGTTCAAATCTTGTGAGAGACGGTGTGGCTTCATATCACGAGATTGGGTCATTCCCTTGAGGCTGGCTCCGCCCCTTTTGCTGGCTGAAACTCAACCCAATATCCATCATGGGCTATCCTGAATACCTGACTCACTGCATTGCTGTGGGTGAACACGGAGCTGTACCTGACTCATGCAATACCAAGGCGACCACCTGCATCTGGCAAAAGACCATCTCCGCGATGGTGATGTCATCATCCATCTCAATGACCTACCCGATCCCCAGCCCGCGCATCCCCTGCGTCTGATTGGCACGACGCCACTCATGGAAAGGCTTTGGCGGATTGCCTTGCGCGATGCCGAGAGCAACATCATTGAGCGCGACGGCAACACCTTCTTTGGAGCCGGGAAAAAGTTTGGCAACGCCCTTTACACACGCGATATCGCCTTCTCAGGCATCCTTGGCCTGAACCGCCTGTACCCGGACATCATTCGACGCAGCCTGACTTACACCCGCGAACTACGCCTAAGTGCGGGCTTCCGTGTCCCCAAAGGGCATGCTGTGCGCGAACTGGACGCCCCGTGGGAAGACACAATGGGCATGCAGCAGTTTCTCCAAGAATTCGGCGGGACGCATGGCATCACCCGGCGAAGTGATGATGTGGTCTGGATCTGGTGCGCCCATGACCTGATCAAAGACAGTGACCAACCCAAAGATTGGCGCTGGCTCTATCAATATGCCAAGCGCTGTTTCGACGAGATTTATCGCTATTTCCATGACCCAGACGACGGCCTGTATCGTGGGCAGGCGGCATTCATTGATGCACATTGGCCGAACCGCAAAACCACAGGCTACCCGCAAGATTGGCAACTGAGCGACTGCATTCTTCTCAAAGCCCTATCGACCAACTGCCTGTATGTCATTGCCATGGAAGCCTTGGCCGACTGCTGCGAACACCTTGGAGAAAACAGCGAACCCTGGCATCAACAAGCCAAGGCCTTGAGGCAAGCCATTCGGGCGAATCTCTGTGGGGCAGATGGACGCTTCCACTACTACAAGGATCGGCAAGGTCATCTCAGCGAAAGACGCGAAGCGTTGGGTACCGCTCTGCTGCTGCCTGCCCAAGTCATCACTCAAGAACAGGCCCGGGAAGTCGTGCTGGATTACCCGATCACGGAGTGCGGTGCCCCGTTGTTTGTTCCGTTTTTCGAAGGGGAAGCATGTAACCATAACCACAGTGCCTGGCCTTTCGTGGATACGTTTCTACTCCGCGCGTTTGAGAAGATAGATGGGATAGGCCGCAGTGCTTTCAACGCAGCGATCATGGCTCGCACCTGCGTCGATGATGGCAGCTTTCACGAAAAAGTGGACTTTCGTACCGGCAATATCTTTGGCTCAGGCAGCCAACTCTGGACGGCAGCGGCGTTCATCGAGTGTTGCTATCGACAGGGAGTTGTGGGGTAAGGGGAGGAGGATCTTCAAGGCTGTTGCCTTGTCCTCTGCCAAAGGCATGACTAAAAAAGAGAATGACAAACCGAAATGAGAGCAGGCTGGTTTGGATCGTTGTGTCTTGGGCACGCGCTGGAACCTTCCTCCATGTTGATCTCTGCGATGGATTGCGGCTCGAAGATTCGCCTAACCCATCCAATGCGCCTCATGCG
Source organism: uncultured Phycisphaeraceae bacterium (assembly GCA_964546335.1). Lineage (GTDB taxonomy): Bacteria > Planctomycetota > Phycisphaerae > Phycisphaerales > Phycisphaeraceae > CAZJJN01. Next base: position 191,615 of record CAZJJN010000001.1, read on the forward strand.
TTTTTCCAAAAACGGTACAAGCAATGAAGTGAACGTTGTAGAAACATCAAGCCTAGAGCGATTCAAACCCCTCAATCGTCAAGCCAAACCCATCCAAAGCCGTGGGCGTGAACGGATGATTGGTGATGAGCTTCAGTTTGCGGATGCCCAGGTCGCGCAGAATTTGCGAGCCGATGCCGTAGTCGCGCTTATCCTCGGGCGGCTTCATGCCCGGGTTGCTCTGGCTTTGGCCGATGTTCGGCCGATCTGATGCATCATCATCGACCTGCGTCTTCAACGTCTGCAACCGCTTGAGCAAACCCGACCCCATCTTCTCATGGCGGAGATACACAATTGCACCATGGCCAGCCTGACGAATCATGCGCATCGCCTGCCGCAAGGTATCCCCCGTCGGCTGCGTCATATCACCAAACACATCACCCAGCAGGTTCTGGCTGTGCATACGCACCAGACGTGGCTCATGAATCTCAACCGGTTCACCGGACGCATCCAACTGGCCGACATCTCCCAGCACCAGCGCGACATGGGGCAGCATGTCCACATCGCTTTCATAAGCAATCAGCCGAAACTTCCCTTCCACGGTTTCGATATCGCTTTCTGCCACTCGGTGGACAAGTTTTTCCCGAGCAAGTCGGTAGTGAATGACATCCGCGACGGAACACATTTTCAAGTTGTGCCTGGTGCAGAATGATTCCAAGTCAGGCCGTCTGGCCATGGTGCCATCGTCATTCATGATTTCGATGATGACAGACGCGGGGCGTAGCCCGGCAAGCTTGCACAGATCAACCGATCCCTCCGTTTGGCCGACTCGCACCAGCGTGCCACCCGCTCGGGCACGGAGCGGTTGGATGTGGCCGGGCCGATCAAAGTCACCTGCTCTGGCGTCCGGGTCAGCCAATCTGCGGATGGTGACCGCCCGGTCGCTGGCGCTGACGCCCGTGCTTATGCCAAACCGTGCTGCTGCATCAATGGTCAAGGTGTAGGCTGTGCTTCGCTGGGCGGTATTGAACGCACTCTGAGGGGGCAGGTCCAACTTATCACATAGCTTCCCAGCCAGGGGTACGCAGAGCATCCCCCGCCCTTCGCGCAGCATGAAGTTGATGATCTCAGGCGTGACGTGTTCCGCAGCACAGACAATGTCGCCTTCGTTCTCGCGCTGCTCATCATCCACCAGCACGATCATTCGGCCAGCTTTCAGGTCTTCAAGGATGTCAGGGATGGGGTGCATGGATAAGAAAATAGGCTGAAAGTCTCACAAGCTCCAATCGTGAAGGATCAAGAAACTGTGTGAGATTCAAACGACGTCATAACCGGGAAACAATTGGAACAATCGTAGCGTCCAGAAGATAAAGAACAGAACCACCAGAATAAACCCGATGCCAGTTCGCTGCTCCAGCCTGGTAATCTCTCCAGCGAGTCGTTTCGCAATCGAAGCCGGCAAAAAAGCGCAAGCCAGTATCAATACCATGATCGGCACCGCAGCCAGTACAAACGGATGCAAGTGCCAGGCCTCGACGAACTCAAAGTGAAACAAAGAATCAACGGAACGGGTTAATCCACACGCCGGGCATGGAAAACCGGTCAGGTTATAAATGAAGCAAAGACGCGTCGTGGGAAGCAGTAAATGAAGACCAGCGAGCACACCTAAAAGAACAGATGCGATTCTGCATGCTCGCTGGTCAGCCAGAAAGTTACCGATGACCGGACGACAGGCCATTTGAGTCAGGCGAACAAAATGCCTTGAAAAAGCCTGTAACCCGAACTTCTTAGAACCAGGACTTGTCGCCTTCAATGTATTCCTTGACAAAATCTTCATCGGACTTGGTCAGATAGATGATCCCTTCGATCAGCCCAATGATGCCACCAACACACAGGCAGCTCAGCAGAATGCGAATGATCCCACCCGTGGTATCACCCAGATAAAACCGGTGAACGCCCAAACCACCCAAGAGAATGCCAAGGATACCAGCAGGAACCTTCTTTTCAGCACCGGGAATTTTTTGCTCAGCCATTACTTGACCCCATATATGAGAAGACATGTATGCATAGGCCCACGCGCGTGAAGCCTTATCGAGACAAGAATTTACGCAATCAGGCCTTGACCTGCAACTTTTTCAAACCGTTACTCAGGCAACAACCGGCAAATCGTCCGAGGCCGAAACGCCTTCTCTTTAAGCAATTCAGCCACATCCGCAGAAGTGACCGCCATGATTCGGCTGACTTCCTCTTCCAAAGGCGTGTATTCCCCAAGATAGCTCCACTGCCCGCCAATACGGCGCATGCATCCCAGCGGATTCTCTCCGCCCGTCGTCGCAGCCGTGGCAATCTTGTTCTTGGCCCGGACAATCTCATCCTCATCAATCGAGTTGGCATAACCATCCAACTCACCCAGCAACTTCTGTTCAACCTTTTCCATCCGCTCCGGGGCACAACTGGCAAACGCCACATAAGCCCCGGTCTGATCCATCGGCACGTAATGCAGGTCTGCTTCGTCGGCAATGCCCGGATCGATCAATGACCAGTACAGCCGGGAGCCGTCACTGTCGCCGATCACATCCGAAACGATCTTGGCTGCATATCGGTTGTCATCCTGCACCGACGGGCCGGGCATCATGGCCGCGATATACGCCCTGTTCACCCGACTGTCACGCGTGGTGTGCTCAGCATCATGCAGCGATTCGCGTGCGTACTGCCTTTTCGTGCCCGAAGGCTTCCAGTGTTGCGTCCGCTTTTCGATATCCGCACAAGCTGCCTCAAAGTCGAAGCGACCCGACAATGTCAGCGTCATGTTGTCCGGGCTGTAGCGCTCGCCGAAGTAGGTGCGCATCTGGTCAGCCTGCAGGGCAGTGATGGTGTCATTCGTCCCCAACACGCGGAAGCTCAAGGTATGGTCGCCGAAGTATTCTTCTGTCAGTTGGTCGTTCAAGCGCCAGTGAGGCCGGTCGTCATACATGCCGATCTCTTCGAGGATGACGTTCTTTTCCATGTTGAAGTCATCATCGCGCAAGGCTGGCCTCATCATGTCGGTCAGCAAGTCGCTGGCGCGATCAAGAAACTCAGGCAGCACCTGCGCGTAATAAACAGTCAACTCCTGGCTGGTGAAGGCGTTGTAGTTGGCCCCGATCTCATCAAACTCGCGGTTGACATCATCTGCCGTGCGACGGTCGGTTCCCTTGAACATCATGTGTTCGAGAAAGTGCGACACGCCCATAACAGGCGACGTTTCATCGCGCGAGCCCGTCTTGACAAAGTAGCCGACCGCGACGGTATGGGCATCGTCATTGACTTCGCCGATGATGTTCAGCCCATTGGGCAGGCGGTGGTGTTTGAATGCAATAGACATCAGTTTCTCCTGCAGAGTCAGGCCGGTAGGCAGCCTACACGTCTTACGTGAACGCAGGATTGTAGCGGGGATATCATCATGGATGGGAGATGGGGCAGCACCCAGCCCATACAGAATTCGCAGCAGATCACGAAGGCAGCCTATTAAGCGTGGAAAAGACCAGCAACAATGCAAAACCGGTTGCCGAGACACAGCACCAGCGCAATGGCTGGGGCCAACTGCGGCTTCACTGGTGGCTGACCATGCTGCACCTAGTCTTGGGCATAGCAACTCTCATCACGCTATGGTTGATGCCTGACGCGCTGACAGGTGACCCTGTCGCGCATCGTCTGGTGGGCATCATCATGGTTTGCATTCTGTTCGACATGGCCGATGGCTGGGTCGCCCGACGGACTGGCCAAACTTCACCAGCCGGCCGATGGGCGGATGCGTTGGCCGACACAGTCAGCTTTGGCCTGGTGCCCACAACCACCATCTGGGTACTTGCTGGCAGCGGGACGCAGCAATCCTGGCTGGGTTGGTTGGCTGGGAGCAGTGCACTTCTCTATCTTCTGGCCGCGTGGGCGCGACTGCTGCTGGCTGGCTTTCGCAATAGCACCCGCGCTGATTTCACAGGCTTACCGACCCCGGCCGCAGCGATCATGCTGGTATCACTTTCTGTACTGCTGCCCAACTGGATACAGTTGCCAACGCTGGGATTGGCCTGCACGATCTGTGCAGGAGCGATGTGGCTGCCGATCAATTTTCGGCGAGGATTTCGACTCAGGCCAAAAGCTGCAGGATTGGCGTTTGCTCTGGCGTCGGTGCTGGCCATGATCGCCGTCGGTTACTTCCAAGGCAGCAGCCTGGCGTTAGTCGGCCTGGGGATGGGGCTGTTGTGGACGGGCCTGGCGTATCGAAAGTTCAGCTTTCTAACAGCCGTTGCCGGACACGCTCGAGCACGCGGGAGATAACCTTCACCTGCGTTTCGATCATCTCGTCATAATCTTCAGGCGAGGCGCAGCAATCTCCAGCCTCAGCAATGAAGCAACTTTCTTTGACGCGACAGCGAATCGTGCCATGCAACTCACTGACAGGTCGGCTGGGGTGATCGACAATCTGGTCAATCAGTTGCGATAACACCCAAGTGGCCGGGCAAGGCTGATCCGGCGGTGAATGATGCCTGGCGCGGCTGGAACGCAAATTCTGCCGGGCCCGTTCCAAGGCAGTGTGTTCCTCCGCCAGCATGTCCCGGACGTCTTGTTCGATGGAATGCAAGGTCGTCATGATTTGCCTCCCTGGCCCAAGGCCTGTGGCATGAACTGCGATGGCGACACGCCATCTTCGACAACCTTCTACCGCTCCAGAGAAAACAGCCAGCCGACTTGCAACGGCGTCTGCGCTGATGATTCTTTCACAACCCCGCAACTCAAAGGACCATGCCTGAACAGGCAGCGGTGAATAATCACCAGCCAACAAACGGCCTCGAATCGACAGCCGTGCCCGCAATCAACCGAATTCACGGCGACTTGCAAAGCAACTTTCCTACAACCTGATTATGAACGATGTCTGCTGAACGTCAAGGCTTTTCTTATCGGTAGTGCAAAGTATTTTTCGCCCGATATAAGATGATTCAAGTGCCCAACTTAAAACCCTTGGGGGGCAGTGTTTTGCCATCTTTGGGAGGTGTTTCGACGAAAGGCAGGAAATGGTACCAGTCGCGATCCCGCCCATATGCCTGATAGGTATAGTGCAACTGCCCTTCGAACAGCTTGCCCTTATGCTTTTCTGACCACGCATTCCAGGCATCCACATCATCGCCGAAGTCTTGCCCGGTCAGAAAATACAGCGAGCGCTGGGCCGCAGCAGAGACGGTGTAATCCGTGTCATTCAGTGTGTTCACCAAGGTGTCAAAGACCGTTGGCCGGGGATACTGCCCCAACGCAAACGCAGCCGACGCACGCACATCCGTGGATTCATCCAGTGTCATCGCATCCAGCAACGGGCCGATGGCATCGGCGTTGTGCAACTTGGCCAATGCCCGTGCGGTTTCCCATCGCACGATTTCATCCTGCACCGGCTTGCCGGTCTGGTCCTCATATTTGAGCATGCCAATAAGCAGTTCGACATCGCTGGGCTGGCCATGGCTGCCCAATGCCCGGGCAGCGGTCGCCTGCACCAGCGGGTCATCATCGCGAAGCAGGATGCGATAAGCCGCGACGTACTTGGCTTCGCCACCGATTGAGCTGGCTGCGATGCGAGCTACAGCCCGGCGACGCAGGTCGGGGTCAAACGTCGAAACGTAAGAGTCATTCTTGCTCAACACCAGGTCACTGTCGCTGGGCCGCGCGCTCGCATCATCATTCGCACTTTTTCCATCAAACATGCCGCAGCCAAAAAGGCTGGTCAAAATCGCGCACAAACACAGGGTCTGGAATCGACGATACTTGGTCTCTTTCATAGCCAGAGTGTATCGTGAGCAACACTGTGAGACCAAGCCCCATGCCAGAATCGCCCGACTACCCCGGCCCGAAAGCTGCTTCGCTGGCTTTGTTGCATGCCTTGCGATTGCCCCTGGCGATGACCGTCATCGCTGACCTTTGGCTGGCATATTTTCTCGCGCAATCCGAGCGAGGCGGTCAATTCCTCGCAGATGTCGGCCAGGACCTGACCACGCTCCTCCAATTGGCAGTCCTTGGACTCGGACTCACAGCCTTTGGCAGTATTTTCAACGACATGGTCGATCAACGCCGTGATCGTCTGTTCTTCCCCCAACGTGCCCAAAATACGCGTTCGCTGCCAATCCCACTCGCAGCCTCGGCCTTGTCCATCAGTCTGCTCTTGGCGATTCTCATGGCCTCATTGATCGGCACCGGCTCCACCCTTATCACACTGCTCATCGCAGCAGGAATCGTTTCATACAACCTGGTGGGTAAATTTCTCCCGGCAGTGGGCATCGTGTCACTCGGACTCATGCGGGCCATGGCTTACTACATTCCCGATCCGACTCTTGTATTTGGCTTCCCTGCCATGCTCGCGATGACACACGTCATTGCCTGCGCAGCCATCCGTTATCGACTTGAAGGCAAACGTCCGCGACTGGAAGGGGCGGAGCTTTGGGCGCTGCTGGCTGGCTGGACGTTCTGGTTCCTGCTGCTGGTGCTTTGGGTGGCCCAACATGAACATCCGCTGATTGGGGAGCATCCGCTTTTCTGGATTGCACCGGCGATCGCAGCAGGCATCTTTGCGTTGCTGACGTATCGGTTGATTGCGAAGATCGAAAGCCGACCCGTGCGCATCATTTATCGTGTCGGTCAGTCGTTTGGCGAGTTGGCCATGCTCTGGCTGATTGTCTTTGCTGCGGCCTGGGGCATTGGTGTCGGGTTGTATCTCCCGGCCTTGATCCTTGGCCTGCCAGCTTTAGTCGGCTTTGCCATCTGGCTTGGTTTGCCCCTCGGCAGGCTTCAGCATCGGGTCGAGTAGTTTGATCGCCTCGGCCACGGCATCCGCCCCACTGCCACTGACCAAACGATCTGCAGAAACGACGGCATCTTCACGCGTGAACTTACCGCCCGTCTTGCCGAAGTTCCATAATGCCTGCCCAGAACTGGCAAACTTGGAGCCTTTGAATTGCGGGTCGCGGCCCACAGCCACGCTATCGCGCCCGAAGACCAGCATCGTCGCCCCTTCGCTGTATCGCTTGAGCAACCACTTGGCTCGGTCGCTTTCCTGCGGCTCCTTATCCTCAGGCCAAACCATACCGGGTCCGACGAAAAGTTTCGCCTTGGCAACAGCCTGGGCATCCCAGCTTTGCGCATCCACGCGTACCCCACTGATGCCCGTCACCCAGCCTGCATCTTTCGCGGCATACACCACTTCAAAATCGCGATACTCAAGGATCGCCTTGGTAGCCAATGCGACGCGATCATCAAAGCCCGGCTCGATCACAATCACCGCCAAGAGTTGCGCCTTGGCCCCATTCTCTGCTTGTGTTGAGTCGTCTGATTTCTTCTCTGCGTTGGCGATGTCACGCATCCGCGCGAACACCGCAGCCATCTTCACTTCCTCCCGGCCATCTGTGATAACGACCTGCTCCGGCAGGATGTCCCACGACTTGAGCAGCGCATGCCCACCCGGCGACACCACAATGGGTTTGTTGCCTTTACTGGCTTTGTCGATGAGTTGCTTGGCGGAGTCCTTGGTCAGTACTTTCGCAATGTCTTCCGCTTCGCCGAAGATCGCCAAGGCATCGAAATCCTGCTTCATCACGTCATCCGTCAGATTATCCTTTTTCGTCGCCAGAGTCGTTTCCACCTTGGCCGAAGAAATCATCTGCCCCCACTCCCATCTGAGATGGCCAGTTGCACCGGGATAGATCACCAAAGGCTTGGTCACACGTGAAGGCAGCGCCAAGCCACCTTCCGCCTCCAGAAAAGCTAGATACCGCGGCACGAACAGGTAAACATCAGCGACATGCCTGCCTGTCATGATGTTGCCATCCAACACCACCGGCTGGTCCAGATAATTGCCAATCGCGCCACCCGTCCAAAGTTCTGGCTTCTCATCCTTGACACTCCACAGGGCCGTGCCTGAACGATCCCGCAGGAGACCGGCTTCCATCAACACCAATGGCCCGTGGCAGATCGCACCGACCGGCTTGTCCTTCTCGACAAAAGCACGGGTGATATCCAACACTTCTTTTGATTCGATGAGCTTGGCTGGGCTTTTACCGCCGGGAATCATCAGCGCGAAATAATCATCGACTTTCACTTCGCCGAAGGTCAGGTTCGCCTCAGCGTTCTCCCGGCCCTTGTTGCCCGTCTCGACCGTGCCTTTCTTGAAGCTGGCGACATCGACTTCATAACCCACCGCTCGCAACGCACCATAAGGCCAGGCATATTCCGAGTGATTGAAACCGTCAGCCAGTAACATCAACACGCGAGGGGATTTCGATTCTGCCTGATCCTTTTCAGCAAACAGAGAATGATTGAAGACAGTCGTGATCACCATCGCCAGGCAAATCAGCACGAGTTTGTGTTTCATGTTTGTATCTTTCATGATTGCTTCTTTCCTGCTATTCAGTCGTGTTGATCAGGCAGCAGTGGTGCATACCGAGGCATGTGCTGCCAAAGGCCTTGCTTGCACTCGCGCTCAAATTGTTCCAGATCGTAGGCTGCCCCCGGGACGCCTTTGCTGAGTTGTTCAATCTCAGCCGTAGCGGATTCATCACCCAGCATTTCACGGAGTTTGAGCGCAGCCAAGCTGGCAGGTTGTTTCGCGCTTAAATCTTTCGCATCATCCAGATCACCACGCAAGTAAGTCCATACCAGGCGCGGGCGCCAGGCGTCAGGATGCTTGAGCAGATAGACCTTGAGAATCTCTTTGGCTTTGTCCTTGTCCCCCAGCCGAATTGCCAGCATGGCACGGAGATAGCTTGATTCGATCCCAGCCTTACCGAAGTCAATATCCTTCGGATCCGCGCCCTGCTCCCATGCGACCAATGCGCGCAGATAGTCAGCCTCAGGTGTTTCACCCACCAGATCAGCCAACTGCTTCGCCAGATCAAGTTGGCCATAGCGGTAAGCAATGCGCGCGTAACTCATCGCGAGCTCAGCGTCTGTAACCTTGCCTGCCTTGACCATCTTTTTCGCCAGACCGATCGCACTCGAATCGCGCGGCGCACCGCGATGGTTCGTGGCTTGTTCTTTCTCAAGTTTGAGCTTGCCACCCAGTGTTATCACATTGGGATGTTTGTCGCGGGTGTCTGCAAAAGTGAGGGGAAGAGATAAGGTGAATTCGCCTGCCCAGTCGTACACATTGAAATGTATCTCATCTCTCTTCTCGCCATGTACATGCATACTCACACCCGCATTGAGGACTGATCCCCCAACCGTTTTAACACCATCTTTCCCGATAAGGTGATAGTCAAGTTTGGCATCTCGCGTCGCTGTTGCACGGTATCCTTTGTTTTTATCTTGTGATATCGCCACCTTTTCATCTGCCCACACCACGCGCCCCGCTCCTGCGACCTGATAAAAATGCAGCGTGAACTCCACCGGCTCATAGGCTTGCACAAAATCACCCGCATCTTCAAACACCACGCCGTGTCCGGTCCACAATTCCAGGAAACCACCCTCACGATTTTGTGTGTAAAGCTTCTGCCCGGGCGCTTTCTCCCGATCCGTAATAATCACCGTATTCACATCCTTCTTCGGATCGTAAATCCCTATGAAAGCGTGTTCGCTGTATAGACCGAAGTGAGAGACATTTCGCCAACTCTGGCTGCCACCCTCGGCATAGAAAGGTTTAACCCACCCCGCTCCATGAGGCATGATGTACCCGACCGGATAAATAATGTGTTCGCCGTCGTACTTATCTACATTAAGCAGAATGTTCGTCCACAGGCGATCGCCGCGACGCGTCGGGTTTGGATTATCCAGCCGATAGGTCACACTGAACTTTGTCTCACCAGGCTTGAGCGTGACCCAACTGCTCAGTACGCGTTGATCGAATCGCCCGTAACGGGCCATGTGACGAGGATGCTGAAACTGTGAGAAGCGCATCTGCATCGCCACGGTCACGCTGCCATCGTCATTCTTAATCACGCGATAACCTGCGGGTGACTTCGTCACCCCAACGCCGTGCTCAAAGTAAGGATACGACACTTCAATGAAACCCGCCGTCCAGCCCAGATAATCTGTAAAAGGCTCTTTCTCGTACCAGCGTGGATCGTCCGTGCCAGCGAAGGATGTATTCGTCTTGAGATTCACTGCATTGAGGACGCGCATGCCCAGGCGAGGGACCAGTTTCACCTCGACGTATTCGTTACGAAGCGTGACAACTTCGACATCAGTCTTGACTGTCTTGTAGGCCGGGCCTCGTGCATCGCGCCAGGCCTGATCCAGTTTCTGATACGCCGCATCATCCTCAAGTTGCTTCATGACAAGATTACGCCGATCGCGCTTGTTCATGTCTTTCAGTTCGGGACGCTTTTCGATCAGTTCCGCTTCAACTTTTTCGATGTAGCTGTTGCGTTTGTCCCTGGCCTCGTTGATCGCCTTGTCTCCCGCGTTGGCGAAATACATCGAGTCTGCCGCGCGGTAATCTGCCATCTGAATATCATGCTTGACCGTCTCGACTTTCACCTCAACAGGCTTGGCCTCATCTTTCTGAGCCAAAGATTGACCGGCACAACCAAACAGGCAAATGACCAGTGACAACATCCAGAAGCGTTGACGCATGACTTATTCTCCAATCAGGTTCAGACGCAATTAATCATCAATCCAACCCAGATCTTTCACCTTGGCAAAGATGGCTCGGGCGAAAACCTTCTCGCCACGCGGTTTCAGGTGTACACCGTCCTGAGGCACGACCAGTGTTTCCTTGTCGTACTTCTTCGCTGCCTCAGCCATTGCCGGGCCAAGATCCAGAACTGGCACGTTGTATTTTTCGCCAACCTTCGCGATCAGGTCGTTCTTGCTGCTCAGGTGATACCACCCCTTGTCCTTGAACTCGTCGCCGGGCATGGCCGGGGGATATTGCAACAGCAAGACCTTGATCTTGGCGTCCGTAATCTCCTTGACGATGGCATCCAGGTTGGCCAAAGTGCGCGCCCGGTCTTCATCGTTCTCAACCTTGTCGTTGCCACCAATCAGGACGGTCACGAAGTCAGGCTTCTTCTCGATAATGTCGCTTTTCACTCGCCCTCGCGCGCCCGGCCAACTTTCATTCGGCTTGGGGTATGTCGCATCCCCTGCCCAACCCGCGTTCAGCATTTCTACCGTGCCGATGCCACGCTTCGCTTCAATCATGAGTTGCAGCAGATCAGCATATTTCAAGTAATCCTTTTGATAATCCGTAAACGGCCGATGGCCAGTCAGACTGTCACCAAAGCAAACAAAACGAATGGTCTTTTCCTTCCTGTCAGCACTGCTTGGCGCGTCTGACTTGGTCTTCTCACCAACAGCTTCCGCTTGCACCATGCATGCGACCGTCAGACTCAAAGCCAACAGGCCAATCACCACAATGCCAAAACGCAGACCACTGTAACGACCGGATGCGTAGCCGTTACCGCAACGGCAGACACTATTCTGCGACGAATCACTCATCTTTTTGCGTCCACTTGGGGAAAACAAACTCGACAGGCTCATACTTCAGCTCCTTGCGTTCATCTTTTTCAGGTGGCGTGGCCATGCCAAAGGCTTTGGCCAGGTCAGCCCCTTGCACTCGATAGGTATGCCGCGCTTCGACTTCCGGCAAAGCCTTCGTCTTCTTCTCAAGAATTGGCGTCGCAGTGACTCCCGCAGGCACCGTGGCGTCCTTATAAGCAAACCATACGCCAGTCGTATCGCTATCAAAAGGTCGCCAAAGCACACCTTGCCCATCAGGCAGAACACTACTGCGACACATCATGGGCAGCGCAGCCATGTATTCCGCGCTGTATCGCTTGAAGCTTGGGATGACGCTGGGATTGCCATCAGGAGCAAGCCAGGATTTGTTGGCCATGAACTTGAATTCCATCTCATCGTGCTGCTGAGAGGTGTAGTTGCGTTGGCTTGTGCCACGATGCCATTTCCAGACGTATTGGAAGTAGTGGTAATCCTCCTCCCAGCCGGGCACTTCCAGCGAACAGCTCAGGCCTGGGAATGCATGACTCTCCGCCATCCAGTTCACGCCTTGGCGCGACAGTTCAGCAATCGTTTCCCACCAGATGCGCTGCATCGGAGCCCCACTGCCGTTGGCCCAATCGAGTTGACTCATGTACATGTTCTGGAAGCTGTCCGCCCAGATGCCTTGCATGCCGAACTGCGTGCGCACATCTTCCAGCTTTTTCATCAGCAGCTTGCGCACATGTTCTCGATGAAGATTATGACTTTGCAGCCGAGGTTGATAGCCATGAGAAAATGTACTGCCCGGCGCATTGGTGCCCCAGTTCTCAATCTCAGGCCCGGCTTCCTGCGCAAAAGGCCCGCTGTTCTCACTCATCCCGGTCATGTAGATGTAATACGGAATGCCAAGTTCAGCGCAAGCCTGCTGCATGCCTTTCCATTGCTCACGGACGTCGGCCGTGGGCACCCAATCATAAATCTTGTTCGAGTTGCCGCCCGGCGTGCGTGGCTTGTCCCAGCCGTCACGATGCTGCTCCGTATGCCAACCCGGCGTATGCGTGACGATCATGCGCACGCCTTGGTCGTACCAACGCTTCACGCCCCCGTTAACCAACCCTCCGATGTACCGAGGCCGACCCGCTTCGACCAGCCAGCCGACGCCTGGCAAAGGTGGTGCCTGCTGGAAACCCAATTCCTTGGAGACAAGGTCGCGCACATACTGATCGACTTCCTGCCAGCGTGTCTGCATCTCATTCTTGACTTGAGATTTGTCTGACACCAGTGCGAGATAAAGCTGCGGCTCGCTGGTGAACTGGCGCGTATTGGCAAACCACTGCTCATCTGTTTGGGACAGTTGCTTGTCGCCCGGGAACATTTCACTCACGGCCCGGTAGCTGCCCTGTTTCTCCATGTAACTGATCAGCGTGGCCTCGCCCTTGTGTTGAAAATCAACGAAACCGACGCCGCTGCCTCGTCCCATCTTGCTGATCCACGCTCCGACTCGGTGTTGCAGGGCATAGCCCCGGTCTGTCATCTTCTTTTCAGCCGACGCGGGAATGGCAGGTGAAACCACAGGCCCACCGCCGACAGAGCCGGGCATGATTTCCGTCGTCGTCCAGGCTGAAGTCACCGCGCCCTGCTCGTTCGTTTCCACCTCTTGTTCAATTTCACCCAAGCCGCGATAACGCAGGTTGACCACGGTCAAGTCATTCAGGCTGCCATTGATCTCCCATGTGCCCAGTTGACGAATGTTGTTGACTTCATGCCCTTTGTTCAGCTCCACCTTGTACGCCACCGACCAGCCTTGCCAAGGCCAACCTGCGATCCTGCGATCGACGGGCTTGATGATCCACGTCAAAGTCCCGCCAGCTTTGAGTGCCTCCTGATGTTTCTGTAAACGTTGCTTGAGCGTATCTACCCGGCAGGTTTCGCTGGGCAGTTGGAGGATGGCAAAGGCATAGTAGTCACGGTGAATCTTGCCGATCTCAAGTGCCACTTCATTCAGCATCTGCTGGTACTTTTGGAAAGTGGCGTAAGCCTGACCCGCCTCATCATCCCGATCTGCCAAAGTTGGGTAGGCAGCCTTTTGGCGATTCTCCAAGCGGTCTTCCCATCGCCTGACATTCTGAAGCAGGCGTGGCACGTTACTTCCCTTAGCCTCCTGCTCCTTGTCGAGTTCATCTCGTGCTTCTGCCAGTTTTTGAAGGGCCTGTGCGACCTGCTTGTCTGTAGCCACCGCCTGGTTCATCAGCTTCAAAGCAGCATCCGCTTTTGCTTTCCATTCTTTAAGCTCAGGTGTCATGCCTTGATCAAGGGCAGCCTGCCGATCACCGGTATAAACAAATTCTTCTCGCCAGAGCGCTTCGATGTCGCCACCCATCAACTGCGTTTTGATATGTACCTCTCCCCCATGCTCCTTGACTTCCAACAGCTTCATGAAAGGCCAAACCCCCTTGTTGCCAAACTCCTGGGCCACGAGCGGGCGCTGCACAGTCTGATTGGAAGTCAAAGTGTGTTTCTCAACGCTGGCCTGCTGCAGGCCGAGTAGGAAATCGCCAGCCAAAGCGAATTCGAGCTTCGTGCCATTGGAAAGATGGATGCGTACTGCATCTTTCGTCTGTTGCACTTGAATGGGTTGACCTTGGGCTTCCTCACCTGCTGCGTGAATGGCAGACGCGCAGGACACAAAAACCAAAGCAGCGAGAATGACAGAAAAGCGAGCGACTCGAAAATACATCATGGTCTCCTTCGTTTCGATACGATGGAATAGAACTTCCAATCAGTCTAGGTCATGGCAGAAATAGTTGGCTGCGATCAGGCGCATGACCCCTATACATTATGCGCGGAAATGCATACGTTTTGCGATGTTTCGCCCTGTCCCGCTTTTTTATATCGCGGCCAAGCGCCATTTACATTGAGTCAATCACAAACTGCTGGCGGAATGCCTGCGGGTTCAACCCCATCTGCTGACGGAATACACGGCTGAAATGCGATGGCGAATTGAAACCCGACGAATAGGCCACTGTCTTGATCGGCAACGTAGTATTCAACAGTAACTCTCGCGCACAATTCAAATGCGATTCCTGGATCAATTCCAGCACACTTCGGTTCAGTTGCTCGCGCACCAATTCTTCCAAAGACCGTCGACTCAGCTTCACAGCCCGGCAGACATCTCCCACACGTATCGGCTGACTCGCCTGCTGCCTGATGAAAGCCATTGCACTGCGAATGGCCGGACTTTCATGCTCCTCCACCGAGGTGGATAGCCTTTGCACCACCTCAACGGGAGGCAATATCACTTGACGCTCAACAGTCTTCTCGCCACGAAGTTGCTGCATCAACAGGCGCATGGCCTCGTACCCAAGTCTTTCCGAGGGCAGGCTGATGCTACTCAGGTTCGGGTACACACTGAAACACTCAATGCGATCATTGTCCGTCCCCAGTACCGCAAAATCGTCCGGCACACGCAGGCCTAACTTGCGTATCCGACGTACCAGATAAACCCCCTCATGATCCCAACAGCAATACATGGCACACGGCCTGGGCAGCCGCTGAAGAACTTCATCCAAACCCGTTTCACCGTCGCCATACACATCGAAGATCACCGGCTCATAACCTTGGGATTGAATGGCTTCAACGAAACCCTTCTTCCGCGCGTTGGAATATTCCTGAGTCGGTGTTTCGGCATAAGCGAAATTGCTGTAACCCATGCGCAGAAAGTACTCAGCGGCCAAACGGCCGACGGCATGCTCATCCACATTGACCGTCGGCAGACTGTCTTCACCGACAGATGTATAAAAGACCACGCAAGGAAACGCATGCTGCTCAAGCCAATGCATCACCTCCGGTTTGGGCAGGCTGATCATCAGACCTTGCAACGCACCTTCACTTAGTCTTTGCAACACCTCGTCCGTCGGTGTCTTGTCTGAGATCCTTTGAATCTCTACATCTTGAAAATCACTGATAAAGCGATAGGCCCCAATGGTAAATAGCTGGCTGCGATCCAGTCCTTCCCACGTCCACAAACCCACCTTGAGAACCTCAGGCCTGGAAAGCATGAATACACACTCCCAATCTCAATCGATCACACCAAGACGACAAGACAACATCATGACACTGACTCAGCCAAAACGGGTGCAGGCTTCTCTGCAAGGATCGCTCTTGCGTGACGCGCAAAGTGCCCGCGCAGATCTTGCGAGTAAGCCTGAAGGGTACTTCGCCCCAGTCCATCAATGTCGCCGCAACGATACAGCGCACGCGCCAGGTGCAATTCACGTAAAGCCACATTGCGCACCGCAGTTTCATTGGATTCATCCGTCAATGCGGCCTGCATCGCTTGAATGCTTGGTTGCGCATGACCACTCATGCCAGGCCTGCGTAACACTTCCGCCAAAGCCTGCGCCGTTCGGGCGTGAGGCTCAACCCGAGCCAACCTTTCACATACCTCCGTCAAGGCCCGACAGTGCGAGAAGTCCGGCTCATCAGGCAAAGACTCAATCTTCTCTACCACCGCATCCCAGCCACGCGCATCTCCCGCATATCCAAGTGCGATTAGCAAGGCATCTACCTGTGAAATGCTCCAGCCAAATTGCCCCATGCCTCGATAGTTCCAGCCATCGTCCCATGTGCTGGCGCGGATGGCATCAATCAACACCCGCACGCCATCCTGCTCGTTAAGCAACGCCAGCAACTGGGCATAACGCAACTGCTGGTCGCCTTGTGACTTGGGGAACTGCTCACGCAACATCTTCACCGCACGTTCCGGCTCAGAAAAGACCAGCGACAACCCTTCAAACTCATCCCACTTCTCTTCAATCGCCAGTTGCAGCGTGGCATCATCCACTGGGAAGTTGTCTTCATCGCTGAGCACACGCTCGGGCAGGTTGCCGATCTCCACCAGATGCTGCTGCAGAGCTTTCAAGTCAACGTCACGCGTGGCGATGTTCTTCTTCGCCACTTCAGCCGCGGCTCGACCCAATGCGTAACCATGATTCTGAACGTCAGGCTGCATCCGCACGACGGGCAATGCATCGCGTTGGGCGCTTAACCCCAAGCCGCACGCCATCACCCGATCCCACTCCTTGGGCAGGAAGCAGCGATAAGGCACATCCACCCAGAGCGTCTGCTTGTGCCCGGGAATCGCCACAAAAAACAAGGGATACACCGTAAAGCCATGTGTATCGAAATTGGATGAAGACACACAGATCGTGTCTGGGAACCGGCGTTCATAGAGGAAGTCAGCCGGCTGCAAAGTCATATCACCAACGATCTGCCGTCGCTCGCGTGAGTCCACCAGTTGACCGGCATCGAACTGGTGTTTGAACTTAAGCCGACTGCTGACGAAGAACGCGGTCGCATCCAGCACATCGGTGTCGTCACTGAAACTGTGGTCCGTGTTGTTGTATTCCTTGCCCGGCACGATGCCTGTCAGGCCGGTGCCTTGCACTGCCACATGTTCACTGCCGATGCCGATCGTTTCCGCACCAGCCGCAGCGGGAATGTCCGCGCAACCTGTCGCATCAACAACACAGCCTGCCTCGACCAAGCCGAAACCATAAGGCCCGGCGATCACAACTCCCTTGACCACCTTGCCTTCAACCCAAACCCCGCAGCAGATCGCATTGAACCACAGGGACACATCCTGCTTCAGTGCTTCCCGGTGATACCACGCGCGCTTGGCACCAACTGACCAGCTTCCCTTCGCTTCGCGCAGCCGTTGATCGACTTCCAGTTCGTTGACACCTGCATCCACTTCGCTGGTAAAGCCCACGCGATTGCCAAAGTAATACTTGGCGATCTGCCCCATTGTTCCCACGCCCCCCAGACCACTCGTTGCCTCGAAGAGACCGACACTGGCACCGGCTCGTGCCGCACCAATCGCAGCCGGGATGCCTCCCGTACCTCCCCCTACGACCACGACGTCATACTGGCCCAGTCGAGGCAAAGCATCCAACGATTCTTCGACTTGCTGCTCAGCCTGCATCCCAGGACGCAAGGCATCGGTCAGTGTGGCAATTTCACACACACTCAATGGCTCACTGCCCGCGCAGGTGATCTGCTCGATATCACCAAGTGCTTCGCCTTTCAGGTCGGCAGCAAGTTGCTTTCCAAATGACTCCCCTAACGCCATCGCTCGCACTGGCCGCGATAATTCATGACGCATCTTTTCAGCAACAGGCGACAAGCGCGACAACACCAGCAATCCCGGTCGAATTTCATATTCAGCGACGCCGTTTGCCTCTGAAGCACTGTCAACCACTTGCTTGAAATATCCGGGACTCTTCAGCGTAAGAATTTCCGAATGCCAATGTTCTCCAGGCAGCCAGCAACGCTCCACCACCTCGGCATAGGCGCGGGCCAAGTCCTCTGCTGACCCGTCTTTCACATCCACTTCAAGCTCATACCGACGGGCAAAGACTTCATACTTGTCCTCCCCCATCCTCGCCTGGAAAGGCTTGAGTGCTTCGCTGCTGAGGATGTCCTCCGGTTCGCGGCCTGGTTCCTGTAAATAAAACGCAACATGCTCCACCACCTGTTTGCCCGTCGGCTTATCCTGCACTTCACAGCCAGCCAGTTGTGCAACCAGGCCTGTCGCGGTTGTGTCGATCACACGTTTGGCGCGGATGATCTGCCGACCAGCCCGATTGCCGAGCGCTATACCTGCCACGGCTCCCTCGGCTGTACGAACCACGCCTGTCGGGTAACTGTTGAGCAAAAATGGAATGTCTGCATCGACCAATGCCTGATCGAGCGCGATCTTGACATGCATGGGGCGAACTGGCGAGCCCGCCTCAGCCAGGCGATCAGTAAACACTTTCTGTGCGACTGGTGAAGTGGCCTGCTCGCCATCAGCCAACCAATACTGCCCGGCAGCACACATCGTTTCCCCCAAGTGCGATCGCCCGCTGACAACATACACCGATGCCCCGGCCTGCTTTGCAGCCACAGCCAACTCAACCCCGGCTGCACTACCCCCCACCACCAACACATCCACTTCTGAAATCACAGGCGTCTGACGACTCATCATTATCTCCAAGAAAAAGACTGAACCAGGCGCGGCCAAACCGACGCGAAAACAGGTATGGTAACTCACAGGTGAAAGTCATGAACGCAAATTCAGCATCAAAAGCAAACTTTCAAGTCATCGTCGTCGGGGCCGGGATCGGTGGCATCTGTGCTGCCGTCGCAGCTGCGCGTACCGGTGCTCAGACCTGCCTGATCGAAAAAGCCCCAGAAATAGGTGGTACAGGGGTCCATTCGCCTGTCAGCCTGGTCTGCAAATTTCATGGCTCCGATCACAGGCCGATCAATCTGGGCATCCACCGCGAACTTTTTTTTGAAATTTATGCCTACAGCACGCGTGACTTTCGACGAACGTGCAAACGCCTGACCTATGACGAAGCCGAACTGCTCAAACGCTACAAAGACCTCATCCTGGCTGAAGATAACCTGTCCGTGCGCACCGGCGTGGGCACGGCCTCGGCTGAAGTTGAGGGGCGGAGCTTGAAGTCAGTCACGCTCGATGATGGAGCAACGTTGACTGCTGACTGCTTCGTCGATGCCACGGCAGATGGCAACCTGGGCGCGATGGCAGGTTGTGAATATATGAAAGGCCGGGAATCCGACGGGGCCATGCAATCCGCCACGCTGACTTTCTCCCTGGGCAACATTGACGCGAGCCAACTCAAGCAGCCGGACTTCACGACCCGTGGCGGGTTGACCTCACTCTGGCAGGAACTGACCGAGATTTACGTCGAAGCAAAGAAGCAAGGCTTGACAGCCAACCCGAAAGACAAGGTCATTGCCTTTCCCTATCCGGATGGCCAACGCATCCTCTTTAACTCCAATGAAGTCCTTGGCGTTGATCCGACAGACGAAGCCTCACTCAAAGCAGGTCACGCCAAGGCGGAAAAACTGGTCAAGGAAATGGTTGCCATCTTCCGTAAGCATCCTGCCTTTGCTCGGGCGACACTTGAACATGTCTCCACCAAGTTTGGCGTGCGCGAGGGCCGACGCATCGTTGGTGACTATGTCCTGACACAGGAAGATTGCCTGGGTGAAGCACGCTTCGATGACATGATCGCTGCCTGTGCTTACGAAATTGATATCCACGATCCGGATGGCGGGCCGGCCCAACTGATTAACATCCCCGGCAGCGGCTACTACCACATCCCCTATCGCTGCATCGTCGCACGCGATCTGGACAACCTGGCCCTTGGCTCGCGCTGCATCAGCGGCACGCATGAAGCGCATAGTTCGTACCGGGTCATGTCAGGGGTCAGCGCCATCGGCCAGGCTGCGGGTACTGCAGCCGCCCTGGCCTCTCGCGAGGCGAAGGGTGACTTGCGAACACTTGGGCATCACGCGGTGCAAAAGGAGCTTCGACAGCAGGTGCAGTTTGTGGAGTTTCAAGAGCAAGTGTGAGGGTAACATACACCGATACGACGTCTAAGGAGCCAACGTTGTTCAGTCCTTTACCCAGTTTTGGCGGTGGTGGCGGACCCATCGGCTGTAAGGGGGCGATTTTCGTCTTCCTCATGACGACGGCCATCTTCATTGGCTTCTTTGCACTACTGTATTACGCGTTCACTTACGCGCCTTGATCCTGTGATTTTTTTTATTCGCTCCATGATCCCACGCATCTCATGGCTCAAGCTGCCCCAACCCATATATCTGCTTGAGTTGTTCAATCGCGCGTTGCACCTTGGCTTTCTCAGCACCTTCAAGTGATAGCATGTCGCTGTAAAGCTGATGCATCTTGGCAAAGGCCCATCGCCTGGTCACCGTTTGGTTGCCTTGCTCAGCGTCGGCAAGGTCGCGGTCTAGCGTCACGTCGTAACGGCTTTCGCCGTTCCTGCCGGACAGGTGCATGGTGAATCGCCCGGGCTTGGTGAACCGGGCATAAACCGTAAATGCCTCGCCGTGATGAATGTTGGGTAGATGCATCGGCACCGCATCACTGATCCCCTCACCGTTGATCTGCACGGACACATCTTTCAACACCGGGTAACGCAACTGCGACGCCAAGGCACGAATGACTCCAGCCGCTTCATCATCCTTCTCCGCGTAAACGCTGAAACCCTTGTTGCGGTAGGAGAGAAAATCGAGCAGTTCATGATTCTGCTTATCGCCGACACCGACCGCGTAGATACCTGTCACGCGGGCATTGTCCTTGGTGATCAGGTTGATCAGTTCGCGCGTGTCCATGACGCCGCGCGTGGGTTGGCCGTCGGAAATAAAGATCAGGTTGTACGCCCGTTCGGTAGAAACGTCAGGCACGAGCAGACGACTCAACGCCAGGTTCAGATCGGTGTAGCCATCACTTTTGCCCCGCTTGAGAAAGCGTTGAGCCTCGGCCAGGTTCTCTTCGGTCGCATCAACAATGCGCTTGGCTGCGAAGAAGCGAGGCTTGTCACTGAAAAAGACGATGTTGAACCGATCCTTCGGGCCAAGGGTCGCCAAGGCATCGTTCACGCCGGTCTGGATCGACTCTGCCCAGCGCTGCTTGATCGAGCCGGACATGTCCACGAGAAACACCACGTCCTTAGGCATGGTCGAAAGCTGACGGAGCGACCGCTTGGCGCTGATCTGAATCTCAAAGAAGCCAGGTCCATTCGCAGCCGGCTGATAACGACGGATGCGATAGTCAAAGGCATGATCCAGAGACGTGGGGATGGACACCGCATCCCCCAATGCCAAGTCCAGACCAGCCAGGTCAACATCGGCCAGGCCTTGATCCGTCGCTGGCCTGACATCACCAACAGGGCGGGAGGATTCGACGCGCGCTTCCACCGGCGGCCGCTTGATCGCACGGGACAAGCCAGCCTTGGCCAGAAGATCACCTGCCTCGCCTGAACCGTTCGCGCCGTTGCCTGCTTGTCCATTCCCTTCGCCCAGGCCGTTGCCTTGACCTGCCAGATGGAAGCCAAGGTTGCCAAGGTTGGATAGTTCTCCGATGACTTCGTCCGTTGCCGGCCGATCATCGAAAGCCTGCGTCGGCACATCACTTGGCCCAGCATCAGATTGAAGTTCGCGAGGCCTGACCGTCTCCAGCCAATCTGTCTTGCTTTCTTCGGGAGCGTTGAGTAACTCTCGACTCAGGTCAGCCAGTTTTGATTGATCCTCGCCTGCCTCATCCCCCTCATCAAGAACCGCAGGCAGTTCGTCATACGTGCGGAAGCTGTAAAAGCGCTGCTCAGGTTCGGCATAAGCATCCGGATTCACATACCCAAGCGGCTTGCCAGCCATCCACGCGAAGATGGCCCCGTGTACCAACAGGCTAAGCAGCACCGCGATCCCCCAGAACCAGGCGGGTTTGATCTCAGGCAACGGCCGAGGCGGTACTGCCTTGCGGGTTGGCCTGCCTTGGCCGGGCTGAATGGGGATGCGTAGTTTGGCCATGGTTAATTCCGTGGTCGGCTGGCGCGATTGATCCAATTCGTGCAATGCTCACGCAGATAAGCATCGTCCGTGTTTTCGTTGATGGCACGCCAACTCTTGAGCGCTGCGGTCACCTTGCCCTGCTGCCAATCCAGCAAAGCCTGGCCGAAGCGAGCGTAATCGCTGCCAGTAAACTTCTTCTGTAAATCCTTGGCATACATCTCGACATCCTTAGGCTCAACCAATCGCTCGCTGATGTCGATCAACCGTATAAGGGCATGCTGAGCAAAAGGGGAATACTCCGGAGCGTCGTAAGTCAGGGTGATCTGCAAAAGTTGCTGTTCCGCATCGCGCAAGCGCTCGGCTGCAACTGCGTCCTGCTCGTTACGCAAAGCACGGAAGGCCATGGCTTCATGAATATCCGCCGCTTCCCACAAAGCCCTCGCGATCACCTTGCCATCCACCTGGTTGGACATGGCGATCAGCTTGCGGTACTGCTTCAAAGCTTCCGGGCCTTCACCCATACGGTTCAGCAACCGAGCCAGGTTCATCCGCGCGTCGATCGAGGCTGGTAAAGCCAACTCAATGACTGCTCGATAAGCCTTCATCGCCTTGTCATTTTCCTGCAAGCGATCCAATCGCCAGGCTTCAAGGAACGCAGCTTCCGCTTTGGTTTTCGCAGGAAGATCAGCCTCCGGGCGAAGCAAAGGTTCAATCAAACGGGCCGCTTTCAAAAGCGTCGGACGATCCTCCGCCGAGGCAATCCAATGCCGGGCCAGGACCAAGGCTTCACGTTGTTGCAGCTTGTCCGCATCAATCAGGTCAGCCAGTTTCTCAAGCAAGGCAATGGTTTTGTCTTTCTGCTGATCGCGCGCCAGCCAGACCCCGACAGCCAGCCTTAACGCATTGGCACGCTTAGGCTTCTCTAAAGCGTCTGATGTCCCTGCCTGGGTCAGGTGTTTTACTGCATCATCCACACGATCTGCTCCCAGCGCGATCAAACCCAGCCAGTAATGTGATTCAGCCAGAAGCAGGGCAGACGCCCCGCTGTCCGACTGAATGACCTGCGCGTAAGCCTTGGTAGCGAGATCAAACTGCTTGTCCGCGCGATAAGCCTCAGCCAAAAGGAATGTCGCCTCCCGGCCAGTATCTGCCTTGGTCATAGGCTCAAGCAAACGCACTGCCTGTTGCGTCTCTGCCTTGTCGATCAGCAAGGATGCCATCCTGAGCAGCACCGTACGTTGACGATCATCATTTTGATTTTTGTCAATGAATGATCGGTAGTCAGCCAGCGCCTCATCCGTTTTATTTTGCAGTTCGTATAGCCGGGCACGTTCGAGCAATGCTTCACGATAAGCGGGATGCTTCTCCCCCTTGTCGATGATGCCCGTCAGCCGACGGATCGAGCTTTCCAGCTTGCCTGTCACTTCATCCAGACTCACCAGCAGCAGCACACCCGAGGCATATTGCTGCACATCGGCATAACTCTTTTCAAGCTTATGAAACGTCTGCTTCGCCGCGTCCTCATCATTGACTGCCAACTGACATTCCATCAGATGCAGCAGGACCTGGGCTTCGCCGGACCAGCCAGGCTTTTCCTTGATGATTGTTGACAAAATGTCGATGGCCTGCTTGGGCTGGCCTTTTCGCTGATAGGCATAGGCCGCGACCGCATCAAGTTCAGTCACCTGGTCAGCACTGAGCACCTTGGCGTAAGGCTGGCGCATGGCGATCACCGCGTCATGCCTTCCCGCTTCCAGCAAGGCCCAAGCCAGTTGCACGACCGCCTGCCGGTAAGCCTCAACCTGCTGCGGGAAATTTTCCACGACGGATCGCGCGAAAGTGATGGCCTTGTCATAATCTTTCTTATCAAACGCGAGTCGTGAAGCCACAACCCCCGCCTGGGCTGCAATCGCGGGTTGATGCGACTCCGCCAAGACCATCGCGATCTTATACGCCTCAGCCAGTTTATCCGTCCGCCTCAACGAATCCGTTAAAGCCAGGCCAGCCTTTTCGCTTAAATCGGTTTTCGATGTATAGGCAGCCTGCAAAGGTGCAACGGCCTGCTTGTGATTGCCTCTGCCTCGTTCTGCCAGCCCGGCGAGGAAAGCAACCGTCGCTTTCGATTGATCGGACATGCCCTTGCTGTCGATGGTGCGCAGGTAACCAGCCGCCTCATCAAACTTTTCGTCTTCCAAAGCCAGTTGACTGCGCAACAATGTGACCGCCCTGCCATCGACCAACGCAGTCTGTTTGATCTTTTCCAACTCAGCCTGGCATCGCTTGGTATCACCTTGTTGCTTGGCTGACAATGCCAGGAAATAACGGGCGTCCCCCTCGCGTTTCGACTGCGGGTATTGCTCAATGAAACCTTCAAAAGCACGGACAGACTGCTCGATCTGCCCTCGCTGAAACAAACGATAAGCAAAAACAAAGGCATTGTGCTCTGCCTCATTGATGCTTTGATCACCCGCTCCTTGTGCCTGTACAGACACAGGCACAGTAGCCAAAAGCATGACCAACAGCAGGAGCAGAGAAAAACCGGATTGCAGGGGAGTTTTTTTCATAGGCGTCGATTCACCGAGTCTTACTTCTTCTGCACGCCGATTCGGGTATGGCGAAAGCCCAGCTTCTGGCAAAGGTCGAGCACTTCCACGACTTGGCCGTGCGTGGCATTTTCATCGCCATACACAAGCACAAGGTCATCGCTGTATCGCCGGGCATACAGACTGAGTTTGCTTTCCAGCGACTGAAGCGTTTCATCGCTTGGCCCCAGCTTGATGGAGCCATCCTTGCTGACGGAAATCTTGATCGGTGCTGCAGCGGAACTGGAGTAACCCACTTCTGCATCAGGCAGGGAGACATCTTTCGACATCGCTTCCTGCTGGAACGCGGTAATGGACATGAGAAAAATGATCAGCAGAAACAGCATATCCACCAACGCCGCCAAAGGCAGCATCGCCCCACCGCGCGCATGTTTTGGCGTGGCAAAGCTCATGCCTTGGCTCCTCGGCTGATGGTTGATGTTGCCGCAGCATTCCCACCCAACTGATCCGCAATGTCATGCACCGCACGCTCGACTTCCCCCAGCGCTGCCGTCGCCCGGCCCTTGGCCAAGGCATGACAGGCCAGCGCGAGAATCGCCACGATCAAGCCAAACATCGTCGTTCCCATCGCCATCGCTATGTTCTGCGACAGCAAGTCCGCCTTCACACCCGAAGCCACCATGTCCATCACATCAAACCCCTGGATCATGCCGATGACCGTGCCCAGCAGGCCCAGCATCGGCGCGACGTTGGCGATGTCAGCCAGGTAGCTGATGCGGTTCCAGATCAGCTCCGCGCGTCGCCTGCCTTCGCTTTCCACCACCTGCATGATGATGGTCTGATCCTGGTCAGCATTCTCAATTGCGCGTTGAGCAATCGAAGCGGCAAAGACACGCTGATGAGATCGACAGTAATCCACCGCCTGCTTGTAATCCCCTGCTGAAACCATTCGGCGAACTTCTTCAAGCAAGCTGCGCGGGGCCATGATCGAACTGCTGATCGTCAGCCAAAAGAAGATCAGCAGAATCAGCGAGAGCACCGACAGCGCCAGCAGGATGCCGTTGATGTAAGGATTGGTTAGGAACAGATACTGAATCGTCAACGGCTCCCCTTTATCGCGATCCGCATTAACCGTCAGCATGGACTGCTCAGCCGAGTCCTGCACCTGATCGTTGGTGGTGGCTTCGGACTGTGCGAATGCAGCCGAGACCAGCCAGCCCGAAAGGACGAGAAACAGGCAGGCGGCGGCGAGCGAAAGACGGGAAAGACGATTGGCCGGTTGTGTCATCGGTCATCCTTTACCAGAAACAGACAAACCTGTTGGCCGCATTTTATCAACGTCAGCTCCATTGCCTTGTATGTTACGTTTCAGACCAGCAGAATCGCGCAAATGAACACGCCCAAGGAGTACCTGGCCCTCTGCCAGTGCGAAGCCGAACCTACCTCGATACTGACAGCATCTTCCCCAACCACAGCCCGATGAAGACAAAGGTCAGGCCAAGGGCAGTCTTCACCACCAAATTTCCAAACACGTTGTACCACTGGCCGACCTGTATGAATCTCACACTCTCGAAGGCGAAGGTGCTATAGGTTGTCAGAGCACCGAGAAAGCCGGTGATCACAAGTAGCCGCAGCGGATGCGTCGGAGGCAATCGTTCGTTCATCAGCGAAAAGAAAAAACCGATCAGCAGGCAGCCAACCAGATTGACGGTCAACGTGCCCCAGGCAAACGTGTGTTCCGTGCGGGTCTGCACCCAGTCGCTGACAGCATAGCGCAGCAGCGCACCGACCGCGCCCCCGATGGCGACGCCAACGATGCCCATGACGCGATTCAAAGCCTTCCTTTCATTGGCCAACGCTGGCATGGTACTGCGCGATGGGTCATGATGCCTGAGTAATGTGAGATTCGCGGCGAAGTCTGTTGTGTTTGAAGGGCTGAGTGTCGATAGCTAAACTACGTCTCGCGCTTGCGCGAAACGCCACCGTAGCTCAGTGGTAGAGCAATGCTTTCGTAAAGCATAGGTCGTCGGTTCGAGTCCGACTGGTGGCTTTTTCAAGGGGGTATCCGAAACACTTCATGTATTCGCAACCTGCATTCGGGGAGGCAGTGGATGTTCGCGGCAGGATGACCTGAACGTAAACTTAGAGAATGCCAGGGCAAGGTAGTGTCATCACCCGGTGCAGGCACCGGGGCTATGGAGCTGACGTGCGCAACCCATGGGGTGTTGCCACATGCAGATCAGACTTCCTCAACTTCCTTGACCTTGGCCTCAACAGATTCCTCAATCATCTTCTCATACTTCTTGAGCAGGTCCTGAATCTCGGTCTTCGTCTGCTCAGCCTCATCCTCGCTCACATGCTGAGCCTTGTCCTTCAAAGCCTGATCCACATGTTTGTTGGCATCACGTCGGGCGTTGCGCACCGTCACCTTGGCCTGCTCGCCCATCTGCTTCACGCTGCCAGCCAATTGCTTGCGACGTTCGCCACTCAAAGCCGGGACATTCACACGGATCACCTTGCCATCGGACATCGGGTTCAAGCCCAGACCTGAGTTCTGTATCGCTTTGTTGATGGCTTGCATGGAGCTGGCGTCGAAGGGTTTGATGGCAATCTGTGTCGGCTCGGGGACGGAGATCAAAGCAAGCTGGCGCAGGTCGGTCATCGAGCCGTAGTAATCGACCTTGATGTAATCGACCAGACCGGTCGAGGCTCGACCGGTGCGCACGCCTTTGAGTTCACTCTTGAGGTAGTTGGCGGCTTTTTCCATGGCCTCTTCACACTCAAGTAGAATTTCATCCATTTCCATAACAATCTCCTTTCAGCCGGCGGGTCATCATGCCAACAGCCGGCAGATTGAATCGTTTTATGCCAGATCGACGCGGGTGCCATGCGTCACACCGCTGACAGTTTCAGCAATATGGCCGGGCGCCTTCATGTTGAAGACGATGATGGGGATGCCCCGCTGTCGGCACATGTCGAAAGCTGTCAGATCCATGATCTTCAGGTCACGGTCAATTGCTTCCTGAAAAGTCAGATGGTCAAATCGTTTGGCATCCTTGTGCTTGACCGGGTCTTTGTCGTAGATGCCATCCACCTTGGTGGCTTTGAGCAGAATGTCCGCCCCGATTTCCGCGGCTCGCAAAGCCGCAGCCGAGTCCGTGGTGAAGAACGGGTTGCCGGTGCCTGCCACCATGATGATGACCCGGCCTTTCTCCATGTGACGCAAGGCCCGACCTCGAATAAACGTTTCCGCCACGGCTGACAGATTGATGGCGCTGAGCACACGGGCCGGTTGGCCCATGTTCTCCAGGGCTTCTTTGAGCGCCAGGCCGTTGATCACGGTGCCCAGCATGCCCATGTAATCGCCGGTGACCTGGGCGATGTGGCCTTCCTGAGCGAGTGTCGCGCCGCGAATGATGTTGCCTCCCCCCACCACGACAGCCAACTCGGTGCCCACACGTGCAGCCGCTGCGATTTCCTTGGCAATCAAGCCCAGTTCGTCGCTATCGACCCCCATTTCCCCTTTCTTGCCGAAGGCTTCGCCGCTGATTTTCAGCAGCACCCGCTTGTAGCGTGGTGCCTGGCCAGTAGGATCGGTTGGGGCTGGGTCTTCACTCATGGGTCATCTCGTGGGGTGAAAGCGTATTTCACCGACGTTGCATGTTAACGTCAAATCGCGGGAAGACTTATATTTCATGAGCACGAACGGAGCCAGCCAATTGCGATGGATCTTTTGATCGACACCTACAACCTGCTGCACGCGCCGATGCCCGTAGAACTGGCAGGCCTGAACGAGGAAAGGCTGTGCCATCTGCTGGCCATTGGCCCTTGGCGCAAGCCCGTGCTGGTTTGTGATGGCAAGCCCAAGCCGGGCCTGCCCTCGCGCTCCCCGGTGCCCGGGGTTCGGATCGTCTTCAGCGGGGTGGGGAAGACGGCTGATGACTGGATCATCGAGGCTGTGGCAACCAGCCACTCTCCCAAGCAGATGACCATCGTGACCAATGACCGACAAATCCAGAAGCACGTCAGGCGCAGACGGGCACGCGTGCTGACTTGTGAGCAATTCATCCGTCAATTGGAAACGCTGGCTGCGAGTCAGCCGGGCCATTCTGACAAGGCTTTACCTGATTCACAGGCCCAGAAACCCGATCCGACCGGCCTGTCTAAGGAGGAGGTGGAACGGTGGATGAAACGGTTCGGGTTGCATGAAGAAGATTAATTATTGGAGATCCCCTGTATCAGTCGGGCAGATGCGATAAACTGGTGGCGAAAGGAACCCGAGGTAGCCGCCAATGTCGTTACAAGAAGATCTTTATCAGTACTACCTGGCCGATAAACATGTCCGAGGCATGCGGATTCGGCTGGACAGCGCCACCCACCGCCTGAGCGTGCAGCAAGGCCAACTCCAAGAATTGCAAGCCGAGCGTGAGCAACTCAAGGAAACCATCAAGAAGAGACAGGCCGAGATCGCCAACATCGAAAACGAAGCTGCGAGCATCGACGAAAAAATTGCCAAGCTTCGCGATCAGATGAATAGCGTCAAAACCAACAAAGAGTACTCAGCCATTCTCGTCGAAGTCAGCACCTTGAAAGCAGAGAAGGCCAAACGAGAAGAAGGTGAACTCGAAGTGATGGGAGGCGTCGAGGAACTTGAAGCCAAGTTGAAAGACGTTGACGCAAAGATTGCTGACCGCAACAACCTGATCTCCGCGACTGAAAAGGAATTGGCCGAGGCACAGTCAGAAGTTGGCGATGAGTTGACCAAACTCGAACAACAGCGCGACGAAGCCGGGGCCAATCTCCCGGATGACATCATTGCGAAGTTTGAAAGATTGGCTGAGGCTTACGACGGCGAAGCCATGGCCGAGATCGAGGAGCAGGATCGCAAACGCTTGGAATACAACTGTGGCGGATGCTTCATGCAAGTGCCGGTCGATCGCGTCAACGCCCTGCTGCTTGGCAAGGAAGAGGTCGTGATCTGCCCAAGCTGCAGCCGCATTCTTTACGTCGCTGACCAATTGAAAACCAGTATCGCGTCCAAGTAATCAAGACGAGGGACGATGCCATGTTGCCAGGCCAGCGCTGTTCTCTGAGCTGTTGCCGCCACATAAGGAATTGCCGGGATGAAACTGGTCATACACACCGATGGCGGCTCACGAGGTAACCCAGGCCCGGCAGCGGGAGGCATTGTCATTACCGATGCAGCCGACGGCCAGCCCATCTTTGAAGGGGCCTTTTTCTTTGGCCGGATGACCAACAATCTCGCCGAATACCTGGCTTTGCAGAAGGCCTTGGAATTGATTCAATCCATGGACGTTGAAGCAGTCACCTGCATCGCGGATTCGCAGTTGATGGTGATGCAACTGACCGGCCAGTACAAGGTGAAGTCCGACAAGCTCAAGCCTGTCTTCGAGAAGGTACGCAGCTTGCTGAACCAATTTCCCACTTGGGAAGCCAAGCATGTCAAACGCGACCGCAACAGCCATGCGGATGACCTGGCCAACAAAGCCATGAACGCCAAGCGCGATGTGGTCATCACCAACGATCTGGGCTGGTTAGCTGAAGGCAAAGCCAAAGCGGCGAAGCAGAAACAGCCTGAGATGCGTGAGGAATCAACTGCAACGGAAGATCAGACTGACGAAGCAGCCAGCGAGCAAGTGCTCACGCAGTACCGCGCGACAGTCACACACCCTGCGGACAAAAGTTGTCCGAGGCAACAAGCCATGCAGGAAGGCAGCGTCTTTACCTTTGGCCCGACCTTGCCCGGCGATTGCTGTCTTGGAGCGGGACAGGCCGTGATGCTGAACCTGGTCGATGCGGATCGCGAAACTGAGCCAGCGGTTTGCCTGGTGTGTGGCTGCGAAATCGCCATCGAAAAAGTGAATTGAATCCGGCTTTCACTGAAGCTCCCCTGCCTTTTCACCCGATAACCCCAGAGAGAAGTGAGTGCATTTCCCCGGTCATGGGTGACTGACTTGAACATTGAATCTGAACAACACGAAGGCTGTCGGCTTGTCCTCAATGGATATGAAGTATCCATCGTCGGCTCGCAAGTGGCTGTCCGTGGGCCTGATTCCACCGTCGCTCGCAGCCTGGCACGACGCTGCTGTCAACTGCTCAACTCCCATGTGGGTATGCGCTGGCGCGGTTGGTTGGCAACCGGCGAAGCCGAGTCCATCGAATCCGTCCGTCAGCAAATGCTGGCGTGGCTGAGCGCGGAAGAAACAGGCCCGGCACCCGAACCTGCAGATGAAGACATTCGCAAAAAACTGTCCCAGACAGGCTTACCCGTCACACCCGGCACGTCCAACCGCGTCGCTCGCAGGCGACTCGCCCACTTCGAGTTGGCGCGCGAGATCACCCATTGGCTGGCTGGCGATGCTGTCTCTGCCGCCGAGGATGAAACGCTGAATGAGCAGGCCAGACTTGCCTTGCGCAATCCGGATCTGGTCCGTGAACTGCATACCCTGATGCAGGATGAAACCTTCCAGCAGAGTCAGGGACGTCAAGCCAGACTGGCCTATCTATCGGACCATTACCCCAAGCTGCTGGCCGGTCTTCGCATCCCCGCTACCCTCCCGCTCAGGCAGGCATCGTAACGCTTGAACAAGCACTTTTTTGCCTGTCCAAGCCGGGTTGCCACTGACCCCGTCAATTGATCTAACCGATACAACCGTCAGAAACTGCACGCATGCCGGGAAAGGATGGCGATGTCTCGTCTTGGAATCATTCTGACGGCTGTCATGGGTTTGGCAGCCATTGCCCTGGCTTTTTACACGCTGGGTGGTTCCACGACGCCAGCCCTTCGTGAAGCTCTTGGGCGTTGGCACACCGCGGGTGGATCGGACGACCTGAGCGATATCGTTCAATTTGACCCCAAACCACAATCGGGCACTGCCGCTGAACTTTATCTCAAAGCCGCAGCAGAAGTACCGCAGCTCAGTGAGGAAGATCAGTACATCCTGACCTATCCTCAGCAAGCCAGGACCCGCGAGTTGGAAAGACTGGTGTTCCACGTCGAAGCGTCTCTACTTCTGCTGGAGCGTGCCTCGGCCATGGATCAATGCACCTGGCCTCAACCTTTTCTCAATCACAGCACCGGCGAGATTCCACCTTATGGACAGGGGCTTGGGTATCTCACGCGTGCGATGGTGGCCAAGGCTTATCTCGATGCCCGTCAAAACCGTTGGGATGATGCAGCCCAATCGTTGGTCGTCGTCCTTCGAGTCGCGGATCACATCGGGCAAGACCCAGGCCTGGTTGCCTTGCTCACCCGCATCAATGATGAGCAGCGCGTCATGCGTGCCTTGGAGAATCTTTACCTGGGTAAGCCCATCCCCGAATTTCTGCTCCGCGAACTGAACAACCGAGACTATCGACACTTGATCCGGCAGGCTGTATTCGCTGAAGGTGCAGCAATGATCTCGCTTTACAACGAGGGGAAACTCAACACCGCACCGATTGATCTGGGTAAGCCTTACAACCACCTGCCCCGATACTTGCATAACGATCAGAACGATGAAAATCTGCAAGTTGGTGACGACCTGGCCTACAGCATTGACCGCTGGCTGCCGTGCTATAACGACTGGGGCAACCCCTACTTTCAACAGACAATGCCTACGGGATTGAAGCCGGAAGAATCAGGCGTAAAGGACTTGCCACAATGGGCCCGATTTGCCTGCAACACCGTCGGCGTGCTGGGTGATGCCAACCTGCGTGTCGCTGAACTGGAAACCAGGCGGGAAATGATCGTGGCGATGAATCTGATCGAACAATACCGACAAAGAACGCGTAACTATCCCAAGTCAGCCACAGATTTTCGTCTGCCCAATGACCCGGCCACTGGCAAACCGTTACGGTATCTCAGCATGCCGGGTGGTTACAAATTGTGGAGTGAAGCCTCATTTGCGAAAGAGGCTGGCCTGGAAATCAGTTACCCGAGTCGTTAACTATCCAAGGAATGGTCAGGAAACTTTGTCAGCAACGTTGATCATCTCGGACATGCACCTTGGCCAGGGCAAACGCTGCGCCAAAAGCGCCCAGGCCTTGGCGCAACTCTGGCGATCGACACCGTATGAACCCGTTGATCACGTGATCTGCAACGGCGACACAGCCGAGATTCATCATCCGTTTTATCGCGATCGTGCCCGTGAAGCATTGCACCAACTCCAACAGTTGGCTGACCGCGATGGCGTGAAGTTAACACTCATCTGTGGCAACCATGATCCTGCCATCTCCGACAAGCACCATGCTTTGCTCGCAGACGGTCAAGTCTTCGTTACGCATGGCCACGTCTTCCACGAAGCCCAGGCCCCGTGGTGTGTGGCCGGGCCTCAGTTGCTCGAAGCATTCCGCCAGAAGATGGCTGAGTTTGAAGGCGAAGACATGTCCGACTTCGAACGCATCTGTCTGTGCGCAGAACATGCCTCGGCTAAGTACTGGCAATCCAAAGGCGATCAACCGCCGGTCTCGACAGGTCTGCGTCGGGCCATGTGTCAGCCGACGGTTGCCTGCACGATTCTTCGGTACTGGCATCAGATTCCGCGTGATGCTGCTCACTTCGCACAACTCCATGTGCCTCACGCCCGGTTTGTCGTGTTCGGCCATTCCCATCGTCAGGGGATCTGGCACCGAGCTGGTCGAACAATTCTGAACACCGGCAGCTTCGGGTTCCCAGGCAAGCCGTTCGGCATCGTCCTCCACGATCATGCCCTATGCATGTATCGCATCCGGCAGTCACCGGACGGATATCGGCTAAGCGAAAAACCGATGCGCAGTTATGCACTCAGCCAATCGAAGCAGGGAGAGACAACAACAGAACTCAGCGATGCAGCGACACAACAGAATGTGCTGCATGTCGCCTAGTTATTTACTTCGTGTTGGTTTGTGAACGATGGCGTCGAGTGACTTGATGTGACACAGGCTTAGAGACGCCCTTGCTACCAAAGAAAACCTTAACCCGCTTTCTCAACCAGATTGGCATGTCCCTGCCCATCGATCTCAACGATTGCCAACTCTTCCAAAGCATTCAACGCTGCTTTCTGTTCCGCTTCTTTCTTTGAATTGGCCCAGGCAGATTCATATCGCTTGCCATCAATCTCCACACATACTTCAAAGCACTTGGCGTGGTCCGGCCCTTTCTCATCCAGCAGCAGATAAACCGGATTGCTGGGCATGTGCCTTTGAGCATGCTGTTGGAGCAGGCTCTTGAAATTGGAATGATGCGTCGAGTTGGCTGACATCTCGATGTGAGGAATCATGTGTTCAAGAATGAATTTCCTGGCTGGCTCCAGCCCGCCATCCAGATAGATAGCTGCGATGATCGACTCCAGTACCGCAGCCGCGATGCTGTTAGGCAGTGCCTGCCTGCCCACCATCCCTTTACCCAGACTCAGCAATTCATCCAGCTTGAGTTGGCGCGCGACAATGGCACATGTCTTGCGGCTGACGACTGCACTCTTGACCTTGGTCAGTTCCCCTTCCAGATATTCCGGAAAAGCATCAAACAAATATTCGGACACGACAAAACCAAGAATGGTATCCCCGAGGAACTCCATGCGCTCGTTGGATTGAAGTCGGGAATCTGCCACTGAAGCGTGGGTCAACGCTTCGACAATGATGTCTTCATTCTTGAATTCGTAACCAACCGCTTTAGAAACTTTTCCTCGCATTGTTTGTCAACCATCAAGTACTTATGTCCAGCCTGCGTACCGAAATGAAGCATATGCACAATAAATGCTTTATAAACAGCCGGTTGTTACAATCCTTCCAACGCCATGCGGGATTGTCAAGCCTTCAAGTCCAGATTATTCTAATCGGCTATGAAATATTCGGGTTTTGCAGCCTTTATCGTTTTTTTTCTGCTGGCTTCAGCTTCCATCACTCCCTCCACCGCCCGGGCGGAGCAAAAGCCTGACAAGCCGGCTGCCATCATGAAAGTCGATGATGTTCGCATCGGCATGAAAGGCTACGGCATGACGGTCTTTCATGGCACGAAAATCGAGCCTTTCCCGGTCGAAGTCGTCAGCGTCATGCGGGACTTTGCACCCGGTAGGGCTGTCATCTGGGTCAGTTGCACCGGAGACCGCATGCAGAAACTCGGGCCTGTCTCAGGCATGAGTGGTTCACCCATCTACCTTTGGCCAAAAGGTGAAGAAGGTGAGCCCGGCGAAGGTGGCAAACTCATCGGCGCTTTCGCATTCGGCTACAGCATGTCCAAAGCCTGTTACGCAGGCATCCAACCCATCGAACAGATGCGCGACGTCGCCAGCCGGGCGACCAAACCTGAAAAGGGCAAAGCCAAGTCCGCCATGGGCCGGAGCAACCCGGACATCGCCCAGTCCCTGGCCAAGGCTTATCAACTGGCTGTCGCCCGGGAATCGAAGCATGTCAAACCTGCACTGGCGCGATTGTCGCTCTACCAGAAAATTGCAGAAAGCTGGACGCCTGAATCAAAGAACGATGCTGTCGAAGCCAAGGAGTCTGATCTGACTGCCCCGCTACCCTCCGCATTGGCACGGCTTCAACAGGCTGGCCTGAACAGCCCCTCCGTCCAACCCCTGGCGTTGCCTGTCTCGTTCCGTTCACCAGAAGTAGCCCAGTTTGTCGCCCCGTTCCTGGCAGAGAAAGGCCTGAAACAATTTGCCGTGGCCCAGAATATGGTCGCGGGTCAACCACCGGTTGAAATTGACCCCAAGAAGATCAAGATCGAACCGGGCAGCATCCTCACGGTTCCCTTTGCCTATGGCGACCTGGACTTCTCCGCTTCAGGCACCGTCACTGACGTCCTGCCTGACGGTCGCGTGCTCGCCTTCGGCCATCCCATGTTTGCCGAAGGAACTTCCAACATGCCCATGGGATCAGGTTACGTCCACTTCGTACAAGGCAACATCATCAGCAGTTTCAAAGTCGCCGGCAGCGGCACCATCCGTGGCTCACTCGTGCGCGATGAATTTGCCGCCATCTGTGGCAGGCCTGATGTCGAGCCGGTCGTCACGCCCATGACCTGCACCGTCCAATTCCCCGGTCGGGAGGTCAAGAAGTTCAATTACAAACTCGTCCGCCACAAACAGTACACAGGCATGATTTCCGCGATCATGGCCTTGGAAAGCATCTACTCGGAACATGAATTCCCTGAGAAAAGCTCCGTCCGTCTCAGTGGCAAAATTACCTTCGATGAAAAACACACCATCGGGTTCAACACCCTCCAACCTGAGGGCAGCCCATACATCGTTTACTGGGAACTGTACCCCCTGATCGACATGGTGATGAACAATCCCTACGGCGACGCCGTGCCCACCAACATCGAGGTGAACATCGCCGTCGAAGAAGGCGTCCAATGGCAATACCTTGAAGACTACAAGCTTGCGCGTGACACCTACAAGCCCGGCGAGAAAGTGAAACTCACCCTTCATCTGCTCGGTGATGCGGACAAACGCAGCACCCGCGATGTGGAGTTTGCCATTCCCAAAAATCTGGAAGAAGGCACGTACTGGCTGACCGTCGGCAGCGTGGATAGCTACCTTTGGGACCTTTACGACAACCAGCCTCAGAAGTTCCATGTCGCCAGCGTGGCTGACCTTTACGCTGCGGCTGAAACTGTCTCAGGCACGCGAAACGACCACCTCTACATGACTCTCACCCGCCAGACCGGCGGCAGCACACTCGACCGCACCACGCTGCCCAATCTGCCTGCCTCCAAACGCATGCTGATCGCCCCGGCTGTGGGCAAAACCATGAGCAGTTTCCGGGACATGGAAGTGCAGACCCTTGACTTCGGCCAGGCACTTTCAGGCTCATTCAACATCCCGATCACCATCGACAAAGACGCCAAGCCCATTCCGCAGCGCTGAGTCGTCCCGCTTTCATCAGGAGTATCCATCGTGACCCACCCGCAGAAGCACCAACCGGGCCTAGTTAGATTATCAACCGCTGTCGCGTCCACTTTCGCGATGGCGTTACTTTTCCTGTGCGCCCCCACCTCGTGGGCAGTGCATCCTGCCAAGTGGATTCACGCCAGTGAAGCGGACTTTCAGCAAGGCGAGTTGCAGGAAGCCGTGGCCACGAATCAGAACGTGATCAAACCCGCCCGGCGGACCATCGAGCTGGCTGACCTGCCCGAAACACTCACCAGTGTGTTCGACATCGAGCGCATCGACGATGCCATCTTCGTGGCTGGCGGCCCGGAATCCCAGTTACTCAAAGTCAGTAAAGGCAACGCCAGCGAGGTGATGAAATGGAACGATGGCAACCAGCCTTTTGCCCTTGGCCAGTTCCGCGACCACCTGCTGGTCGGCGTCAGTGGCGATAGCAGTTCGCTGCTCATTCTCGATAAGGCTGGCAAGACCGTGGAAACCGTCGCCTTATCCAACATTCGCTACATCTGGGACATTCAGGCAGCAGGCGATGTGGTTTATCTCGCCTGTGGCACGCCGGGCAAAGTGCTCGCACTTGAATTTGGCAAGAAGATCGGCGAACCCAAGCAAACGACCGTCTTCGATTTGGAGATCGACAACATTCTCTGCGTCGCCAGCGATGGCAAAGGACATGTCTATGCAGGCACTGACAGTGAAGGACTGATCATCAAGGCCACGAAGCAGAAGGACGGCAGCTACAAGCCTTTCGTTTTGCATGATGCAGACCAAGCGGAGATCGGCACGATCATCGTCTTCGAAGATGGCACCGTATATGCAGGCACCGCAGATGTGAGTCTGGCATCACAAGGCCGAATGACCCCGCCAAGCATGGGCGATGATGGCGAACCGGCTGCCCCGGCAGAACCCATGGAGGGTGAAGACGAAGCTGTGACAATCCCACTCGGTCGCATCCTCGACAAAACTACCATCGTCGAATTGGAAGGCGACAACCAGCAAGCTGAGAAGGTTGCCGAGGAGGTAACCAAGAATGTTGAAAAAATGATCGAGGCAATGAAGCAGGCTGGATTAGAACCTGAGGGAGACCGTCCAAACAGGGAGGAAATGGAAAAAAGAATTCGCAAAATTGTCGAGACTCTCCCAGAGTCAAGTGAAATGACACTACCTCATGAAGCCGACAACCAGCAAGTCATCGAGATTGTCGAATCTGTCGAAGGTGAGTGGATCGAAGAAGGCCCGGGCATGATGCCTGGCTTCCCCGGCCAAGGCGGGGGGATGGGCAACGTCATCTACCAGATCTCGCCTGAAGGCTTCGTCAAACCCGTCTTCTCCGAGTCGGCCACGCTCCTCAAAATGCTCCGCGATGGCAACAGCCTCGTCATCGCGACCGGCAACGAAGGCAGGCTTTACCGTCTCGACCTGGCCAACGAAGAAACCACCGTTCTACTCGACCTTGAAGCTCAGCAGATCACCTCGCTGCTGCTTCACGAAACCAAGGCCGGCAGCGAACTGATCCTCGGCACCGCCAACCAGTCAGGCCTGTACCAGCTTGACCCGCGACCAGTCGAGAAAGCCAGCTTCACCAGCCCTGTGCTCGATGCAGGCCACGCGCCGCATTGGGGACTTTTCAAACTGGCAGGTGATGTCCCTGAAGGAACGCAACTCGAACTGCAGGCACGCAGCGGCAACATGATGGATACCGAGAAAGGCCTGTGGTCGCAATGGACGCCTGCTCAAACTTTCACCCACGATGCAGGCATTTCCGCGGACACCCCTGTCAACCATCGCTTCAGCAAGGAGCTTCTGCCCCACGGCCGATTTTTCCAGTACCGCGTCACCCTCGTCAGCACCGACAAGGCAGAACCCACGTTCGCCCGGGCTGAGATGAATTACCTCGTGCCCAACATGGCCCCGGAGATTCAGCAGATCACCGTCGGCACGCCTGACATGGGCCAAGGGAACATGAACGATATGGGTGGCCAGCAGGCCATGATGATGCAACAGATGCATGGCGGCATGAACGAAATGGGGGGCGAGCAGTCCGGCCCCGGCACGCCCATTCAGTGGATGGCGCTCGACCCGAATCAGGATGCCTTGTCTTTCCAGATCGAGTATCGCCCGGTCGAGAGCGACCAGTGGATCACCCTCGAAAAAGACTGGCAGCAGCCCGGTTATGGCTGGAGCACGGGCAATCTGCCGGATGGCCGATACGTCGTCCGCGTCACCGCCAGTGACAAAATGGACAACCCCGGCCAGACTGCCCTGACCACCGCCCGGAAAAGCTCGGTGTACTCCATCGACAACACACCCCCCGCTTTTGGCCAGATCAACGCGAAAATTGAGGGGAAAACCGCCACTTTGACCGTTGAGGTGACGGATAAGCTGTCGGATATCACCCAGGTTCGCTACACCCTCAACTCCAAGGACGACTGGAAGCCGATTCTCCCGGACGACCTGATTTTCGACTCGACAAGCGAGCAACTGACCGTTAAACTCTCCGGTCTTTCGCTTGGTCGCCACGCTGTGACGCTCAAGGCTGTGGACAGCCGAGGCAACCAGGCACTGACCTCAACTTTTATTGAGGTCAAGTAGAACAAGCAAGACCCGGCGGCAGCCGTGAAGGAGATGATTGAATGGCCACCCATTACCCCAAGCGCAAGAGCAACGTGTCGCGTGCCCGTAAGTTCGGCTTCCGCGCCCGTATGAAGTCCAGCAACGGCAGAAAGATTCTTAACCGCAAACGCCGCGTCGGCCGATCCGTCAACGTCCGCGACTGGTAACTGCTGAGCCAGACCACTGGCCGAACGACATGAATTTGAACTTCTCATGACCTGCGAGCCTGCTCGCAGGTTTTTTTAAGATAGTGTCTTGGGTGCCACGCCTTGACGACACACGAGCAAAATCCTGAGCGCAGTCGAAGGACTTTGCGAGAGTGGCGCAAGGTGTGTGGATGCCGAGAGTCGGGGTGGCTGGGTGGCATGGCCATGATATTCGGTGAATTGACAAGAAAAAGCACCACGCCAAGGCGCCAAGACGCGAAGGACGCAGGGGTGAGAAAGCTCCAAGGGTGGCATGGCCATCGCTTCAGCATGGCCATGATATTCGGTGAATTGACAAGAAAAAGCACCACGCCAAGGCGCCA
>CAZJJN010000001.1:231085-248252 GCA_964546335.1 uncultured Phycisphaeraceae bacterium
AGACGCGAAGGATGCAGAGGTGAGAAAGCTCCAAGGGTGGCATGGCCATGCTGAAGCGATGGCCATGATATTCGGTGTGCTTCCCCTGACCCCTTCCTCTTACCCCGCAGTATGCTCCATCGCCTTCATCTGCCTGCGCACCTTAGGCCAAAGCATTGCCGCTTCGATCACCATCCATACTTCCAGCGCAATGGTCACCACCGCCACGATGATCAAAGGCCAATTCCGCGCCACCGTCCCGCCGTCCGGCGCCGGCCCCAGCCAATCCGCCAGCAACACCACCATCGCCCAGGCCGGGACGATCAACATAAACACCAAAGGCAGGACAAGGAACCAGATCGGCTTCTTCCGCCTCAGCAGATAAAACGCGATCACAAGGAACGCCAAACCGCCCAGCAGTTGGTTCGTCGCGCCGAACATCGGCCAAAGGATCATGCCTCCGGTCCCTGCCGCCGCCCAACTCAGCTCCGCACCGGGCGCGGGCAGCGTCGCCAATGCCAATGCAATCACGATGGCGAAGATCGTGGCCCCGTGTTTGTTGGTCAGGAAAAACAATGGGCCAGAGCGCTGCTTTAAGCGCTCGCCGGCGAGTTCGGCGTCCGACCAGTCAATCTCCCAGCCGCACTCCGGGCAGGTGCCTGAGACGTTGTCGGTCAGGTCATAATCACAGTGCAGGCAGACCCGGGCTGGGCCTTGCTTGCGGGCAAAGGTGCCAGCCAGTTCCTGCACGACATAGCGTTGCAGACGGGTTGCAGTGTCGAGCGTGGTACCTGCGAAGGAGGCGACGAGTACACCCATCAGCGCGGTACCGATGGCAGGTGGCACGCCCATGGCCGCGAGAAAGTTA
The DNA here is from genome assembly GCA_964546335.1 of uncultured Phycisphaeraceae bacterium. Taxonomy (GTDB): domain Bacteria; phylum Planctomycetota; class Phycisphaerae; order Phycisphaerales; family Phycisphaeraceae; genus CAZJJN01. The sequence continues at coordinate 231,933 of CAZJJN010000001.1, forward strand.
CCCGCCCCGATGACGAACGCGCCGACCTTCGCGCCAAGCGAGTCGGCAGCATCCCAAGATTGGTATTGGGTGTAGAAGGCAGGTTTGCCGGTGGTAATGGTAGAAATCTCGGCCTGATCAAATTCCATCGATAGAGTGCCGGATCTTTTCCCCTTACCTAATACAATATCAGATATATATAGATATTCAGTTATCATTCCTATGGGATTTATTACATTGACTTTGTTTGTATCCAAGTGGAACTCGAAGGGTATCGACCCCCATTTATCGACTCGGCAATCCCTGTTTATGAATAAAAATGCCGATATAGATTGCGCCAAATCATAATCACCTTCGAGACGATACCTATTTTTTTCATCTGTCAAGTCGGTTAGAAATCGCTCCAACTCCTTATCATCTTTGATGCCTTGACTACTCATTTCCAGCAGAGGGAAGTAGTTAAATGACTTGATATCGGACTCCGAAGAGTAAAGACGGTCATCATTCCAGATTAAGAGCCGTTGCTTCACCTCACCAAGTTCGTTGGTGTAATTGAGCCTTGCCTGATTATCTATCGCTTCTGAATACCAGCCGGAATCGGCAATTGCACGTTCATGATCTACTACATAGAAACTACTTTGTTGTGTCTTCCCCAACCCCAGCCCCAATCCCGCAACGCATGCAAGGATCACCACGATCGCAAGAAAGCCTTCGGTCAACATACTGCCGTAGCCTACGAAGCGGGCATCAGGCTCGTGCATGAGTTGCTTGCTGCTCGTACCACTCGACACCAGGCAGTGGAAACCTGAGATCGCCCCGCAGGCGATGGTGATGAACAGGAACGGGAAGATCATCGGCGCGTTGGCTGGGTCCCAGTTCACCATCGGTGCGACGATTTCCAGAGGCTGGCGCGCAGCCCCTTCAATCGGCGGTGCGCCACCCATAAACGCAGCGACCACCAACCCGATCACCACCAGCCCCAGCGCACTGATGAGCTGCAATGCATTGATGAAATCGCGCGGCTGAAGCAGCATCCACACAGGCAACACACTGGCCACATACGAATACCCCAACAGCACCGCGACCCACACAATCGTCGGCCAACTCGCAAACCACTGGTTGATGTCATGCAGCCAGCCGACGTCGCCATAGATCACGGTGAGATACATGAAACCCAACGCGAGAAGCGAAGGCAGGATCAGGTTGACCCCCTTGCGGTGAAGCCAAAGCCCGATGCCGATGGCGATCGGAATCTGCACCATGCAGGGGAAGATAGCCTGCGGGTACATACCGAACACTGCTGCGATGACCAGGCCGAAGATCGCCAGCACTATCGTCAGTGCGAGGAACAGCACGATGAGGAACAGCAGGCGCACCCGGCGATTCAGCACTTTGCCTGCGATGTCGCCGACTGATTGCCCGTTGTTCCGCAGGCTGACCACGAGACTGCCAAAGTCATGCACCGCACCGATGAAGATGCTGCCCAAGATGACCCAGAGCAGCGCGGGAAGCCAACCCCACATGACGGCGATGGCGGGGCCGACGATCGGACCTGTGCCTGCGATGCTCGTGAAATGATGGCCAAACACGATGGACTTGGGCGTCGGGACATAGTCCACATCATCGCGCAGGCGATGGGCGGGCGTGATGGCAGAGGCGGACAGATCGAAAATCTTTCGACCAAGCCATCGGCCATAGGTGTGGTAAGCGACAATGAAGCCGACACCAGCAGCAATCGCGATGAATAGAGCTTCCATAGGTCAGTCCGATACGGGCCAGAGCATTCTAAATCATAGTGAAACAATGAAAAGATTGATGTGATGCGATCCGGTCAGTCAAAACTAATTCGCAGCTTCGATGGCTTTGATCTTATCCAGTCGGCGGGTGTGTCTTTGCTCGCCTGAGAAATTGGCCTGCAGGAATGCATGAACCAGTTCATTGACCACCGCAGGCCCGATGATGCGCGACCCCAAACAAAGCACATTCATATCGTCATGCTCCACGCCTTGATGAGCAGAATAAACATCGTGGCAGACGGCAGCGCGGACATCTTTATGCTTGGAGGCTGCGATGGAAGCCCCGACACCTGACCCGCAAAGCAGGATGCCCCGCTGCACCTGCTCGTGCTGAATCGCCTGGCCGATGTATCGCGCGAAGTCCGGATAGTCGTCGTCCTTGTCAAACTCGTGGGCCCCGAGATCAACCACCTCATGGCCGAGTGATCGGCAATATTCAATCACCGTTTCCTTCAAAGGCAATCCCGCGTGATCCGCAGCAATGGCGATTTTCATTCAACAACCTTTCCTAATTCGTATCATTAGCGGGGAACAACATCGCGACAACATGGCAGGCGATGGCCCGTCCTTCGCCGATGCTGTCCACCTTCTCATGCGTCTTGCCCTTGATGTTGACCTGAGCCACATCACAACTCAACAGTTCCGCCAGTTTGGTTTTCATCTCCGCGCGTCGCGGCCCAAGCTTGGGTCTTTGGCAGATCACGGTGATATCCACATTGCCTATGCAGTAGCCTGCCTGCGTGACGCGCGACATCGCCTCTTTGATGAAGATCGACGACTCGGCCCCCTTCCACTTGGGATCGTTGTCAGGGAACAATGTGCCAATGTCATCCATGCCCAACGCGCCGAGTAACGCATCGGTCAAGGCATGCAGGACGACGTCGCCATCACTGTGGGCCGCGCAGCCGCGGGTATGCTCGAATTGAAGTCCTGCGATCCATAGGGGCAGGTCAGGTTCCAGCCGATGCAGGTCAAAGCCGTGGCCGATGCGGGGGTTAATTTCTAGTGTATTCATTGCCTGTTAATCATTTGTTGCTGAAGACGAACCTGCTCTTGAGCACTTAGCACGGCTATTTCATAAGCCTCTTGGAAAGGTTGAACAGCTGATTCATTATCAAACATGACGATGCCATTTGCACCTACAGTCCAACGTCCACATTCATCCCGAAGAATCTCAGCCATAATTTTCCATTGCTCAATCACTTTTTCGTCATGCTTACGGATACTTCGAACATCAATATTATTGGGGTGATTACCAATATAAGATGCTAGAAGTCTGGCATCATTCTGTGGAACACCCCGTCTGCTAAGAATATCTGCTATTTCTTTCGTCTGAGCATATACCTGCTGATTAAATGGCATTGCATGCTTTTGGACGAAATTAATTTTCTGGCATAGATCATCTAAAGCAATTCTGTCATTTTCAAACATGGTGTACTCGGGCCATCCAGTGGCAAACAATTCTTCCAAAGCTGCCTCATAACCTTGTCTCAATTCAATCGTTTCCTGACCATATTGACGGATTGCTGCAGCGATCTCAATACTATATTGGCCTTCAGCATTTTCAATGATTTCAGCTAATTCATCAATCATTTTGGCTGAAGCTTCTATATCTGATTCACCAGCCATTTCCTTGGCTAGAATTTCTTTGTGCCTTTGCCCTATTTCGTTCAATGCAGCTTGTGTTTGAGGTGAATTATAGGAATTTGCTTGACTTCGACTGGGTAATTCGATTTCAAGAGCATCCATGGCAACACCAGACAAGATGATCAATGCCATAGCCCCAGCAACTCCGCAATAAGTCCATAGCGCTGGATCTTGCTTCGGCTTCGTGCATAAGAAAACAATAAATGCTGGAACACCACCCACCAGGCAGGACAAAATAAAACCCCCAGCCATCCAGGCGACAAACATTACAGGATTGAAACCTTGTTTCAAAGACATATCAATAACAACACCTGCACCACACAACAAAAACACCAGAACGACGAAAACCTTAACGATCGTTCCAGCAGGTTCAATCTTCTGCTTTTTCTTCACTTTATGGCTTGAAGCAGGTTGAATGACTGGCAACGCATCATGATCCGCCTTCATTGTTTTATCATCATTCATCGCAATCCATACTCCTTCAGCTTCCGGTACAGCGTCCGCTCGCCGATGTTCAACATCTTGGCCGTCAATTCCCGGTTGCCATTGTTCACCCGCAGTGCTTCACGGATGGCATGCTTCTCGATCTGGTCCAGACTCATGCCCGCAGTCGCGCCAACCGACCCGCCAGCTTCACGATTCGCTCCAGCAGACAAACCCAAGTCAGGCGGAAGATGGCGAGGCTCCAGCGTATCTCCTTCAGCCACCACCACCATATTCTGTATCGCGTTCATGAGCTGCCTGACATTGCCAGGCCAATCGTGACCCATCAAAGCCTGTTGCGTGTCCTCCGCCACCTTCGGGGCATCCTTCTCCAATTGCTGGGCAAAATGCTGCACATAATGATTCACCAGCAATGGAATATCCTCCCGTCTCTCCCGCAAGGCAGGCAGATGAATCTCAACCCCCTTGATACGGAAATACAAATCCTCGCGGAATGTGCCATCTTTGGTCAGCGACAGCAGATCACGATTGGTCGCACTGACCAGTCTGACATCCACATGCTTGGAGGTGTTACTGCCCAGGCGAACCACTTCACCACTTTCCAATACGCGCAACAGCTTGGCCTGCATGCGTGAAGGCATGTCCCCCACTTCGTCGAGGAACAACGTCCCGCCATCGGCAAACTCAAACCGCCCTTCGCGATCCTTATCCGCCCCGGTGTATGCCCCCCTCACGTGACCGAACAATTCATCTTCCAGAATCGAATCGCTCAATCCCGCACAGTTCAAAGGCACGAATTGTTTTTTGGTCCGTTTGGAATTGTTGTGCAGACTCCGGGCGACAAGTTCCTTGCCCGTGCCCGACTCGCCGGTGATGAGTACGGGGATATTGCTGGGCGCGACCTGCCTGAGCGTTTTAATGACCTGGCGGATGGCAGGAGAAGTGCCAATGATTCCTTCGAAGCCGAACTGCTCATCCAGTTGCCCTTGCAGATCATGGATGCGGTCGCGCTGAAGCACAGCTTTGAGCGCCTGCGTGCAGAGTGAGCGGAACACAGCCAAGTCCAAAGGCTTTTCGATGAAGTGGTACGCCCCCTGTTTCAAAGCAGCCGTGGCAGTAGGCACATCGCCATGCGCGGTGACCATGATGGTTTCGGTATTGCTCTGCGTTTGCCGGGCTGCTTCGAGAATGCGTAAGCCGTCGTCCGGGCTGTCCATGACCAGGTCGGTCACAACCAGATCGAACGAGCCATGCTTGAGTTCCTCCTCAGCGGACGGCCGGTCATGTACCAGCGTGCAGACGTGGCCGAGTCGCTTGAGCGCTTCGCCCATGACTTCCGCGTGGGCCTCTTCGTCATCCACGATCAACACCTGGGCTGTGAATCCGTCCAAGGCCTCGTCACCAGCATCGGTTGCATTTTGAGATAAATCTGCGTTTGCCATGCTGACATTGTCAGATTTGGCGTCACCCGGTCAAGAAGGCCTACGAAAAGCACATGGATTACCCGCCATACAATCAAGCCGGGTACCCTATACTGGTCATGTGATTCGTGACAAAGAAAAGTCTGATCCACTGAAAATCGGCTGCGTCGGCTTCCTGAACGCGAAGCCTTTGATTCATGATTATGAAGCCGTGGCCCAAGACATGAAGTTTGCTGTGTCGCCACAGGTGCAGTTCGATGTGCCCAGTCGATTGCTGGAACAGTTGCTGGCCGGGACTGTGGATGTCGCGCTCTGCCCGACTTTTGATTACTTCGCAGCCGGGGGAGAATTAAAGCTGCTGCCTGTGGGAGGGATTGCCTGTCGCAGCACGACACTGACGGTTCGGCTTTTCAGCCGGGTGCCTCTGGTTGAGATCAACACCGTCCTGGCAGACACCGACAGCCATACCAGCGTGAACTTGATGCGCATTCTTTTCCTGGAACGATGGGGAGCGCTGCCTGAAATCAAGCCGCTCGGGAATGAGGCGGTGATGCAATTAGGTATCGGTCAACCAAACGCGCAACAGCATTGGCCTGAGGCGATGTTGCTGATCGGTGATAAGGTGGTCACGCAGTCACCCCCTGCGGTGCTGTATCCGTATCAATGGGATCTAGGAGAGGCCTGGCATCAACTGACAGGACTGCCTTTCGTTTTTGCGTTGTGGATGCATCGAAAAGACTGTGAGCAAAGCATGGCTGGTGAACTGCTTGAGAAGACGCGCAAGCAGAATCGGCCGCGAATCGAAAGCATCGCCCAGCAATATGCCCCCCAACACAATTGGCCAATCGACCTGGCTGAACGTTACCTCGGGCGTTGGCTGCATTACGACATCGGTGATGTCGAACTGCAAGCCATCACACACTTTGGGCAATTGCTGCAGAAGTATCAACTGATCGGTGCCCAGGGCGCACAAGTCTGATTTGGCGGTGATCTGTGCTGCGCTATCTCGCAGACACCCATGCCCTGATTGCGATTGATTCATCAACCAACAGCACCGATGCTAAAGCTTACCTGTCAAAAGCATTTTGGAGCAGCAGCATGTCAAGGTCGCTTCTTATCGTCACCTTTTGCCTTCTTCAGTTTTCAACTTTCGCTGCCAATGCTGTTGCTCAGAATCGCCTGCTGGAACTGCACTGCTTGTCCGTCGTTCCCCATGGCAACACGCCAGACGAAGTCGAGGGCAAAGGACTTAGTCTTTATGTCCGCCAGATTGATGGGCAATGGAAGCAAGGCCTGTTACTCGCGCCCAGTTTCAACAGCAATTACCACACGGCTCGTGTGATCAAAGTCGATGAGTCTGATGACACCATCACTTTGACCCTTTCAGCAGACCTTCTGGATGACCCATGGGTGAAAGGTGGCCGGGCACGCTTCAACTTCCAATTAACCAAAGGTGTGAACGACACCATCCAAGGCGTAGGGGTCGGGTCGTTGAACGGCTTGAAGTCCCAAGGCCAGGCCAAGGGTTGGCTGATGACGTTGCCTGATCAGACCACGAAAGCCAAGGCTGGTGAGCACCCACGATTGTTGCTGCGTAAACAAGACCTGCCTGAGATCAAAGCATGGGCAAAAACGCTTCTGGGGCAGGCGGCTGTGCAACAGATGACTTCTGCTGCGGGACTGGGCCTGCGTTATCAGATCACCGATGACAAATCCCTGGCTGAGCAGTCACGAAAAATCGTTGAGAACATCATGGCGGATAAGAGCAGTGGCTCAAAAGAAGTCGCCCACCGCGTGTGGGCGTGGCGGGCCGAGGAAGTCGCATTGGCATATGACCTGTGTTACGACGCCTGGCCAACAGAATTTCGCCGCGAAGTAGAGCATTACCTGGCAGGCATCGCTGACCGTGTCTTTTTCAATCATGGCTCATTCACGGAGTACAGTGGTTGGCAATTGAATGATCGCATCGGTATAGGCCTGATCTATGGGCCTTGCGTTGCCAGTTTGGCCATCGTGGGCGAGAAAGGGCAACCCCCCACTGCGATTCCCGCTCAATATCTGAACGGCCACGATCCCGAGAAACCGCTTCCTGCGGAAACACTTGAAGGTGATGGACTTCCCATCAATACCTTTGCCGATGGCAAGATGCCTGACCATTGGCTTTTCGCAGGCGGGTTAAAGCCCGGCAGCAAACCCCTTGATCTGGCAAAGCTCAGCCAACTCAGACTGAAACCCAATGACAAAGTCATGTTGGGTGAAGCTTCAACCGACATAAAGGTTTACCCGGACAAGGGCAAGTGGAACAGTCGATTGGACATCGTCGGGGCCAACGGCCACGCCTACTACACATCAAACGTGCTCTACACCATCATCCGTAATGATGAAGCACGTTGGGTTCGCTTCGATGGCGGTTTCGATGTTGGCATTCAATCCCCTGTCGTGCTCCTTGCGGGGAAACGGATTTACGACGGCGACGTATTCAAGCTTGAGAAAGGTGACTATCCACTGCTGATGGTGTTGCCTGTGTCGCAGACCAACCCATGGGGGAAAATCTGTACGCAACCCCGTTTCACTGTCATTTCTGAAGAGCGGGCCAAATCCCTGATGGAACGACTGGTTCAGGAAGCTGATGACCGTCGTGCCGATGCTCAGGCAGCATGGGATCATTACAAAGAGACTGGCCAATCCGCCCACTATGAAAAACTGTATCGACTGAGCGAAGGCCTGATGTATGCCACCTTTAGACACACCCTTGGAGATGGCGGTTTTCAGCATGGTTACAGCGATCTGAACAACATGCTCATCGGGCCGATGAAATTTGCCGCTGCCTATCAGCGCATGCATGGCGTGCCCGTTTCGCCACGGTCGGATGTCACCCACGTGTTAGCGCGACGCGTTATGACCTTGATTCCATCTAAGGAGGGCGCTGGTCACATTGACGATGTCAATGGAAACGCTGGCTTCGATCTGCATGCCTGGTTCGAAGGTCGTGATGTCACCAATGAAACCTTTGCCTGCATGCTGCCAATTTCACCAGCAGCATGGCAAACCACGTTGCGAACAGCCTGGCTGATTGAAAATAATGCCAATCATGCATCGACTGCAACAGCATTGCTTCAAGGCGGGCGAAATCAGGTCAGTTCAACTGACACACGGATGATGAACAGCCATGCTGCATGGGTGTTAACCAGTGGTATCTTGAAAACAAACCAAGGCGAATCACTGCCCCGATTATGGCAGGCGACCAGTGATGGCTGGTTCGCATATCGCAATCGGTTCAAGGACTCAGATGATTTTGTGGTGCAGATTTTCGCCAAAGAAAGGCTGGCTCACAAGTGGAACAGGGAAAATGCTGGGGCGGTCCGTATCAGTGGCTTGGGCCAGCAGTGGATGGTGGGGCCAGCCAATCATGAAATCCTGCGTGAATTTGAGAGCGTGCCTTTTTATGCAGGTGAATGGTGGCCGAACGGCAGAGGCAAGGTCGAGTCGGTCAAGTATGACAAAGAGGAACAGCAGCTATTCGTCTCGATTAATCTCGACGAGTTATACAAATTGCCCAAACTAGAAGACTTCATTGACACTTATGAAGGTAGTCTGACGCCTGCGGGGATACTCACAGACCAGGGAATCCAAGCACGCCGAATCATCGCGGTCGATTACAGCGGTAAGAGTGGGTTGCCCTGCCTGGTGGTGATTTATGACGAATTCAAAAACGCCAAAGCGGATCATGAATGGGTCTATCAGATCGAAAGCCGTCAGGAAGGTTATGGCAAGTGGGCAATCGTGGATGCCAACGGGAAAGTCCAGAACAACAAGCAGATCAAAAAACTGCGTGACCAGACTGACAGCCGATCCGAATTGCCGGAAGGCTATGAATGGAAAATCACGCGCGATGGCAAAGTGCCCGAGGAATTCACCACCACCGTCAAAGCCCAGATCGCTACGGATGGCAACCAGTTCAAACTTCACAAAGGTGGAAAAACACTCACCGGCATCCTGCTGACCGCGGAAGGCAATCCGGTCGAAGAGAAAAAAGTCTCGATCCTACGCAAGATGCTGCACGGCCACAGCCACGGCGTGTCGCGTATCGGTTCGTGGTCACTCCGAGCCAGCAGCCGAACCGGTTTCCTATGTGTCATCGCCATCGGTGAAGAGGAACTAACCGAGGCACGCGTGACCGGAAAAGGACTTCACAGCAAGGTCACCATCGGCAAGCGCACGGTCCAACTCGTCGATGAGCAGATTGAGTTGGGTCAAGCTGAATAGCGTGGGTATATCCCGGGTGAGATCACGCCGTTCCCATCCCAGCCAGGATTGGCAGCTTTGTCAGCCCGACTGGTGCCTGACTGTCAGTCTGACAGAAGCATCGGGGGCCAAGTGACTGCACCGTTACAGGCAGGAATACACATCTCATTGTTTTCATTCACTTTACGACAATACTTGGCCGGTACGGTTTGTCTGTCAGACTGGCCCAGAGGTTGCAACTCATGATCGCAACTGCTGTCCGTGCAGCCTGAACTTTGGCTGCGACTGGCGTGAAAGGGCAGCCGAAACTGGACAACTCACCCTTAAAATCGGAGATGCAAAAGCATGGCCGTCAAAGAACTCGCATTCGACATGGAGGCACGTAAGAGTCTACTTACGGGCGTGGAAAAACTCGCCAAAGCCGTCAAAAGCACCCTGGGCCCACGTGGCCGAAATGCTGTCCTCGACAAAAGCTGGGGCGGGCCGACCGTCACCAAGGATGGCGTCACCGTCGCGGAAGAAATTGACCTGACCGACAAGAACGAAAATCTTGGCGCTCAACTGGTCAAGGAAGCTGCCAGCCAAACCTCAGACAAGGCTGGTGATGGCACCACCACTTCAACCGTCCTTGCAGAAGCCCTGTTCCGTGAAGGCTTCCGCCAGATCACCGCAGGCATCGACGCAAACGCGATGGTGCGAGGCATGAAAAAAGCCGTCACCACTGTCGTCGGCGAGATCGGCAAGTTCAGCAAGCCCATCTCCGGCAAGGCGGATATCCAGTCTGTCGCGGCCATCAGTGCCAACAACGATCCGGAAATCGGCAAGATCATGGCCGACGCTTTCGAGAAGGTCGGCAAGGATGGCGTCATCACCGTCGAAGAAGGCAAGAGCCTGGACACCTACGTGGATGTCGTCGAAGGCATGCAGTTCGACCGTGGTTACCTGTCTGCCAACTTCGTCACTGACCAAGATGAGATGCTGGTCGAGTTCGACAAGTGTCTGGTGCTGATCTACGAAGACAAGATCAGCTCGGTGCAGAAGCTGGTGCCGTTGCTCGAAAAGGTGCAATCAGCCAAGAAGCCATTACTCATCATCGCGGAAGATATTGAAAGTGAAGCCCTGTCGATGCTGGTGGTCAACAAACTGCGTGGCGTGCTGAATGTCTGTGCAGTCAAGGCTCCCGGCTATGGCGACCGTCGCAAGGCCATGCTGCAGGATATTGCCGTCCTCACCGGTGGCGAAGCGATCATGAAAGACCTTGGCCAGGAACTGGACAAGGTTGAAGTGAGTCAACTCGGTCTGGCCAAGAAGGTACGCATCGACAACGAAAACACCACCATCATTGAAGGGGCTGGTGACAACAAGGATATCCAGGCTCGTATCGAACAGATTCGCGTTGAAATCGAGAATACCACCAGCGATTATGACCGCGAAAAACTTCAGGAACGCCTGGCCAAGCTGGCTGGTGGCGTTGCCCAGATCAATGTGGGTGCCGCCTCTGAAGCGGAACTGAAAGAAAAGAAAGCCCGCGTTGAAGATGCTTTGCATGCGACGCGTGCGGCTGTGGAAGAAGGCATCGTACCCGGCGGTGGGTTAAGCTTCATCCGCGCCATTGATGCGGTTGACAAACTCAAATCTGAAAATGACGCGGAGCAGGCAGGCATCGGCATCGTGGCCCGTGCATTAAGCGTGCCCTTACAGACCATTGCCAACAACGCCGGCGAAAAAGGCAGCGTTGTCGTTGCCAAGGTTCGGGCAGAAAAAGGATCGAACGGCTTTGATGCACTCGATCTGGAATACTGCGACCTGTTGAAGAAAGGCATTATCACTCCAGCCAAAGTGGATCGTACCGCTCTGGAAAATGCCGCCAGCGTGGTCACTCTCCTGCTGACCACCGACTGCATCGTCACCGAGAAGCCACAAGACAATGATGGCGGTGGCGGCGGCGGTATGGATGGCATGGGTGGTATGGGTGGCATGGGTGGCGCTATGCCCGGAATGGGTGGCATGGGCGGCATGGGTGGCATGCCCGGAATGATGTGATTCAAACAACCAAGAGAAACCCTCGCGTGGCCGCGAGTTCAAACTGCAACACTGCAAACCAATCGGAGATAAAAAACATGACAACGGCAACCAAAAGCAAGACCAGCATCAAAGCATACAAGCCTCTCGATGACCGTCTGATCATCGAGCCGACCAAGGCCGAAGAAAAAACCGCCAGTGGCATCTTCCTGCCTGAAGGCGCGAAGGAAAAACCCATGACCGGCAAGGTCGTGGCTGTCGGCCCAGGCAAGTTGTCCGACGACGGCTCGCGCTCCGCACCTTCTGTCAAGGTCGGCGACACCGTCGTGTATGGCAAGTATGCCGGCACGGAAATCGAGATCAATGACGAGACCTACATGATCGTCAAGGAAAGCGAACTGCTGGCAGTCGTTGAGTAAGTTTTTACAAAAATGCCCTCCGTCATGCCGGCCTATTCAAGGGTCGGCGTGACCTTCACCAAGAGATTCAATCGGAGCCAAAACCATGGCCAAGAAGCAAATGATTTTTGATACCGACGCACAGTCGGAAATGAAGAAAGGCCTGCAAGCCCTGACCGATGCGGTCAAGGTCACCATGGGCCCGACCGGACGTCACGTTCTCATACAGAAATCCTATGGCGGTCCGAAAGTGACCAAGGACGGCGTGTCCGTTGCCAAGGAAGTCGAACTGCCTGAGGCCTACCAGAACATGGGCGCCAAGATGGTCGTTGAAGTGGCCAAGAAGACAGCCGACAAAGCTGGCGATGGTACGACGACCGCCACGGTCCTGGCCAACGCCATCTATGGCGAAGGGCTGAAGCATGTCGCAGCCGGTGCCAATGCCATGGCTTTACAGCGTGGCATCAACAAAGCAGCAGAGGCCGCAGCCAAGTCCATCCAGGACATGGCTGTCAAATGCAAAGGCAAGGAAGACCTGAAGAAGGTCGCCACCATCTCTGCCAACCAGGACGAGGAGATCGGCGAGTTGATCGCTGAAGCCATCGACCGCGTGGGCAGCGAAGGCGTTGTCGAAGTGGAAGAAGGCAAAGCTGCCGAAACCACACTCGACTATGTCGAAGGTATGCAGTTCGACAAGGGTTACCTGTCTCCCTACTTCATGACCGATCCTGCCACGCAGGAAGCTGTGCTGGAAGATGCGCTGATCCTCATCCATGAGAAGAAGATCAGCAACCTGCCTGATCTGCTGCCCCTGCTTGAGAAAGCAGCGATGGCTCAGAAGCCTTTGCTCATCATCGCGGAAGATGTTGAGAATGAAGCACTGGCTGCGCTGGTGATCAACCGCTTGCGCGGTGTACTCAAGGTCTGCGCCGTTAAGGCACCAGGCTTTGGCGACCGCCGCAAGGCCATGCTGGGTGACATCGCCACTCTGACCGGTGGTCAATTCATCAGCGAGGACCTTGGCCTCAAACTGGAGTCGCTGGAAGTCAGCCAGTTGGGTACAGCCAAAAAGATCACCGTTGGCAAGGACAACACCACAATCATCGAAGGTGGCGGCAAGAAGAAAGACATCACTGCTCGCTGCGAACAGATCCGCAGGCAGATCGAAACCACCACCAGCGATTACGACCGCGAGAAACTCCAGGAACGCCTGGCCAAGTTGACCGGCGGCGTGGCAATCATCAACGTGGGTGCTGCAACTGAGACAGCGATGAAAGAACGCAAGGACCGCGTCGATGACGCATTGCACGCAACCAAGGCAGCGGCCAAGGAAGGTTACGTGCCCGGTGGTGGCGTTGCCCTGCTGCGAGCCGTCGAAGCTGTTGAAAACCTGCGGAGCAAGGTCAAGGGTGATGAGAAACTCGGTTGCGAGATCGTCGCCGCTGCGTTGACCACCCCGCTGAAGCAGATTGTCGATAACACCGGCTTCGATGGCGATGTCGTCGTCGAGGAAGTGCGCAACAAGAAAGGCGCGCAAGGCTACAACGCGGCAACCGGTGAGTATGTCGATATGGTCAAGGCTGGCATCATTGATCCTGCCATGGTCGCAAGGACTGCGTTGCAGAACGCCGCTTCCGTCGCAGGCCTGATGCTGACCACCAATGTCCTTGTCACCGACAAGGATGACGATGACGACGTCATCGAAGGTGCCGTGGCCTGACCGGGTGAATGGAAAGCATGCGTGAATACCACAGAGGCACAGAGACACAGAGTTCAGAGTTGACACAAATGGTCATCGGGGCCGCGATTGAAGTTCACCGCGAACTTGGCCCCGGTTTACTTGAGTCAATTTATGAACAATGTCTAACTGAAGAACTGCGTCAACGTGGCCTAGCGTATGAAAAACAGAAACCTATTCCTTTGAAATACAAGGGAAAGAGTTTAGATCAGGAACTACGCATTGACCTGTATGTAGAAAGCCAGTTAATCGTTGAAGTGAAATCAGTTGAGCAGTTGTTGCCTGTTCATGAGGCGCAACTGCTCACTTATATGAAGCTGACTGACAGCAGAATTGGATTACTGATCAACTTCAACGAGGCACTACTGAAAAACGGACTCAAGAGGATGGTCCTTTAATTTCCTTTTCTTCACTCTGTGCCTCCGTGCCTCGGTGGTGAAAAACGGATCACTGACCCATGGCTGAAAAGCGCGACTATTACGAAATCCTCAGCATCGAACGCAATGCCAGCGGCGACGAGATCAAGCGCGCTTACCGCAAGCTGGCGATGAAGTACCACCCGGATCGCAACCCCGGTGATACCGAAGCTGAGGTACGCTTCAAAGAAGCCGCCGAGGCGTACGAAGTCCTGTCAGATGCGGAAAAACGCCAACGATACGACCAGTACGGCCACTCCGGCCTGCGTGGCACCAGCGGCTACGACTTCTCCCACATGGATGCCTCAGACATCTTCTCGATGTTTGGTGACATCTTTGGCGAAGCCTTTGGCGGAGGTGGACGCAGAAGACGAAGACGCTCCGGCCCACAGCAGGGCCTGAGCCTGCAAACCCAGGTGGATATCACGCTGACTGAAGCCTTCTCAGGCGTTGAACGTGAGATTGAATTCACCCGAAAGGATCGGTGCGAAACCTGCTCAGGCAGTGGCTTGAAGAAAGGCGCTTCGCCTCGCCCTTGCGTCGCCTGTGGAGGCCAAGGCCAGGTTCAGCAAGGCGGCGGCTTTTTCCGCATTGTCACCACTTGCCCGAACTGCGAAGGTTCAGGTACCAGCATTGCCGAGAGCGATCGTTGCGATGATTGTCATGGCAGTGGAGCGGTGCCTTTGAAGCGTGCTGTGAAGGTGAAAATTCCGCCGGGCATTCATGACGGCCAATCGATTCGCGTGGCAGGTGAAGGCGAACCCGGCGAACGTGGTGGACCACCTGGTGACCTGTATGTGCAAGTCAGTGTGGAACCCCACGAAATGTTCACGCGCGAGGGGGATCACCTGATCCTGCAGATGCCGATCTCCTTCTCACAGGCTGCGCTCGGTGGGAAAGTTGAGATCCCCACCATTGATGGCTACGAAACCATCACCATCAAACGAGGCACGCAGCATGGCGACATGGAGCGCCTGCGCAGCAAAGGCATGCCCAACCTGCGTAACGGGCACCGAGGCGACATGGCTGTGATCTATCAAATTGAAATCCCACGCAAACTCTCCAAAAGGCAGGAACAATTGCTCCGGGAGTTTGCTGAATCTGAAGACCGTGAAGTCATGCCCGAAAGCAAAGGCTTCTTCGACCGTATCAAGGCCTACATCACCGGCGAATGACACTCTGAGGTAAGCGATGACATCAGCCGAACACGAACAGAATGAACCCATCCAGGAAACCGAGGCCGACCAGGCCTTCGAGGAACCTGAAGAGCCAGTGCAGGAACAGGCAGAACCACTCAGTGAAGTGGAGCAACTGCGACAGGAGCGCGACGAACTCAACGACAAGTTGTTGCGCACCGCAGCCGACTACCAGAACTTCATCAGGCGAAGTGAGCAGAACCTTCTGCGCACACGTGAACAGGCCCGTGCAGACCTTGTCAAAAGTTTTGTCACAGTGCTGGATCACTTCGATCATGCCCTGTCAGTTGATCCTGAGAAAACTTCCTCGGCGGACGTGCTCAGTGGTGTTCAGATTGTGCGCGATGAATTCATGAAAACGCTCCAGGCTGCCGGCGTCAGTCGCATTGATGCCCAGGTCGGCGAGGAGTTCGACCCCAACCGACATGAAGCCATGATGCATCAACCCGTCGAAGAGATGCAACCGAATCATGTGGCCCAGCAGTTGCAGCCGGGCTATCAATTAGGCGACCGCGTGATCCGCCCCGCCAAGGTGGCCGTCAGTCAATAGAAAAGCAATGGGAGATTTGCCATGCCCACTTATGAATATGTTTGTGATGCCTGTGACCATGAGATGGAAGAGTTTCAGAGCATGACCGCCAAGCCGTTGCGCAAGTGCCCATCCTGTGGCAAGAACAAACTGCGCAGACTCATCGGCACCGGGGCTGGCATCATCTTCAAAGGCTCCGGCTTTTACGAGACAGACTACCGCAGCGACAGCTACAAGAACGCCGCGAAGAAGGATAAAGAGGCTGCCTCGCCCAAGAGTGAAAGCAAGGACAACAGCAGTTCCTCATCAGACAGCAAGCCTGTCGCCAAATCAGAAAAACCCAAGGAAAAGAAGCCAGCCAAGACTTCGCCCAAGTCTTCCTCAGATGGCTAATACGCATCCCACTCTTACACTGCGCGCAAGTTAGGTATCTGTTTGGGTTGCGCCAGGCAAGGCATGATGCGATGATGGTTGCTGACAAGGAGGTCA
>CAZJJN010000002.1:0-207370 GCA_964546335.1 uncultured Phycisphaeraceae bacterium
GGACGCGCTCTAACACATCCTACTTATCTCCCGATATCCTTCGATGGGTGGCATGACCACCCCGAAGCATGGCCATGATATACACCACACCTTTCATGGTTATGCCTGCGGCGATAACCATGCCACCCACCAACCCCGGCGAAAGACAGAGATAAAGCACGAAGAACACGAAGGACGCAGAGCAAGAAAAAAGATATTTCGCGCTAAGGCGCAAAGGCACAAAGACGAAGCTAACCCCGCCCCTTAGCCTTGGTGCCTGCACCAAGCTCTTCTCCCCCGGTGGGGCAGGCGTCCCGCCTGTCGCGCGTAGGATGGGTTAGGTGAGTCTTCGAGCCGTAACCCATCAACATCGGGTGGCTGTGGATACGCAAGAAGCGAAGCGACACAGCGTAACCACTTTCTTCTCCCCACGAGCCGCGCACGTTAGTAAGCGGACTCTTCAGCTGTTGGCATGACCACCCCGAAGCATGGCCATGATATACAACACACCTTTCATGGTTATGCCTGCGGCGATAACCATGCCACCCACCAACCCCGGCGAAAGACAGAGATAAAGCACGAAGAACACAGAGAGCGATCAAACCATTGATTCATTTCCTTGGCGCCCATTGCGCCTTCGCACCTTGGCGAGAATCTCCCTCTGTATTCTTTGTGACCTTTGTGCTTGATCTTCTTCTCTTCCTACTCTGTGCCTCGGTGCCTCCGTGGTGCAGTTCCTAAACAAAGTGTCATCAAATTTATGCGCATCAATCATGATCTCTGGGCAAAGACATGATCGCCAGGAACAAACCTCTTGAATCACAAGAAACATCTCATGCCGATGACACGATTCATGATGCTATGAATCCATCGCAGCATGAAGCACTGGTCGCAGATATTTTCAATCATTGTCACGATGTCAGTGCGCTCGCGGATCGTCATGGTATGACACTGGCAGACTTGGCCGGTTGGGCCAACCAGCCGGGACATCTGGATGCGTTGGCGAAGCTCACTGATCTGGCTGACATGCAGACGCAGGTCTTGCTTTCGCGCAGTCGCATGTCTGTCGTCGCCCGACTGATCGAACTTTCTGGCTACGCGCAATCGCGCGAATTGGCAAGAAAGGCCAGCGTCGATCTGCTGAAACTCGATTTGCGCAATACGAAGAATCGTAAAGATCTCCCTACGTGTCAACGAGGAAGTGATCATTCGATGACTGATATGAAAAGCGCGATCAGTTCATGGGCCAAGACGAGGCGAAAATCACATGGCAAGCATGATGCGCAGACACATGGGGAGAGGAAAGGATCAAGCACAGAGTGCGCAAAGGACACAAAGAGTATGACCTCGGCCGGCCTGGAGATGATATCCATCAATGTTGCCGACCATGTGAATGATTCACCTGACGTTTTCTTCGGTGGGGTGGGCGTCCCGCCCGTGAATGTTTATGGTGCGGTGGGCGTCTCACCCGCCGTTCGGCAGAAGGTCGAATCATTCTCTTCTGCCCCCTCATCAAAATTGATTGATCACGCCTCCGCTCAACCGGAGGCTCATTTCTCCTTTGCCGTTTTCAGCGGACAGGATGTGATTGGCACATTTCATGATGAAATCACCACCAGCCACGCACAGACCTTTACCATTCAAACGGTTGCTTCATCCTCCTCTGCACCCTCTGCGAACTCTGTGATTGAATCTCCCAACTTTCATCAAAAATATCACACCGCCGCCAGCGAAAAGGTCTGGCATGATCTTTGCACTAATTCATCCTTAGTTTGGGATAGCAACCGGACTTCCGGGAAAAACGACGAGCCTGTTGTACCGCTCGTATCGGCAGAAGATGCTGCAAGTGCAGGATTGGATAGGAATTATGTGTGTGAAGCCATGACGCAGTCTGAGCCTGGCGATCCAATCGAGTTAGGGGGCAAGCATTGTGCACAGGGCTGCCCGTTGCCCGGGGATGAGGCAGACCTGAGGTTTTGCGCGCGGCAGAAGCAGTGGCGCGATCAGCAGATGGCCTCCTTATATGACATCGCTCGCATCATCGGCGACACCACCAGCCACGAGCAGACGCTGCATGACATCCTTGAAGTCCTCGAACGCAGACTGGGCATGGTGCGTGGCACCATCATGCTGTTGACTTCGGATGACAACACACTCGAGGTGGCTGCGGTTCGACATCAAGGCGATTCGCCTGACAGTAGCGTGCGCTATCAACGGGGCGAGGGGATCACCGGCGCGGTGCTGGACTCCGGCCAGCCTTTGGTCGTGCGTAGCGTCCGACGCGAACCTCGCTTTCGCGATCGTGTGCACAGCCGACTTGAGGATGACTCGCGTGGCGATGTGAGTTTTGTCTGCGTGCCGATCAAGCAAGGCATGCATGTCGTGGGGACGCTGTCAGTGGACATGCCTGAGGAGATGGAGCATTGGCTGGACGAAGCAAGGCAGTCGCTCACGATCATTGCAACGATGATCGGCTATGACGTTCGCGCCCGTCGTCAGGAACGCGAGGAGCAGCAGGCCTTGCAGGAAGAGAATCTGCGACTGCGCGATGCTTTGCATGAGAGGTTTCGCCCGGAGAATATCATTGGCAACTCGCATGCGATGAGGCAGTGTTACTTGCGGATTCAGCAGGTGGCGGCGTCTGACACGACGGTGTTAATCCGAGGTGAGTCGGGCACAGGTAAGGAGTTGGCCGCTTCGGCGATTCATTACGCGAGTCCGCGCTGTGATGGGCCTTTCGTGAAGGTGAACTGTGCAGCATTGAATGAGTCGCTGTTGGAAAGTGAATTATTTGGTCACGAGCGCGGGGCATTTACCGGGGCCGTGGAAAGGCGTATTGGACGCTTGGAAGAAGCGGATGGGGGCACGTTGTTTCTGGATGAGATTGGTGAGTTTACGCCTGCGATACAGGTGAAATTACTGCGTTTTCTTCAGGAAATGGAGTTTGAACGGGTGGGTAGCAACACAACGATTCGCTCCGATGTGCGTGTGCTGGCTGCGACGAATCGCGATCTGGAAGCAGCAGTGAAAGAGGGGGCGTTTCGCAATGACTTGTATTACCGGGTGAATGTCTTTCCGATCAACCTGCCTCCGCTGCGTGACCGGGGCGGCGATGTGCTGCTGCTGGCCAATCATTTTGCTGCGGAGTACGGCCAGCAGATGGGCAAGCCGATCCATCGCATTTCAACGCCTGCGATCAATACGCTGAACAGTTACCACTGGCCAGGCAATGTGCGCGAGTTGGAGAATTGCATTGAGCATGCGGTGCTGTTGAGTCAGGAAGGCGTGATCCATAGCCACAACCTGCCGCCGACGTTGGAGATGCCTGGTAAGAGTGAGCGGCGCGATCAACAACTGGGTTCGCTGGAAGCCAGAGTTGAGGCGCTGGAGCGGGACATGATCAGCGATGCACTGAAGCGAAGTGGAGGCAATGCCGCGGCTGCTTCGCGTGAGCTTGGGCTGACCAGTCGACAGATTCGGTACAAGATCAAGTCGCTGGGTATTGATCTGCCAGCAAATTCTTGAAACAGACAAGCAACGACAAAAATGTAGTGCCGGGTGCGGAGGATGACAAAATTGTCACACCTTAAATAATCACAGGAAAAACAATGATTTGTGATACATATTCAAATGAGCACGATTATCAGACGACAGAAATGTCACAATACAGGCAGAATCACGCCAGTTGCAGGAGAGATCTCCGCAATAAAATCGGCCAAAATATGGCTGAAAATTGCACGATAGACATGAGAAACAGACTATCGGGGATGATTTACTCAGTTATTTGCGATTCAAAACTCTTTGGCATCCCTTTTGTAATAGGTGAAGCATGTGTGGCCGTGAGGGCGGCCTGAGTTGGTAAGTTAAACCTATAGAAAAGGGAGGCCTAGACGTGCGTAAGGTCGCTATTTACGGAAAAGGCGGAATTGGAAAGTCAACCACCACGCAGAACACAGTGGCTGCACTGGCGGAGATGGGCAAGAAAGTCATGGTCGTGGGGTGCGACCCCAAGGCTGACTCCACTCGCCTGCTGCTGCATGGGCTGGCGCAGAAGTCTGTGCTGGATACGCTGCGTGAGGAAGGAGAGGATGTGGAGCTTGATGACATCAGGCGGGATGGCTTTGGCAGTTGCAAGTGCGTCGAGTCAGGCGGGCCTGAACCTGGCGTCGGCTGTGCGGGTCGAGGCATCATCACGAGCATCAACATGCTTGAGCAGCTCGGGGCTTATGACGAGAGCGAAGGGCTGGATTACTCGTTCTACGACGTGCTGGGTGACGTGGTGTGTGGCGGGTTTGCCATGCCCATTCGTGAAGGCAAAGCCCAGGAAATCTACATCGTCTGCTCGGGTGAGATGATGGCTATGTATGCAGCCAACAACATCTGCAAGGGCATCGTCAAGTTCGCCGAGGCTGGTGGCGTACGTCTGGGCGGTCTGATCTGCAACAGTCGTAATACGGACAATGAGCGCGAGCTCATCATGGCTTTGGCTGAGAAGCTGGGCACGCAGATGATCCACTTCGTCCCGCGCGATAACGATGTCCAGCGAGCGGAACTGCAACGCAAGACCGTCATCGACTGGAACCCGAACGCTCCACAGGCGGATGAGTATCGCACGCTGGCGCGTAACATCGACCAGAACGAAATGTTCGTCGTACCCACGCCTTTGGATATCGAGGAACTCGAGCAGTTACTGCTTGACTACGGCGTGCTGGAAGGCGCTGCCTGACCCGACAACTCCAGTGTAACCCCAAACAATTCAGTGAAACCATCGGCGTCACCACGCCTGCGCGATCAACTCGCGCTTAACCAGAACAACACGGACTCCAAGACAAGAGAGGCCCGACATGATTCAGAACAATGACCCACAGAAAGAAGATGCGATGCCTTCGCCGGAGTTGACCAGTGAAGCATTGCGCGAACAACTCCTCGACGTGTACCCCAAGAAAACCCGCAAAAAGCGGGAAAAGCAGATTGTCGTCAATGAATTCCATACGGAAGAGAATGGCACCGTGAGTCTGCCTCAGATCGGGGCGAACACGCGAACCGTCCCGGGCATCATCACCCAGCGGGGCTGCACCTACGCCGGCTGCAAGGGCGTGATCCTGGGCCCGACCCGCGACATCGTCAACATCACGCATGGGCCGATCGGTTGCGGCTTTTACTCCTGGCTGACGCGTCGTAACCAGACCAGTGCGCCCACCGATGAACATGACAACTTCATGACTTACTGCTTCTCCACGGACATGCAGGATGACAACATCATCTTCGGCGGGGAGAAGAAACTGAAGCAGGCCATCCAGGAAGCGTATGACCTGTTCCATCCCAAAGCCATCGCGGTCTTTTCGACCTGCCCGGTTGGGTTGATCGGTGACGATGTGCATCAGGTGGCCAAGGAAATGAAAGAGAAGCTGGGGATCAACATCTTTGCCTTCTCCTGCGAAGGCTACAAAGGCGTGTCCCAGTCCGCAGGCCACCACATTGCCAACAACCAGATCTTCAAGCATGTGGTGGGCACGGACGATACCCCTCCGGGCAAGTTCAGCATCAACCTGCTGGGCGAATACAACATCGGTGGCGATGCCTTCGTGTTGGAAGATCTCTTCGAGCGCTGCGGCATCGACGTCGTCTCAACCTTCAGTGGTAACAGCACGTATGACCAGTTCGCCAACGCTCATGTAGCGGAGTTGAACTGCGTGATGTGTCACCGCTCGATCAACTATGTCGCGGACATGATCGAGAAGAAGTATGGCACGCCCTGGATCAAGGTGAACTTCATCGGCGCCAAGGCCACAGCCAAGAGCCTGCGCAAGATCGCAGAGTTCTTTGATGATGCGGAGCTGTCCGACCGTGTCGAGCAGGTGATCAGTGAGGAGTACCCGGCGGTATTCGAGGCTCAGAAGAAGTATCGACCGAAGCTGGAAGGCAAGCGAGCCATGCTCTTTGTCGGGGGCAGCCGGGCGCACCATTACCAGGAACTGTTCAGCGAGTTGGGCATGGAAACCGTGGCTGCGGGTTACGAGTTTGCTCACCGCGATGACTACGAAGGCCGGGCTGTGCTGCCTGACATCAAGGTCGATGCTGACAGTCGAAACATTGAAGAACTGCATGTCGATGCGGATGCGGATAAGTATCGCGGCGACTGGCGCAAGCGAGCCATCGACAAGGAAGAAGCCGGCTTCGACTTCAAGGAATATGAAGGCATGATGGCGGACATGAAGCCTAAGACGCTGGTGATTGACGACATCAATCACTGGGAGTCGGAGAAGCTGATTCAGTCCGTCAAGCCAGACATCTTCTGTGCAGGGATCAAAGAGAAATACATCGTCCAGAAGATGGGCATCCCCTGCAAGCAGTTGCACAGTTATGACTACGGCGGCCCATACGCGGGCTTCAAAGGCGCGATCAACTTCTATGAAGAGATCGACCGCATGGTCAACGCCAAGGTGTGGGGCCTGATCGATGCGCCATGGAATGACAAGGCTACGGATGCGGATGATGCTCAGTTCGCCCAGGTTGTGGGTGCGGATGCAGTGGATGAGGAATTGGAATAGAGCCTTTGCGCAACAGCGTGAGGAATGAATAAGTAATGATGCGCGGCGGCTCGCGCAGAAAGGAATAGGAATCATGAGTTTACTAAGACATACCCAAGGCGGTGAGGTGGCTGAACGCAGCGCGCTAACCGTAAACCCAGCCAAGACCTGTCAGCCGATTGGTGCGATGTATGCCGCCCTGGGCATTCATAGTTGCCTGCCTCACAGCCACGGCTCGCAGGGTTGCTGTGCGTATCACCGCTCAACCTTGAGCAGGCATTACAAAGAACCGGCGATGGCTGGCACCAGTTCGTTTACCGAAGGCTCCAGCGTGTTTGGCGGTCAATCCAACCTGCTGGCTGCCATTCAGAATATCTTCACGATTTACGATCCACAGGTCATTGCGGTACATACCACTTGTTTGTCGGAAACGATTGGCGATGACATCCCGCAGATCGCGGAAGCGGCTCGCGAGAAGGGATTGATTCCTGAAGGTCGGTTTGTGATTCATGCGAACACGCCGAGTTATATCGGCTCACATGTGACCGGATTCGCCACCATGAACAAGGCCATGGTCGATTACTTCGCGGAATCGACAGGCACGGTCAACAGTCATGAAGTGACCATCATGCCCGGCTGGGTTGAGCCTGCGGACATGCGGGAGATCAAGAGCCTGGTGCGTTTGATGGGGCTTGAGCCTTTGATGTATCCGGACACATCGGATGTGATGGATGCGCCGCAGACGGGTGTGCATGAGATGTATCCCAAAGGTGGCGCGACACCTGAGCTGATGAAACGCAGTGGTGACAGCGCTGGAGCGATCGCGCTTGGGTCTGTCGCCAGTGGGCCTGCGGCAATGGCATTGCAAGCCAAGTGCAAAGTGAAGCAGGCAACGCTGTCTTTGCCTATCGGGCTGAAGGCGACGGATCGTTTCATCATGGAATTGGCCAAGTACACCGGCGGAAAAGTGCCAGCGGAGATCGCCAGGCAGCGCGGGCGCTTGGTGGATTTGATCTCTGACATGCACCAGTACTTCTATGGCAAGACTGTTGCACTGTGGGGCGATCCGGACCAGTTGGTCTCGCTCAGTGAATTGCTCATGACGGTGGACATGAAGCCGAAGTATGTGGTGACGGGTACGCCTGGCAAGAAGTTCCTGGCCCGTATGGGTGAAGTCTTGGGTGATGAAAAGGAAGGTGTCGAAGTGCGCCAGGGCGCGAATGCTGACATGTTCCTGATGCATCAGTGGATTAAGAACGAGTCAGTCGATCTATTGATCGGCAATACGTATGGCAAGTACATCGCACGCGATGAAGACATTCCTTTCGTCAGGCATGGCTTCCCGATTCTGGATCGCATCGGCCATCAGCATTTCCCGACGGTGGGTTACAACGGCGCGATCCGTATGCTGGAGCAGATTCTGGATGTGTTCATGAACCGTCAGGATCGTGATGCCCCCGAGGAAAGCTTTGAACTGACGATGTGATTGTGCTTTGAACTGACCAGAGAACTTTATGCAAGGCAGTCATGAGTGATGACGCAGGATATCGCCATTCCCATTCTTGAAGAGCGACGCAAGCAGATCCACGAGAAAGGTGACCAGCCTTTCAACATGGCCTGCGAGAAACAGTCGCTGGCTGGGTCGGTCTCGCAGAGGGCTTGCGTCTTCTGCGGGTCGCGGGTGGTGCTTTATCCGATCACCGATGCGCTGCATCTGATCCATGGCCCGGTGGGATGTGCCAGCTATACATGGGACATTCGCGGGGCCTGGAGCAGCGGGTCTGATCTGTACCGCATGAGTTTTACAACCGACCTGCGCGAGAAGGATATCATCTACGGCGGTGAGAAGAAGCTTGAAGCTGCCTTGGTGGAGTTGATTGAAAAGTATCAGCCCAAGGCTGCGTTCGTTTATGCCACCTGCATCGTGGGGATCATCGGCGATGACATTGATGCGGTGTGCAAACGGGCTTCAAAAAAGACAGGCATTGATGTCATCCCGGTGCACAGCGAGGGCTTCGCGGGGTCGAAGAAGGAAGGCTATTCCGCAGCGTGTCGAGCGCTGGATCAACTGGTGGGGACGGGGGATGTGTCCGATGTCCCAGCGACCAGCATCAACATTCTCGGTGACTTCAACATTGCTGGGGAAACCTGGCTGATCAAAGAGTATTACGAACGCATGGGGGTGAATGTTGTCTCGACGATTACCGGGGATGGTCGCGTGGATGACATTCGCAAGGCTCATGGGGCATCTCTGAATGTCGTGCAATGTTCAGGATCAATGACAGGTTTGGCGCGATTGATGAAAGAGAAGTATGGCATCCCATTCATTCGGGTGTCTTACTTCGGCATCGAAGACATGAGCCAGGCATTGTACGACGTGGCTGAGTTCTTTGGTGACAAGCAGGTGCAGGCAGCGGCTCAGCAATTGGTCAGTGAAGAAGTCGGGCGGATCATGCCTGAGCTGATGCAGATGCGCAAGGCTTTACAAGGCAAACGGGCTGCGGTGTATACCGGCGGGGCGTTCAAGGCGATGAGCCTGGTGCGCTCGCTGCGCACGATAGGCATGCAGACGGTGATTGCCGGTTCGCAGACCGGTGGGCCTGACGACTATCGAAAGCTGCGGGAGATTTGTGATGAAGGGACAGTGTTGTTGGATGACACCAATCCGCTGGAGCTTTCGCGCTTTGTGCAGGAGAAGCAGGCGGACTTGTTGATTGGTGGGGTGAAGGAACGGCCGATCGCTTACAAGCTGGGGCTGGGATTCTGCGACCACAATCATGAGCGGAAGACAGGACTGGCGGGATATGAGGGCATGGTGGCGTTTGCTCGTGAGGTGTATCGCACGACGACATCGCCGGTGTGGCAGTTTACGCGGGGCGTGTCGCGGTCGGTCGTCGAAGACGGGAGCGGGGCGGTGATGTCGGAAAGTGAATCGAGCAACCGCGCGATGGTTGAGGAAGCGAATCCGCATAAGGAGGTGATGGCATGATTCGTCACGCGCTGCCTCAGTATGTTTCGACGCGCAATGCCTGCAAACTGTGTACGCCTTTGGGTGCTTCGTTGGCGTTCAGTGGCATTGAAGGGTGTGTGCCTTTCCTGCATGGCTCGCAAGGGTGTGCGACGTACATTCGGCGATACATGATCAGCCATTACCGCGAGCCTATGGATATCGCGTCGAGTAACTTCGGCGAGCAGGCAGCAGTGTTTGGCGGGCGGACGAACCTGCACTTGGGGTTAGCCAATGTGATTGAGGGGTATGACCCGAAGGTGATCGGCATCGCTACGACCTGCCTGGCTGAGACGATTGGCGACGATGTGAAGATGTTGCTGCATGAGTTTCGCGAGGCGAATGCGGGGCGAGCGCTGCCTGAGATGGTGCATGTCAGTACGCCGAGTTACGCAGGGACGCATGCGGAAGGTTACCACGCGGCGATTCGCGCGACGGTGGAACAATTGGCTGAAGACGGGGAGAAGATTGCGGATCAGGTCAACATCATTCCGGGCATGGTGTCGCCTGCGGATTTGCGTTATCTGCACGAGTTGGCGGAGCGGTTTGGCTTAAAGCCTGTGTTGCTGCCTGATTACGCGGATCGGCTGGATGGGCCTTCATGGAAGGAGTATCAGCGGATACCGGAGGGCGGGACGAGTGTGGAACAGATTCGCTCGATGGGGCGGTCTGTTGCGACGATTGAGTTGGCCAGCACGTTGGAACCGGCGAAGTCAGCAGGGCGATATATGGAAGAAAAGTTTGGCGTTACGCATCACATGATGGACTTGCCTGTCGGAGTGCGAGGCAGTGATGCGTTGATGGACGTGTTGTCGCAAGTCAGTGGCAGGGCGATGCCTGAGCGCGATGAGAAGACGCGCGGGCGGTTGGTGGACAGTTATGTCGATGCGCACAAATACGTGTTCGGCAAGCGCGTGATTGTGTATGGCGAGGAAGACCTGGTGGTCGCGCTGTCGGCGCTGTTGAGTGAAGTGGGCATGGAGATCGCGCTGGCGGCTTCGGGCGGGGAGTCGGGAAAGTTGCGGGAAGCGATCGGACGCGTGACGGACGGGCAGTTGGCTCGCGGGGGAGATTGCCGAGTTGAGAACGGCATTGATTTTGAGGAGATCGCGGAGCGTGCGGCGGACGTTGAAGCGGACTTGGTGATCGGGCACAGCAAGGGGCAGAAGCTGGCGCAACGGCTGGGGTTGCCTTTGATTCGGGTGGGGTTCCCGGTGCATGACCGCTTTGGTGGAGCGCGCATCGCGACGTTGGGTTACGACGGCACGCAGGCGCTGTTTGATCGCATGGTGAATGAAATATTGGCAGTCAAGCAGGCAGAGGCGGACGTGCCTTTTACGTATTTTTGAAAAGGAGGCGGCCATGGTCGGTCGAAAATCACAAACGCATCCTTGTTTTGATCCGGCAGCGCACGGCAAGTTCGGCAGAGTGCACTTGCCTGTCGCGCCCAAGTGCAATCTGGGTTGCAACTTCTGCAATCGTAAGTTTGATTGCATGAATGAGTCGCGCCCGGGTGTGACGAGTACGCTGCTGACGCCTGCTCAGTCTGTGGTGTATCTGCGCAAGGTGATGGAACTGGTGGATTTGCCTTTGAGTGTGGTGGGGATTGCGGGGCCTGGCGATCCGTTTGCCAATGGTGAGGAAACGATGGCGACGCTGCGGCTGGTGCGCGAAAACTATCCGAGCATGATTTTATGCGTGGCAAGCAATGGGTTGAATGTCTCGCCTTACGTTGAGGAGATGGCGGAGCTGGATGTCAGCCACGTGACGATTACGGTGAACGCGGTGGACGCGGAGATTGGCAAGGATATCTATCGCTTTGTCCGGCCTGACAAGAAGGTGTATCGCGGGTTGGTCGGGGCGCAGTTTCTGCTGGCGCGGCAGCTTGATGCGATTCGCCTGCTGAAAGAGCATGGCATCACGGTGAAAGTCAACAGCATCGTGATTCCGGGCGTGAATGATCATCACATTGAGACGATTGCGGAAACAGTGTCGCAGCTTGGCGCGGACTATCACAACTGCATGGCGTTGTGCCCGGTGGCGGATACGCCTTTTGAGAATGTGACGGCTCCTGACGATGCGATGATGCGGCAAGTGCGCGATATGGCGGAGCAGTATGTGCCTCAGATGAAACATTGTGCACGGTGTCGGGCTGATGCGGTGGGGCGGATTGGTGAAGACAACAGTGCGCTGGTGACCGAAGCGTTGATCGAAGCGAGTCGGTCGCCGATTGATGGTAAGGATGCGCAAGCGCGGCCTTACGTGGCGGTGGCGAGTCTGGAAGGGATGCTGGTGAATCAGCATCTCGGGCAGGCGGAGCAGTTGTGGATATTCGAAGAGCGCGACGGGGGGCAGTACGAAGTCGTGGAAACCCGGCCGACACCACTACCTGGTAGCGGGGGACGGCGGTGGGATGAGTTGGCGGCGCGTTTGGCGGATTGTCGGTCGCTGGTATGCAGCTCCGCGGGGTCATCGCCTCAGACTGCGTTGGCCAGGCAGGGGGTGCGCGTGCAGGTGGCGGAAGGTTTGATTCATGACGCGTTGGAGGCAGTGTACAGCGGCTGCAAGCCACGCATGCCGTTGCGGGTGTTGCAGCCCAGTGCGGGGTGTGACACGGATGGCGTAGGGTGCGGGGGATGTGGAGGCCCGGGGACGGGGTGTGGTTGAATAACACGAAACACAAATAAGCGCGACATGACGCGCGGATAAGGAGTTCAAAATGCAAAAACCAGAATATCACATCATGATCTGCAACAGCTATCGCACCAATGGCGAGCCGAAGGGTGTCTGCAATAAGAAAGACGCAGCCACGCTGCCACAGTACCTGGAGGAGGAAATTATAGATCGGGGGATTGATGCGATGGTCTCGACGACCAGTTGCTTCAAGATGTGCGAGAAAGGGCCAGTGATGGTGGTGTATCCGCAGGGCTGGTGGTATGGCGAAGTGAATGAGGAAAAGATTGACACCGTGCTGGATGCACTCGAGGAGGGTGAGCCTGTCGAGGAACTGATGCTTCAGGAAGGATGAGCGGCTCATGCATCGGCGAAGAATCGAAATCATTGACACGACCTTGCGAGACGGCGAGCAGCAGCCTGGCCTGGCTTTCTCATGCGAGCAGAAAGTCATGCTGGCCGAGCGTCTTGCGAAGGCGGGAGTGGATGAGATTGAAGCGGGGACGCCGATCATGGGGGGCGGAGAAGCGGAGTCGATTCGCGCGATCGTTGATATGAACCTGCCTTGCCGGGTGACGGGCTGGTGTCGGGCTGATGTCAAGGATTTGAACGCAGCCGAGGCCTGTGGCTTACAGGCGGTGCATTTCTCGTTACCCGCTTCGTCAATCCTGATGGATGCGCTAGGTTGGTCATTGCATGACATCTCGCAGAAAATGCTGAAAATAGCAGCATATGCGAGGCAATCCTTTCAGTATGTCTCGGTTGGATTGCAGGATGTATCACGTGCGGAGATGTCGGTAATCAGGGAACTTGTCGCGCTTGCCGCAGGCCTTGGCGTTGACCGCATTCGGCTGGCTGACTCGGTGGGGGTCTGGTCGCCATTGCAGGTGGCGCGTGTCATTAGTGAACTGCGGCCGTTGGCTGGACGAGTACAACTTGCAGTTCACATGCACAACGACCTGGGCATGGCTGTGGGCAACAGCATCGCAGCCTTGGAAGCGGAAGCGGACAGTGTCGATGTGACAGCGTATGGGATAGGTGAACGGGCGGGGAATGCGGCGTTGGAGCAGGTCGCTGCAGCAGTGGGGTTATCACCGATCCTATCCTCAAACGTAAATGTCGCTGAGGCGGCAGCACTGGCGAGCGATCTGGCGGGAATGACGGGGCAGGCAGTCGCAACAAACAGGCCGATTGTTGGCAGCCGGGTGTTCACTCATGAGTCCGGGATTCATGTGCATGCCATGCTCCGAGACAGCCGGGCGTATGAGCCTTGCGAACCGTCCTTGTTCGGCCATCCGGGCAGGCAGTATGTCATCGGTAAGCACAGTGGCAAGTCGGCAAGAGTCGCGTACCAAAGCGAACTGGTGAGTGTGAGAAAAATAACGGAAAAGAAAACCACTAAAGTCGTATAAATAAAATGAACGATAACAGAAAAATAAAAACGAAGCAACTATATGCCATAGCTATGGCCATCTGCCTGGTCATGACGGGTTGCGGCAACGTCTCAGCAAATCCCGAGACTAAAGAAAATCCTACGCCAACCAGCATCACCCTATTTGCTGCAGCCAGTACGACGGATGCGATGAATGAAGTCATCGCGGCATACACTCGGCAGACAGGCACTCGAGTCATTGCTCAATATGCCAGCAGTTCGACACTGGCTCGGCAGATTGAGCAAGGAGCGGCAGCAGATATCTATTTATCAGCAAACGTGAAATGGATGGATCACCTTGAAAGCCAAGGCTTGATCGATACCCACTCGCGCCAGAACCTTCTCTCAAACCGCCTGGTCTGGATTGCCTCGGTTGGTAAACAGTTGCCAGCAGAAAATCGCGACAACGGGCCAATCCTTAACTCGAACGAAAGATTGGCATTGGGTGATCCCACACATGTCCCGGCTGGAATATATGCCCGTCAGGCATTGGTAAACCTTGGGCGATGGGAGGACATGAAATCGCGCATCATTCCTGCCAACGATGTCCGGGCAGCGTTGCGGCTGGTGGAGTTAGGGGAAGTTGAGCAAGGCATTGTGTATGCGACCGATGCAGCGACATCACCTAAGGTGAAAGTCTTGTGGACGGTGCCTGAATCATTGCATGACGCTGTGCGCTATCCCGTTGCCACGATCCAAAGCAGCGCGAACGCACAAAGCGCCCGCGAGTTTATCGCTTTCCTCAATCGGCCAATCGCGCGCGACATCTTCATCAAGCATGGCTTTCAAGTTGCTCCTGTCCAATCGGTCACGCCTTCAAGCTCCCGACAGCACACTGCTTCAATGGAGGTTGAGCCATGACTGCCATGGAATGGGATGTACTCGTGCGCAGTCTGATGGTGGCTGGGCTATGTGTCATCATCATGTTGCCTATCGGTTTTGCGTTGGCGTGGATGTTTTCGCGCTGGCGTTTTCGAGGCATCGGACTGCTGGAAGGCATCGTGCATTTACCTTTGGTTTTGCCTCCCATTGTGGTCGGCTATCTGCTGCTTTTGAGCTTGGGTCGGCAAGGTTGGATCGGCAGTTGGCTTGAAACCTTTCTCGGATTTCGGCTGGCGTTTACATGGTGGGCCGCGGTGATCGCGTCGGGCGTGATGGGGTTGCCTTTGCTGGTACGGGCGATTCGCCAATCGCTGGATGCGGTCGATCCCGGCTACGAGCAGGCAGCAGCAACGCTTGGTGCGAACCCGCTGCGTCGAGTATTCACCGTCACATTGCCGCTGGCCTGGCCTGGCGTGGTGACGGGGATGATCCTCTGCTTTGCGCGCAGTCTAGGGGAGTTCGGGGCGACGGTCGCGTTTGCAGGGAACATTCCCGGCCAGACTCAAACGCTTTCCACTTCCATTTATCAATCGTTGCAGGTGCCCGGCGGGGAAAGTCTGGCGTGGCGGATGGTGATGATCTCGGTGGTGATTGCGATAGCGGCCATGCTCGTGGCGGAAGTGTTGGCCAGGAAGGGCAGACGACATGCTGAAAGTTGATGCGCGGTTGCAGCGAGGCAAGTTTACGCTCGATGCCCGGATGCAGATGGGCGATGGTATCGTGGGCATCTTCGGCAGGTCAGGATCGGGCAAGACCAGTTTCCTCAAGATGCTGGCCGGGCTGATTCGTCCGAAGCATGGCTACATTGAGCTGGGCGGGCGCACGCTGGATGATGTCGGTCGGCGAAGACATATCAAGCCTCATCAGCGACGGGTCGGCCTGGTCTTTCAGGATGGCTTGTTGCTGCCACACTTATCCGTCAAAGCCAATCTGAAGTATGGCATGAGGCATGATGCCAGTGGATTTGACGATCTGGTGGAGCTTTTGCAGTTGCGAAGTTTGCTGACGCGTCGGCCTGTGGAATTGTCCGGCGGCGAACAGAGGCGGGTGGCACTGGGGCGAACCTTACTGACCAAGCCTGAGTTGCTGCTGTTGGATGAGCCGATGACAGGGATTGACAGTTTGATGCGTGAGGAGATTATCGGTTACCTGAAGGAGGCGATCGCGCTGACGCGCACGCCGACGCTGATGGTAAGTCATCGGCTGGAGGATCTGTTGGCTTTGACGTATGAGTTGCTGGTATTTGAAGATGGGCGGTGCCGCAGTCTGGTGGTGGAAGCGGGAAGTGGGGGGATGGTGTCCGCGCGGGATTTACTGGTGCCTGCAATTGATGGTGGTGAGTGAGGAAGAAGGGGAATTGTTTCTCGCGAAGGTATAGAGGCGCAAGGAATGTATATGGGGGATATGGCAATCGCGAAGTATGGCCAAATTGCTTTTCGGCACGTAATTACGTGGTCATGGCTGCGCCAGTGACCACGGCACCCGGGCTTGTAAAATACTAACAAGGGTGTATTCTTTCTCATGATAAAAACTATAAGATACCTGAATGGAATATTGTATGATGATTGTTGATACAGTATTAAAATGCACAAAATGCAGTCTGCTAACTAGCATAGTTCTGTTATTACTTAGCTGCTCAAATCCGCCTGATACTCAATCAAATGGCTTAGACGATCGCGGCGGTTCAGGCGGCATAAGGTCAACTTCTAGCGATAAGTCTATACCTGCGACCCATGGGCAACATTCGGTAGATAAAATAACAACTAATGAAACGAAATCTTCAACTCGATTAATTGATCTTCCGCGAGATTCTACGAAAGAGAGACTTACTGCTATCGCGAAGATTCAAATGGGTGTGTTATCTTCTTTGTCAGCAGATGAGCACTGGGATAGTTTAGACCGTTTTCCATCTGAAATTGTGGTTGGCAATGATACTTTGGATTTAACTTGGACTGAGATATCAACATGGAACATATTTTCGGGTGGACGGACAGCTCCGGAAGGCAGAGGGCTTGAAGTCACACTTCACGAGAGAGATTCACTGAAGCAATCCCTGCAGAATGATAAACATGGTGAGTTAGTAACAGCGCTGGTTGAGAATCTACGGTCGAGTGGAAAGAAAGTTACTGCAGAATCGCCTTCAGAAATCAAAATGTGGGTTGCTCCAATACCTCATGAAGAAATTACTGTATATCCTGTCCGCCGATTGATCATGGTTGAGTGCCATCCAAAAGATGAAACGAGAAAATATATTGTAAAGATGTATCAGTATGATCGGATTGTGATATTGCCCTGATGTTTCATGAAGCAATCAGTGTCTTCGTGATTGATTAATGTATGTCAGTGTGAAACTCTTAACCTGCTTTTTTCAGAATCCTCAATTCTCTTCCTGCCAGAGTTCGATCCATGCTCCTTGGATGGCTTCGAGGATGGCTTCGTTGCAGGCCTGGCCGGGCTCGGGTTCGAAGTTGTCGAGTTTTTCGACCATGTCGCGCAGTTGGGTGAAGCGCAGCGACATCGGGTTTTCAGCCGGGTACGCTTCCATCAGCGCCTCGGCGATGTCCTCGGTGTCGATCCATGAAAAAGCATCGGGATTCATGGCAAAACTCGCGGCAGGTTCAGTTGAGGATCAGCTTAAGTTGACCGGCATGATCACATACAGGAAGTCAGGCCCGGTGCGCAGGACGCCTGGCTTATTGGGGGCTTTCATGTCCAGCGTGACCTGATCGGCAGTGATAACCTTGAGCGCATCCAGCACGTAAGCGGGGTTGAAGCCGATTTCCACGGCTTCGCCATCGTACTTGGGCAGATCGACGCTGATTTCCGCTTCACCCATTTCGGGGGCTCGGCTGGAAAGGGTCAGGCCATCGCTGTCAAAGCTGAGCCGCACGCCCTTGGATTCCTCGTTGGTCAGCAGTGCACCGCGGCGGACGGCTGAGGCGAAGACATCGGTATTGAGCGTGGCTTTCTTGTCGCCATCCTTGGGAATGACATCCTTGTAAGGCGGGAAGTTGCCATCGACGAGGGTTGAGGAAAGCGTGGCGCCTTCGCAGTCGAAGATGATCTGATTGTCCTTGACCTTGACCAGCACCTCGGCTTCGGGATCGTCGAGGATGCGGTTGAGCATGTTGAGTGCTTTGGTGGGGATGATGGCGTTGAAAGCGGCATCGTTTGCCGGCTTGAAGTCACCGCGCGCCAAGGCGAGGCGGTGGCCGTCGGTGGCAACGACGCAAAGCTTCTTGCCGTCGCGTTCGAGCAGCACGCCGTTGATCGCGTAGCGTGAATTTTCACGTGCGGTGGCGTAGATGGTTTGTTGAATGAGTTGGCTGAGTTGGCCTGCCTGGATGGCGAAGTCGGGTTCGCCGGGGAAGTCGGGCACTTTGGGGAAGTCGCCGGCGGGGTAGCCATACACTTTGAAGTGCGAGTCCTGGCCCTTGACGTGCATGGTGTCGCTATCGACTTCGAGCGTGAGCGTGGCATCCACGGACTCACGGACGATGGAGATCAGTTTGTCTGCGGGGACGACGGCTTCACCTTCGACGGAGGCTTCCACGCGGGGGGTGGAAATGTGCAGGCCGACTTCCATGTCGGTGGCGACGACGTGGAGGGCGTTGGTTTCTGCGATGAGTTTCACGCAGGTGAGGATGGGTTTGGGTGTGCGCGAGACGACCACGCCTCCAGCGAGGTTGAGTCTGTCGAGTAATGCGCCGCGATCACATATAACCTTCATCGTTGCCGCCCTTTGTCATGGTTATCTGTCTGTGCCAACGTAGATTACCGCTGAGTGGGGGGTTGGGCAAATAGAAAAGCGTTGGACGGGCAGATTGTCTGGCGGGGGGTAAGAGGCTGGCCTCTGGATGTAGCGGTGGGGGATGTCGAACCGGGGCATACCCGGTTGCCCATGAGTCTTGTTATGTTGCCAATGATTCATGTCTCAGTTGGCCACAGGCAGCGGCGATGTCTCGGCCTCGGCTGGCGCGGATGATGGCCTTGACGCCTTGGTCTTGCAGGATGCGCTGAAACTGGTGGACATCATCAGTATGGGGTCGGCGGTATTCCAGTCCGGCCACCTCGTTGTAGCGGATCAGGTTGACGCTGGTGCGAAGCGTCCGGGCGATCCGGGCCAGTTCACGGGCGTGTTCCGGTTGGTCATTGACGCGACCGAGCAGGATGTACTCGAGCGTGATCTCCCGGCCAGTCTTATCGAAGTAATAGCGACCGGCATCGAGCAGTTGGTCGATGGAGACGAAGTCGGCCCAGGGGATGATCGACCGGCGGATGTCATCGTTGGGCGCGTGCAGGCTGATGGCCAGGGTGCATTGGATCTGCTGGTCGGCGAGTCGGCGGATCTGGGCAGGTAGGCCGACCGTGCTGACGGTGATGCGGCGGGCGCCGATGTTCAGTCCCCAGTCGGCGCGGAGCATGGCGATGGCGCGGGTGACCTGATCGAAGTTGGCCAATGGTTCACCCATGCCCATGAAGACGACGTTGGTGATGGGCTGGTCGGGGGTGAGGAAACTGAGCCGCCAGACCTGTTCGACGATTTGGCCTGCGGTGAGGTTGCCATCAAGTCCACCCAGGCCTGACGCGCAGAACTTGCAGCCGACCGGGCAGCCGACCTGACTGGAGATGCAGGCGGTTCGGCGAAGGCGCGAGTCGTCGCCACCAGCGGGGATCATGACACATTCGGTTTCGAGTGTGGGCGCTACTTTGTTGAGGACAGGCAAGGGGGGTTGCTCAAGTGATCGCGCGGCGGGGTTGTCGGGGGTGGACGTTGGCCAGGCGACGAGAAGTTTGCGCACGCCATCGGTTGCCAGTTGTTCGCGGATGATGCGGCTGTCGGCGATGTGGAAATGTTGCGTGAGTGTTTGGCGGTCGGCTTTGCTGAGGTTGGCCATGGCTTCGAAATGGTCAGCCCCTTTGCGATAGACCCAGTCGAGGACTTGCGACACGCGAAACCGAGCCAGGCCGAGTTGGGCAAAGGCGTCGGCCAGTTCATCGGGCGTCAGGTTGAGAAGATGCCGGGTGGGCATGGCGCTTCGTGTGGGCTTTCTCTGTTTCTGCTAAAAAAGAGGCATGGGCAACACATCTCATGGTAGCACGGCAGCGATGACGACGAACCAGCCAGAAGATCAGCCTTCGCTTGAAGTGGATCTGGCGGGGCTCAAACTGTCGAACCCGATGATGACCGCGTCGGGGACGTGTGGCTACGCGTGGGAATATCAGGACTTTGCTGACCTGACGCAACTGGGTGCGTTTGTCACCAAGAGCATCACGCGCGAGATCCGCCCGGGCAATGAGGCGTATCGCATCGTCGAAACGCGAGGCGGGATGCTGAATGCGATTGGCCTGGCCAACATCGGATTGCAGGCTTTTCTTGATGAGAAGATGCCTTTGCTGGAGGCGATGCGGCAGCGCGGGCCTCGGATCATTGTCAACGTTGCTGGGCACAGCGTGGAAGATTATGTCGTCGCAGCCGGCGAAATTTCACAGCGGGAGGCGGTCGATGCCATCGAGTTGAATGTGTCCTGCCCGAACGTGGCCGACGGTTTGACGTTTGGGACAGACCCGGCTTTGTTGCAATCACTGGTCGCAGAGGTGCGCAGCGCGATGCGTAAGGATTGCCGATTGATTGTGAAACTGTCGCCGAATGTCGGGGACATCACTGCTACCGCACAGGCGGCTGTGGCTGGTGGGGCGAACATCTTGAGCATGATCAACACGTACACGGCAATGGCTGTGGACATCTACAAACGCAAGCCTCGCCTGGCGAATGGCACGGGCGGTCTGTCCGGGCCTGCGGTGAAGCCTTTGGCGGTAAATCTGGTGTCGCGCGTGTATCGCGAGGTGGCGCGTGATGCGGGTGTGCCGATCATCGGCATGGGTGGGATTCAATATTGGCAGGATGCGGCGGAGTTTATCCTGGCTGGGGCGACAGGATTGGCTGTGGGGACCGCCTTGTTTGTCGATCCGGCAACCCCTTTGAAAATAGCCGAAGGGCTGCGCGGCTATCTGGCAGAGCAGGGGGTCGGGGCATTAAGCGAGTTGGTGGGGCAATTGGAAATGAAATGATATCTTCGTGCATAATTAAATGACATGCGAAGATCAGAAATAGATTGGCAGGTGCCATGCTTAAATTAGCGACATTGATTGATAATCCCGGCGAACCGATGCTGGAGACGCGACTGCGCGACCCGAAAGTATTGGCTGCCTTTGGGTACAACGGCCTGGTGCTTTATGAAACCAGTGCGCTGTCAGGCGTTGCTTCGCCTCAGGCGGTAGGCTCGGGTGAAATGAGTCGTTGGCTGGAAC
Organism: uncultured Phycisphaeraceae bacterium; assembly: GCA_964546335.1. GTDB lineage: Bacteria > Planctomycetota > Phycisphaerae > Phycisphaerales > Phycisphaeraceae > CAZJJN01. The sequence goes on from CAZJJN010000002.1 coordinate 20,816, forward strand.
GGCAGTTTGATCTGGTCGGGCAGCGGATTGAGGCCGCGACCAAGGCCGGGCTGGAAGTTTACCTCGCTTATGACATGCTTTGCCTGCCCAAGCTGGAGGTAGGCAACCACGCACAGGATTACACGTGCAGTAACCGCGAAGCCACGCTTTGTCCGGGGAGTGAAAAGCTGCTGAATGTGTGTGTCGGTGCGTTGGAGAAGTTGATCCGCCGTTGGCCTGACGTGGCAGGGGTGGTGCTTCGCTTTGGGGATAATGATGTCAAGCGATTCCCGTACCTGGCGGGTAATGATCTGTATATGCCTCACTGCTCACGCTGCAGTTCGTTGAGCGCGGCTGAGCGTATTTTGAATGTGGTCAATCGCGTGCATGGGTTGGTGGTGGAGACGCTGGATAAAAGGCTGATCGTTCGGGCCTGGAATGTCAGGCCGGGCGGCATGCATGATGCACCGGATTTAGCCGGGGAAGTGGTCGCTGGTCTGCCGGGTAAGGCTGATGATGATCGGCTGGTTCTTTCTTTCAAATTCACCGAGACAGACTTTTGGCGGTACCAGAAGTGGAATCAGAGCAGCCTGCAATCACAGGGCAGGCCTGTGATTTATGAGTTGCAATGCCAACGTGAGTTTGAAGGCAAGGGAGGCATTCCCAATTGGCAGGTGCCTTTGTGGCGGGATGGTTACCCGGAGTCGAAGACGAAGCCTGCGGGGTTGGCGTCGATCGGCAAGTCGGTGAATCTGGCAGGCTTGTGGGCATGGGTCAGAGGCGGCGGATGGGGTGGGCCTTTCGTTTCCAATGAAGCCTGGATTGAAGCGAACGTCAGTGCCGTGCCGCGCCTGGCTGACAATCAACAGGTCGAAGCGGGTGAACTGGGCCGGGCATGGATCGCGGATTATCTTGGCGATGATGATGCGACCCTCGCGGCAGTGATTGAAGAGATTCTCACGAAATCTCCCGAGTGGGTGCGCGAAGCGATGTATGTCGAGGCTTATGCCAATCGCAAACCTTCGCCCTGGCATCCGAATGGCGACTGGATTCAGGATGATCTGCTGGATGCACAGGCAGCCTTGGGCATGTTGCAGAAATTAAGTGATGACCAGTTGCAGGCCGCGGTTGAAGAGAAAGAAAGGGTTGCGGAGCAGGTGAGTCAAGCGTCCGGCCGGTTGCATCAGATGGTGACCGAAGCGAACCGTTCCCGACTTGAGCCTTTGGTGCACAGCCTGCTTTATACGGAATCTCTGTTTGAAACATTACGCGATCTTGTTGCAGGACTGGTGGCTTATCGACGTTATCGGCGCAGTAAGTCGCAGGAGCATGCGTCCGAGTGTCAGCGCAGATTGCTGGCTGCACAATCCCATTGGAACCACCATACGCAAAGACATGCCACGCTGCCCGGCGCAGCGACAGCGTTTAGAGAAAATAATTTCTGGGATGTGACGCAAAGATTGCTGGAAGAAGTGACGTGATAGAGCGTACCCAAATTATTCTTCCCGGGGTGCCACGGTTTTATCGAGTATGACTGAGCAAAGCGAAGGAAAACCGCGGCAAGCTGTGCTGAAAACATGGTCTGATGGTTTATCTGCGTCGTCACCGACAGCCAAAATATATTTTGGCGAAAGACACACCTTGCGCCACTCTCGCAAAGCTCGCGTGTCGTCAAGATGTGGCACCCGGCCAGAACGCGTCGGGTGGCTTTGGAAACTTGCGACTAACGGGAGCGAGTTAACACCCCGGCAGGTATCATCCGAACCTATCTTATACATCGAATACCTTGTTTAATATGTATGCCATGGATTTAGATCGCTTCGTTTATCTTTAAAGCGTGTATGGAATTTCCCTCCCTCAAAGGGAGGGATTAAGGGAGGGTGTCAATTTGGTTTTTACCCATGGTCTTTCCCACAGTATGCCATACACCCCCTCCCGACCTCCCCCAAAGGGGGAGGGGTTCCAAACGCAACAATGATTTCGGACGCACTCTAAAGGTGTACCCTTTAGGTGCCGGGGTAATAACACAGATATTCATAAACCTTGCTCATAACTTGGCCATGCCAGCAGCCGAAGAATCCGCTTACTCACAGTCGCCTTACGACGTTGCACAGGACTTGGGTTGGCCTGTGGTTTAGAAAGCCCTGTTGCAGGCACCGGTCATCTGTGCAAACGCGCAACATCATCGCCACGCCATACGCGGTGCAGGCACCGCGGCTAAGGGGAAATGATGATCTTTACTTAGCGCCTTTGCGCCTTGGCGAGAGATGTCTTTCTTTCTTGATCTGTGTTTCGGTGCCTCTGTGGTGAAATATGGAATCCGCTTTCTCACACTCGCCTTACGACGTTACTCAGGAACTTGCCGGCTCGTGGGAAAAATGGCGGACGAGACGTCCGCCCCACCGAAGAAAAGAATCCGCTTCCTTACGGAGCCCGGCTCGTGGGGAGAAGAAAGTGCTTACGCTGCGTCGCTTCACTCTTTCGCGTATCCACAGCCAGCCCACCTCAATTTATCAGCACACCTTGCTCCCTTGGCGCTATGTTCGAATGGCGTCAAGGCGTGGCACCCAAGATGGTATGGTTGGACTCAGCCTGCTCCAGGTGATCTGCACTTTCAATGAAAAACACCCCGACATGTGCGGGGTGTTTGAGAGGTTGATTTTCTAAGTCACACTCAGTTGTTGGTGCTGGTCGGCTGGGGTGCGTCGCCTGTCACGCGGTCGGCAGCGTTGAGTTTCAACTCGCCGAAGCGATCTTCATGTCGGCGGACCAGTTGGCCGAGGGTGATGGCCAATCGCTTGGCGGTGTAGTAATTGAGGATCACTCGGTCGTTGGCTTTGAAGACAATCTCCGCTGCCGGGGCATCGCCGCCGGGCTGTTGCTGCTGCTGAGGCACGGGGTTGGCCATGTTGCAGCCGAAGTCGATAAAGACTTCTTCAGCCGTGGCATTGGTGCGGAAAGCATTGGAATAGTTGGTGGTCATTTCGCGCTCATCGATGCGCAGCCGAACCTGCTGCGTGCCGGTCTGTTCGCGTGCCTGGGCGTCGATGTCCTGTGGTTGGTCTGCTCCGGATTTTCCTTCTGCCATGGGTTGGCTCCTTGTTCAAAGAAATTTGTGAAGTTCAAGAGAATGTCCGTGAGGCGCAATTGTAGGATGAATGCTTCGATTCAGCAGCAGGGGATGCCCGAAGACTATTCCTTGACCAGCGATTTCCTGGGCCTGAGGTTGTATTTGAGGATGCACCAGATGGCGCGCAGGCCATCCTTCCAGCCGATCTTCTTGCCTTCCTCATACGTTCGACCTGAGTAGCTGATGCCGACTTCATAGATACGACACTGCAACGCAGCCACCTTGGCTGTAATCTCAGGTTCAAAGCCGAAGCGATCTTCCTCGATCTCAATCTTTTCCAGCAGTTCCCGTCGAAAAACCTTGTAGCAGGTTTCCATGTCCGTCAGGTTCAAGTTGGTCAGCACATTGGACATCAACGTCAGGAATTTGTTTCCCATCGAATGCCAAAAATAGAGGACGCGATGGCTTTCTCCACCAGCGAAGCGCGAGCCATAGACGACGTCGGCCTTGCCTGCGAGGATCGGCTCGATCAGCTTGGGATACTCCTGCGGGTCGTATTCCAGATCCGCATCCTGAATGATGACCAGATCGCCGGTCGCCAGTTTGAAACCTGTGCGCAAGGCCGCCCCTTTGCCGAGGTTGGTCTTGTGCTGTTCGATGCGGACGTTGTCGTATTGGTTGGCCAGGTCCTGCAGCACCTGCCCGGTATTGTCCTGCGAGCAGTCGTCCACCATGACCAGTTCTTTATCGATTTCCACCGCCTGCACGCGCTGGACTAACTCGGTAATCGTTGCTGCTTCATTGTAAACCGGGATGACCACGCTGAGTTTCATTGTCGGCATACGGTAGCGGCTTATGCCCCGACGGCAAGCCGAACAGCGTCGTTGCTCTGTGGCGAATCATCTTCATTAGAAAGGTCTGCGCGTCGGATTCAGCATCAGGTTGTCGTGACCGGCAATGATGACGTCGGCGATCTCAATCGCTTCACGAAAACTCTCCTGGGCGGTGGCCAGGTCCGCACAGGTTTTCATCACCTGCCCCTGCTCCAGATGTTCCACCGTGGGCACCGCATCGCCAGCGATCAGCGTGGTGGAATTGGTTTGCAAAAGCAGCAGGCCGCACGTGCCGGGCGTGAACCCGGGTAGGGGAAAGAGATCAACCTGTTCGACCAGTCGATCGGGGGCGGCCTTGGTCTTGTGCAACAACTCAATTTCCTGCTTCAGCAGTTTCTGTTCATCTTCTTCCTGCGATTCCTGAAAGCGTTCGATGAGTGACTTGCCGATGCTTTCGCGCTCCATTTCACTGACATAGACCGTGGCCTTGGTGAATGCGCTCAGACCCCAACGATGAGCCGGGCGGAAGTTGGTGAGGAACACATCGGTGATCTGGTCAGCCCGTAGGCCGCTGCGTTCGGTCAGTCTGGCGCTGATGGCCTCCGCAGGCAGGCCGGGATCGACGAGGATGTTCTTCCCTGCAGCCTGGATGAGCGTCGTCGTGGCGTGGGCAGTGCGCGTAGGCACTTTCTCGCCCCACAGGTCGTGACGGGACAAGGCACCGATGCTGATAATGCGAAATTCCATGGCGGATAGTCTGGGAATCTGCGGGCAAAGGTCAAACTTGGTTGTCGTGTCTCCAAGGAACTTGGTGCAGGCACCAAGGCTAGGGGGCGAAGATTTGTCTTTGTGCCTTTGTGCCTTAGCGCGAAATGTCTTTTCTCTTGCTTTGTGTCTCGGAGCCTCTGTGGTTTGCTCTGAAATATTTTGGATATCAGGGATTGATGCTTGATGAGGCGCAAGTGTGATCAAGCGCATGAAAAAACCGGACCTGCCTGATGATGAATGAAAATAGCAAACTACTTTGGCTGATCCGGTTCGGGGTCGAACCCCACTGGTTGTCTTTGCAGGTGCCTCCTTTCATGAAAGCACTGGCGCAAAGTTGGTCTCGCTTGAATTATCGCATCCAAGCGGTGCGGGTCAAGCATTCAGTCGGCTGGTGAATGAAAAAAAGTCATGGATAGGCTGCCAAACCAGGGAAAAGTGATAAGCCCGACGACGGCTGACGACTCAGGCCAAGTTATGTGCCAACTGAGACCGACAAGGTGTATTTGAGGCATCTGAGACGCGATGAACCATCCGATGACGACCACCAGGGTAAGCAGGCAGGCGCAGGCGATGGCGGTCAGGGTGATCCGTTGCAGTAGCTTTGTCATGGCTGATCCCCAAGGGTCATACTCAGCACATGCTAGGGTCTACACCCCAGCCTGCAACGAAACAGTGTTCGCAGCCGATAGGATGATGCTAGGAGTTTCACCAAAGGACGCGTAGGCACAGGGATGCGGAGAGAGGGGAAGGAAATGTTAGCCAGCGAAGCGCGTCCTGAGCGAAGTCGAAAGGCCTGCTCGCATAATGCAACAAAGCGTAACCCAAGCACCCGAAGCGCGGCAGGTAGATGCATGATGTCTAAAGGACATGGCGTTCCAGCTTAACGCTTTTGCACGAAATGTCGTTTTCTTGCTCCGTGCCTTGGCGCTTCTGTGGTGAAATGAGTATCCGCTTCCTCAAGGCCTGCGGTAACGCAGTCCGTGGAGAAGAACTCCCCACCTGCCCGAAATACCGATCCGAAATGTGCCTGCGCTCGTAGAGTGCGTTAGACTGATGGCTTAGGAAAGAGAACAGGCTTTGACATGGAAAACCTTCAGGGACAAATCTTGCTGGCCAGCGCGAAGTTGCAGGACGCCAACTTTGTGCAGGCGGTCATCTTCATGATTCAGCACAATGCCGAGGGAGCGCTCGGGCTGCTGCTGAATCGTCCGACGACCATGACCCTGGCCAAGGCTTGGGAGCAGGTGGACGACACACAGGAGGTGGCCCATGAGACGTACATTCATCATGGTGGGCCTTGCGAAGGGCCTTTGATGGTGCTGCATACTGACCCAGGCAACTCGGAGCAGCAGATTCATCCGGGTATTCATTTTGCCACTCAGGAAGATCAGGTGCGCGAGGTGGTTTTGTCAGGCAGTGAGCCAGCCAAGTTCTTCCTGGGCTATGCAGGATGGGCACCTGAGCAGTTGGAAGCTGAAATGCGTGAGGAAGCCTGGACTGTGGTCGGCGATGCGTCGGACAGTATGCTGGATGTCATTTTCAGAACAGAGGAAGATACCTGGCTGCGGTTAACCAGGCAGTCGGCTGCCCGTACGTTGCTGCCTGACATCAATCCCGCGAGCATTCCGCGCGATCCGTCGATGAATTGAGAATACCCGCCAAATAAAAAAACCGCAGTGAATTGTGCTGCGGCTTATGGGTTCGTTTTATGATTTCTACGCTCAGGCTGACTTGATTTCAACAAACCGGCTGACCTTGGGCAGATCGCGCATCACGCTGGGGGTGGCGCGGATGGTGCCTTGCTCGCCCTTGGTACCCTTGAGTGGGTGCTGCTTGACCAGTCGGCCTGCGTAAAGACGGCCACCACGCGGCTGAGGATCAAAGTTGGACTTGTAAACCTTCTTCAGACGCCGTTGTTCAATGGCATGATCCTTGTCCTGGCCTAGTAACCGCTGCAGTGTTTTGCGGGCGGCCAAATTCGTCGGGTACTTGACGACGGTCAAGGTGATTGTGCTGCCGGGTTTGATGTTCAACTCGCTCATGGGTCGTTTCCTGCTTCCAGTTAGGTCGAGCCAAGCATTTTGGCTAGTTCCGGGCCGGGTGTCAAGCACTCAAAACATGGAAAATGCCATTGGCCGGGTGGCTCATCAGGCAGCCACATGATGCGTTACTGCGTGTATGAGGCATAACAGGCAGATTGAATCGCACCTTGCTCTACAGTTCACACTGGATTTGGTACATTGCACCACCCGATCTGATTTAGGGTTCTTTGGGTGGGATGCAATAGAAAGAGGTATTCATGCCTGCTTCTGGTAATTCTCAAATGACAATCACGCATCGGCTGGAAGTTGATCCCCCGGCTGTGCAGCCCAGCGATCTGTTGAACCGTGAGTGGCTATTGACCAACGGCACGGGCTCCTTTGCGATGGGCACGGCTGCAGGGGGACAAACCCGTCGATACCACGGGCTGCTGATCGCTGCGACCAGGCCTCCCGTGGGGCGTTTCATCACACTCAACCAGGTCTATGACCGGCTGGTGTTTGACCATCTGCCAACCACCAGTAGCGACACGCCGTCATTGGCAGGGAAAACACTGGACCTGTGCACCTGCCCATACCGTGACGAGATGAATACGGATGTGTTCTCGCCTCAGGGCATGCGTCACCTCAAGCAGTTTGAACGCGGCTTGTATGTCACGTGGCAGTATGCTTGGGGGGGTGTTCAGGTGGAACGGTCGCTGTTTCTGCATGATGAAGAACCGGCGGTCACCTTGCGCTACCGTCTATCCGGTGAAGGGGAATGGTCTGGCAAGCTGTTGGTGTCACCTTTGCTGACCATGCGGGATTATCACAGTCTGGTCAGTCAGAATGAGGTGAGTTATGAGGTGGCTGCGAAGCTGAAGCAGCTTGTAGTCAAGGGGGCGGGGCAGGCGGTGGCAATGCGTTCATCCGATGGCCAGTTCGTGGAGCAGCCAGACTGGTGGTATCGCGTGTTCTATGCAGTTGAAGCTGAGCGCGGCAGCAGTAATCGGGAAGATGTTTATTGCCCCGGCTGGTTTGAATTCAGTGTCAGCAACCAGACCGATGAAGACATTCTGATCACCGCAGCATTGGGTGATCAACCGGTTGACCCCAATACGTCAACCGCCTCCAGAGAGAAGCGTCTAACACAGGCATTGGCTGCTATCTCATCTGAGGTTGACGACTCGCTGGAACTGGATGACCCCGTGCGTGGTCAGTTGGCCATCGCTGCGGATGATTTTGTCGTGGAGCGCACGATCAAGAAGAAAAAGCTGGCCACGATATTGGCGGGTTACCCGTGGTTTGCTGACTGGGGACGAGACACGTTCATCGCTTTGCCCGGCCTGCTGCTGGAGACGGGGCGGTTTGAGGAAGCTCGCGCTACTTTGCAAGCTTTTGCTGAAACCATTCGCCGGGGCCTGGTGCCCAACCGATTTGATGATTACGACGATGCAGCAGCCCACTACAACACAGTGGATGGCAGCATGTGGTTCATCCAGGCTGCCTTGGCTTACGTTGCTCGCTCTGGTGATGAGGAGTCGTGGCAGGATTGGCTGGGCAAAGCCTGCTGTGACATCATCGACAGTTATATCGAGGGCACGGATTTCAATATCCAACTGGCAGGTGATGGCCTGATTGCTGCGGGGGGGCCTGACACGCAACTGACATGGATGGATGCCAAGACGGGGGGCGTGGTCTTTACGCCTCGGCATGGCAAGGTCATTGAAATCAATGCCATGTGGTTCGATGCGCTGTGTCGGGTTGGTGAGAAGATCAAGAAGTCTGACGCAAGCAAGGCTGACCATTACGACCGTACCGCCAAGCGGTGCAAGCGCGCGTTCGCGAAGGTGTTCTGGGATGATGAAAAGGGTTACCTCGTCGATCATATCTGGATCGCGGAAGATGGTACGGAACATCCGGACTGGACCTGTCGGCCGAATCAGATTATCGCTTGTGCCTTGCCCAACTCACCTTTGCCTTTGACTAAGCAACGCAGTGTGCTGAAGGTGGTTAAGCAGAAGCTCCTAACGCCTTACGGCCTGCGGACATTGCCCACGGATGATCCCGGTTACCACGGCAAATATCTGGGCGATCAATTCCAACGTGATTCAGCTTATCATCAGGGAACAGTTTGGCCCTGGCTGATCGGGCCTTACGCCTCGGCTGTGCTGCGGTGTGGCAAGTTCAGCGCGAAAGCGAAGCAGGAAGCGTTTGATGCCATCTCGCCTTTGCTGGATTACATGGCTGGTGACGGACTGGGCCAACTGCATGAAATCCATGAAGCCGATGTACCTCACCGTCCGGTCGGATGCCCGGCCCAGGCGTGGTCAGTGGCTGAAGTGTTGCGCGTGTTACGATTGATTGAACGTGGCGACAGTTGAGTTAAAGCGCACCCAAATCATTCGTAGCAGGGTGCCACAGTTTGATCGAGTCCGCGAGGCAAACTGTGCTGTCGATGGAATTCCTTAACGAAGGGGCATCCACACACCTTGCGCATCTCTCGCTATGCTCGAGTGTCGTCAAGGTGTGGCACCCAAGATGTTACAATTGGACTCATCCTGCTCTACCGCAACGGATTCGCTTCAAATTCCATATGCAGCATGGCTGCTTTGAGGGGTAATCCAAGGCCGAACCCGTGCAACGATCCATCGGCTGCGACGACACGATGGCAGGGGATCAGCCAGGGAATGGGATTGGCCCCGCAAGCGCCTGCCACGGCACGCACAGCTTTGGGTTTGTTGATGGCTCTTGCCAGTTCTCCGTAGGCCATGACTTGACCCGCTGGTATGCGAAGTAATGCCTGCCAGACTTTTTTTTGAAAAGTGGTGCCTGTGGGACAGATGTGAATCTGCGTTTCACGGCCTGCCAACCAATCTTCAATTAAATTCTCTAACCAATCCGGAGCAACTTGATATGGCTCAATATCAGTGTTCGCAGTATCTGGCGTCTGGATGGTGCATTGGGTGATGATGTTCCCTTGCGTTGTGACCAGCAGGATGCCGAATGTGCATGGGAGTTGGTAATGGCACACTTGGCCGGTGGCGGATTTACGCCAGACGAGGCCCTCAGATTGCGGTTGCTGCATGAACTGTGCCGATGTCATCATCCGTTGCAAGACCGTGTGCTTGGATAAAGTCGGTCTGGCGAGAACGTCGGCTGAGTTGGCAAAAAGTGTTGACATGGGCAATATTGTACCGCTTGATTCGCCAGACCCGAAAGGCTTTTTCAAAGGATAAAACCATGACTTCATGGCAGTGGCCTAACGACACGAAGGCAGCGATCTCTCTGACCTACGACGATGGCAACCTGAACAATCTGGAATTAGCCATCCCACAACTGGAGAAGGCAGGTTTGCGCGGCACGTTCTACATCCCTACCGGGTATGACGTCGTGCGCGAGCATGCCAATGACTGGCGCGAAGCCTGTGCACGCGGTCACGAGATCGGCAACCACACGGTGCATCACCCGTGTCGCGTCGATGCGTATGACTCCAAGCCTGACTGGCTGAAAGCTGCGTTGGATGAATATGCGCCTGATCAATTGTCACGCGAAATCGCTGAGGCGGATCGCTGGTTGAATGAGCATGTTGGCTATGACTCGGCCCGGTCGTATGCCCATCCGTGTTGTCACACGGCAGTTGGTACGCCGCCCGATGAAGAAGCATACGACAAAGCCATTCGTCGCTTTTATCAGGCAGCACGGGTCGGGGGCGATCAAGTCAATGATCCGATGGCGGTTAATCTTCTTCGCATCGAAAGCTTTGTGGCGATGCAGCCTGACCTGGATTCTCTGAAAAGGTGGTGCGAGCAGGCAGCCGATTCGTCCGGCTGGACGGTGGTGATGTTTCATGGCATTGGGGATGACCACCGCTTTTCAACGCAGTCGCAGACTCATGAACAATTCGTGAATTGGTTGGCAGACCAGCCTTACTGGATACAGCCTTGCGGAAATGTTGCGCGACATGTTTCGCAAATGCGTGGCTACTGATGTGAGTTCTCCGCTATCCTTGCCAGCTATGGTGACGACAGAAACACAACCTCGATTGTTTGTGACGGATGAAGATCGCAGCCGGCTCTCGGTTTTGATTCAGAAGGCGGATTCGCCGCACGGCCAAATCTATCAACTGCTGCGACAAAGGCAGGAAACCAATGCGGTTGAAGATGAAAACCGCTCTGATGACAACTGGAATTACGCTCGTTCCTACAAGGCACAGACCGCGGCGTTTCTGTATTGGCTGACAGGTGAAGATTACTTTGCTCAACAGGCTTACGAAACGTTGTGCCTGATCCACTGCGATCCTGACCCGACTAATCGACTGATCCATCGTGGTTACGGGCTGTCCCGCTCGACCGTGGGCATGGGCTTTGCCCTGGCGTATGACTGGTGTCGAAGCGGATGGACATCTGAACAGGCCAATGAGATCAAGACGTGGTTGATTCGGGGTTTGGATGGCTGGCTAAGTTTTGACCACCATAATTTTAACGGCTGTCGTGGGTCGAACTGGGTCGCAGTCTGCCGTGGGGGTGAACTGATCATGCTGCTGGCAGCCCGGTTGGATCGTGAACGAGTGGGTCGCTACGACTTTCTCAAAGAACAGTTGTCGATGCATCTTGATTCAGGCTATGGCCCTCTCGGTGTCACGCAGGAAGGTATTGGGTACTGCAGTTATGCCGGGATCTATCTGCAGGCAGCCCGACAGGCATTGTTGAGTGTGGGGGATGATTCATTGGAAGCTAAATTTCAGCAACATGCCTGGTGGCAGCAGGCAATGTGGGCGGGGAGTTTCTCTTCTGATCTGTCGAAGTATAAACGTCGCTACTTGCAGTCCGGCGTAGCAGGGGAGGGAACCAACGATGAAGGCTGGTGCAGTCTGCTGATACCGTCTGTTCCGGAGGAGTCTCTGCCGGAATACATGTGGTGGTACGACCGACACATGGGGCCTTTGGCTTCGGGAGATGATCTGCATCGCTATGACGTCAAACGCCAGGGACTGATCTGGAGCCTGCTGTATTACCCGCAGATGGAAGAAAGGCGCGACCCAGCAAAGAAGTTGGGCCGCGTTGGCTGTGATGAAAAGTTGGGCACCTGTTACTTCCGCAACCAGTTTGAGGATGAGTCAGATGTGCTTTTCTCGGTGACAGGCAAAGCGCATCAGCATGGCCGGGCGTGGTCTCAGCCTGAAGATCTAGCCTTGAATCTCATCGCGCATGGCAACCGTTTTATTGCAGGCCCGGAGAAATACCGTGATCCCTGGCGGTTTTCATCACTGCTGGTCGATGGGTTGCATCATGCTGGGAGCGGGGCAAGCCAGACTGGTACTTTTGAGAGTTGTGAGGTGACGGCAACCGGGGGCAAAGCTGTCGTCACCGGTGGCCAGCAGTATCGGGACTTGGGGGTCACGGTGACGCGAACCGTTGAAGTGGATTTCGACTTGCCAATGGATCAATGCGATGCGTTGCTTGTCGTGCGGGATGCAATCTCTTGCGTGAATGAGCACGACCTGACTTTCAATATCAATGTCGGTTGCCGGGATGATTACGATGGCATCGCTATTGAGATTGATGAACCTGGCCGCAGCTTCCTCCTGCGCGGCGAGCGCGATGCCTGGCTGCGTGGGTGGGTGCTGTCACCTGACCAGGTGACTTTGCAACTCAAGGAATCGCTTCAGATCACAACACGAAGTAACTCAACCGAGTTTGTTGTCGCGATGCTGGTTGGCACTGGTCAACCTGCCTCTCGCGAAACGCTTGAGCGATGCGAGATCATTCAGCAATTGAAAGTGTGAAGCCTGCTGGGGGTTCAAGGCTCCAGCAACACTTTGATGTTGTCGCTGTCGGCTGCTGCCTTTAAGGCTTCAACGCCTTGCTCCAGTTTCGCCCGGCGACTGATCAAACTGACGATATCCACCTCGTCAGCAGCCAGTCGGGACAAAGCCTCAGGGAAAGGCCCGCACCGGCTGCCGATGACTTGAATTTCGTTGATGACGATGGGTGATAAATCCACTGGTTCGCTGCCAGGCGCGATGGTGGTCTTCAAGACAATTTTCCCGCGAGGCCTGACCATGCCCATAGCTGTTTCCAATCCTGACCTTGAGCCCGTCGCGTCAACGACGATGTCCTGATCGCCCCGCAGGCCGACATCTTCCAGCAGGCGATGCTTGATGCCCCATTTTTCACAAAGCGCGAGTTTCTCCGGGTGCTTGCCAACCAGTCGAACCGTCGCATTCAACTTGGCCATGATCTGCACACAAAGCAGACCAAGTCTGCCATCACCCAGTACCGTCACGTAAGGCCTGCCCTCAATGGTGAGTTGACGCGTGATCTGACATGCGGCTGCGAGCGGTTCGGTAAACACCGCATGGTCATCATCCAGGCTGTCGGGCACTTCCAGCAGATTCACTGCCGGCAGAACGAATCGCTCAGCAAAACAGCCATCCCTGCCCATGATGCCCAGCACGGTGCGATCCCGGCAATGCTCGGGAAGGCCACCTTTGCACATATCGCATTGGCCACACACGCAGTTGATGCGACCGACGACGCGTTTGCCTTTGAGTGACTGATACTTTGCGCCTTTGGCTTCTTCGACGATGCCGACGAATTCATGCCCGAGGACACCATCGAATCCCATGTAGCCGCGGCAGAGTTCAAGGTCGGTCGAGCAGATACCCATCCGGGTCGGACGGATCAAGGCTTCACCTTCCGACAATTCAGGATCGGCGTAGTGGGTTTCCAGTTTCAGGTTTTTGCCATCAAACGTCAGTGCCTTCAAGAGCGTTCCCCTAATCGTCAGCTTCAGGTGTTTTCAATTTCAGTTAAGCAGCATATCTCACATCGGGCAGTGATGTCGCTAAACTTAACGCCCATGTCAGCGAACAAGCCCCGAATCATCATCCTGGCCAATAAAGACAAGCCTCTGGTGCGGGAAGCCTTGCGCGATCTGAGGCCGTGGTTTGAAGCCAGGGGAACTGTAGTCGCTGAACCTGACATTCATGATCTCACCATCGAGCAGGCCAACGATTTGCCATCTGCCGATTTACTGGTCGTTCTTGGCGGGGATGGGACGATTCTCAGCCTGGCCCGAAGGCTGGCACATCTAGGACTGCCTGTGATGGGGGTGAACTTTGGCAAGCTTGGGTTCCTTGCTGAATTCAATCCGGACGATCTCGACAAGTACTGGGAGGACGTGGCCGAGATGCGCTGTCGGCAGATTGATCGCCTGATGGTGCATGTCTGCGTCTTCCCGCCGGATGGCACACGCTGGGTGGATTGCGACAAGCCTGATCCTCCCGCCCGGTTTGAATCATTGGCGATGAATGATGCCGTGATCACCGCAGGCCCACCTTTCCGTATGATCGAAGTGGACCTGGGCATCGATCCGGCTTTGGATATGGGCAAGGGAACGGTATTTTCAGGCGATGGTGTGATTGTCGCCACGGCTTCAGGATCGACCGCATACAACCTGGCTGCCGGTGGGCCGATCGTGAGTCCCGGTGCGGAAGCGCTGGTTGTGACGCCGATCTGTCCGCACTCGCTGGCCTTCCGTCCGATCGTGGTCAACAGCCAATGCTGCGTGCAGTTGGTCGTCAACCAGGCCAACGAAGGCACAACGCTGGTCATCGATGGGCAGGAGAGCGTGAAACTCAATGCTGGCGACCGAATCGTCATCCGCGAACATGAACATCGCTTGAAACTGCTGCGTAACCCGGGGCTGAGTTACTGGAGTCTGCTGGCCAAGAAATTGCACTGGGCTGCCCGACCTTCATCGACGTGATTGTTTCAAGTTGCTTGTGATCATCAGGCCGTCGCTGCATTGAGCTCAGTAATCTGCTGATACACCTGCCTGACTCGGCTGGCCATACCTTCCCAAGTGAGCTTGCGTATTTCCATGCGGGCGCTGTCGCGGATACTGCTTGAAAGCACAGGGTCGCGCAGCACAGCTAGGATGCGGTCAGCTATCTGCTCTGCATCCCAGTAATCCACTTTCAACATGTGATTAACCACTTCACTGACGCCAGCAGTGCGCGACACGATCACTGGCACGTCCGCAGCGATCGCTTCCAGCGGCGCCAGTCCGAACGGCTCGGACACACTGGGCATGACCATCACATCCGTGCGTGACAGCACCTTCTGCACGTCATCGCCGCGCAGGAAACCCGTGAAAGTGACATGCTGGCCGATACCTGCCTGGGCAAATGCCTCAATCATCCAGCCGATCTGATCGCCACTACCCGCAACGACAAAGCGGACATCCTGACGATGTTGCAAGACGCGTTTCGCAGCTTCAACGAAATGGGCTGGCCCCTTCTGATGGGTGACCCGGCCAAAGAACAGCACGACTTTTTCTTCCGCTCCCAGATGAACCTCAGGCGACGCAGGGATCGTTTCTGAATCAATGCCGTTGTAAACCACTTCGATATGGCCGGGCGTGATGCCATGGAAATCGACAATCAAATCTCGCATGAAGCGCGAGACGGTGATGACGCGCTGGGCAGCGAGCATGCCGCGTCTTTCCATGCGATGAATGATCGGATTCCCGGCGATCCCTGCCCGGTTGGCTTCCAGCGAGTGAACATGCGCGATATAAGGTTTGTTGAAGGCAGCGGAAAGTGCTAGCGCTGCGGGAAACGTCAGCCAGTCGTGAGCGTGAATGACATCGAACTCCAGATCGTGGGCCAGATCCATGCATAACGCGGCATAGCGTCGGGTGGCCATGAGCAGGTCACCGCCATAATGCAGACTTTCGTGAGGCACGAAGCGCGGGCCATCCACCATCACGCGACGAAAATGTGTCAGACTCGGTTGAGCGGATTCAGGCACGAATTTTCCGCCGAGGAAGCCGATCTGGTCGCTCCGACCGGACAGGCCATACACTGCTCCCGTGCCGTACGGGCTGGGCAGATGGGCGGGGACAGCTTTGAGGATGACGTTGGCAAAGCCCGGTTGCTCGACACGTGCGCTGCCTTCGAGATTCAGTTGATACGTGCTGGCCACCGCCTTGCCATGACGGGCGCCATGGGCACTGTCAGGAGACTGCGGTTCGGCAGTTTCGATGACATCATCGGGCCCAACCAACTCACTGCCAGCAGGTTTAGGCAGGACAAACGTCACATGATCGCCAGCCCGGCTGAGTTCGCGCACCAAGGCATGACAGACACGCCCGAGACCGCCACTGATCATCGGGGGGAACTCCCAGCCAAGCATGAGCACTCGTTTGTGTTGCGACATGGTTCGTCCCTGATGTCTGGAGATAGACGCTGAAGAACCAGCATCCGTGCTATTCTCAGCCAAGTAAACCAAAGTCAACGCAAGGGGTCAAGTTGACGCGGTTTCGCAGCATAGCTTTGAAACGTGTAACCTAGTGAAACTTCGTGGAGGTATGCATGGCCGAACAGGAACAGACGCCAACCCGACTTGTGGAACGTGGGATCGTTGTGCTGGTGTTCGCACTCAGCGCTGCCATCTGGTGGCTGGTGTCAGGTTGGCTGGCCAATGCCGATTTATCACCGGGGTTAAGCCTGCTTGGTCGTGAATCGCCGGGCGTTGCTGGAGTGTTGGCCTTACTCATCGGCCTGATCTTCGCATTTGGCGCTGGATTGATTGCCTCGAAACTGTTTGACATCACGGTAGGGCTCATGGTTTTGGCTGGGTCGTTGTCGATCCCGGCTTATCTCACGGGCAGCGTGGATGGATGGGTTCGGCGAGCTGACTTACCTACCGGTCTGACTTTTCTATCGGTTGAGTTGCTGTTGATGGTGGCCGTGCTGGCTGGATGTGCTTTGCTGATTGAGAAATTGGCGCCGGGCTCAAGTCTGGAGAAACGCAGACAGTTACTTCGATTTCAGCCGGACGATCTATACGCCATCGCAGTATCACTGGGGGTTTACCTGGCGGTCACGTTCGTGCTGGGTAAGTCCGTCTTGACAGGTCAGGTTTTCGCCATGGCCTTGGTGGGGGGCATCGGTTCGGGCATCGCAGCCAGGTTGGCGTTCAAAGGGGTGTCCATCATGCCCATCCTGCTTGGCCCCTGGTTGGCGACGATTGGCAGCTATCTGTATCTGTTGCTGTCCGGCAGCAACGCGGTGGCTTTGCGTGCCTCGTATTACCAGTTGACCGTACCGGCCGCGGCTTTGGCCTTGCCGTTGCAGGCTGCGGTCATCACCATGCTCGGTTGCGCACTGGGCGTGCGCTGGGGGGATGGCATGGCCAACATCGAAACCCTTCCCAAGGAAAACCCGGCAGTCAAGCAAGTATCAACACCGGCTACCTCCACTGCGACACCCGAGGCTTCCAGCGACTCGACGAGTTAACTTCCCGCCACGGTTCTCACATAAAATGGCTGCGTCCACGCAAACGCTTCGCCTGCTCCCCAGCAAGTAAAGCGGACGTAGCGGACGTGTTCAGGCACCTGGACTTCGATCTGGTTTGAATCTTCCACCGCGACCCGTTTCCCACCCGTCGCGATGGCGACAATACGTTGCGCATTGGCAGTTCTGATCCTCACCGTCATCTGCTCAACTTCAATCGACTCGATCACCACGCCTGTACTGGCGTAGAACCGTCCTGTGACCATCGCCTGAAGCAACGCGTCACGCGAGCGTGTTTCAGCCAACACCATGTTCCAACCCAAGCCAATGTCATCAGGCGTGTGGGCATCGTCGCTGGCAAAGCCCCATACCTTGCGGCCTTCTGCGAGAATCATGTCCCACTTATTCAAGGCATAAGGTTCCCCGCGTCCCTTGCCACAGGCCCCGTTGAAAATTTCCATGCCGGCGTAGCCATGCAATTGCTTGAGCAGATTGATCGGGTGGTGATCGAAGCGCGGCCCCTGGTTGGGATGATTGATGATGGCAAAGCCCTGATCGCGATTGATCGCGTCGATGACGCCTTGCCTTTGCCGCATCGGGCGGACCTGCATGCCAGCATGGACATGGAGAATGTGTGGGCCACCTGCTGAAATTTCGTTGCCGGTCAGCAGAATCATGCCCCGGTCTTCAATCCGTTGCAGCAGCAGATCGTCGGTGAGATGGTCGTGGTCGGTGTAGCCCAGGAAGTCGTAATTCAGACCTGCATAGGCGTCGGCCAATTGCTGGTGCGTCAGATGGCCGTCACTGAAGCGTGTGTGGGCATGGAGATTGCCCTTCAGCCACAGGCCTTGATCCATGTTGTGGTAGGGGTGATCCAGCAGACGCATGGTTGACCATGTTAACGAATCAGACCGACATCAGGCGTCAGTCGAGCGCTTGAAGGCAATGGTTCGACTGACAGGCATGGCCGAGTCAAACAGCGACTTTGTGGGATGACCCTTCCATCGCCCCGATGCTGACAGCCAGGCATAAGCTACGATGAGCAAGGCAGTGCCCAGGAGCAGGACAAACAAACCAGCGAGAAGCCATTGCGTGCCAGCCTGGAGCCAGGGGGTGGGTGAAAGCAGGTGGCCAAGTCGTGCGATGGGGTCGCTTGCTTCGGCCGTCTGGAAAGCGAGCGATCCCTGCTCGCGTGTGACTTCGATCATTTGTGCTGCTGCTGCCGTCGGTTGAGGCACGAGTGCGATCCACGCAGCGCAACCCAGTAGCAGCACCAGGCTGGCCGGGAGCAATACCTTGACGCAAAGGTGCATGACCTGATCGATGCGGATGCGTGGCAGAGTCCAGCGCAGCCAGATTTGCAAGAAGACAATGCCGATGGCTTTGAGCAGGAACCAGAACAGGCAGTAAAGGTTCAGCGCAATCAACTGCCAGGTGGCCATGTCAAAGAGTTGGGCGACACCAGCCCAGCCTCCGTTTCTAGCCGCGGCATCCACACCTCCGCTGAAGAAGAATGAACCGGCCTGCACCGGATCATATCCCAGCAGCATGTAAACAGGATCGTAAGGTCCCAACGGGCTGTTCCAACCGCCAAGAAACAGAGCAGCCTGAATGCAGCCGATGATCAGCATCGCGGTGTATTCGCCAAAGAAGAAAAGGGCCCAGCGGATGCCTGAGTATTCCGTGAGGAACCCTGCAACGAGTTCACTTTCGCTTTCAGGCAGGTCAAAGGGCGCTCGCTTGTTGGACGCCAGCGACGCGATGAAATAAACAAAGAACGCGAGGAAGACGAAAGGATTATGGAACGCCAGCCAGGTGTGGATGCCGCCCCCTTGCAGGTAGCCAAGTTCCGCCAGGTTCAAGGTTCCAGCCACGAGCAGACCGGTGATGATGGCGATACCCAGCGGCACTTCATAACTGACCATCTGGCAGGCTTCGCGCATGGCTCCATAAACAGACCACTTGCTGTTACTGCCCCAGCCAGCGAGGATCGTGCCCATGACTTCGATGCTGAGGATGGCCAGCAGATAGAGGATGCCAATGTTCAGGCCAGACTCAAAAGTCAGTTGTGGGCCGAAAGGCAGCACCATGAACGCGATCAGCACAGGAACAAAAGCAAGGTAGGGGGCCAGGCGAAAGAGCAGATGATCCGCACCGCGGGGGATCAGGTCTTCCTTGAGAATCAGCTTGATGCCATCGGCAAAGGATTGTGCCCAGCCATGCCAGGCACCGACATGCATTGGGCCGACACGCGACTGAATGTGCCCGGCTGTCTTGCGTTCCCACCAGATGGCAAAAACCGCAAAAAGACTGATGGCTGCCAGAAAAACCGAGCCGACGATCGACGCGGAGAAGATCAGCATCAACAGCAGGTTGCCATCTGCGTAATACCAGAGCATGCATCCATCCTTTGCGAATCAGTTGGCATGGTTTCGTGTTCGGCCAACGGACGGCAGTTTAGCAAAAAAGAGAGTGGAGGCAGGTGATCTGACTTCGCGCAAAGCCTGTGGGTGAAGACGTTTGCCGGGCGAAATACCCGCGAACATGGTTTATGCTTTAAGCAGTAAGAATTGAGCCGTTCATTTTGACAGTTCCAATCTTGGAGAGCGTGACACCATGCGTGTTCCAGCAAAATCTTTCACTGCCTGTCTTCTGGTGCTCCTGACCTGTCTGTCTTTGACGACAGTAATCAATGGGGCAACCCAGCGTGTCACCATCCTGCTAGAAAATGCTCTGACGCAAGGCGGTGAAACAGCCGAGGCAGGACGAGACCTGTATCTGCAAACCACGCTGGATGATGGCGAGTTTGACTGGTTGCTTGGTTCGGCCCCGGATTTCAACAAAGGCATGCATCGTGGTCGAGTCACCTCCGGCTCATTGGCCAAAGGGGAACTGAATATCGAGGTTGCTGTTCAAGGCGACCCGTGGATCAGTGGTGGCCGCGCGCAATACAAGCTTTCGATTCAACGCGATGAGAATGGGCAATATCAAGGTCAATATGCTGGCACTTTCCAGCAGATCCCGGAACGCGGTGCCGCGTTAGTGGTACACGCGGTGAAGGGAACCGTGCAGATTGAGCTTAATGAGCCGATGTCCACCCAGCCCGGCTACAAGAAACCTGAGCAAGGGGAACATCCGCGCATGCTCTTGCGCGAGTCTGACGTTGATACGCTAAAGAAACGCGCGACCACCCCATTGGGTAAAGCTTTGGCTGACAGATTGAAAGCTTCAGATGACATCGTAGCCATGGGGTTGGCGTATCAGATCACAGGCGATCGCGCCTACGCGTTTAAGGCCATGGCTCCGGTGCGACAGAAGATGGCTGACGAATCACCTGGTGCATTCAATGGTTCGGATGGCGCGTATGCCAAACGTGTCGGCGAAGTCGCCAAAACGTACGACCTGTGCTACGACGCCTGGCCAGAGGATTTTCGCGATCAGGTAACGGATTACCTGGCTCGGCGCGCTGAGACCATGCTGTTTCGCCCTCACTCGGTCACGCGCAAAACCAACTGGGCGCCTAACTCCAATTACATGGGGCATTTCAGTGGGGCTGGGGCCTTGGCTGGGCTGGCGATCTATGACAAGCAAGGGCCCAAGCCGACGCCTCCTGTCGATCCCGGCAACCAGCCACTGGTGATTCAACCGGTCGAAGTGAAGCAACTGGATAAGGCTTATGTCAACAGTTTTGAGTATGACGTGATGCCTTTGCGTTGGCTTTACCTTGGGCCGATTGCGAATGAGCGCGATGACCCAACCGATTTTCTTCAGAAACTGGGTGGCCAGGCTTTGGCCCAGCCAAAGGTCGGCAGCAAAGTCAACTTGGCGGGTAAAAATTATGCGTTTGAAGACCGAGGCAACGCGATTCTGTGGGATGAAGAATCTGGCAACCGCGCCAGGCAGTCACTCGAACTCATGCGCTCGACTGGCAAGCAGTATCACACGACCAGCTACTACTACGCGGTCATTGATGTCACCAATGAAGTGACAACTCAGTTCCGCTACAAGGCTGGTGGCGGGTTCGCTGCCCGGTTCTGGCTGAGTGGCCAACCCATCTACGAAGGTGACGTTGTCACACTCAAGCCGGGCAAGCATACACTCATGTGCCGGGCCCAGTTCTACAAGATCAACCCCTGGGGCAAGGCCTGGCTGCGCCCGCGCTTCAACCAAGTCGATCAGGAGAAGATCAAGCGAGGCATCGAATCTCTGAAAGTGCAATACGAACTCGATCTGGCTGAGTATCAGGAAGACCTGGCCTACTGGGAGCAGAACAATCAGGCCTCGGCTTATTACCGTTGGCTGATGTTGTGTGGCGTGATGCGCGCGACCAATTATCACCGGTACTGCTTTGGCGACGGTGGCTTCCAAGTTGAAGGTGAAGGATACACCAGTGTGGGCGCGGACTTGCCTTTGCTGTTTGAAACGGCTTATCTCAATACCTTCGGCCATCCCAGTACAGGCAGGCCTGATGTCTCCCACTTCGGCCCGAGATACGTGGCTCAGACGGTTTATGATCGTGATGGCATCTTCGACCAACAGTCTTTCTCTTTGACCGATGGTGCTCAGCCCACGCGACGTTGGCCTTTGTGTTTTACGCCTGTTCCTGACGAGTGGAAGCCAGCCTGTCTCTGGGCCTGGAATAAGAGCATGGGCATTGCCGATGGCAGCGAAGGCCGATCCGCCAATGAACGCGGGGATGAACAGGCCTACATCAGGCAGGTCGTCAGTCGCAACGGCAACCCGGCCATGACGTTCCTTTACTACCCCTTTGACATGGAGCCGGTCAACCCCGACTCTGTCATGCCTCGCGTCTGGCAGGCACCGACCAAAGGCTTGTATGTCTTTCGTAATGGATGGTCAGGGAAACAGGACATCGTCGCCCAGGTGTTTTTGAAATCGGAAGGTGAAGGGGGCTGGCGCAACAACGACGCAGGATCGATCCGACTCAACGGCCTCGGCCACGCATGGACGGTCCGCGGCAAAGGGGTCGGCAAGACACGCGAACGCCATTCCGAAACCGTGGTCACCTTGCCAGAGGATGACATCAACGAAGGCATGCGCGCCATCCTCAAAGACATCAATACCCAAGTCGATGGCTCAGGCTCTCTGCTGGCTGACATGGACCTGATCTATGCCTCTCAGAAAACGATCACTGACAGCAAGGGGCGAACACGCGGCGCACCCCTGGTCGACAACCGTTTCAAATTATTGAAACAAAATCTAAAAGATACGGGCATCACCGGCACACGCAGTTTCCTCGCTGACTACTCAGAAAAGGCTGACTGCAAGGCTGTCTTTGTGATTTACGATCGCATCGAGGGTGGCAAGACCAAAGTGTGGAACTGGCAACTGCCTGAGGCGGTGTCACGCGATCAGGTGAGTTTCCATGAGGATGGTTTTTCCATTCGTCAGGAAGGAGGGGTGCTGCGTGCGACTTTCATTCAGCCACAATCCATCGACATCGGCTTGAGTGATCAGATGCAGTCCAAAGTGCCTGCCAAGGATCGCGCCACCAAGGAAGAAAAATATAAACTCCACGCCATCCAGGTGACTGCCAAGCCGGACGCCAAACTCGGGCAATTTCTGGTGGTGATGACATTGGATCAGACAAAGCAACCTACAGTTCAATCCATGTCTTCAACAGATCAAGGCAAACATGTCATCAACATTGGTAAACAGCAGATTGAAGTGGATACCAAGTCAGGCAAGCTGACTGCCAGGCATTGAAGTCGTGTCGCTGGGCTTGACTCGCTCAGGTATAAATAAACTGTGCACTTGCTGTGCAGTCCTTGTCTGCTTTCAGGCGCACCCAATGCGCACTGAACCCTGTGGGGAAGGTGTGCTGAGCATAGCCCTCGGCTGGAACTTTCAGTTGTAGATAGCGATGGAAGTCGCCGTGGCCTCGAAAGTCCACTTCGATATCAACCGTAATCTCCGTCCCGGCATCATGATTGACATGCAGGCACTTATGCTCGAAGCCGGTCATCAGATAAGGATCGCTTACCTCGCCTGCTTTGACAGCCGTATCCCACCAAGGCCCGCCCCAGCCGGAGGGCTTGCCGAACTGCCAAAGGTCATCGGTCTTGCCGAACCACAAGCCGCTTTGAGGCTCTGCCGTGGTCGGGCTCTTGCCATGTGATGGTGAGGCGTTGTCTGCGCCAAGCACCAGCATACCCCGCCAGGAGCAGAAGTCGCCATGCACCCAAAGGTGCGTACTGATCGGCCGAACGCCCCAGATACGGTTGCCATACGCCCAGGGAGAGAGTTCGTAGAACATGCCGTGGTGATCCATGAGCAGCCGTTCGTGTTCCGTCTCGCGGATGCGAGGCCACTCTGTCTGCCACTTGTGGTCAAACGTGTGCGAAGCCTTGGGCAGGCGATAAGTCGTCCATTGTTGGTCTGCGTTGGTAAAGACTTTCAGGATGGCGCTGGCCTGATCCCAGCCAGTGGCGAACGTGGTGCCACCAAACCCGCCGCGTCCGCTGACGCAGGTGAAAGGCTTGCGCTCCAGAATCGTCCAGTCCTTGCCATCGAATTCCGCGAGTCGTCCTTCTGCCTGCTCACCTTTCCAGTCTGGCTCGTGGTATTCATTGCTGCACACCACCAGCCGACCGAAGCAGCAGTAGCAATCCTTGTAATGCACCTTGTGCTCACCGGAAGTGTTCAACACCTCATTCAAATCGCATAGTTGCTTGCACTCGAGGGTATGCACATTCAGTTCAAACAGTTCACCTTCCATGCAAAGGACATAAACGAGATTCTCCGGGTCGGTCAGATGCCAGGTCGTGCCACACACGCGCAGGGGTTGCAGTTCAGGCACGGTGCGGATGCGGTGCATCGGGTCGATGACGTGAGGCCCGATGATCAGTTGATTGCTGGCATGATGGACAAAGCGGTTGGTGTACGTGCCATCCACTCCCCGCGTTTCCGGCACAACTTCCATCTGCATGTTTTTATCAATCACACGCAGACTCACACCCGCGCCTGACTTGGCTTTGTGTGAGTTGTAGTTGAGGACATACAGTTTGCCCGACCAAGGCATCAGACAGCCGACGCCGATCTCGCTGCGAGGCGGGCCAAGCTCGCCGACTTGAGCCAACGATGGGACAACGCCTGAGAATTGGGCAGGGGATGTGGTGGACATGCTTCGGTTCCTTGTGTTCGCTTCCGTTGGGGGTTTAAGTTTCCGTAGGGGTCAAAGCCATGAGTTCGGTGGATGACACAGCCGGGGCTGCGTTATTGACGATTGCCTGATCGACTTCGCGCAGCCGATCCACGAGTGATGAGAATTGTCGTTTATGGATTCTGCCAGACACACCGAAGGCTGCGTGCGGGAAGGCAGTCAGCGCCAACCCCAGCGTCCGCGAGCCATCCTCTCGTTCTGCAACAGCGTAGCCAGCGTCTTTCGCTTCAGTGACGGCTTGAATGACGCTTGCACGTTCATCTTTGTCAGGAAAGAGTCTGTTCAGTTCAGACTTGGTGTGAGATGTCAGGATCGCCAAGCCCAAGCCTGACTTTGACGCGGGATACAGCCCGACTCGTCCGATGGCTTGGGAGGCGGGTTGGTCAGACTGGCCGTGGTACAGGTAAGCGACCTTATCGCGCCAAAGCACACCCAAAGCGATGACCAGATCGGTGTCGCGCAGCAGATCAAGAGCCGGAAGAGCGCGACGCAGCAGGCCCGAGCCATACATCGCCTGCGCTGCCAATACGTGAATGCCAGGCCCGGGGCGATAACGTCTGCGATCATCCTGCTCCGCCAGGCCGAGGTGTCTAAGCGTTCCCAGAAGCCGATTCACTCGCGTCGGTTCAAGTCCAAGTTCACGGGCCAAATCGCGCCCGGCAACGGGTTCATCGCTCCCCGCCAACGCTTGCAGGCAGGCGATACCATCAATGACAGACTGATTGGGCTGAGCAGGCATGTTGCTATAATAGCAACAAGTAAAGATGGGTGCAAGTAAAAATCTCAGGATGATGAAAGCGCAAGAAAAAAACCCGTGATGGTAAGCATCACAGGTTCTGGCAATTGCAGTACATGGTTACTCGAGCCTTACGCCGTGGTCAGTTCCAGCAGGGACATGGCTCCCTTGACCACATCGTCCACGCCTAAGCCGCAGTAGCTCATGACATCTTCCGTGGTTCTGCCGGACTTGGGCAGGTTGGCCACGTGCATCTGCTTGAGGGTGAAGCCGCCGCCGTCGGCACAGATGGCATCCGCCACAGCCGACCCCAGACCGCCGCCGTAGTTATCCTCCAGCGTCAGGATCATGCCGTTGTTTTCGTTGGCTAGGTCGAGGATCGCTTCTTCATCGAACGGGATGGAGTAAAGGTCAACCAGCGTGGCGTCCACGCCCTGGCTGTCCAGTTGCTCCAAGGCCTTGTTGGCCTGGTGCACCATGTAGCCCGAAGCGATGATCAGCAGGTCGCGGCCTTCGACCAATACCTCGTGGCCACCCAGTGTGAAGGTGTCCGTATCCTTGTAGAGGAATTCAGTGTCCGGGCGCAGGGTACGCATGTAGCATGGGCCGTTGTAGTTGGCCATCTCAAGAAGCAGGCCGTATGCCTGAATCGCATCCGAGGGGTTGAGCACATAGAAGCCGGGTTGGCCGTCCGGTCGTTTCATGGTGGCGAACGAGCGGAACCAGGCAATATCAGGCAGGGACATCTGGCTGGGGCCGTCCGCTGCCAGAGAGATGCCGGAGTGTGAACCGACCAGTTTGAAGTTGGCGCCGCTGTTGACGGCCATTTCGATCTGGTCGTAGGCACGCGTCAGGAACTTGGCAAAGGTTGAGCAGAAAGGAATCTTGTTGCCCGCGCTCAAGCCTGCTCCGACGGAGATCATGTTCTGTTCGGCGATGCGACATTCAAAATAACGTGGGGCCAGAGCTTCATCCTTGAAGAACATTTCCGCAAAGGTGGAGTTGCTCACATCTGCATCCAGCGCAACGACGCGTTGGTTACGTTGGCCAAGGGCACGAAGGGCGACGCCGTAAGCGCGACGCGTCGCATATTTACCCTTGGCGATGACACTTTCCAACCCTTGCTCCTTGAGCGCTTCGGTGAAGGTGGGCATTTCGCCAGGCGCAGGAATGGAAGGCTTCTGACTGACCATCAAGGGGATCTTCAGGCTGGTATCCGCCATTGCTCCGACGGATTGGGCTGTGGCATCCAGTTCCGCCAAGGCTTTGGTCAGGTCGTCACCATCGGCAGGTTTGCCGTGATGTCCTTGACCTTGCTGGCTTGGGCTGCCCCAGCCTTTTTGCGTCTTGGCGACGATGCAGATCAGGTCGCCATCGCTGGCCTGGGCTTCGGCGAATTTCTGATAAGCCTTGGTCACTTCGGCTGGATTGTGTCCGTCGATGACCAGCGTCTCGAAGCCATACGCTTCAGCCTTGGCTGCGAGGGTGTCGGCCGTCTGCTGCGGGCTGACCGCGTCGGACTGGGCATACACGTTGGCGTTGAAGATAGGCAGCACGTTCCGCAGGTCATGATCCTGGATGAAGTC
This sequence comes from uncultured Phycisphaeraceae bacterium, assembly GCA_964546335.1. Taxonomy (GTDB): domain Bacteria; phylum Planctomycetota; class Phycisphaerae; order Phycisphaerales; family Phycisphaeraceae; genus CAZJJN01. Next base: position 47,295 of record CAZJJN010000002.1, read on the forward strand.
CATGGCTTCCCAGATTTGTCCTTCACGTGCTTCGCCGTCACCAATGATGCAGTAGATGCGTTTGTCGATGCCATCCACTTTGGCAGCCGCACCGAGACCCGCTGCGACGGACAAGCCCTGGCCGAGTGAGCCGGTGGCGGCATCGAAGAAGGGGAAGCCTTCGACGGGGTTGGGGTGGCCGTCCACGACGGAGTCGATGGCTCGCAGGGTCATGGCATCTTCGCGGGTCATGGGGCGAAGGTTGTTTTTGTCTTTGCCGATGTGCACGCCAAGGTCAGCACAGGCTGCATACACGATGGGGACCGCGTGCCCTTCGGAGAGAACCAGCCGGTCACTGCAGGGATGCCCGGGGTTGGCTGGCTCGTAGCGCATGGTGTTGTACATGAGGACGGTAACCAGGTGAGCCAAGCTGGCGCAACTGGTGGGATGGCCTGAGCCAGCGGCTGCGGTCATGTCATAGCTGAGTTTGGTCAGTTCAATGGCCTTGGCCTGGATGGTGGATTCAAACGACATCGGGGAGGGTCCTTCCGTGTGTGCTGGGCGGCAAGCTGCCGCATCATGTTTAAGATACGAATGCCCAATTATGGCAAATTGAGAGGATTCGGCAACGCGGAACTGCAGAAATTCAGTCCGAGTTCTCCGGCAGGGGGCATGGGGCGTTCGGGCCGACGTTGATGCAGTTCTTCCCCTGCGACTTGCTGTTGCGCAACATCTGGTCTGCAACTTCGATTAATTGCTCAGCCGAACCGGCATCCCAGGGGAACGTGGCCATGCCGATGGAGATAGTTAATGAGCCGGGGGCATGCTCCAGCAATTTGGGGAAATGATGGTGACAGATGGCCTTCTGGAAGCGTTGGGCGATATTCAAGACATCGGCGGGGTGCTGGCTGTTGGGCTTGCGCGGGCCTTGCTTATTATCCCAGAAGATCACGGCGAATTCGTCGCCACCGATACGAGCGGCGATGTCATGGGTGCGGATGGAGCCTTGCAAGAGGCGGGAACATTCGGTGAGAATTTCATCGCCTGCAGCGTGGCCGAACTCATCGTTGTATTGCTTGAAGTTATCAATGTCGAACAGCAGCAGCGTCAGGTTCAGCCGTTCGTTACGCGACTGCTCCAACAGGGCGGGAAGCGTGCTGTCGAAATGGCGACGGTTGTACAAACCGGTCAGGGGATCGCGCAACGCCTGGTTGTGCAGGCCTGACACGTAGTCCCGCAATGCCAGCCAATGCGCCAGCCAACCGGCCCAGCTTTCCAAAGCGGATTCATCCAGTTGTTGCGAAAGAAGCGAGCCGAAGCGACGCCCGGCAAAGACGACATCGGCTTGCGCGTGATCGGCGGTATCGACAGTTTCACCGGCGCGGATGAACTGGGCGGTGGGGTCACCTGCCTGATCACGCAGGATGGATACAGCCGTGGCAGTGAGCTGGCTGCCTCCTTGCAACACACTGAGGACTAGATCGGTGTCCCCGAGAGGTTCGAGGATTGTGTCGAACGTCTTGTCTGATTGTTCAAGTTCGTTTTCGATGTTGCTGTTTGGTTCTGCCTGCGAGGAGAAGTCGTTGTCGCTTTCGGGCGTGGAGTCTGTGAGGGAGTCATCAGTCAGTTGGCTGACCGACATATCTGTCAGATTCTGCGATAGTCGTAACGCATGGTGCTCCGAAGCTGTGCGCGCCTGTTCGAAAGTATCCGCGATTTCGTTCAGCTTCAGGTTCTGCAATTCGGCCAAGCCGGGGTAAGCAGCGTGGTTGCTTTCGTCCAGTTTCAGCCAGACCAATTTTGATTCCGGGGCGATTTGCGTGAGCCTTTCAATCGTGGCAGGTTCGGCTTCTTCCATCGCTGCCGGGTCGAGAAGGATCAGATCAGGTTGGCCTCGCAGGTCGATATCACCAATCGCCAGCAAGGGCCCAGCCAATCGCCTGACGTTCTGGCAATGGCCCACCAGTTCGCGACAGACACTGTCAAACAGTTCCGCATCGCGCGTGACCACGATCACATCAGCACAATCGCTGTGATGTTGATCCGAGAGTGCGGCATGTCGTCTGTGTTCCGTGGCGATGTCAGTGTCTCCCTTTTATTCAGGTTGCTCAGTTTTTGGCAGTTCGGCGGATCATTCGCCTTCACTTTGTCTACGTGGCTTGATGTCCTCGCGTTCGGGGATCGGCCCAAGCAGCATATCGAGTTCTTCCTCGGTCACCGTCGGGCGGAGGAAGACGCCTTCCACGTCGCCGGGCTGGTAATCGTCCGCAGGGAACGTTTCGTCAGGCAATGAATCTTTCCACAGGTTAATGTTGCGTGAGTCGATCAAGGCTTCAAATCCGGTCGGTTGGTCAAAATGCTCCAACTGAAGTCTGCCACCGGAAAAGTGCGAATGCCAGCATGGAATGGCTGGGGCATACAAAGTCAGTGCTTGCCTCAATTCCGTAACCTGCGAAAACCGACTCACATCATGAATCACGATGGATCGGCAAAGCTTGCGGATCGCAGCAAACATCACTTCCGCGACAGAGCAGGTCAGCCGGAAGCTGGCGTCGCGCTGGCGCAGCCCGGCAATCAGTCCCAGCGGAGGCTGATACAGCGGGGGCGTGAGAATCAGGACATCCACAGCCGATACTGAAGCGGCGGAGCGAGGATTTTGGAACTTCAATATGCCAGATGTTGATTGTGTCACCATGAGATACCCGATATGTTGAGGCAGTATATCCATAACTGCCAAGCTGTCCGTGTTGTGTTATTTTGCCCGAAACCGCTTCTGGCGTAAAGAGCGGACTACAATTCGCGGCTAAATTTCCCTGAGGATAGGTGGATGATCACACTCGCTGCTGCTGGCCCGATGACTGCCTTGGATGTGACCTGGCTGCTGATCGCCTTTGCGGTGCTGCTGGGGGCTGCCCGTTTGTTTGGTGAGGTGGCTCGCTACTTCAAGCAACCGGCTGTCCTTGGGGAAATCCTCGCGGGTGTGATTCTGGGCCCGACCTTACTCGGTTGGTTCGACTTCCAAAGCTGGTATGAAGGCTACAAGATGTTCACCTTTCTGGGTGACATGGTTCCGATGCCTGAAGGCAAGGGTGAGACCGCCATCTTCACGATCCTCGAAGGGGCTGTCACGATTGCTGCAGTATTGCTGCTGTTGATCGCAGGTTTGGAGGTGGACCTGGGTTCCGTCCGCAGGCAGGGAAAAGCGACCGCGATCGTCAGCATTGCAGGCATGGCACTGCCTTTCGCAACCGGCTTCCTGCTGGGTTGGTTGCTGCCTAATCAGTTAGGGATGGAAGACCCGGCTTTGAAGTTGCCTTTCGCGCTCTTCATCGGTGTGGCGCTGTCCATTACCGCTTTGCCTGTGATTGCCAAGATTCTGATGGACCTGAACCTGTCCAAGTCTGACACAGGCATGTTGATTGTTTCCTCCGCCATGATTAACGACCTGATCGGCTGGGTGGGCTTTGCCTTGATCCTGGCCATGATCGCAGGGGGTGGCGATGCCACGCAGGAGGCAGCCCAGTCAGGCAATGGCGCGACCGGGGTGTTGATGACCATCGGCCTGACCTTGCTTTTCATCGGCCTGATGCTGACCGTCGGGCGCTGGCTGGCGAACCACACGCTGCCTTGGATTCAGGCGCACCTGAGTTGGCCGGGCGGGCCTTTGGTGTTCATCATGGTCGTCGCGGTCTTGTGTGCCGCGTTCACCGAAGCGATCGGCATCCACTCGATCTTCGGCGCGTTTATCGCGGGTGTTGCCATCGGCGATTCGCGACATCTGAAAATCCACACGCGTGAAACCATCCATCAATTCATCAGCAACATTTTCGCGCCGCTGTTTTTCGTCAGCATTGGGTTGCGCGTCAATTTCTTCGAAGCTTTCGACTTGTTTATGGTCGTGGTCGTGATGGTCGTCGCCTGTGTCGGCAAGATTATTGGTTGCTGGGCAGGGGCCAGGTACGCCGGGATCGACAACCGGCAAAGCTGGGCGATTGGCTTCGGCATGGTGGCTCGCGGGGCGATGGAGATCATCCTTGCCCAACTCGCGCTCGACGCAGGCCTGATCGACGACAGGCTATTTGTCGCCATCGTCATCATGGCCATCGTCACCAGCATGGTTGCAGGCCCACTGATGCAAATGGTGCTGAAGCAAAAGGAACAGCGAAGGCTCAGTTCTTTCCTTTCCGAAAAACAGTTTGTCCCTGACATGCGTGCTTCAACCGTGCGTGATGCCATCGCTGAATTATGTGAGGTGGCTGCGGCGATGACCAAGCAGTCAGCCCAGGAGTTGACGCAATTGGTCTGGCAGCGTGAGCAGATGATGTCCACGGGTTTGGAACGAGGCATCGCGGTGCCACACGCGAGAGTGGAAGGCATGGATCGGCCGGTCGTGGTGATAGGGCGTTGCGAACGAGGCATTGACTTCAATGCAGCCGACGGTGAGCGAGCGCGAATCATCTGTCTGCTGTTGACGCCAACCAGCCAGCCGACCAGTCAGCTTGAACTGCTCAATGCGGTGGCCTTTGCCTTCAAATCGCCGCAGGTTTTGGGCGATGCTATGGACGCCAATCGCTACACGGAGTTCCTGGCTGCGATCAATCTGGGTGATAACCAGAGTCGGGCAGAAAGCCATTGATTCTATTCATGTGACCCAAGCAACTGGCGATCTGCTGGACGTTTTCTTGCCTTCAAGTCAGACTGATGGAACTTTGGCAGGAAAGCACAAGACAACGAAGCAAGGCAATGTCGCTGATGCTGCGACAAAGTTGCAGACAGAGCCTGTGGCAATCTGGCCGATCTGGTTGGCTCGATTGTTGGGGGTGGTTGCATTATTGATCGCAGGTGCTGCGACGGTCGTCAATTGGACGCCTTACCCTTACTGGACAAACGAAAACTGGATGACCATGCGTAAGCTGGTCGAGTCGGAATCCACGCGTAGTCTGGCGGAATGGCTACTTGTCAAGGGGACAGCCCTCGGCCCGGGAATGCTTGCCAGCCTGGCTGTGCTTTCGTTTCTACTTGCGGCTGGGTCATGCTGGTGTGCATTGAAAACGTCGCGAACTCGAATGCGCAGTGTATGGCTCGTTGGCCTGGTCGCGGTGTTGGTCGCAGTGGGCTTGGCCTGGATAGCGCGGGCGGATGTTTACTCAGCTTACATCTGCCTGGGTTGGTTGGTTGCATCAGGCTTAGGCGTGTGCCTTTATTTCAGCGGGAGTGATGGTGCGGTTCGAAGGATTGCGATTGCCTTGATGGTGATCCTTTTAGCCCTTTGGGTTGGGGATGCTTTGAAATATCGTTTGGTTGAGCATCCCATGACGATTCGAGAGTTTCAAATTCAGGAAAAGGAATTTCTCAAAGCACAAGGCTGGCAGAACGACTCACAGGATTATTTGAAGTACCGCCAGAGACTGGACGATCCGGCTGCGATTGGGCCTGTGGGTTTCAGTAATGTGTTCGGTTCCTGGCTGGCTGCGGCTTCCATGATCGGCTTGCTGTTAGCTTGCGAGCGTTGGAAACGAAAAAGACCTTTTGAATCACTGCCTATGCTCGCATTGGGTGGAGCAGGGATTTTGGCGCTTTATCTGACCTTATCCAAGGGGGCGTGGGCTACATTTATTTATGTTGGTGTCGTGTTGTTGATCGGCTTTGTGTATATGCATCATCGCTGGCGAAAAGACAGAACAACGCTTGATGGAGGGAGTAACAGACATTGGTTTGTGTTGGCAGCATTGCTGTTACTGATGTTGTTGCCTTCGTTGGTGGTGATTAGCCGAGGTATGATGGGGCCGCCGGTCGAGGTAGGGGATGAGCGCAGTCTGATGTATCGCTTCTGGTATTGGCAGACGGGTGCGGAGTTGCTTTGGTTGGGGCACTGGCCGATCGGGCCGGGCTATTTTCAGGATTTATTCAAGGACGCGAAACCCGCAGCCTTACCAGAAGCCGTCCAAAGCCTGCACAATTGGATTGGGGACTGGTTTATCCTGGCTGGGCCTGCGGGTTTAGGATTGATTGGTTTGACCATTGCTGCGTGGTGGCAGGGCATTTTTCTTTGCGTGCGCGCATCTGCGACCGAAAGATCATCCGCCAGTGACGAAGTTACGCAACCCATGCGTAACCCCGAAAGCCATGTTTGGCCTGTTCGGTTGGCAGTCTATGCTGCGTTGGTGTCAGGCATGATTTTGCTTGTGGTGATGTTTTATATTCATTACCCGGCTTTGATGCTGCCAGCCTTGATGGGCATTGTTTTAATCTCAGCAGTGATCGGCATCGCACTTGCGGCTTTGATTCTTTATCGCGGGGTAGAAACTTATATCATGAACTTATGTCTGGTGGTGGGTGCCAGTGTGTATTTGTTGCATGGCCAAATCGAGATGACACTTTATCAACCCGGTTCTGTGATCTGGGTCGGTGCGTGGATGGGACTGACGGCTGCGGCAAGACGCGAACAGTACATCCCTGTCAGCGATCAAACCGTTGCATCAAAGAGAGCAAGTATCATCGTGCCCGGCCTGTTCATTGCATCGGCAATCGTAATAGGAATTATTGCTACCCGACCTGTGCTCATACAACAATCGCTCTTGCGTGACGCTGCTGTTTCCCATCTACAAGGCAAGGATCCCACGGAGTTGCTCGAACAGGCAACCGACCCAACGCTGCCTCGACATGAGCGAGCGGAGAAATGGCTGATGGGCTTTCAACAGGTTGAGCGTAAAGCAAGGCAATGAACTGACGAAAGACTGCTCATCATCACCCAATCAGGCTCGAACCTTCATTCGTGGAGAGGGGGTCCATGGTGTCCACCATGGAGGCGCTTTCATCGAGGATGGGCAATTCAATAGTAAAGGTTGTGCCTTCGTGAGGGGCGGAGTCGACATGAATCTCCCCGCCATGCTCCTCCACAATTTTCTTGGTCACCACCAGTCCGAGACCTGTACCGGACTGTCCCTTTGTGGAATAGAAAGGCGTGAAAAGGTTGTCGAGATTTTCCTGAGGGATACCCGGGCCGTTGTCTCCGATGCGCACGCGCAAGATATGTTGCTCGCTGTCGAATTCACTGACCAGGCTGACCACCCCGGACTCGGGCTCAACCGCGTCCAAGGCATTGTTGAGCAGATTGAGAAATGCCTGGTGCAGTCCGTTGCCATCCAGTGGGGCAGGCACCATGTTGGGATCGAGCTCGGTGATCAAAGCCACCTTCTGGTTTTCGAACTGACGGGCCACCAGGTCAATGATTTCGTCCAGAAGATTATTCACATTAGTCATGCTTAATTCAGGCTTTCGTTGTTTGCTGAATGCAAGCATGTTCATGGTAAGGTTGCTGATACGGTCAAGGTTGCGTGCGACGATTTCCCAGCCGTTGCGGACAACATTCATCGCATCCTTGCGTAAGCCCAGTTCGACGACTTCCGCCCCGCCCCGCAGGCCTTGGATGATGTTCTTGATGGAATGTGAAAGCGATGCAACAGTCTGACCCACAGCAGCTAAACGTTCCTGGCTCAAGCGCTCGCGGTACAAGCCGATGTTCGTCATCGCCAACCCGACCTGCACGCCGATGGCAGTCAACAAACGCAACTGGTCTTCAGTATAAGTGTAGTTTGCCACCTTGGAGTCGAGGTGAATGACACCAAACAGGCGATTCTTAAACTTGATCGGGACTGCCAGTGCAGAGCGTATTTTGAATTGATGGACGCTGTCGCCCTGGCTGAATCGCTGGTCGTTCATCGCATTGGAAGAAAGCACGCCTTCGCCATGGCGGAGCACATGCTGCACGATGGTACGACTGACGGTAATGGCCTGTCCTTCTGCATTACGTGGTTCAACACGATGGCGGACGACCACAGGCTCAGGGCGAACTTCAGGCCTGGCTTGCAGCAGAATGAAGCCTCGGTCGGCCTGGAAGTAATCGAAGATCACGTCCATCGTGCGCTCGAGCAGCGACTGCTGGTCGAGAGGGGAGCCAATGAGTGTGAGTAGATCGTAGATGACTTTAAGTTGAAACTCTGCGGATTCGCTGGGTTCGGCGACGGCCATAATCATGGAATCATCGTTGCTTGGGATCGTCGATTCAACATGTGTCTCGATTTCATCCGCTCTTGCGACACGAACCAGCTTTCGGCGATGGTCAGACAGATTTTCGCCATACAGAAAAATGGTGTTGCCCACGCGAATCTGATCGCCGGGTTGAAGTTGGCGACTTTCCGAGACACGCACGCCGTTGACAAACGTGCCGTTCGAACTTTTCAGGTCACGGATAATCCATCGCCCATCATCCGGGGTCAGTTCCGCGTGGCGACGGGAGATGGTCTGGTCGAGTAACTGTAACGACTCGCTGGACCGACCGATCTGTTGCGGCTCATGGTCGGGCAGTTCGAAGCGTCGGCCTTTGTCCGGGCCTTTCAAGACTGTGAGGATCAGGGGCATGGGTTATTCCGTCAAGCTATTCTGAATAGGCAGAATTAAGTCAATCGATTATCAACTGAAAATGTCAAAACTTTCTTCTTGCGAGATTCGTGCCCGCCAAAGTTCCAACTGAGCTTCAAATCCGGTTTGGCCAGCGTTTCCATAGGTTTGATACCGTCTGACAACATTCTCAGGCCCAAGCCAATCATAGACATCCTCATCAATGATGGGTGACATCACTGGACCAGCGTGAACTGAAGCTTTCTTCTTGGACTTTGACTTCTTCTTTTTCTTTGAATCCGCTTTGGAGGATTGGTTGTGACGAACAATCGCTTCGGCCTGCTGATTCATTTCATCGACCGAAAGCTGCTCCAGCTTGTATTTGCCTTGCTCTTCACAGGTATGCACCAGGCTGCCGACCACTTGATGGGCGGTGCGGAAAGCGACCCCGCGGGTTACCAGATATTCCGCAAGCGAGGTGGCGTCGAGGAAGCCGCGGTCGAGGCCTTGCTTGATCCGGCCTTCGTTGAACTTGGTGGTTTTGACGATACGGGTTGCCATATCGAGGCAATCATGCACCGTGTCGTATGCGGCGAAGACATGGCGTTTGTCTTCCTGCAGGTCACGGTTGTAGCCGATGGTAATGCCCTTGCACATGGTCAACAGAGAGACCAGGTTGCCATACACGTTACCGCAGCGACCGCGGATAAGTTCGAGCATATCGGGGTTGCGCTTCTGAGGCATCATCGACGAGCCTGTGGTGTAGGCATGGTCGAGTGTGATGAAGCTGAACTCCGTGGAGGCGTAAATGATCCATTGTTCGGCCCATCGGGACAGCCACATCGCGGTCATGGACAGGATATAGACGAAGTCGAGAGCGATGTCGCGCGACGCGGTTGACTGAATGCTGTTGACCGTAAGCGAGGTGGCGTTGTCGAATGCGGCAGTGTCGTCATCCGTCAATTTGAACATGTTCTGCATCAGTTCTGCGATGGCCTGATCCGTCTCCTGGGCGTCGTCACCGAGCAAGTATGAGTCGGCTGCGCGGCGGTCGAGTGGCAATGACGAACCAGCAATGGCACCTGACCCCAACGGGTTGCGATCAAGCGTTCTCAATGCGTCCAGGCGAAGGTTGCATTGGTGAAGTGCTTCAGCCCAGGCTAGTAACTCTGCGCCAACGAGGATGGGTTGTGCCCGTTGCAGGTGGGTGTAACTGGGCATCACGATCCGGCCTTGGTCTTCTGCCAATTCGACAAAGGCGCTGCAAGTATTCAGCGTTAAATCCGTCAGCAGATGCGACGTATCTTCGATCCACAGCATCAGATCCATCGCTACCTGATCATTCCTCGACCGCCCGGTATGCAGTTTCCGCCCCGGTTCGCCGACTTTTTCGATCAGCGCGGCTTCGATGCACATGTGCACATCTTCCAGTTCGATCTGCCAGCCGGGCCAGCCATCGAAGTCGGCCTCGATTTCGGCTTCGATTTCCTTCAACCCACGTTCGATCTCGCCCAGGTCTTGTTCAGTGATCAGCCCCACATGCTGAAGCATCCGGGCGTGGGCGATGCTGCCTGCGATGTCCTGTTTATAGATGCGTCGGTCATAGGAAAGCGACTCGACAAAACGGGCGGCCAGCGGGTCTGCCTCGCTGCCGGAGGATTTGGCATGTTCCCATGGTTTCTGCGTGCTCATGGCCAATAGTGTAGCCCGAGGGGACGGCTGCGACAGCCTGCCCAGCAGAATACACCGGGCCGCGCCTGAAAGGTAAGCCTTGGCCTGCTATGCTTTTCCTCCCAACCCTAAGCTAGGAGGCTTGCCAGCGATGAGTATTCTTATTGACCGCAATACCAAGGTCATTTGTCAGGGCATTACCGGTGCGGCTGGTGCATTCCACACCAAGATGTGTCTGGAGTATGGCACGCAGATGGTCGGCGGCGTGGTGCCCAACAAAGGAGGCACGAAGGATCCCAACGGCCTACCGATTTTCGACACCTGCCAGGAGGCGGTAGAGGAAACCGGTGCCGATGCCACGATGATCTTCGTACCGCCTGCCTTCGCAGCCGACGCAGTGCTGGAGGCTGTGGACGCGGGGATCAAGCTGGTGGCCTGCATTACGGAAGGCATCCCCGTGCTGGACATGGTGCGTGTCAGGCGTGTCATTGAATCGGAGCGGAAGAACGGCGTACGTCTGATCGGGCCTAACTGTCCGGGTGTGATCACGCCGGGTGAGTGCAAGATCGGCATCATGCCGGGCTATATCCACAAGCCTGCGAGTGAAGCGGAAACAGGGCGGTCGGTCGGCATCATCAGTCGCTCCGGCACGCTGACCTACGAAGCGGTCTGGCAGACAGCGAACCTTGGCATCGGCCAGACGACCTGCGTCGGTATTGGCGGCGACCCGATCCGAGGCATGAATTTCATTGACTGTCTGATTCTCTTTTCTGCTGATCCAGCGACGGATGGCATCCTCATGATTGGTGAGATCGGCGGGACAGATGAAGAGGCTGCGGCGGAATTCATCAAGAGCCATGTCAGTAAACCTGTGACGTCGTTTATTGCAGGTCGGACAGCACCGAAAGGGCGACGGATGGGGCACGCTGGCGCGATTGTGTCCGGTGGCGAAGGTGATGCTGAGTCGAAAATTTCTGCTTTAGCTGAGGCTGGTTGTCACATTGCAGAAAGCCCCGCCGACCTGGGGACGACCATGGCCAAGGCATTGGGACTGAACTGATGCCCTGACTTTGGCGCATGCGACCGGTCGCGAACTTGCGAACAGGCGAGTGATGAGCGAAAGTAGTTGTTCCTCGCGAGGTTTAGTGATTCAGCCTCGCACCGATTTACGAAAACCCCGGCGAACTGAAACGTGATGCTGAACCTGCTTGCTGCCGATCCCGCGTTTATGACCAATGCGATCAAGCCGTTGCTGATGGTGGCGTGTTTTGGTGCCTGGGCCTGGTTCTGCAGCACACGTATCGACAAGTGGCTGGAGTATTACTATCTGCCAAGGTCGGCGGTGAATGGGGCGTTGCTGGGTTCGGCGTTCCTGGCGATGGTGCTGTGGATCGTGATTCCCATTTTCTGGGCTGGGTTCTTTCTGGCCATCCTGATTTTGGCAGGATCGATTGGTGGCTACATTTACTACCACAACCAGAAAGTCCCCGCAGCGGGGAAGATCGACTTCAATAAAATGCTGGGGGGCATTCAGGAGAAGCAACGGGAGAAAGCAAAGCAAAAATTTGCTGCTGAATCACGGATTCGCATGCTGGAAAAGAACGGCTCCCCCAAGCCGGTGCCTGACCTTGAAACCGCGGATGCCACGGCTCATCAGCGATTGGCACAGTATCTGGAATACGCCATCCGTCGCAAGGCTGAAAAACTGGACTTGATCGTCAGTTCCGAACGGGCCGGGGTTGTGGCTGAAGTGGATGGCGTGAAGTTCCTGCTGCCACGGATTGATCCGCGAGAAGGCCTGCAACTGCTCAATTACTTGAAGAAACATGCCGGGTTGGACATCGATGATCTTCGGCGGAAGCAGGTAGGCGATGCTTATGCAGAGGTCTATGACGAACAGCATCAACTGGCCATCACAACGTCAGGCTCAACACAGGATGTTCGCCTTTCAGCGGTGATTGATCCCGAAGCGGCGCTGAGTCGTCGTGTGCGGGAGTTGGGCATGCCTCAGCCTCAGATTGAACTGGTAAAGAAACTCTTCGCGCGGCAGAACGGCATCGTTCTGGTCAGTTCCCCACCCGATCAAGGCCAAACCACCACGCTCTATAGTCTGCTGCAGGAACACGATCCCTACATGCAGACGATCGAAACTTTGGAAGACGAAGTGGCCATGGACTTGGAGGGCATTACCCATCGCACCTTTGAAGTCAATGATACCGATGAGAGCGTCAAGAAACGCCTGGTGAATCTGTCCCGTCAGGGATTGAATGTTTACATGATTTCTCGTCTGCCCGGCCCTGAAAGCGCCAAAACATTGGTGGAAATGGCGGAGGAAACCAGGATCTACATCGGTGTGCGCGCTGAAGATACCAAGTCTGCGTTGAAAGCGTGGATTCGCACCATTGGCAGTACCAAGACAGCCGCATCTTCGCTGGCAGGGATCGTTTCGCAACGTCTGATCCGTTCCCTGTGCAACAACTGCAAAGCGGGTTACACACCTGACAAAACTCTGTTAGGCAAGTTGAACCTTGCAGCCAACCAGGTAGGCAAGTTCTATAAAGCCAGTGGCAAGATTAGAACCGAGAAAGATGAAGAACTGGTGTGCCCGGAATGTATGGGCATCGGCTACCGTGGCCGAACCGGCATCTTTGAAGTCATGCCGATCGACAAGCCGGCATCGGAATTGATTGCCACCGGCCAGTTGGATCAACTGCGAGCCCATCTGCGAAAGAGTGGCATGTTGATGCTGCAGGAAGCTGGCATCTTCAAGGTGGTGGAAGGCATCACCAGCATCAGCGAAGTACAGCGGGTGCTCAGCCAGGAGAAGGACAAGCCGATCCGTGTGACTGAGGAACAGATGCAGGCAGTGATTGAAAGTTAACGAGCGAAGCCCATGATTCTCAACATTGTCATCCTCTTGTTCATCCTGTTGATGATTGCCTGGTGGGCGAATCAAGGCGCATTCAGCGCGTTCCTGAACCTCCTGTCTGTGGTAGTCGCAGGCATTGTCGCCTTTGCCCTGTGGGAGCCGGTAGCCTACCTGCTTCTGGGCACAGGAACCGAGGCCGCGTCACAGGCATGGGGGATTGGTCTGCTGGCACCGTTTGTCCTGGCCTTTGGCGGGATGCGATTTGCCTTGGATCAAACGGTCAAGAAAAACATGAATTTCATGCCGATGGTTAACAATATCGTCGGCGGCGCGTTTGGGGCGATGGCAGCTTATCTCTCGGCAGGCATCATGGTTATCGGCATCAACTTCCTGGCTATCCCCGGCGACATCGGTGGCTACGCTCCCTATCAGGTGGATTCCGACGGCAAGGTGGTGGAAAATTCAGAGGGTGGGGGCATCTGGCTGGGGTGCGACCATTTTGCACAGAGCTTTTTCGATTTTGTCTCTTCCGGCTCAGGCTCGCCCAACTTCATTCACGGTGGCCAACCCATCCATCAGCGCGCGGGTGACCTGATTAAGCGAGGCTCCAGCCTGAGACTGGCTGGTGAGTATGACAAGAACATCGGCATGGTGGCGGACCCCAATGCGATCTCCATCGAAGGGGTGACAGCTTTCGGTCAAAATGACCTGACTGAACTGCAGACGATTGCCGACCCGATTTACTCTGTCCTTGGGCCTGCCATTGAACGGATGACGGGCGACCAGGTGCTTTATCTCGTCACGATGAAAGTGGAATACAGCCTGCCCACGGTTGGCAGCGACAGCACCTTGCGTATTCCACCCACGGCCATTCAACTGACGACCATTAAGAATGACCAGACCCGAGAGTACGCGCCGATCGCAGCGATTCGCAAGATCAATCGAGACGACCCGGAAATGTTCGTTTTCGACAATAACCAAACCATGTACTGGGATTCGGTTGGTGAATCAACGCCTTCTGTAGGAGCCTGGCTGTTTGTGGTGCCAAGTGATGAAGAAGGTTTGTATTTCACGTTCCGACAGGTGCGCATGGCTCTAGGCGAAGCGTCAGATGCCCCGGCGACGGAAACATTCACCAAGTTAGCCAGTGCGACACCTTTGGGATTGGCGAATCTTGATGTCGATGAAGCGGTGGCAGACACAATCAATTACACAAAAAGCACGAGTTTGCCAGTGGCTTTCAGTCGCAATGATCAGGACGCTGTCGGTTTCACCTATATAGAAGACAAGTTGGCTGCGTGTAGTGAAAAGGTCATCGGTAGGCCGAAGCAGCAAGCGAAAAACAATGTGCGTGATGTCTTTGTTCCGGAACATCTGGATGGCATTATGATCGAACTGACTCCCGAGAAGGCAGCCGCACTTCTCAAGCGCACAAAGAACGTCTCTCAGGCACAGAATCCTCTCATGATTGAAATTGGTGATCCTGAATCGAAGAATCCGATCCAAGTTCGCCCGTTTGCATATGCCTTGAGTTTGTCAAGTTCAACGATGCGAGTTGAGGTGCTTCAGGGACAGTTTGACACAGCAGACAAGTTACCGATCACCCAAGCCACACGTAAAGATCATGTGCTTTACATTTACTTCCGTGTTGAGAAGAATGAATCCATCAACCGCCTGAAACTTGGGGACAAGGTTGTCGTGGATTTCAAAAAGCAGGCCGCCGAAGCCAAAGAATCCGAAAGCTCCAACAATAATTGAGTTTTGCTGACCTGCATCCAGCCGGGAAATGACATGACCCAACCGCTTCAGCCGATGGTACTTCAAGGGCGTCAGGTTGTGGTCATGGGGCTGGGAAAATTCGGGGGTGGCGTCGGAGCCGCTCGCTTCGCGGCTCAACAGGGCGCGCATGTGCTGGTCACAGACATGGCTCCCGCAGAGAAGCTGGCCAGGAGTTTGCTACAGTTAGCCCATCTGCCCATCACCTATCGTCTTGGAGAGCATCGGCCAGTCGATTTCGAACAGGCGGATGTGATCATCGTGAACCCGGCTGTAAAACCTGACCACGAGTTGGTTGAGCTGGCGCGCAGCAATCATGTGGCCATCACGACCGAAATCGAATTGCTCATCCGTCAATTGCCCAACCGCAAACATGTGATCGGCATCACCGGCTCAGCAGGCAAGAGCACGACGACGACCTTGATCGGAACAGCATTGCAGGCTGCGTTGGGTGATTCTGCCCGGGTTTATGTCGGAGGCAATCTTGGCGGAAGCCTGCTGACTCATGTCGCAGAAATTACTGAGAAAGACTGGGTCGTACTGGAGCTATCCAGTTTCATGCTGGAGCACATGAAGGACTTGGCTTGGTCGCCTGGTCTGGCAGTGGTCACCAGTTTCTCGCCCAATCATCTCGATTGGCATGGAAGTATTGAAAATTATCGTGCAGCCAAGCAGCAGTTGCTGGATCATCAGCAACGCGATGACCAAGCGATCCTTACAAGTGAGGTCAGCCAGTTATTTCATTGTCGAGTCAGTGACCCCATACTGGTACAGGCTGAGGATTGGCCAGAAAACCTACCACTAACCATCCCGGGCCAGCATAATCGGGCTAACGCTGCATTAGCGTTGGCTACAGTAAAGTCGGCGATTGGCCAACTGCCTGAAAGTGCGATCGAAGCGATTCAGCAATTTCCAGGCCTGCCTCATCGTCTGCAATTGGTTGCGGAGCGCTCTGAAGTACGTTTCTATAACGACTCGAAATCCACGACGCCTGAAGCAGCCATGCTAGCGCTTCGTTGCTTTGAACCCGGCTGCGTGCATGTCATCCTGGGTGGATATGACAAAGGTGCAGACATACATGATCTGGTTGAATTTGCGGTGCAGCAGGCTAGAAGTATCAATTTGATCGGCGCAACAGCCCCGGCTTTATACGAAGCCTGCCAACGGTACCAGCAGAACCATGACAAGGATCAGCCAACGGCTCATCTGGCTGGTGACCTGGCATCGGCGATGCATCGGCTGG
Source organism: uncultured Phycisphaeraceae bacterium (assembly GCA_964546335.1). Lineage (GTDB taxonomy): Bacteria > Planctomycetota > Phycisphaerae > Phycisphaerales > Phycisphaeraceae > CAZJJN01. The sequence goes on from CAZJJN010000002.1 coordinate 63,233, forward strand.
CCACGACATTGCATCGTGGTGATGTAGTGTTGCTGTCGCCCGGTTTTGCTTCGTGGGATCAGTATGAGAGTTTTGAGCAGCGGGGTGAGCAGTTTGCTGCGGAAGTTTTAAGGATCACTTCAGAGGAAATCAGACCGCCACGATAAATTCATTGACACAGTGGCCGAGTCTGATCGGCTTCACTTTTTGTCTTTCGCTTCGACATATTCGGTATCATTTGCAGCCAGCAAAACTTTCTGCAAGTTAATGCTTATTTCTGATTGGGAATCGGCATATCTGGCAACCTGGAAATGACATCACTCGAGGCTGATTCAAAGGGATGCCAGTCTGGTTCATGGCTGAGAGCTTCAACCAGTCGCGAGAGATACTCCTCGCGATGAATTTCGATGATGCCGAACTGAGCCATGTGATGGTTGGCCAGTTGTGTATCCAGAAGGGTGAACTGTTTCTGCCTGAGGTGGTGCAGCAGATAAGCCAGGCAGACTTTGCTGGCATCGGTCGCTTTGCTGAACATGGACTCGCCGCAGAACGCGCCGCCGATCGCCACGCCATACAACCCGCCGACCAGTTGACACGATTGCCCGTTCAATTCACACATGGGCAGGTTGTCCTCGACTCGAGTCAACATGTCGGTCGGTAGCCAGGCTTCGACACTGTGAACAAATCCCAATTGATGTAATGCTGCATAGGTGCTGATGATCTGGTCATTGATCCACGTTTGCGATTCATAATCGCGAGGCTCTGAACACAGGCGAATCACTTCCGGGCAGGCCCGATCGCTGGTGATGAAATAAGGCTGCTGGCGGATACGCTTTCGCAGCGACCGAGGCAGTTTGAAACCATCAAGCGGGAGGATGGCCCTTGGATCGGGGCTGTACCAGTGCACCTGGCCATGCCGATGGTCAGCCATGGGAAAGATGCCCTGACAATAGGCAGACAACACCAGTTCAGGCGTGATGGTTGGTGTGAGGTTCGAATCGCGTTGCACGAGATGATTGTATGGCATGGTTGACATCACCTGCTATTCTTTTCTTAAAGCGATGCCTACGGAAGCAAGTATTCAAAAGAAGCAATGGCGATTCGGCCCCAAGCCCGTCCTCGGACTGGCAGGAGGCATTGGCTCAGGTAAAAGTCATGTCGCGAAGTTACTGGCTGCGGAAGGCGGTTGCATCATTGATGCGGATGCTTTATCCCGGCAGGCGATCAACGAACCTGCTGTTCTCGATCAACTGGTCGCCTGGTGGGGGGGGCATGTGCGCACCAGCGCAGGCAAGGCCGATCGACAGGCGATTGCAAAAATCGTTTTTAATCAGCCTGAAGCCTTGGCTAGGCTGGAAAGTGTGATCCACCCCCAGGTGCATGCCGGCCGGGAGAGGCTGCGCGAGCAATTCATGGCCAGTGCGGACTGCCGATTTATCGTGGAAGACTGCCCGTTGCTGTTTGAGAAGCAGATCAGTGAATTGTGTGATGTGAATGTTTTTGTCGAGGCTTCGCATGCAGTCAGATTGGCTCGTGTGCAGGAACATCGGGGCTGGTCTGAGCAGGAGTTGCAGAGTCGTGAAGCCAGGCAGTGGCCGCTTGACAGGAAGCGGGAATTGGCCGACTATATTGTCCGAAACGAAGGGGGAAGCCCGGCTGGGAGTGGTCGGGCTGATTCGGAGACGGCGACACAAGTTCGTACGTTAATTTCCCGGATTTTGAGCGATTAAATGATCGGGGGAACGGCATTGGCCGAACTTCGTATCGGGAATCGCCTGCTTCCACTATCGCCCGTATTTGCAATTGTTGGGTGAGTGCTAGAATGGAGTAAATCGGCCTCGCATGGAGAGGTCTGTCAGACATATTTGAGACCACACCTGGTCAAAACAAAAACCCTTTGGAGATTATCCAGTCAGTCAGTTTACGGCTCAGATGAGCCGTCCCCCCGCTCTTGATTCCCTGTCGAGAGCACCATAGGAGACATATCAAGATGGCAGAGAATCGCCCACGGAAGAAGCGAAGTTCCAAGCAAAGCAATCGTCGACCCAATCACGATGGCAACCAGAGTGAAGGTTCCACCGTGACGACAACCAAGTCGAGTGATGCGGCTCTGGAGCAGGAAACGCAGGAGAGATATGAACAGGCCAAGCAGGCCGACCTGACGGTCAAGCGGCTTCAGGAAATGAACATGGAGCAACTCCATGAAGTGGCTGAAGAAGAAGGGATCGAAGATTTCAAGGGGCTGAAACGGCCTGACCTGGTCTTCAAGATTCTGGAAAAGCAGATTCTCCGCCAGGGCTTGATGTATGGCGAAGGCGTGCTGGAAATCCTGCCTGACGGGTTCGGCTTCCTCCGCAGCCCGGAGTATTCCTACCTTGCCTGCCCGGATGACATTTACGTCAGCCCCAGCCAGATTCGACGGTTCGGCCTGAAGCAGGGGCACGTGGTGCAGGGCTCGATTCGTCCTCCCAAGGAAAGCGAAAAATACTTTGCCTTGCTGCGCGTGGATGCGGTCAATGGGCATGCCCCGGATCATTTGAATGACATTACGCCGTTTGAAGACCTGACTCCTTTGCATCCGTTTGAACGGCTGACGATGGAAACCACTGGCGGCGAGATCAGTGGCCGCATCGTAGACCTGGTCGCTCCCGTCGGTCGAGGCCAGCGTGGTTTGATCGTGGCTCCGCCTCGCACTGGTAAGACGGTGCTCTTGCAGAAGATGGCCAACGCGATCATCACCAACTACTCGGACACGAATGTCATCGTGCTGCTGATTGACGAACGTCCGGAAGAAGTGACCGACTTCAAGAACAACACGCCAAAGGACGTGGAGGTGATCGCTTCCACGTTTGATGAAACGACAACTCGCCACGTGCAGGTCTGCGACATGGTCATTGAGAAGGCCCGTCGCAAGGTGGAGTTCGGCGAGCACGTGGTCATCCTGATGGACTCGATCACCCGTATGGCCCGCGCGTACAACACGGAAATGCCTCACTCAGGCAAGATTCTGTCCGGCGGTCTGGACTCAAACGCTTTGCAACGCCCGCGTAAGTTCATCGGCTCAGCTCGTGCGATTGAGAAGGGTGGTTCGCTGACTATTCTCGCTACCGCACTGGTGGACACCGGCTCGAAGATGGACGACATCATCTTTGAAGAGTTCAAAGGCACAGGCAATATGGAACTGCACCTTGACCGTCGCCTGGTTGAAAAGCGTGTTTATCCCGCGATTGATATTGCGGCCTCAGGCACGCGTCGTGAAGAATTGCTGATGGATCCCAAGGAACTGGAGTTGGTCTATCGTTTGCGCAAGGTCCTGGCGGATATGAACGTCGTCGAGGCGATGGAACTGCTCAAGGGCAGGCTCCAGAAGGTCAAGAGCAACGCAGAATTCCTGATGACGATGAATCTGGACTGATGGGCCTGATTGAGATTGGCTATGAAGCCAATCTGCCGGTCATCATGCCAGCTTTGATCATCTGGGCCATGACTTCGCCGATTGCAGCAGGGGGCAGGGCGGCTTTGATCAATCCAGCTTCTGCGACTGCTTTAGGCATGCCATACACCACCGAACTGGCTTCATCCTGACCAAGCAGGATGCCTCCCTTGGCGACGAAGGGTGCTGCCCCTTTCGCACCGTCTGCGCCGATGCCGGTCAATACGATGCCAAGTGTCCTTCTGGGAAATGCTTTGGCTGCGGATTCCAGCAGAGCATCGACACTGGGTTTATAGATGGCGGTCTTGGGCTCATCATTCACGATGAGTTTTGCCTTGGTCAGGCCGACCTTCTCAATGTGCGTGTTATGGCCGCCCGGTGAGATGTAAATGGTTCGGCTTTGAATTTCCATGCCATCTTCTACGTGAACTACCGGGATATCGGCTGTTTCATTCAAACGTGCAGCCAGTGACCGCGTGAACACCTCAGGCATGTGCTGGGCGATGATGACCGCAGGATGAAACGTTGGAGGCAAGGCTGTGATGATCGTTTCCAATGCGGGTGGCCCGCCGGTGCTCGATCCGATGCAGATGTAATCAAATTGGGTAGGCGTAAACTTGGGCAGCGTGGCACGATCAACCTTGGCTGCCTGAGCTTTGGGTTGCGAAGCCTGTCTTTTAAGTCTGGCCTTGCCCGGAGCAATGGCTTTGACTTTGGTGATCAATTCCTGCTGGATGTTGGTAATCGACAGTGAAATCTGCGATTGGTCCTTGGCCAGGAAGTCAGCCGCACCAAGCTTGAGCGCTTTGAGTGTGGCCTGCGAGCCGACAGAGGTCAGGGAACTGAGCATCAGCACGGGGACAGGATGACGATCCATGATCTGCTTCAGCGCAGTCAGGCCATCCATCACCGGCATTTCGACATCCAGCGTGACGACATCGGGGTCATGCTTTTCCACCAGTTCAACACCTTCCTTGCCATTGGTTGCCGTGGCTACGACTTCAATGGAAGGATCGCTTTTAAGCATCTCGCTGATGGCTCGACGCATGAAGGCAGAATCATCAATGACAATGGCGCGCATGAAACACTCCAGTCAGGCTTACTTGCAGGCCCGGTACATTCCTACATCGGCAATTGAAGCCAGGCTCTCAGGCTTTGCTTCACCAATTCGATAAACAAGTTGCCCATTTGTGCGTTCGATCTTCAGTGGGCCTTTCATGTCATCCCTGATCCGATAACTTTGCCCATCCAGAACAAGTCGGACATTCTGATGCAGACATCGCTCGACAATCAGCGCAACAATACGGTATTGCTCAATGCGTTTCTCCAGTGCCTGGCGCGTTTCGCTGGCTTTCTTCAATTGCTGTCGCGCCGGTTCCAACTGGAAGCTGATTTCTGTCTGCCGTTCCGCATCGACAGGAGCCAACCGACGCGTCGCGGACATTTTCATGATGCGATCAAGATCCTCTTGCAAATATTTGACATGACCTTCAAGCTTTTCGGTTAGATCGATCAGTTCCAGGTAGGGGCCTTCAAGCCAGGGCACTGCTCCGAGGATGACGGTGGTCGCAACGCCTGCATTGCTCCCGAGGGTACTGACATGACATTGCCCTGTGACCTGCAATATGCCACCAATAATTGCCGCATGCGGGCTATCCACGCTTCCGCGCACAGTGGTTTCGCAGTTGATGACTTCTCGGTCAACTCGAAGGACACCTTCCACTTTCGACTCGACATTGTCCAGATAGCGTGAGTTGAAATCCTGTCCTGCCTTGGCATGGCCGCGCTCCCTGCCGGCAAAACCCCCTGACGTGGTGATGTTTCCCTTGGCTTCAAGCGTGGCATCTTCCACCAAGCCACGAACTTCAATGTTGCTTCCAGAGCGAATGATGAAATTGTCTTTGACGGCACGATGGACAATCACATCGCCATCAAAATCGATATTGCCGGTTGAAAAATCGACATTATCGGTGACTTCAATGACATTACGGATCTCGGCTTTACCATCGCGCCGATAGAGCACTCCATCGATCGCTGCTGCAACTTTTCCCTGGCCCATTTCTCTGAATGATTCATCAAACTTGCAATCAACCGCTTTGGCGGATCGGCAAGTGATCGTCTTCCCCGTGACGTCTCGGCCATCCTGGCCTGGCTCTGGCTGATGCACGATGGCAATCACTTGCCCTTGCTTGACCATCGTGAAAGCGCTTTTGCTGTAATAACAGACACGATGCTTTACCTGTGGTGCAGGTGTATCTGATTCATCTTTCTGCTCTTCTGCAGGCTCTTGCTGCTGATCCACGACCCACTCGATGTAGCCATCCACGCCGGGGACAGGAGGCGCAGCGCGCGCGACGACACCTCGAATCGGCTTTGAGGTGTCGCGGTTCTCTTCCAGCAGCTTTTCGATACTTTGACTGACCTCAGCCCCCGTCTCCACACCTTCATCACGCAAGGCAGCGAGACAAACGTGAACAGACAGCATCTCTCGGGGAAACTCGGCAGGGATGAGAATTTCAGCCTCTTGCCGATCAGACGAGATGATCACATCGATCGCAGCCTGCTCGCTCTTGGTGGCCAAAGCTTTCTCCCAAGATGGCTCCGCCCCTGCTTATGCTGCCTTGCACCGTTCCAACGTCTCGCGGATACGCTCCGCCAGCCCGTCGGGGGTGAATGGTTTGACAACATAATTGTTGACGCCAGCTTTGATGGCTTCGACCACGCGAGACTTTTCAGCCTCCGTCGTCACCATCAGGACCGGGCTCTTCCCACCCTTGGCGCGATACTGTTTGACGAAGGTGATGCCATCCATGTTGGGCATGTTCCAGTCAACCAGTAACAGCTCCGGACCAAAGGCACCCACACGGCTTAACGCATCAAGGCCGTCTGCTGCCTCTTCAATCTCGGTGTAACCGAGTTGGGTGAGAATACCCTTCTGGATATTTCTCATCGTTCGTGAATCATCGACCAATAGCACTTTCATGGTGTCACTCCCTAAGTATCAGCAGCAATGGCTCAGACAGTCGCATTGGTGGTTTCTGTCGTATCAACACTTTCAAGCGAGCTTTGCTTGAGGGCGACCTCAACAGAAAACTCGCCGACGTCACAAGAGCAGGGCAGATAGATGCAGACCACGTCCTTACGGCCAAAGACCTTGTGGTCTCGACCGATCACGACAGAAGGACAACTGATGGTGACGGCTTTACCCTGGAACTGGGCCTTGGCTCCGCCTGTGACCATGTTGACCAATTCACCGATCGCATCTGGAAAATCCTCGTGTGAATGTTCAATGTCCATCCCGGTAAACAGCGAAACGATGCGTTCCGCAGTCTGAGTTGGGAAACTCAGCACGACTGAGCCATCGACATCACCCGCCATGCCGATGATGCCTGACACATCGAATTCCGGCTCATCGTTTCGCTTCAATGACGGTTCATCAATCTGCACCGGGAGTTGCAGCATTGTCTCAAAGACATTCTGAACCGACTGGATGAATGGTGTGATATAACTTGAGTCCACGATCAGCTCCTTCATGTACGGTCGCGAGCGTTGCCCGCCACATTCCACTTTCTACGCAGCCGCCGGCTTTTCATGAGCAGAAAGGTCGGCTTGAGCCTGTCTGATTAGTTGCACAATGTCCAGGATCAAACTCACATCGCCATCTTCGCGGATCGTTGCACCACTGAACGGCCCGCCCTGGGTGTATTCATCATCGAGAGGCTTGATCACGATCTCCTGCTGGCCGATCAAACGATCCACCATCAGTCCCGCACGCTGGCCGCCTACACCCACGACGACGGCAAACTTGCTCTCGACTTCTTTATCTTCGTCCAAACGATCTTGCATATTCACCAAAGGGAGCACCGTATCCCGTAAACGCATCACAGGATGATGCCCGACGGTGTAGCGATCCTGCTCGCTGGGTCTGACGATCTCAACGATGGATTGCAGAGGAATCGCGTAATAATGCTTGCCGATCTCGACCATCATGGCAGGCATGATCGCCACTGTCAGCGGGATCAGAATTTCAATGGTCGTCCCTTCGCCTGACTTGGACATGACATTGATCTGCCCATTCATGCGGGTGACGTTGGAGTTAACCACGTCCATGCCGACGCCCCGGCCGGACAGATCACTCACTTTGTCAGCCGTACTCAAGCCTGGATGGAAGATGAATCGACAGATATCGTTATCAGACATCTGGGCCAATCCTTCAGCCGAGACCAAACCTCGCTCGACAGCCTTCTTGCCGATGCGTTCCTTGTCAATGCCTTTGCCATCATCAATGACTGCCACACGGACGTGGCTTCCCTGATGTTCCGCAACGAGTCGAATCGTACCCGTCTCGTCTTTGCCTTTTCCTTTACGGTCAGCAGGCTGCTCGATGCCATGGTCTGCACTGTTGCGAAGAATATGCACCAAAGGATCGGCCAACAGTTCGAGAACGCTCTTATCGACTTCCGTTTCCTTGCCTTCGAGGACAAGCAGAATCTTCTTGTCCGTCATCCGGGCCAGGTCGCGAATCACGCGTGGATAGCGGTCAAACAGCTTGGCCAGGGGTTGCATGCGTGTGCGCATGACGCCGACCTGCAACTCGCCGGTGAGTCGGTCCAGATCACTGCTGGCCATGCCGACTTGTTCAGCAAACTCGTGCGGCACGTCGAAGTCATGCATCTTGCGACCCAGCGCCAGCATGCGATTCTTCGAAAGCACCATCTGGCCCACCAGGTTGAGCAAGTCTTCAAGCCGACCGACTTCAACACGAACTGTCTGCTCAACGTTGGTTGCGGTTTTTGGCTTGTTGGTTCTGTCAGTTGTTTTGTCTTCAGCTTCCTGATTCTGTTCGATTTTCTCAGGAGTAGTTTGGGCGACTTCCTGTTTACTGCTCGAGGGCTTACTTACTGATGAATCGACAGATTCAGAATCCGATGAGGTGTCTTCAGTCGGTGCAGCTGAACTTGCTACTTCCTGCGTGTTACTGGCTTCATCGGATGGTTCAATGCCATCGGCAATCAGGATTTCATTGACGGTGTGTGGTGTTGGGCTGCTGCCATAGTCTGGAGCCTGCCCTGTCGCGATGGCGTTGATTCTGTTTATCAAGGTATCCAAAGGCCAGCGCCGTTCCAGGTTATTCGCCAGCGAAGCGGACTCCTGCTCCAGAAGCACCTTGGTCACTTCGATTCGAAGCAGCAGTTCATCAAGCAGCTTGTCATCCAGGTCGGGCAGTTTGGGGGCAGCGTCTACCAACGCCTGCGCCAAGGCCATCAGCGCATCCAACTCAAAGAAATCAAGCGTCTTGGCCAAATCACCGGCCAATTCTGCCAATGCTGTGGCAGCTTCCGCCTTCGTCGCGTCGTTATGCGCTTCAGCAATGATTTCCGTCAGATTGCCCGCCTGCTCCTGCAGGTCCGTCACCATGAACTCAACCAGGTCTGCTTTCTGCTCTGGCAGTTTGAGCGGGAACTCACCAGATGTTTGATCTGCTGATGATGCATCATCATTTGAAGCGGTCGTTTCTGAGACAGCTTCAGATTGAACATCCGCTTTTTCTGCAGACGTTTCGGTAACGATTTCAGTTTCTTGAGGTGTCGCTGTGGCGCTCTCAGCAGGAATCTTCCCCGCTTGTTCACCCTCAGCGATGATATGGAGCTTGCCGATCAACTCTTCAGGGCCTGGGCGAGGATCATCGCCGCCGGTCATGTCTTCGATCTGTTCGCGAATGACATCCACGGATAACAACATGGTGTCCATCGTGGTTTGGGTCAGATCGGCTTCACCTTTACGCAATTTGTTCAGGGCATCTTCCGCGGCGTGAGCGAAGCGGATGGTATTGTCGATGCCAAGGAAGCTGGCTGCCCCCTTGATCGTATGCAACGCGCGAAATACGCCGTTGAGCAGCTCTGCGCGTTCTTCATCCGCGGCTGCTTCGAGTGTGACCAGATCAGCATCAAGCTGCTCGATCAACTCCTGTGATTCGGTCAGGAAGTCCTGAAGTAACGCAGAATCAATGCCTTCAAGCGACATTCTTCGCCTCCTTGCTCTTGGCATACGCGAAGCCTTGCGGCACGGGTAGCGGTTCGAAAGGCACCTTGATGGAACGCAGCGATTCAGAGTGGCCTATGAACAACGTGCCGTCCTGGGCTAACTGGTTATAGAAAGTCTGAACGCAGCGGGTCTTCATTTCATCATCAAAGTAGATCATGACGTTGCGGCAAAAGATCACATCAAACGTGCCGAACCGTTTTGCTGCAGCCGTATCTTTGAGATTCAAAAGTTCAAAGTGAACCATGCTCTGAATTTCAGGATCGATCTGGTAGAAACCGCCGGTCTCTGTGAAGTAACGCTTCAAAACCAGCGGATTGATCGTTCGCATGGAGTAAGAGCAGTATCGACCGTTGGCAGCCGTGGTCAGGACCTTTTCACTGATATCTGTACCGAGGATTTCGATTTTCCAATCACTCAGGCGAACGCCCATGCTGCGATGCAGTTGGATCGCCAGGGTGTAAGGTTCTTCACCAGAGGAACAGGCCGCTGACCAGAATCGCAGCTTCTTTGTGGCATTGCGTGTTTCAAGCAGCTTGGGCAGCACCTGTCTTTCAAACACTTCAAGCTGTGGCTCATTGCGGAAGAAGCTGGTTTCATTGATGGTGATACGGTTAAACATCTCCTGGAATTCATCTTTCTGATAAGGCCCGACTGTCAGAAACATCAGGTACTGATCGAAAGATTCAAATTCCAACTCCTCCAGACGACGCGACAGCCGACTTTCCAAAACGTACTTTTTCGTGTCAGGGAAATGAATACCCGCACGGTCATAGATAATCTTTCGCAGTTGCTCGAACTGGCTTGCATTCAACGTCGCTGCGGTTGTGGGCATCTTAACTCTCCCAATGTCAGCTTCCTGCTGACATGTTTGCCTGAAAGATGCAGGACGTGTTCAAACATCCTGCATCGTTGAGTTCCAGTTCATTCAAGCGGCTGCCTTGGTGGTGGCATCAATCTGTGCCAGCTCGTCACTGTTAAACAGACGGTCCAGTGACAGCAGAATCAGAAGCCGATCTTCCAGCTTGCCAACGCCTTGGACGTAATCACTGTCCGCACCGGTGACCATGGCTGGGGCAGGCTCGACGATGTCGCGATCAATACGAAGCACTTCGTTGACCTGATCCACCGTAAAGCCGATCACGCGCTTGCCGACTTCCACGACGATGATGCGTGAGTCACTGGTGTTGTCTGTCACATCCAGGCTGAAGCGCTTACGCAGATCCATCACGGGGATGATCTTGCCACGCAGGTTAATCACACCTTCGATGAAAGGTGGGCTTTGTGGCACTCGGGTGATCTGCATCATCCGATTGATTTCCTGCACACTCAGGATGGGGATGGCATATTCCTCTTCGCCGACCATGAAACTGACCAGTTGAAGCAGTTCTTCATCGGTCTGGTTGACGGTGGAATTGGCGATGTCCTGAATCGTTTCCGTTGGCGGGGTTTGGATTGCACTCATGAGATTTCTCCGGCTATGGGACAGAGGGTTGCTTGCCTTCCATGGCCACATTGCCAAGGCACCCCTTGGCAGGGATGAATGTCAGTGCCGAGTCACACGCAATACGACCGTTCCTTCATGCCGATGCCTGGTCGGCCCAACGCACACAGAGTGAGGTCAACTTTTCTGGATTGACACCACCCTCAGAACATGAATCGGTGGATGAGCCTGTCTGCTTTAGATGTAGAGACTGTTGAAGGACTCAGGAAATGAAAAAGCGGCCCGTTATGAGCCGCTTGTGATGTTGAATTTAGGGAGTATTCCTCAGGCGTTGAAAGATGACCCGCAGCCACAGGTGCTGGAGGCGTTGGGATTGTTAAAGACAAAGCCTCGGCCCATGACTTCATCCTTGAAATCGATGTTGGTGCCGTTGAGGTAGAGATAACTCTTGGGGTCACACACGACGCGGATACCATGCTGCTCAAACATCTCGTCGTTCTCGTTGCCTTTCTCGGTCAGGTCGAGAAGGTAGGAGAAACCTGAGCAACCGCCACCTTTCACGCCAACGCGCAGGCGGACGTTTTCCGCATCCAGTTCCTGCTGTTCAATGATTTGCTTAATCTCGCGTGCTGCGGTTTCACTTAGTTCAATTGCCATCGCTAATCACTCCGTCGTTTATTGGTTAACGATACTTCAATCAGCTAATTGGGAAGGTACCGGACTATTTAGTACCTATATCGTCCACGTAGTTGTAGCACGTCAAGCTGAGTTCGTCACGTCAGCCTGACAATTTTCTTTTGTTTCCTGCTTGCCCTGGTAGTCGGCGATGGCACTCTTGATCGCATCCTCAGCCAGGACGGAGCAGTGGATCTTCACCGGGGGCAAGGCCAATTCCTCGACGATTTGTGTGTTCTTGATCTGTGAGGCTTCGTCCAGTGTTTTACCCTTCAGCCATTCTGTCGCGAGGGAGGAAGCAGCAATCGCGCTGCCGCAGCCGAAAGTTTTGAACTTGGCATCAATGATTTTTCCGGTCGGTTCATCGACCTGGATTTGCAGTTTCATGACGTCACCACACTCAGGCGCGCCGACGACACCCGTGCCGACGTTGGCAGCGCTTTTGTCCATGCTGCCGACGTTGCGAGGATTTTCGTAATGGTCGATGACCTTGTCACTGTAGGCCATGGCTGATTCCTTTCCTGTCAACCAAAAGGGTACTGATCTATCTTGTGACATCGTAGTTGATATTCAATCGCAGGTAAAGGGTATCGGACAAAAATGGGTGAAATTTGAGGCGAATTGTTCGGAGGTCAAACAATGGAAGGAGACCTTACACAGCTACAGTTCATTCAATTATTTTGCCAACATTCTCCGATAGCTTTGATAATACTTGATTTGCGTCAAATTGTTAGCATAATGTAAGGTATTGATTTCGAAAAGGCATTCTGGAGCAGTATGAGGTGGCACAGGCGTCAAACATTGAGTGGACAGAATCGACGTGGAATCCTGTCGTCGGTTGCACTCGTGTCAGCGAAGGCTGTCGAAACTGTTATGCCGAGCGAATGGCCAAGCGGCTTGCGGCCATGGCTGAAGCGGATCGGCGTGTTGGCAGAAAGGTCGGACGCAAGGCTAACTATGAAGCAGTCGTCGATGAGCATGGCCGGTGGAACAATCAAGTCTATCTCGATCATGATGCAGTGGATGATCCTTTAAGTTGGCGGTTGCCTCGTGTCATTTTTGTGAACAGTATGTCCGACCTGTTCCACAAGGCTGTCCCCAATCATTTCATTAAACGTGTATTCGATGTGATGAACCGTTGTCCACAGCACACGTTTCAGGTGCTCACCAAAAGACCCGAACGCACAGCAGAACTGGCTGATCAATTGATCTGGTCGCCCAATATTTGGATGGGCACGTCAGTGGAAGACTCTTCTGTAGTTCATCGTGTACATGCATTGAAGAAAGTGCCAGCTAAGGTTCGTTTCTTGTCTGTGGAACCATTGCTTGGGCCTGTGCCACAGTTGCCTGTGAAGGGAATCCAGTGGGTGATAGTTGGCGGTGAGTCAGGTCCGGGGGCGCGATTGATGCGGCGAGAATGGGTATTGCAGATTCGCGATCGCTGTGAAAAGTACGATGTGCCTTTCTTCTTTAAGCAGTGGGGCGGCGTGAACAAGAAACTGGCTGGTAGAGAGTTGGAAGGCCAGTATTATGATGGGATGCCCCGTCAACATTCCGGAGATCATGTCAACGATGAAAGAATTAGCGCCGCCTGAAGACGATGGTTTACATATCACAGAGGCTAAAGGACAGTCGATCCAGAAGCATCATTATTTGGAACGATACATCGATATTTTTACTACTGGAATGAAATACAGGCCTTTCGACCTGCATTATATCGACCTTTTCGCCAGTTCAGGTATTACGAGAATTGAAGGACATGGCTTAGTTTGGGGTTCACCTTTGATTGCTGCTCAATCAAAAAATCGTTTTCATAAACTACATCTCTGCGAGAAGAATTCAGCACGCTGCGAAGCATTGTCTAAAAGGCTAAAGAACTTTCCACAACCCAATCCCCCACAAATCATCCAAGGAGATGCTAATGAGGTAATTGGTGATGTCATATCATCGATTCCTCTCAAACGTACGTTGACGCTTGCATTTCTCGATCCATATGGATTGCATTTGAATTATGAAACGCTGTATCAGCTATGTAATGGTCGGAAAGTGGATTTGCTAATATTTTTTCCTGATCGTGTGGATGCTCTTAGAAACTTTGGTATCTATCTTGATAATCCTGACTCAAATCTTGACCGAGTAATGGGAACGAGTATTTGGCGATCAATTGCCTCAAGGTATCCGAACACGCGTTGGGCTGAAGAACTATTGAATATCTACAAATCCCAACTGTCACAATTGGGTTATGACTATGTCGATGATGTAAGGATAAACACCATTGATAACAGGCCTCTTTACAAGCTTGTATTCTGCTCAAAGCATGTGCGAGGAGATGAGTTTTGGAAGAAAATATCTCGAAAAGGAGCAGATGGCCAAGTATCTTTTGACTGGTAGATTGGAAAAAACAGTCTATACCAATCAGGCAAACCAGATAATTCAGTCAAACCGGGACGATTCACTTGCCTTAGCCATACCTGTTTTGCATGGTTATTTCATGCAGGGTGCTCGACAGCATGTCGGGCTGTCACCATCAAGTCGGAGGCGATGAGGAGCCTGAAGGTGAATCATCGGTCATATAGCCTTGGCGCGAAATTGCGTGCTTTCACCCTGGTCGAAATCCTGATCGTCGTGGTGATCCTTGGCATCCTTGCTGCCTTTGTGATTCCGCTCTTTGCCAACGCGACCCGTGACTCCGAGAAAGCCTCCTTCGCAGAGAGTCTGCGGACTTTTTATCACGCAGCCATCCTCTACGAGACCCAGGAAAACACGATCCTGCCTGATGGCAGCTCCGGGACAATCCCGCCCGGCATGGAAGGCTACATCCGAGGCGAGCAGTGGACGCGGCCAACCCCCATCGGCGGGGTGTGGGATACCGAAGCCAACTCATTTGGCATTACCAGTGCCATCGGCGTGCATTTCAACGGCCAAGGTGCCTCGCAGGACGACGCATTCATGACCACCATCGACCAGTTCATCGATGATGGCATTCTCGCCAGCGGCGCTTTCCGCAAGCTTGATGCCGACCGCTTCTACATGGTCGTGCAGGAATAATCTCGCGCGACTTTCATCACAAGCAGCGGTTCTCACGTCCCAGCGGGTTCATTCTCAGCCAGGGTCGCATGCTCACGAAGCAAAGCACCGCCTGACAAGTTGTAAACCTTGTCGAAGCCGTGCTGCATGAGAATCCGCGTGGCCATGTAACTGCGAGGGCCAGATGCGCATGTCACGACGGTCGGCTGACTCGGGTCTAACTCATTCAGGCGTTTTCGCAGTTCATTCAACGGAATATGAATCGCGTGCGGCGCACCTTTCAAGGCTTTGGCTTGAACCTCCTCTTGATCTCGCACATCCAGCAACTGGTAATCATTCAAGTCCGCATCAATGGGCATCACCGTGGATATGCCAGCCATGTCATTGCTGGCCACGAACCCAGCCATGTGTACCGGGTCCTTCGCAGCACCGAACGGCGGGGCATAAGCCAGGTCAAGTTCAGCCAAGTCCTGTACCTTGCCCCCAAAGTGCATTGCCGTGGCGATGACATCAATCCGCTTGTCGATGCCTTCCTTGCCCACAGCCTGAGCGCCGAGAATTTTGCCCGTCTCAGCTTCATAAACCAGTTTGAGTGTGACAGGTTCTGCGCCCGGGTAATACCCCACATGATGGTTCGAGCGGATGACACAGCACTTCGCGTTGAGGCCGAGTTTGTTGGCCATCTTCATGGTCAGGCCGACCATGCCCGCCGCCATGCTGAAGACGCGGACAATCGCGGTACCCCAAGCCTTGGGCACGACAGCCGACGCTCCCGTCGCGGCATGTTCGCCGGCCAATCTCCCCGCTCGGTTGGCTGGGCCTGCCAACGCAACGCGCATCTGCTGACCAGTTGGGCCGAAGGTGTATTCGCATGCATCGCCCACAGCGTAGATATCCGGGTCATCAGTCTGGCTGAATTCATTGACCTTGATGCCTCGGGTGTTGCCCAGTGAAAGCCCGGCATCTTCGGCCAATTTCGTGTTAGGCCTGACCCCGATGCCAAGAATCACCATGTCGGTTTCGATGGTCGTGCCTGAGTTCAAGGTGACGCTCTTGGCTGTGCTGTCTTGCGCAGTCAACGACGCGATGCCGTCCCCCAGGTGCAACGCGATTCCCTTCTCCGCAATCTCCGATTCAAGCATGTGGGCCAGCTCTGGATCCATCAAAGGCAACACTTGAGGTTGAAGCTCCACCAGCGCGGTCTTCAGACCCAGTTCATGAAGTTGCTCCATCATTTCCAGACCGATGTAGCCAGCCCCGATCACCACGGCATGTTTGGGCTTCTTCGCATCGATGTATTGTGTGATGCGGTCCGTGTCGGCCACGTTTCGCAGCGTGAAAACATTGTCAGAATCAATGCCTTCCAATGGAGGCACGATCGGAGCCGCACCGGGGGCAAGAATCAACTTGTCATATTTCTGCTCAAGATTCTCACCCGTCAGTCGATTGGTGACATGGACTACTTTGTTCGCACGATCAATTGACACCACCTCATGCATGGTGCGCACATCGACGCGGAAGCGGTCGATGAAAGTTTCAGGCTTGGCGACGAAGAGTTTGGCGCGATCCTTGATCTCGCCTCCGATGTAATAAGGCAACCCACAGTTGGCAAAGGAAACGTGTTCATCTTTCTCGAACATGATGATGTGGGCCTGCTCATTCATGCGACGGGCGCGGGTCGCTGCACTGGCGCCGCCTGCCACGCCGCCGACGATCACGATGGTGGGGGAGTTGGACTGATTCTGGTCGGACATTTTGAACCTCTTAAGGATTGGTGTGATGGAAAAAGGGTCAGCAGCAATGGTCGCGGATACAGCGGATCACGGACTTGGCTGCGGGATGAATGACTTTGTAATAGACACGCTGGCCGTCACGGTTGGCCTCGACCAGACCGTGCGCGCGCATCTGGGCAAGATGCTGGCTGACTGCTGCCTGGGGTTGCTCCAGCTTCTCAGCCAGTTCGCCGACGGTCAGCTTGTCGTTGAGTAAGGCATTGGAGATCGCCAGGCGAACCGGATGGGCCAGGACGCGAAACACTGGAGCCACCTGCTCAAATATGGCGATCAAATCCTTAGGCTGCTTGTTGGTAATCATGGGTCAGCTCGCAACAAATTATCTTCATATATGAATAATACCATATATCGGCCACCTGTCAAACTGACTTCTCTATACTGATCTCATGAATACGAAAAGCATGTTCCTACGCGACCCCCAACTCGTGACCTATAAGACAGGCCCGAACTACGAACTCAAGACCCACATCTTTCACCCGTCAGGCGAAGCCAGTGCCCCCAGACCGGCTATGGTCATGTTCCATGGCGGGGGATGGTCAGGCGGCTCGCCTTCGCAGGTGTACCCCATCGCCCGTTACTTCGCTGCCCGAGGGATTCTTTGCAGCAGCAGTCAATACCGTCTGAAACAAAGTCATGGCGTCAAGCCCATCACCTGCGTCGAAGATGCTCGTTCTTCAGTCCGCTGGCATCGGGAACATGCGGCCGACCTTGGCATCGACCCCGACCGAATCATCGTGCTGGGCAGTTCTGCGGGGGCGCATATCGGCGCCTGTACCACAATGGGCCACGAGCCTGACGACCCGCGCGAAGATACCACCATCTCCTGTGCTGGATGCGCGATGGTTTTGCTCAACCCCGTCCTGGCCACGACTCCTGAAGATTGGCAGGCCTATGCTCACAATCAGACGGTCAGTAACTTGATTTCTGACTTCGCCGACTGGGGTCCGGCTGGTTCACCTCTGCATCTGGTTCGGCCCGGCCTGCCTCCGACGATCATTTTTCATGGCACGGAAGATGTGACCGTTCCTTTCGCCCAGGCTGAAGGCTTTACCCATCAGATGCAGCAGGCTGGCAACGACTGCACACGGGTTCCTTTTAAGGGCAAAGGGCATGCATTCTGGAACTTTGGCAAACACAACAATGAGCCTTTCGTTGAGATCCTCCGGCAGATGGAAGCGTTTTTCGCTCGACTGGGATTGATCCAAGGCGAGCCGATGATTGATGAGATAAATGTCAACGCATTAGCTGATTAGAGAAACAAAACCATGACTGACTATCAATACCAACGTTCGATTCCCCGTGAAAATGCTTTCGATGTCATTGTCGCAGGAGGCGGGCCAGCAGGCACAGCCGCTGCCATCTCGGCAGCAAGGCAAGGCATGAAAGTTCTGTTGCTGGAAGCGACAGGTTGCCTCGGCGGCATGGGCACTTCTGCGCTGGTCAGTCAATGGTCGCATACCTCAACAGGTGATGGGCCAGTCATCGGTGGCCTGATCCGTGAGTGGATCGAAGCGCTATACCAGCGGGGTGAGATTCAACCAGGCATCGATGCGGACTTCTGGAACTACGAGCATAATCGAGGCTTTGGTTTTCATGCCGAGGGTTTGAAAAGGCTGCTTGATGAACTGTGTGAATCGGCAGGCGTTGAGGTGCGGTTCTTCTCGCGGGTGATTGATGCAGACGTGGATCGTAATGCAAGGCAAGTGCAAGGCGTGATCATCCATGACATCGAAGGTTTACATTACATCCCAGCCAAGGCATTTATCGACGCCACGGGGGATGCGGTGCTTGCGGATTTATGCGGGGCCGACTATCTCGAAGCAGGTCGGGACACGCCCAACATCATGCCTCCGACTCTTTGCTCACTCGTCGCGGGGGTGGATTTTCAAAAATTCGATCGACGCACGATGCAGTTCCCTGCGCTGGATCAGGCGTTGAAGGAGGGCTTTTTCAGTCAACCGGACCGTCATGTCCCGGGGTTATTCCGCGCTGGGCAATCGTGGGGCACACTCAACGCTGGCCACCTGTTCAAGACCAATGCGGTGAAGCAGGAAAGTCTGACCGAAGCCATGCGCTGGGGACGAAGGCTGGCCAAGGAGTACACTGACTTTTACAGACAGTACCTGCCCGGCTGCGAGCAAGCGGAACTTGTCGCGACTGCTTCACTGCTGGGGGTGCGCGAGTCTCGCCGAGTTGTGGGCGAGTACATGCTGAATTATGACGACTACCGAGCGCGTCGGCATTTCCCGGATCAGATCGCCATCTACTGCAAGCAGGTGGACATCCATGTCTATGACCTGACCGAAGAAGAGTATGAACGTTATCGCAAGGAATTTACCGAGGACGACACGCTCAAACATGGTGAATCCTATGGCATCCCTTACGGATCACTCGTGCCTCGCGGTTGGCAGAACCTGTGGGCAGCGGGGCGATGCAGCAGCAGTGACATTAAGGTGAATGGTGCGATCCGTGACCAGCCAGGATGCGCCATGATGGGCCAGGCAGCAGGCACCGCAGCGGCGCAGGCCATCCGTACCGGGCAAACCGCTTGCACACTGGATACGGCACAACTGGTGACCACTTTACGCGAGCAGGGGGCTAACCTGCCTCAGGCTGAGTTGGCTAAGCAGATGACAAAGATGTCAGACCAGTAGTTAACGCTAAAGTTCACAACCCCGCGCTTTCAAAGAACTCGATTACTTCGCCATCCGGGCCTTTGACGAAGGCGATTTTGACATCGACAGGCTCGGGCCTGCCCTGAATGGTCAGCGCGTTCGGCTCCATGGTGACGGGGCAGCCAGCATCCCGGCAGCGAGCGACAGCAGCATCGACATCGCTGGTGCGCAAAGCAAAGTGCAGAATGCAAGGGCCTTCGTCAGCCCATTGCTGTTCCGGACGTTCAAAGATTTCCAGGTAGTTGCCATCACCTGTGTCGAGCATGGTGGCACGTTTGGGGGCATCACCCCATTCGATGCGCTGGGTGAAACCTAACGTTTCGGTGTAGAACGCGAGTGACTTGTCATAGTCACGGGTACGGATGGCGACATGGTGGAAGCCGCCCCCACCGAGGGTGGTGTTGTGGCCGGGCATGGTGGTTCTCCTTGTTTTCGGTGAGTTTACTCGTTGTTTCGGTTCCGGGCAGAAGACTGGGCAATTGCGGAAAATTATTGATCGGCTGGATAGCGATCAACCGATGTATATTCTTGTATACAGGCGGGGTTGAATTTCTGCTCCTGTGCGGTCCACCAAACCGGGGGGCGGTCATGTCGAGGCAGTGTGGCGCGTCTCGAAGGTCCGCCCCCTTTTTCTCGGACTTATCTGCCGATTCACGTACGCAACAGCAGCCCCCACTTGCCAGAAAGCCATTTGATGACGACAATAAGCATTGACAAGCCTGGCAACGGTGTCGGGCACAAGCTGGATACTTTTTGGAGATTGAACCATCGGTAAGCGCCGTTCCCGTCCGCAAACGAAAGACACTTCTAAGCGTCTTCGTATTAACGATCAAATCCGCATTTCCCCGATCCGCCTGATTGATGACGAAAACAATCAGAAAGGCGTGGTGGAGTTGAACCGGGCCAAGGATATGGCTCGGGAGGCTGGTCTCGACCTGGTCGAGGTATCCCCGAACTCTGAGCCGCCGGTCTGCCGGATCATGGACTACGGCAAGTGGAAGTACCAGCAACGCAAGAAAGAGCAGAAAGCCAAGAGCAACACCAAGGCCAGTGAGCTCAAAGAGCAAAGGCTTCGGCCAAAGATTGATGATCATGACCTGAGCATCAAGGTGCAACGGGCTCGGACATTCCTCGAAGATAATGACAAGGTGCAATTCACCATGCTGTTCCGCGGGCGTGAGATGGCCCATAAGGACCTGGGCTTGCGGATCATGCGAGAAGTGGCGGAAAAGCTTGCTGACATCTCCAAGATTGAAGCGGAGCCACGCCAGCAGGGACGACGGATGACCATGGTGCTGTCGCCTGACAAGGCGGCTGCGAGTGCGGCTCGTAAGGTGCGCGATGAAGCCAAGGCTGCCAAAGCTGCCGGTCAGGAACCTGCGCCACCCGCTGCCACGACACCTGCTGATGAGCCAGCGCCGGAACAGGCGAGTGAATCAACTGAAACTGCCTCGGCATCGAACAGTTAATCAAATCCCCAAAAGTACTGCTGCACATTCCAGACAAAACGGCGATGCTACGTCGTTTTGTCTTATCGACCGGAAACGACAATAATACGTCAGACGCTCAGCGGTAAGGAGTACAAAACAATGGCGATCAAGATCGAGATGCCCCGGCTGTCCGACACCATGGAGGAAGGTACGCTCAACCAGTGGCGGGTCAAGGTGGGCGACAAGGTATCGGCAGGCGATGTCCTGGCTGATGTCGAAACAGACAAAGCCACCATGGAACTGCAAGTCTTCGATGAAGGCACCATCGCCATGCTGGGCCTGGAAGAAGGCGAAACCACCTCGGTGGGTAATGTGATCGTCATACTTGCGGAAGAAGGCGAAAGCATTGAGCAGGCGATTGAAAATGCTGGGGATATCTCGGCTGGGGGCAGCAGTTCAGCCAGCAAGGAAGTCAGCGAATCCAACAAGGAATCTGCTCAAGGGTCAGATTCTGAATCATCGGACAGCAAGTCAACCGCCACGGCAACGGCCGAGGAGAACGGCAACAGTTCTGGCAAATCTTCCTCCGGTTCATCGGGGCGCATCCGGGTCAGCCCGGTGGCGCGGAAGATGGCGGAAGAAAATGATCTGGACCTGGCAGCCATTGAAGGTTCCGGGCCTGATGGGCGTATCATCAAACGCGATATTCAGAAAATACTTGACGGTGGCGGGCAAGCTGCCAAATCATCAGCAACGAGTAACGGCCAGGCTGCGTCAGCCCCGGCCATGACTGCGCCGAAGTTGGAAAGCAAGAGCATCGGCCTTTCCAACATGCGCAAGACCATTGCCAAGCGGTTGGTCGAGTCCAAAACAAGCGTGCCTCATTTCCAGGTGACGATGTCGATACGCATGGATGCGCTGCTCAAGCTTCGAGCGGATGTGAATCAACAACTGGAAAGCCAAGGCATCAAGCTGTCGGTCAACGATTACATCGTCCGGGCTTGTTGTGTGGCCTTGATGCAGAATCCGACGGTCAACAGCAGTTGGGCTGAGGACAGCATTCAACAGCATGGCACGGTGAACATAGGTGTGGCTGTGGCGCTGCCTGAAGATAAAGGTGGCGGGCTGGTCGTACCTGTGCTCAAGGGCGTGCAGGGGATGAGTCTGCGCGACATCAGCAGTCAGACCCGTGCGTTGGCGACCAAGGCTCGTGAAACAGGGCTGAGTCTGGATGACATGTCTGACTCGACTTTCACGATCAGCAATCTTGGTATGTATGGCGTGAATCAGTTCAATGCCATCATCAACCCGCCCAATGCAGCAATTCTGGCTGTGGGAGCGGCGATTGAAAAGCCCGTGGTCGAGGATGGCCAAATCGTGGTAGGCAGTGAAATGAACGCCACACTCAGTGCGGATCATCGCGTGGTGGATGGAGCCACGGCTGCGATCTTCATGCAATCGCTGAAGCAGATCATTGAGACGCCGGCATCCATGCTGGTTTAATCTCACAACTTGATTGAGGTGAATATGACCGATGCTGGGCTTGGCAAAGCTGATGAGCATGGGCTGATCTTCGCATACCTGCTGGATGGCAAGGGGGGTGGCGAAAGGATCGGCTGGGAAAAGGCCAAGGAATTACTGCCCAACGATGAGTTGGTCTGGGTGCACATGGATCGCACGAATCAAGCTACCCAGCATTGGCTGCGACATGAAGCGGGGGTTGATGAGATTGTGGTTGATTCACTGCTCGCTGAGCAGACCCGGCCTCGCGTGACGCCAATCAACGATGGCTTGCTGGTGAACCTGCGGGGGATCAACTTCAACCCGGATGCCGACCCGGAAGACATGCTGGCGTTGCGGCTGTGGATGAAATCGAACGGGGTCATCAGCTTGCGTAAGGACTTCATCAAAGCCGCACGTGAAGTGGCCGACCGTCTTGAATCTGGCACGGGGCCGACATCGTCAGGCGAACTTCTTATCGAACTGGCAGAATCCATCGCAGAGAATATGGCTCCGGTGATCGACCAGGCCATGACCAAGATCGATGCGCTTGAAGATGCGATTCTGGAAAATGAACATGCGGTCAATCGGGCTGAGCTTTCAGATATTCGAAGACGGGCGATTACGATCCGCAGATACCTGTCACCACAGCGCGATGCCATCGCTCATCTTCACGGCCTGCCCACGACCTGGCTGACCAGTGTCCATCGCAACCGTCTGTATGAACTGAGCAACCTGCTTTCGCGCTATATCGAAGACTTGGAGTCCATTCGTGAAAGAGCGATGGTGAGTCACGAAGAGCTGGCAGCGCGGCTTTCTGAACGCAACAACAGGACGCTCTATGTTCTGTCATTGGTTGCCGCGATTTTCCTGCCGTTGGGATTTGTCACGGGGTTACTCGGCATCAACGTGGCGGGGATGCCCGGTGCGCATGATTCTCATGCCTTCTGGATCGTGTGTGGCTTGCTTGTCATGCTTACCTCAGTTCAGTTGGTCGTCTTCAAGTGGCTGCATTGGCTTTGATCAGAAGACATTCAACGTGGGCTGGCTGTTTTCCATCGTGGCGACGCTGACCTGCCCAGCCAATTTGCGAACCACTGCGATGAGTTCCTCGCCAAGCTGAGCATCATTCTCAAAGTTCGCCAGGGGGGTGCCTGCATCGCTATGGGCGCGCAAACGCATGTTGATGGGGATCGTACCCAGGAAGGGGAGTCCCATTTCCGTAGCCATCATCTGAGCACCACCTCTGCCGAAGATGTCATACTCCTTGCCATCGTCACCGATGAAGTAGCTCATATTCTCGACGACGCCCAGCACGTCGATCTCAAGCTGACTGAACATCCGGGCTGCACGACGGGCATCATCCTGAGCGACTTTCTGAGGCGTGCACACCACGACCGCGCCAGTCAAAGGCAGCAACTGGCTCATGGTCAGAGGGACATCGCCGGTGCCCGGAGGCAGGTCGATGATGAGATAGTCCAAGTCGCCCCAGTCGGTCTGCGTCGCCAGTTGGCGGAACGCACCGTGAGCCATGGGCCCGCGCCAGATGAGGGGTTTCTCGGGTTCAACAAGTTGGCCCAGGGTCATCGCCTTGATGCCGTGCACTTCAAACGGAGCGATCATGTTCTCGCCTCGTGTCTGCGGGGCCATGCCTTCCAGGCCGAGAAGGGTCGGCAGCGATGGGCCATAGATGTCTGCATCCAGCAGGCCTACAGTCGCACCTTCACGTGCCAGGCCAACCGCGACATTGACCGAAACCGTGCTTTTGCCCACGCCACCTTTACCTGCCCCGATCGCAATGATGTGTTTGACGCCGGGCAGGGGGTTGCTTTCGCTGGCCTGCTGCTGTGGCGTTTGCTGCTTGGCTGCAACGTTGGCGGTGAACTCGATATTGACCTGCTTGATCTCATCGCCGAGTTCGCGCACCGCCTGTTCGATGTCGCCTCGAATCTGGTCTTTCATCGGGCAGGCGGGGGTGGTCAGTTCGACTGTGATGCTGGCGATACCATCGCAGTAAGCCACGTTTTTGACCATATTCAGGGAGACCAGATCGCGGTGGAGTTCGGGGTCATTCACCTGACTGAGTTGATCAATTATCTGTTCTTTGGTGATTGGCATGGGGTTTCCTCTCAATTCGGCGATGATAAGCCGGTCAGCCTGTTCCTGCCACACCTTGCAAGTCTTTTTTGCCTTTGTCTGCAATAAGGTCGCAGCACACCGCGTCAATCTCATTGTCAGGCATGTGACCTGATTGACAAGCAGGTATTGGGTTCCACCCCGCAAAAAGGAGATTGACATGTTGAATCTGAAGACACTAGCTGCAGCCACATTGGCGATGACTTTCGCTCTGCCAGTCGCAACCACTCTTGCTGAGAATAAGGCAGGAGATGAGGGCGAGCGTAAGCAGGAACGACGCGAGGAAATGAAAGAAAAGCAGGAGGAAAGGCGAGAAGACTTCCGCGAGAAGCGTGAAGAACGCCGGGGCGATCGGATCGAGCAACATCGCGAGGAACTCAAGGGCATTCTTGAGAAGCTCGATCTAAGTGATGACCAGAAGGCCCAGTTGAAGGAAGCCATGGAAAACGTGGACAAGGAAGCCATCAAGAAAGAGATGGAAGATTTCCGCGATGCCATGCAAGACTACCGCGAAGACAACAAGGAAAAGCATCGTGAGCTGATGCAGAAGTTCCGTGAAGCCAAGAAGGATGGCGACGATAAAGCTGCTGAGGAAGCCCAGGAAGCTCTGAAGAAACTGCGCGAAGATGCCCCCAAGCCTCCTCGTCCCTTCAAGGACATTCTCGATAAGGTTCTGACCGATGATCAGAAAGAGAAGATGGAAGAACTGATCGAAGAACATCGCAAGGAACGTGAAGAAGAAATGAAGAAGCGCATGGAAGAACGACGTGAAAAGATGCGCGAGCAGATGGAAAAACGACGTGAAGGTCGTGGTGAAGGTGAAAAGGGCGAAGGTAAGCGTGGCCGCGGCGGCGACAAAGACGAAGACTGATCCGTCAAGCCCTTCACGGAAAGCAAACTGATATTCAAAAGAAAAACCCGGTCGATTGGCCGGGTTTTCTCTTGTTTCATAAAAAGCCACCCGTGGTGGACCTTCAATAAATGAAGCACGGGCGGAGAGATCGTACACGTGCACGATCCATGGGCGTTGGATAACGCATCCAACCGTGAGTCGCATAAATTGTAGCAGATTCAGCGCTTGGAGAACTGGAAGCGACGACGAGCACCACGCTGGCCGTACTTCTTGCGTTCCACTTCGCGGGGGTCACGCGTCAGCATGCTTTCCTCGCGGAGCGCCGGTTCGAGAGTGGGGTCATAGCCGACAAGGGCACGGGACAAGCCCAGCAGCACTGCATCAGCCTGGCCGTGGAAACCACCGCCATGGGCATTGACCAGCACATCCACCTTGTCGAGCATATTGGTCAGTCGCAACGGCTTGCGTGCAGAGGCCTGATCGCGCTCTTCGGTAAAGTAAATATCCAAATCTTTGCCGTTAATTTTGAATTCCGCTTTGTCACCCTTGACTGGACGAATACGCACGCGAGCGATGGCCGACTTGCGGCGTCCGGTTCCCCAGACAAACCCACCTGCATCAGGTGTCGCAGGCTGGCGCACCGGGCGGACTTCGGCCTGGTCGGTTGATTCCTCGATCGTGCTGGGAACCGTCGGTGTTTCAAGAATCGATTCGCTCATGTGTTTTGCGTCCGTCTATGAATCTTTTAAGTTCAGTTCAATGTTTCCGGTCATCCAGTCAGACTTCCAAAGCCTCAGGCCTTTGGGCTGCATGGGGATGTTCACTTCCCTTGTAAACTTTCAGCTTGCTCAGCATCTTGGTCGCCAGCTTGTTCTTGGGCAACATGCGGCGAACGCTGTGCTCAATCAGTTGCTCAGGGCGGTTGGCAATCATCCAACGATAGCTGTAGGTCTTGCGTCCACTGGGATGGCCGCTGTAAGTCTCGTGAAACTTCTGATCCAGCTTCGAACCCGTCAGGCGGATCTTGTCAGCATTCAGGACGATCACGAAATCACCTACATCTTCATGTGGCGTGTAGATCGGCTTGTTCTTGCCCATCAGAATCGTGGCAATTTCGGTGGAAATCCGGCCAAGGATTTTGTCCTTCGCATCGACCACGTACCATTGTTGGGGTGTTTCGTTATTTTTAGCTAATGTCGTCTGTCTATTCATATTAAGTCAGCTCCCGGCTGAAGGGGGCTCCTTCAGGCCTGTTAGAGTCGAGCCAAGTAGTGTATCTGACCCCGTTTCAGTGTCAAGAGCCACATTTTTGCCAAGTCTCCAATCAGCCAATCAGTCGTATTCCAGCATCACGCTGGCCATGCAAAGCAGGTAGCCGTTGCTGCCTTCATTGGCTGTAAAGGTCAACTTGTCCAGTTTATCCAGATCGCCATGTTCCAGCGGAATCTCGACAATCGCAGGGCAGTTGATCGGCGTCAACGCCCGTGGAAGATCAATCGTCTTACCTGCCACGCTGACCTGCCCCTCCTGATCACCCAGCCGTTCCACGACCAGACGCAGCCAGACCCGGGTGGCGCTGGCGGATTCCTCTGGCAACACGATCGGCAGTGTGACAGCCACGCTGGGCTTTACCTCAAACAGAATCGGATCAACATCCTCAGATGGTGCCTTGGCGAACACCTGCTGGCGTTGCAATTCAGGTTTCTCGTTGACTTTGCCCTTGAGTTTGAGGGTGAAACGCATGGCATGCGAAGGCTCCAAGCTTAAGCCTTGCCCAGCAATGACAGTGCCGGTCGCTCGCATGTCCACAGGTTCAGTCAGTTTCACTGCACCGGTTTCATCATGTTTGAGTTGAACAAAGTTGCCTGACTCAACTTCAGTCCCATCGGGCACTTTGACTTGCATGTCGATCGAACGCGTATGGGCCGTGTCATTGAAGACGATCAAAGTCAACTCATTCGTGTCGGGATGAATGCTGCTGACAGACCAGACCCCGGCATCACTGGAAGTGCTTTCGACAAGCTGGCCGCGCAAAGGCTTGAGGAATTTCAAAGCAAGGTATTCACCTTCGTCGATCCCAGCCTTACCCCAAGGTGTGTTTGCATTGGGATTGCCTTTCCACAGTGCGTGAATGGCACGAGCCTTGGCTTTATCCGAACTTTCCTTAACGCAGTAAATGATGTCGCGCAGGTTGTAAATCATCCGCCGTCGGGCTTTGAACTTGCCTCCGAACTGATTGGAAGCATTGGCATTGCCTCGTGCAGGGGCATCCCAAAGGTCATTCACTTCGGTGTTGTAAAAGTCCAGTCGCTTGCCATATTTCGCGACCGTGTAAGCCTGCAAGACTTCATAGCTGGCGATGATGCCGTCGGGATAACCTTGATAGCGGTGATCGCAGATGCCATCCATCAGATCGATTGCCCCATCGACCAGAGGCTTGTGCATGATGTGCCAACTGGCCCAGTCGTCTTCATTCCAGCGGAAACCAAAGCCGCCGACCATCTGCACATCCGGGGCAATTTTCTTGGCTTCTTCGGCAAAGACCTTGAATGCTTCGGTGTAATACAAGGCAATCTGCCTGCCCGACCAATAGGTGAAGCGCGTAGGATCGTGGGCTTCCCATTTTCCATCGCCAGTTTTCTGCCAGACGAATGATTCCATTGGCTTGCCCTGATAAATTACAGGATCGCCTTCCTTGACATCGTCCGGAGCTTTGACTTGCTTGTTGATTTTGCTTTTGAGGAATTTGCCCAACTCAAGGTAGGGTTCGTTCCAGAATTCGATGGCCACCGCTTTGCCATAGGGCTTGGCCTGGTAGCCAACACCCTGGCCGGACTTGATCATTGCCCCTTCCCAGTTGTTCGTTTCAGGCTGAGGCAATTGCTGCTTGCGGTCATAATTGCCTGACACGGTCAACGGGACACCAAGCTCAGGCTGAGGCTTCATGACAAAACTGCCGCCATAGCCCATTGCCCGTAATGGCCGCAGCGAGCCGACATCCAGATCAGCCACCTGCTGAGCCGAACCACCCGCCGCATGGAAACCGAAAATGCCGTGGGGCACCTCATTGCGATCATTGATGGAAAGTGTTTTGCCCGTGACTTCAATCTTTACAGGAGATTCAAGCGAAGCTCGCAGTTTCTTATCTGTCGCAAACTGCACATCCTTGATGGTGAATTCTACCTTGCCCACGCCGTGAGCATTCACCACGCCAAAAGCCAGTTTCCCTGTCTTATCAGGATTGAAGTTGAAGTTTTCATCAAAGTTGCCATCGACACCTGCCCAGGTTCCTGCTCCGTTGAAAAGGAACTCGGCATGTCGCAGGTCGCTGAAGCGAATGTAAGCCTTGTTGATTTTCTGGCTGAGTGATACAGCATCGCGAACGTAATACCACGAGCCATCAAATTCCTGAATACCAAAATCCACCCAGGCATCCGTCCGCGGATTGTCCGTGGTGATGGTGACGACCAGGCCATCGTAGTCAGACAGATCTGCTGCACGGATGAAGTCAAAAGGCAGCCAACGGGCATTGTTCCAGTTGCGTCGATTGTTGCCCATATCAAAGCTGACAGCGATGCCTTCATCAGTGATGTTGGCTGACTGATGCCAGCCCAGGCCGTTGACATCGCCGGTGATTTTCCCATTGAGTTTCACACCCTGGAAAGTGCCTTGATAGGTTCCTTCAACATTGCCGTCTTTCTGTGACAGTGACAAGGTGTAACGGGCTTGTGAGTCGCCTTTGACCCAGCGATCCTGCCCGATGTTGGCTTCAACTTCGAGTTGGTTGGCCTTGGCTCTGGTGTTGGCCAATTTGCCGGAGTGGCTGCCCTGATTCAGGCCCGGTGCCTGGATGCCGACGAATTCGCGCCAAGTGTCACCATCCTTGATGAGCACCAACTGCAACGGCTTGAGCTTGTCCGCTGCGGGTGTTTCTGTCGGATTTTCATCCTTTCGACTGGTCTGCCAGACCGCCCCTTCCAGCGTCATGCGAAATGTTTTCGCCTCGGCCAATTTGTCTTTGACCACGGTTTCCATGGGAAGAAGTGTCAGATCAGCCGGGACTGATTGGGCGTAGGACCAACCAACCGAAGCCAGTACCAGTAAGACGACGAGGGAGAGATTACGAAAGTGTGATGTCATCATGCTTCCTTCAAGAACTCGAAGAAATCCAAAATTGAGCTGGAGGTGAGCCAGTATTCACATCCAGAAGCGGACAAAGGTCTATACCCATAACGTACCAGAAGGTTCGTATCTTAGTGGATATTCCTGCGCAAGAACCAACCAAACTGGCGCAGCGGGTTGGGCAAGCACGATATATTGCTAGCCATGCTGACCAACATTTCTGCAAAAGCGTGTCCAACGTGGTCTATTCCAGTTTCTACTCATTGCTCTGCACCGAGAACTGTGCAATGGCTGGTGTATCTGTCTGTTTTCATTCTTTTCTCTTGCTTTCCTGCAACTTTGCTGGCCGGGCATGATGACCCAGCGAGTTGGAAACAGGCTCAGGAAGCACTGGCTGGCGACAGGCCTGGCTTTGTGGTGTGGGAATCGAACCGCACCGGACGATGGCGCATCTTCTATCGCAACCTCGATGGCACCGGCCTGAAGCAACTGACGCCAGACGAAAAAGACCGAGACCATTACTGCCCGCACCTTTCACCCGATGGCAGGTACCTGCTCTATCTCAGCTTTCCCAAGAATCGCAACACCTATGGCAAGATGAATAATCTGGATGCCCCGCTTTATGTCATGGAAATCGATGAGGGTAAGCCCATCAAGTTGGTTGATCGTGCCCGGGCGTACTTTGAAGATAGGGCGGCCATGTGGATTGACAATGACTCCTTCATTTACATCGACGGCGAAGGCTTCACCTGTGAGTTCGATCTGACCACGAGAAAATCGAAACGCCTGTCTGACAAAGGGGATTCAGATTCCGGCTGGATCACCAACGTGCAAAAGACTTATGCAACGGACGGCAGGCCTTACTTCAGCCCATTCCAGAAAGACGCAGGGAAAATTGACTCGACGGATAAGTTTGGTGGCTGCCAACCTTACTTCACGCGAGATGGCAAGTGGGGTTACTGGATGGCAGGAGCCGGTGGCCCGATCAATCGTGTCGAACTTTCCACGCGCCAAGTCACCCCCATTCTCAACAGAAATGATGACCGTCTGCCTGAGCAACAACGCTACCTTTACTTTCCGATGATATCCTCGAATCAGAAACTGCTTGCGTTCGGAGCCTCGCGCAACCAGCACGATCATTTCAAAAGCGATTACGACATCTTCATCATTCCCATTGACGCGGCCACGCTCATGCCCACAGGCCAGCCTGTACGCTACACCTTTGATAAAGCCAACGACCGCTTTCCCGATGTTTATCAAGGCGCCCACCAACTGGGCACTCATCAAGTCGAAGCGCCTCATAAGATTGAGATCATCCCGCCAGGCCCACGCGAACACTATCAATGGCAGATCAGTGGCAAGAATGTTTCTGCAGGAACGACCCTGATCTACCGTTTTGCCTCTCCCGGCCGATATGTGATTACAGCCAGTCACGCTGAGAAAACACTGTCGGGCATTGTCGAAGTCGAGGCAACGCAAAAGCCCAGCGTTGACCAACTGTGGCAGGTGAATGGCAACACGATCAAGGCCATCTTCTCCGAACCCGTGGCTGTCAGTGCAGACAATCTCATCCTGCGTTCTTCAACTGCCAAACTGAAGAACATCGTGCTTGACGAAGAAAAGAGGTTGGCCA
This sequence comes from uncultured Phycisphaeraceae bacterium, assembly GCA_964546335.1. Taxonomy (GTDB): domain Bacteria; phylum Planctomycetota; class Phycisphaerae; order Phycisphaerales; family Phycisphaeraceae; genus CAZJJN01. The sequence goes on from CAZJJN010000002.1 coordinate 93,975, forward strand.
CGCTGACCATTGAAGGCGAATTGGGCAGCAGCGATCAGGTCATCTTCAACGGCGTACGCGACCTGGCTCAGGAGCCCAACCTGATGCTGCGGACAGCACTCCCCATCGAACGCATAAACTGGCCGCGATCGCGCGAAGGGCTGGTCTTTGCCTGGCAGTCAGGCAAGCCCGGCCAGGTATTGCAGGATGACCAGGGCAAATCCGTCACTGCAACAGCCACGCCGCGAGGCCGGGCCCGTTACGACCAACACTATCGCATGCTGGTCGATGGAGGCAGCTACCTGTTTCCCAAGGAAGTCAGTGATCGGTTACTGAAAGACTGCCAGAAGAGCCATGAACTGACCCTGCGCGCAACCATCCATCCCGCTGAACTCAACCAGTCAGGCCCGGCTCGAATCCTCTCGTTTTCCGCCAATGCTTCCAGCCGAAACTTCACCCTTGGCCAGGAGGGAAGCAATTACATCCTACGCCTGCGCACACCCAGGACAGGTAACAACGGCACCAACCCATCCACCACGATCACGCGCGTCGATCTGAACCAACCTGTCACGCTGGCCATCACTTACAAGGAAGGCATGATGACAGCCTACGTCGATGGCAAGAAGGTGATGACCTCGCAATCGGTTGCAGGTAATTTCAGCAATTGGGAGGGGCACCGTTTGATCGTCGGTGATGAACTGGACGGCGGGCGCAATTGGAAAGGCACAGTGGAAGGAGTTGCGATCTACAGCCGGGCGCTGAGCGAGGAAGAAGTCGTTCAGGATCATGAAGCTTGGCAAGCTGCGATGGCAGGACGTGTTGAGCCAGAGCCATTGGTTGCAACTTGTCTGGTGACAGCAGTGTCTGACCCGCCAACGCTCGAGAGCATTAAACCTTACAAGCAGGCGTTGGCCATGGTCGAGTATGAAGTTCTGGAAGTGCACGAGGGGAAAGAAAAGAGCAAGAAACTGCGTGTCGCTCAGTGGGCAATTCTCGATGGTAAGGCGTTAAAGCAACCCAAAGTCGGCGACAAGGTGCGATTGACCCTGACACCTCTTGACGCCAACCCGCAGATCAAAACCGATGTGCTGGAAGACACCTTGGAGTTGGCGCTGGATTTGCCGGAATACTTTACAAATGAAGTCGAAGAATAACCGTGTGAGCGGTTAGAATATCGCTATGACGGGTCAAGCAGTGCGGCATCCATTCCAATACTTTCGGCTGATGCTATGTGTTGCCTTTCTTGTGGCGTGGTTTGCCGGGGCTCAACGCATACACGCGGCTGATTTAAGCCACGAGAATTTGCTCAAGGCTTTTAAGCAGAAGGAAGATGCACAACCATCCGAAAGACTGGCTGAGGTGATCGGGGAGAAACTGGCAGCGTTGACGGATGGGAAGAAGCCTGATGCGCGTCAGTTCATTGAACTCGCTGCCTGGCATCGTTTTTACACCTTGTTTTACAGACAGAAGCTAACTGACGCGCAGGTGGAAACAATCGAAACGGTTGCTCGCGACCGGCGGATGTTCGCCACGCTGATGCTGGCCATCGGCGAGAAGGATGATCCGCAGCAGGTGTTGGCTGTGGCCAAGACTTTGCTGGCAAGCCGGGTCGATCACACCCAGGCTCCTGATCTCTTCGCCGCGTTCTGCATCGTCTGGGACAAACCTGTCGAAACCAAGGCAGATGCTGCGTCTGAGCAGAAGCGAATGGTCGGGTTGTATGAGTATTTTGCTCAGCCCAGCCAAAGCCAAAGGCAGGACCCGCGGAAATTGCCTTGGCCTTTGTTGACCATGCTGGCTGACACCCGATCCTCCGTTGAAGAACTCAAGTGGGCGGCCAGTCAGTACACGAACTGGAAGGAGAAGATCGGCAAGGTCTTTTTCGATGTCCGTTATGACAAAGCTGGCCTGTACTACGGAGATTGGCAAGGGATTCAGGGGAAACCTTACACCCTGGAAAACATCCTCGACAAAGGCGGTGTCTGCAAAGATCAGGCGTACTACGCGACCGAAGTCTGTCGTGCTTTGAAGATCCCTGCGATCAACTGCCAGGGACGCAGCGGACGTGGCGTCGGCTACCACTGCTGGCTGGGGTATCTGGATACCAGCGATGGTAAGCCAACCTTCAATTTCACCACCGGCCGATATGAGGAGCATCATTTCTGGTCGGCTTTGATTGTCGATCCGCAGTCGCGCGAGAACTGGTCGGATGGCGATGCCATGCTTTTGGCCGAGTTGGCTGGGGTGTCGCTGGATCATCATTTATTGTCGCGTGCCATTGAGCGAAGTATTGACCTTGCCCCGGCAGAAAATCGGGCAGAACTGTTGAAGCAGGCAATTGAATTCGCGCCAGGCAATAGGGATGCGTGGCTGAAACTGGCTGATGCATTAAGTCAGGATCAACCGGACGGGCAGGCTCTCAACGGCCTGATCGCAGCCATCCAGCGCTTTGCCATCAATCGGTACGACGAGTTCGGCTACGAGTTATTCGTGCGCATGATTCAAGGCTACGAGCCGCGTGCGAAGCTGAACCTGATGCAACGTGCGTCGCGTATGTTTTCACACAGGCCTGACCTGGTCGCGCGAAGTCAGATCGAAATGGGGAAAATCTTTGTTGAGATGGATTTGGCGGATCGAGCCTTGCGCACATGGAGCAATCTGGCAGCTCGCAGCGCCAGTCAGCCGCCGATCGTGCTGGATGCGATGGATCAGATTGATAAGACACTCACCCAGCAGGGCAAGACTGAGGAATTGGCGGTTTATCTTGCCAACACCTGGCAGCGGATGAATGTGCCTAAGCCTTCGGGTTATGTCTGGACGACGCCTTGGTATCTCGTTGGTTCGCGCTACAGCGAAGTGCTGGTTGCATTGGATCGTCAAGAGGAGGCAGCGAAGGTTCAGGCATTGCTGGACTCACGCGACACCCGTCCTGAAGATGTGAAGAGGAAGGCGGAAGCTGCTGGAAAACCTTAGCGACAACATTCCGGCCAAGGAAAAGCCCTGGTATTCAGCATTTGTGGATGAAGCGGGGCGGGTCAGTATTGATTAACGCACGATTCCCACGGCTGTCTCCCCATCGGCAACATCCCGTAAAACCACGGCTCCAGCGCCGACCCTGGCATCAGCACCAATCGACAGGCCGGGCTTGATCACTGCCCGCGCGCCAATCAAGGCACGTTCGCCCACCTTGACGCCACCGGTCAGCACCGCTCCCGGCGCGATATGTGCATACGCCCCGATCTGGCAGTGATGTTCAACCAAGGCTGCGGTGTTGACAATCACACCCTCAGCCAATTCCGCTAGAATATTCACTGTCGCCCGAGGCCCGACATAAATCCCATCGCTCAGTTTCGCGCGGGGGCTGACTGTTGCTGATGGGTGAATGACATTAGCCAATTTGAAGCCTTGCTCCAGCAATCTTTGCTGCACACGGGATCGACTGGCGTTGTCGCCGATGCCCACGATCAGGGCGGTCTCGTCCCGGTCAATGGCTTCAAGATCGATCACCGAGATCGGCTTGTGAACTAGTTTGCCATCGGCAGGGATGATGATGTCACCGGCCTGCCGAGCCTGATCAACAAAGCCCACGAGTTCGAAACCGGCTTCGAGGGCTGCGTCGGCAATGACCATGCCATGCCCCCCTGCGCCGAAGATCGCCAAGCGTTGTCCCTGCCCTTGCTGCATGAAGCCATTATCATCAGTCCGACGCAACTGGCAATTGAAAGGCGCAGCCATGATTCTGACACGGGCCCAGGTACGCGAGGTGGATCAACGGGCGATCAATGACTTGGCCATGCCGGGGTTGATCCTGATGGAAAACGCCGGGCTGAATGCAGCCAGCGCGATTGTCGATTACCTCGACCACCTTTTCGACCTGCCTCCGAGTGAAGCCCGAGTTGTCATCGTCTGTGGCGGAGGGAACAACGGCGGGGATGGGTATGTCATCGCCCGACATCTGCATAACTGGGGCGTGCAGGTCGCCATCTACGCGAGTAAATCCCCTGAGAATTTACATGGGGATGCAGCGGTCAACGCGAAGATCGCCCAACGCATGGGCCTACCCATTCATGTCATGGAAAGCGCGATGGATACGCCTAAGGCAATGACGCATTGGCAACAGGCGCATTTACTTGTGGATGCTTTGCTGGGGACAGGCTTTCAAGGCGAGTTGCGCGAGGATGCTCGACAGATGATTCACAGGATGAATCAGGTGGCGGAGCAGGGCATACACATCGTGGCGGTGGATGTGCCTTCAGGGATGGATTGTGATGCGGAGCAGCAGACGGAAGCCGCGACACAAGCGGATGTGACAGTGACGTTCGTTGCTGAGAAACCAGCCATGGAGACGGAAGCAGGATTGGAACTTTGTGGGCGCATTGTGGTGGCAGACATCGGCGTGCCAGACGAGTTTGTTGAAAGGGTGTTGCGCGGCGAGTAGGTGGGACAAATGCGTCAGGTCAGGCCGAGTCGGTAGAACACAGCGGTGAAGACCAGGTCGGAAATGATGATGGCGACGACGGAGTAAACGACGGTGTTGGTGGTCGCTTTGCCGACGCCCATTGCCCCGCCGGTGACACTCAAGCCGTTGTAACAGGCGATGCCTGAGATGATGATGCCAAACACGACCGCTTTGACCAGACCTGTTGCAAAGTCATTCATGCTGGCCTGGTCGATGGTGTTCTGAAAGTAAATCCATGTGGGGACATCAAGGATGTTGACCCCCACCCACCAGCCTGCGCAGATGGCGACAACTTCGCCAATGATGGTGACGATGAGTGTCGCCAAAGCGGTGGCCATGATCCGGGGCAGAGCGAGAAAGCGGATGGGGTTGAGTGCATGGGCTTCGAGTGCTTCGATTTCCTCGCCGACGACCATGGTGCCGATCTCCGCCGCGATGGCGGCTCCGGCGAAACCGGTCAAGACCACGGCTGCAATCACCGGGCCCAGTTCGCGCAGCATGGCGACCGCAATGATGTTGGCCACCAGTTCAGGGTCGCCTCCGACTTCGGTCAGTGGGGGAGCCATCTGCAGGGCGAGAATGATGCCGATCGCTGCTGAGACGAGGGAGATCACGCCGATGGAGCGCACACCAAGCCGAACCAGTTGCGAGTAGAACGCCATCCTGCCAAAGCGGACTTTTCGCAGGATCACGCTGCGCCAATACCACTGACTGGTTTGAAGCAGCAGCAGGTTCACCCCCCCAAAGTGATGTAACGCCGTCAATGTGTGATCACCAAGTCGATCAACCACACGCAAAGCAGGTGAAGGCTTGGTCAAAGCTGCGGCTGGATTGTCGGCTGTTTCGTTCATGAAACTCTCAAGGCGTCAGAAAATAAGCGCGGTAGGTCAGTCCAAACAAAGGGATCAGCCCACTGCATCCGTAATCGTGAAAACCTTATCCAGCTTGGCGATGTCAAAGATGCCTCGGACTTTGTTCTGCATGCCACAAAGCACCAGTTTGCCCTTGGCTTCGTTTTTCTGTCGGGACAAGGCTTCAACCAGCGTCGCCACGCCTGAACTGTCCATGTAAGGCACGTCCGAGAGATCAATGGTGAGTGTTGGATACTTCTTTGCAATCACCTGCATCAAAGAGACGCGAAGCTCGGGGGCACGGGAGTAGTCGATGTCTCCATGGACACGAACGAGTGCGCCGCCTTCGATTTCTTCGGGTCCGGTCAGGATATCGGTTGTTTCAGCCATCGGTTCTGATCCTGCTTTCAAGTATTTGCTTTGGCCTCAGCGTCAACGGCTGAGGGTCGTTTGGTCATGATGATTTCAATGCCCGGGCCATCTTCGCGTTGAAGAATCTCCACCTTGTCCATGACATTGTAAATGATGTTAACGCCTAATCCGCCCGGTGTTTCCGGGTCTTCCGGTTGTTGGCGAATATCCTCGGCTTTGGAGTTGGAGCGGTCACGCACCCGAATGATCAATCCCTGCTCGTTTTCGACCGGCTCAAGCGACATTTCAATGGGTTGATCTTTGGCATCCTTGTAGCCATGCCGAATGATGTTGCACAAGGCCTCATCCACTGACAGGACGATCTGCGTCGCTTCCATTTCTGAGAAACCGAAGTGTCGGGCGGTTGCTTCGACCAGAACACGAAACAGCCGTAGATAGTCCGACCGGCTGACGGTTTGCAATGTAATGTGATTACTGGTCGCCATACTTGGTTTCCGCCCACGTCACCCACTGATCAATGGCAGTTCTTCTGTCGTGCTCGCTCGCGTAGGGATCATAACCGAAACGGTCCGCTTTGCCGGTGATGCGCTCCAACGCATTGATGGCAAAGAGTCGCACTGCCGGGTCATCGTGGTCCAGGAGTTCGATCAAGGGGAGGACAGCCGACTCATCCTTCGTTTCACCGGCCTGATGAATGGCGTAAAGGATGGCCCCGGGATTTTCCGAGTCGAACCCGCCATCGGTCGCTCGCGGGCCTCCCAACTGGCAACCTGCGAGGAACAGACTGAGCAGGCTGGTGATGGCCGCGATGCACAGAAATAATGAAAATGAGTAGCCGGACTGTATCCGTCGCATCTGATTATCTTTATGTCTTGGCCTTCACTTGGCAAACGGACTAAACTCTGGGGATGCGAATTTCGTTATCCGATCAAATCATCGACGGCTCCGGACAGGAGTTCATCAAGCGGAAAAAGCCTGACTGGCTCCGCGCCAAACTGCCCGGCGGCCCCGGCTATGGATCGCTGCGCGAACTGGTGGACCATCATCAACTGCACACGGTCTGTGAATCCGCCAAATGCCCGAACATGGGCGAATGCTGGGAGCATGGCACGGCCACGCTGATGATCCTTGGCGACGTCTGCACGCGTTCCTGTGGATTCTGTCACATCAAAACAGGCAGGCCTCCGGAACTGGATACGGATGAACCCCGCCGAGTCGGTGAAGCCGCCAAACTGATGCGGCTCAAGCACATTGTCATCACCAGTGTGAACCGTGATGAACTACCTGATGGCGGGGCGGCGATCTGGGCAAAGACGATCCGCGAAATTCGCAGGCAGTCGCCGGGCACGAGCATCGAGGTGTTAATCCCCGACTTTTGTGGCGATTGGGATGCCTTGCAATTGGTTTTGGATGAAAGGCCTGAGATTCTCAATCACAATATGGAATCGGTGAAGCGGTTGTATGGCGTGGTCCGACCTCAGGCAAAATATGAACGCTCCATCGAGCTGCTGCGCATCAGCAAGTCGCAGGGGCTGACGACCAAGACTGGCATCATGGTTGGTATCGGCGAGGAAGATGATGAAATTTTCCAGTTGATGCACGATGTCGTCGAAGGTACGCGAACCGCTGAGGGGTGTTGCGATATCCTGACCATCGGACAGTATCTGCAACCGACCCGAAATCACCTGCCAATCTCGCGCTGGGTGACCCCCGCCCAGTTTGTGGACTACAAGATCAAAGGTGAAAGCATCGGCTTCAAGCATGTGGAGTCAGGTCCACTGGTGCGCAGCAGTTACCACGCTGCGGATCAGGTGATGCATCTGGAAACCGAACCCGCGGGTTGAACTCAGTTACCTATTTGGGTTTGGTGTCTTGCCGGGCCAGCGAAAAGCCCATGGCTCCACTGAAGTTTTCCAGTCGAAAAAAGATTCGATTCACGCCGGCCTTGAGTTGTATATTTTCAAGCTTTGCTTCGGTCGGTGACCAGGCCTTACCTTGCTGGGAGGACTCCCAGACTTTTTTGCCGTTGATGAATAACTCGCCGGTGTCATCACAACCGATGAGAAAGGTGTCTTTGGAATCTTCCTTGAGAACGATCTCGGTGTAGAGATAATAAACAGAGTTGCTTTCTTCGCCGGGCACTATCTGGAAGTCATATTTCTTCTGCTGCCAGGTTACTTTCTTGCCTGGAGTCAGTGACCGGAATTGAGCATTCGGGTCGATAACTGATTTCAGATCAGCATCCGGCCGAGGTGGATCACCCTTGAAAGCTTCTTTGGGCAGGGGGCCAAGTACCAGCCAATGGGTGGGGTGGCTGTAGCCGTCGATGTTGGCGTACTTGACCTGTTTGAGTTGATCGCCTTCGACAAAACCAAGGATGGATGTTTCAGCCTGAATGCCAAGGAAATAGGCCTTGCGGCCAAGGCGGAGAATTTCATGATCCGCAGCCAAGGCTCTGTTCATGGCAAGTTCAGCTTTCTTTGGGTCATTTGCAGTTTTGCTGATCTCTTGCAACTTCTGCCAGGCTTCGCGTGTTTGAGCCCAGGCCCGAGCCTTGCCGTAGTCACTTAAGAACTCCGCTTGCGCGATTTCCTGCCAGATCAAGGCATAACTCTCGACTGCTTCTGGCTGTTTGATTTGCGATAACTTCTGCGTGGTTAAGCCAAATCTCTTTTTCAAGTTCGGGTATGTTTCCAGCACCTGCTCAGCACGTTTGGTGTCGTTGAGTTCAGCCAGTGCAGTAAACAACAATACTCGCTGTTCCTTTTCGCTGAGTTGTTTTATAGCGATGGTTTGATCGAAATACTTGGCGGCCTCGTGCATGGTCGAGACGATGCCATAGCGGGTTTCGATCGCGGTCGGCTTAAAGAACTCGTAATCGTTTGCCAGATCGAGTGCCGACTTGGCCAATAATTCTGCTAAATCAAGTTTGTCTTGCTTAGCCAACTGCATGGCGGAGTTGGATTCATCTTCAGCGATCCCCATGACCAGAACACGCTGTGCCTTGCGGAATGCAGACTTGGCATACTGATCGGTCGTCTGGTGTTCAAGCGTATTGATGAACTCAAGCGCATCCCGGCTGCGAAACTCACTGATGGCTTCGCCAAAAACTTTGAGCCGTCGCGCTTCAGCAGGGCTGATACGGTTACGCTTAAAGACACGTTGTAGTGAACGCAGCCGAACATTCACTTCTGCGGATAAGCCTGCATCATTCTTTAGGATGTCATCGATCACGTTGGCAATAGGCGCTCCCATGTCTTCGAGCGCATCCATCGCTTTTTCACGCTTGGCGTAGGAAGCAGCGTCCAATTGCTTGACCAAGGCTCGGACTTTGTCTGGATCAATCTTGGGGCCATCTAGAATGATGTCCGTCAGATGGGGGAATAAGTCTGGGCCTTGTTCTAACAGTATGGCTTTAGCTTTATCAATTTCCTCTGGACTGCCCAGCAATTTCTGCCAGACTTCCCTGGCCTGCTCAGCTTTCACCTTGGCATCCTGAGTGGTTTCCTTTGGCTGCGTCACAGGTAGAGCTTGAGCCACCGCTGGGGCAGGAAGCATGGCAACGTAGCCAAGGATCAGGACGAAGATTGGTAGGAATCTCATGGCAAATCCTCGATGAATTATTCCAAGACCATTCAGGCTACCAGATTCAATGCCTGATGTTCGTAACAATCCTGCCAAACTGCCAGGTCACCGTTATCGCCATTTAATCAGGCGTTCGTGGTGACGGATATGTCCTGACATCAATGGCCGATAGCCGCGAACGAATCTGCTCTGCCCAGCGGTTCAGCAAGGCTTCCGAGACAGGTTGAACCTCAGCCTCAGCAGTCTGGCGCGCGACAGTATAGAGTTGCACTCGGCGTATCAGACAACCACGGTTCAGCAATCCCGCTAACTGCCCGAGATAGGCTTTGAACATTGCGTCGTCAGGTTCTCGGCCAGCCCATTGCAACAGCATCGTCTGAATCACGATCTCACGCGTTTGCCCCAGCGCTGCAATATTCTCGACGATCCGTTTCAGAGGGACAGTCGTTCGGTCGATCGCCTGCAATGTCACCTCATCTCCCGCGTCCAGCTTGGCCCAGACTTCGCCCTGATGCTGATCCAGAATTTCCAGGCCGCGCTGGACATGTTCCGCTTCAATAATCGTGGCGTTGGTGATCAAAACGATTTTGGTGTCCGTCAGGTCAGCTTCTGCCTTTGCATCGGCCACGATCTGGCAAGCTTCGCCAAATTTCTTGTAGAGAGTAGGTTCGCCATCTCCGGAAAAGGCGATGTCGCGAAGCACGCGATAGGTCGAAGGCACATCTGCAAACGCAGGATCAAGCCAGATCTCGCCGGTTGTGACCAACTGAAGCATGCTGCGCAGCTCTCGGTCCAGCTCTGTTAAATCAACGGGCAACACTTCGCGCGGCTGGGTGCGATCCACACAGCAATAAACGCAGTCAAAGTTGCAATGGGTGTCGGGATTCAGGTTGATGCCGACCGACAGACCTTCACTTCGCCGACTGATGACAGGGTAGACATAGCGAAAGTCGCGCCAGCTTCGGCTGTGGTCTGAAAAAACCTTACGTAGGCCTTCGTGCAAAGGGAAATTGGATTTTGCATCTGACTCAGGCATGGGGTGTACAGTGAGAGTCTAAGGGCAGTCGTCCATGAATCAATCCGGCTGCAACTCACGACGAAGAATTTTCCCCGTCGGATTGCGTGGCAGTTGATCGACGCGACGAATCTCGCGAGGCACTTTGTAACCAGCCAGTTTCTCGCGACAGGCGGCTCGTAAGGCTGCTTCGTCGAATGTGGCATCTTCCTCCATCTCAACGAAAGCGACAGGGACTTCGCCGCGCATGCCGTCCGCTTTACCGATCACGGCCGAGGCATGTACGCCGGGATGAGCGTTCAGAATTTCCTCAATTTCTCGCGGGAAAACATTTTCCCCGCCGACGATGATCATTTCCTTCTTTCGGCCGGTGATATAGAGAAAACCTTGATCATCAAGATGCCCGATGTCACCCGTGCGGAAAAAACGAGTCTTACCCATGCCGGGCACGTCAAGATTAACAAAGGCTTTCTTCGTCTCAGCAGGCAGCTTGAAGTATCCCTGCATGACGTTCGGGCCGGTGATGAGAATCTCGCCATCAGTATTGGCTGGCAGCAGACGGTCTTCTTCATCCACGATCACTTCCGTCACGCGAGGCAGAGAAGTGCCCACGGAGTGGAGACGGTTGTTATCAAGCGTTGACCAGTTGGTGACTGGGGCTGTCTCGGTCAGGCCGTACCCTTCGAGGACCTTGATGCCAAACTTCTCCTGCATCAGTTCAAAGACCGCGTTAGGCAAAGGCTCTCCGCCAGAGATGGCAATGCGGATCGAGGACATGTCTTCTTTGGTTGCTGATTTTACCGTTGCCAAGGCTCCGTACATGGAGGGGATGGCAATGAAGACGGTCGGGCTGTATTTCGCGATCCGTTCGACGATGTTTTTTGGCACAAACCGCGCGCTGTAGATGACAGAACATCCTTTGTAGAGAGGGATGAGTGTCAATGCGGTCAGGCCAAAGGTATGAAACTGAGGCAGCACGCCCAGGAAACGGTCATCGCTGCGAATCTTCGCATGTTCCAGCGAATCGAATGCATTGGTGCGCAGGTTACGGTGCGAGAGCATTACACCTTTAGGTTTGCCACTGGTACCCGAGGTGTAAAGCAGGACGGCCAGGTCATTGGGGTCTGCACGCGGCGGCCAGCGGAGTGGCGGGATGCCTTTGAAGCTGACTTCGTCAAGAAGAAGCAGGTTGATATCGTCGGGCAGATTCTCTCTGCCTCCGAGGAAGTCCAGCATCGGTTTGGCGGTGATGATGGTGTCGATCTCGCTGTCAGCGATCACATAGGCCAACTCCTCTTTCTTGAGCAGGAAGTTCAAAGGTACTGCCACGCGATCCGCCAGCCAGGTCCCAAGCAGGGAGACGACAAAACCGCCACTGGTAGGCAGAAGAATGCCCACATGCTTTCGGCTGGTTGCTGACTCGATTTCCCGGGCGACATACATCCCACCCATCGCCAGGTCGATGAAACGGTACGTGCGCTGGTCATCGACCACGGCTGTGCGGGTCGGATGCAGCAGACATTGCTTCAGGATGGGGGTCAAAGCGCTCATGATCGGGAGGGCTCCTTTGCGTGGATCATATCAATTGACTTTAGATACCGGTCTGAGCTTGAGGCGTTGCAGCGGGTCGGGTCTGATTTGATGCCGATTGGCGGGTTTGGCTTCGGACTCTAGACTGTTAGACATGAGTGACGAACAGACACAACAGAAGCTGGCCAAACTACGGTCAGAGATCGACCAGATCGATCAGCAATTGGTTGAACTGCTCAGCAAACGGGCAGAGGTGGTTTACAACGTCGGCCAGGCCAAGCAAGGCGGGCAGGCAGCCCCGATTTACGCGCCCGAACGCGAGCAGAAAGTCCTGCAGCAGGTTCGCGAGTGGAACAAAGGGCGACTGAGCAACCAGTGCCTGGAAGCGATCTGGCGGGAATTGATGAGTGGCAGCTTCGCCATCGAACGCCCGTTACGCATTGGCTTCCTTGGCCCACAGGGATCTTTCAGCCAACTGGCAGCCCGTCGTAAGTTCGGGGCGTCGGTGGAGTATGACGACCTACGAGACATTCAGGCGGTCTTTGAGGAACAGCAGCGCGGCCACATCGATTACGGCCTGGTACCTATCGAGAACAGCTCGATGGGAGGTATCGGTGAGACGCTCGATTGCTTCCTGAATTTCTCGGCGAAGATCACGGCTGAGGTTCTCATTCGCATTCATCACAACCTGATGAGTAAGTCCTCCCCTCATGAGATCAAGCGGATTTACTCCAAGCCTGAGGTGTTGGCACAAACGAGAAAGTGGCTGGGCGATCAGTACGGCCATTGCGAGGTGATTCCCGTAGCCAGCAGCAGCAAGGCAGCGGAGATCGCTTCGCAGGAACCGGGGTCGGCTGCGATCGGTTCCGTGCTGGCGGCAGAAATTTATGACCTGAAGATTCTGGTACCCAACATTGAGGACAATCCGAACAATACCACCCGTTTCTTTGTCATTGGTAATGTCTCGCCTAATCCAGGCGGGGAAGACAAAACCGCGTTGATGTTTACCACCGCTCACAAGGCCGGGGCACTCAGCGATGTGTTACGCGTTTTTCAGGACTACGGCCTGAACCTGACGCACATCGACAAACGCCCCAGCCAACAGGTCAACTGGGAATACTATTTCTTCGTCGATTTGCTGGGGCACCTGGATCAGCCTGCCGTGCGCGATGCGATTCGCGAAGCGGAACGCCATTGCAATCAATTGAAAGTCCTGGGAAGTTTCCCCAAAGCTACGGATGTGTTGGAGTAAATCGCGGAATCAATTCACCATGACTTGGGGACACCTAAGCGGGTGGCCAGGTTATCCAGCACGTTCATGTAATTGATGTAGCTGTCGTAGGGCGATTCATACGGATTGAAGTAGCGATGCACTGCACCATCGTCGAAGTATTTGGTGCACATGTAGTAGAAATGGTCGCTGCAACTTAAGCGGCGCCAATCCTGAAGCATTTTCTCATCCCCCGAAGCTTTCACTTTCTGCTGAAGCTTGAGTAACTCGGCATTGGCGTTGTTCTGCATGGCATTGCCCAACCAGGCTGAAGCATCACGCTCGGAGTCCGCCCAACTGATAGTGTCGGGGGCGGCGAAGACATCCACGGCTTCATGCATGGCAATGGCTTCACTGGGGGTGGCGAATTGGGTCTTCCCGCCAGTCATCAGGGCTCCGGGAAGATTCTCGAGGAAATGCAGGATGCCGGTCTCCTGCCATTGGTGTTCGCCGAAGGTTTCGTAGTCGAAGAACAAGCCAGTCACCGGCCCGGTGCGAAAGGCCAAGTCGTGTGATTGAAGCTTCGGATGATCCACACTACCGATGTCATGCACCCAATGCGAAAACTTTTCCGTTGTCAAAGGCCAATGCTTCCACTCTCGGTTGGAATAACGGAAAGCAACATCATCACTGAACGGATAATTGCGCAGCAGAATTTTTACCTCCGGGTGATCCTGCACGTGATAGATCTGATTCGGACTGCGGTCATCAAGCACGCGGAGGGTGCCCTCGGCCAGGATCGCTTCGAAATAACCCAAGTCCGCGATGCAGGCACCGATGTCATCGCGATAGATCAGTTCCGTGTTGCGAAAGATGCGCGGGCGACGACCAAACAGGTCATTGACCAGATCGCTGTGCAACTCCACCTGGGCTTTGAATTCATCCAGATCGCATAGCGAGAACAGGCTGTGGTGGTACGTCTCGCCCAGGAACTCGATGCAGCCAGTCTCTGCCAACTCCTGGAAGACCTTGATCACCTCAGGGACATCGGCTTTCAACTGTTCAATGACGGTGCCCGTGATGGAAAACGCCAGCTTGAATCGGCTGTCGTATCGCTTGACCAGGTCAAGGAGCATCTTCGTGGTGGGCAGGTAGCATTTCGCCGCGACGCGTTTGAGGATGTCGCGATTTCGAGTTTCATCGAAATACTGCTCATCGGCATCAAACACGCTGTACCGTCGCAAGCGGTACGGCTGATGCATCTGCATGTACATACAAATCGTTTGCATCGGCTCCATTCAGCAATCAGGCTTCCAGGCCTTCGAACTGGCCACCGTCCCAGATGGCCAGACGGTATTGTCTGCATCGTAGGGTGAAAGGCAACCGCAGGAAGCTGGGAATCTTACCTAACTTGTTTCGCTTACGCGGTTATACTTCACGGCCCGATTCGGAATCGGTCTTGTTTGAAAGGCGTCAACGTGTCCAGTTGCCATGATATTCGAAGACAATTCATCGACTTTTTCGTCAAAAAGCACAGCCACACCGAGGTGCCTTCCTCCCCGGTCGTGCCCCATGCTGACCCGACCCTGCTCTTTGCCAACGCGGGGATGAATCAGTTCAAAGATGTCTTCCTGGGCACCGGCAAACGCGACTTCACCCGGGCGGTGGACACCCAGAAATGCATCCGGGCAGGGGGCAAGCACAACGACCTGGACGACGTCGGTAAGGACACTTACCACCACACCTTTTTCGAGATGCTGGGTAACTGGTCTTTCGGCGACTATTTCAAGATGGAAGCCATCGCATGGGCATGGGAACTGCTCACCGAAGTCTGGCAGCTTGATCCCGGCCGGTTATACGCGACTTACTTTGAAGGCGATGCAAGCGAAGGCCTGGAGCCTGACAGCGAAGCCCGCGACTTCTGGCTGGAACTGCTGCCTGAAGATCGCGTGATCCCCGGCAATAAGAAAGATAATTTCTGGGAGATGGGGGACACAGGCCCGTGCGGCCCATGCTCTGAGTTGCATTACGATGGCAGGCCTGACCAGCAGCGTAAGCAAACCTCCGGGCGATCGCTGGTCAATGCGGACGATCCCAATGTCATCGAAATCTGGAACCTGGTGTTCATCCAGTTCAACCGCGGCAACGATGGCAAGCTAACGCCGCTCCCAGCTAAGCACGTGGACACGGGCATGGGATTTGAACGCATCGTCCGCGTGCTGCAAGGCAATGATTCCAACTACGACACGGATGTGTTCTCGCCGATATTCAAGGCCATTCAGGAAGTGACCGGCGCGGCCCCGTATGGTGGCAAACTGGATGACAGCGAAGCAGGTCGCATCGACATGGCTTATCGCGTCATTGCAGACCATATCCGCACGCTTACCTTTGCGCTGACGGACGGGGCTCATTGTGGCAATGAGGGGCGCAACTACGTGCTGAGGCGGATTCTCCGCCGCGCGGTGCACTTCGGCAGTAACGTCATGGGTGTCAAGGAAAATTTCTTTTACAAGCTTGTACCTGCTGTGGTGGAAGCGATGGGTGAGACTTTTCCCGAACTGAAAGCCAACCCGCAAGCTGTGCAGGACGAACTGCGCGAGGAGGAGGAATCCTTCCGGCGGACGCTGGATCGAGGCATGGAATTATTCAATGAGTGGGCCAATCATGTTGAACTTGTGGCTACTGACAACTTTGTTGCTGTTGAACCTCCCCCAAACCCTATACCTTGGAATTGGATACATCCTAAAGAGTTAATGATTTACCAAAATGCAGGGAGATATGTTATTCCTGCTCGTGCTGCATTTAAACTTTATGATACACATGGTTTCCCCGTTGACCTGACGCAGGTCATGGCTGAGCAGCGCGGCATGGCTGTGGATTTGGATGGCTTCAACCAACTTATGGCCGAGGCCCGGGAGCGCAGCAGGGCAGCGTCAGGCAGCGCGGATGTCGCTGCCATCCTTCAGGAGATTTACCAGAAGGAACATCCCGTGGCCACGGAGTTCACCGGCTACAGCCAGACCGAACAGACCAGCCAGTCATGGGTTCACCTCTTCCGCCTGCGCGAGGATGGCTACGACTTTGTGGATGAAGCTCAACACGGCGACCGCGTGGCTGTGCAGCTAGCCAGCACACCTTTCTATGCAGAAGGGGGTGGCCAGGTCGGCGACACCGGCAGCATTGCGATCAGTGATGAAGGTGTGATTCGTATCACCGACACACAGAAGATTGCGGACACCTGGTTTCACATCGGCACTGTCGAGGATGGGCCCATCCGCAGTTACAAACGTGGGCCTCGTGGCAACGAGCCAGAGGTGAAATGCAGTGTGGATGCTGACCGTCGGGCTTTGATCACAGCCAATCACACAGCCACGCACATCATGAATCACAAAATGCGACAGGTGCTGGGGGGCCAAGTCGATCAGCGTGGCTCTTTGGTTGACGAAGAGAAGACACGCTTCGACTTCACCCATGACAAGCCGGTCAAAACTGAGAAAGTCAAGCAGATCGAGCAGAAGGTCAACGAGGAAATCGCTGCCGACTTGAAGGTGCATTGGGACTATGCTGCGAAGGATGACGCGTTAAGCATCAACGGCCTGCGTGCGGTGTTTGGCGAAAAGTATCCCCCGAAGGTTCGCGTGGTCAGCATTGGTCAACCAGTCGAGACATTGCTGGAGGCCCCGGACAGCGAAGATTGGCCAAGCTATTCCATTGAGTTCTGTGGTGGTACACACCTGGCTTCGACCAGGCAGGCTGAGCGATTCGCGATCCTCAGCGAGGAGAATGTCGCCAAGGGGATTCGCCGAGTGACGGCAGTGACAGGCAAGTTGGCTGAGCAGGCTGCGCAACGGGCGAAGGCATTATTCGAGCAGATTCAATGGCTTGATGGGAAGCCTGCAGAGCAGATGGTTGAACCATTAGCTGAATTGGCTGGCAGGATTAACGAGGCAGGTTTGCCCCTGGTTGCTCGGGCGGAGCTTCGCGAAAAGCTCGCGCAACTGCAGGAAGTCGTTAAGCAGTTTGAGAAGCAGCAGAGCAAGGCCGCGGCTGGGGAAGCTGTGGAACAGGCTCGTACCATCGCGGACGAGGCGGAGGGCAATGTCATCGTCGCGTCGCTGGATGGGGCAGATGCCGATGCCTTGCGCAGTGCGATGGATGTCATACGAAAGAAATGCCCGGAGGCAGCCATGTTGCTGGCATCGGTTGATGAAGGCAAGGTTGCCTTCATCGCGGCAGTGCCTGACGAATTGATAAAGCAGGGGCTGAAGGCCGGCGACTGGGTCCGCGAGGTGGCTAAGGTGACCGGCGGCGGTGGGGGCGGTAAGCCTGACAAAGCCCAGGCGGGTGGCAAGGATCCATCGAAGTTGGATGATGCACTCGATCGGGCCCGTAGCTTTGCTGCGGAGAAGTTGGGCTGACGGTTTGCGGAGTCGATGCGATGACTGGCCAATGGACAGAACTGCAAGCTTATGAATGGGGCAAGGCTCAGCCCTGGCGCGTGGGGTGCAATTTCATTCCATCCACCGCAGTCAACCAGTTGGAAATGTGGCAGGCGGAGACGTTCGATCCGCAAACTATTTCGCGCGAGTTGCAATGGGCCCATGACGTTGGCATGAACTGCCTGCGCGTCTATTTGCACGACCTGCTCTGGGAAGCTGATCCGTCTGGCTTTGCCAATCGCGTGGACCAGTTTCTTGACTTGGCTGCGGGTCACCAACTGTCTGTCATGCTGGTGCTGTTCGATGATTGTTGGCTGGCGGAACCGAAACTGGGCAAGCAGCCGGCGCCGGTGAAAAGTCGTCACAACTCGGGCTGGCTGGAAAGCCCGGGTTGGCAGCAAGTGGAAGCGTTTGCCAAAGGCGACCAAGAAATTGCCTCCCGCTTGGAAAAATACGTCAAGCAAGTGATTGAGAAGTTCAGTCAGGATGATCGCGTATTGGCATGGGATATCTACAACGAGCCGGGCGGCAGCGCGAGTTGGCCTGACGGCAGGCGAGAGATGCGTGGAGAGATATCGAACCACCTGCTCACAGCAGCTTATGACTGGGCTCAGACCATCCGACCCACGCAGCCGATCACCAGTGGCGTCTATCGAGAAGACATACCTCAGATCGTGGCGACGCAACTGAATCGTTCAGACATCGCCACGTTCCACAGCTACACGAAGCTGGATGAAACTCAATCCTTAGTCGCCCGACTTCGTTCGCAGGCCGGTAGCCGGCCGATGCTCTGCACGGAATACATGGCCAGGCCGAACTGTACATTGGCCACGCACTTGCCTTTCTTCAAGCAGCAAGCCATCGGGGCCATCAATTGGGGATTGGTTGCCGGCAAGACCAATACGATCTTTCCCTGGTCATCCTGGCAGAATGACATGACTGCGATGGATGAGCCAAAGGTCTGGCATCATGACCTGTTGCGGCCAGATGGTTCGCCTTATGATGCCCGTGAGATTGAATTGCTCAAGCAGCTCACGGCGTGATTTATGAAGAATTAATCAGAGAAGGAGTTTGTGTTCAGCATGTTTTCCATCAACCATAATTACCTGAAGCTTAAAGCAGGCTATCTATTTCCAGAGATTGCCCGACGAGTCAATGAGTTTTCGCAGGCCAATCCCGATGCACAGATCATCAAGCTCGGTATTGGCGATGTGACCGAACCATTGCCTCCAGCCATTGTCGAAGCCATGCACAAGGCCGTGGACGACATGAGTCAGCACGCCACCTTTCATGGTTACGGCCCGGAGCAAGGCTATCCCTGGCTGCGAGAGAAAATCGCCGAGTATGATTTCAAAGCACGTGGCTGCACCATTGCTCCCGATGAAATTTTCGTCTCCGATGGCAGCAAATGCGACACAGGTAACATCCTCGATATCCTTGGCCACGACAACACGATTGCTGTGATGGACCCGGTGTATCCCGTCTATGTCGATACCAACGTCATGGCAGGGAACACCGGCGATGCGGACAGTTCCGGTCGCTATTCCGGGCTGGTTTATCTTGAAGCCTCTGCTGAGAATGATTTCACCCCTGCTTTGCCTAAAGACCGCGTTGATGTCATTTATCTTTGCTACCCCAATAACCCGACTGGTTCTGTTGCGTCAAAGGAGTATCTGAAGCAGTGGGTGGACTATGCTCGCAAGCATCAATCACTGATATTATTTGACGCGGCTTATCAGGCGTTTATTTCTGACGATGATATGCCACATTCGATTTATGAAATTGAGGGAGCACGCGACGTAGCCATCGAATTCCGCAGCTTCTCGAAGAACGCGGGTTTCACCGGCACGCGCTGCGCCTTCACGGTCGTGCCCAAGTCGCTGGTCGTCAAAGTCGATGGCAAGGACGTTCTGTTGCACAGCTTGTGGAACCGCAGGCAAAGCACCAAGTTCAATGGTGTGTCTTACATCGTTCAGCGCGGGGCCGAGGCTGCCTACAGTGAAGCCGGGCAGGCGCAGATCAAATCATTGATCGACTTCTACATGGAAAACGCACGTATCATCCGAGAAACGCTGGGCGAACTGGGTATTCAATGCTTTGGCGGTGTGCATGCCCCGTATGTCTGGTTGGCGACGTCGGAGGGCCTGGATAGCTGGGGCTTCTTCGACAAGTTACTGAATGAAGGCCATGTCGTGGGTACGCCGGGTAGCGGCTTTGGCAGCGCAGGCGAGGGGTATTTCCGATTGAGTGCGTTTAACAGTCGGGCCAATGTTGAAGAGGCGATGCAGCGGATTCGCAAGGGTTTGGCGTGATGAGCGAAGTTGATGTGCTCAAGGAGATCGACTTGTTCCTTGCCCTGTGCAAGACAGCGAGCCTGGCGACAAGTGATCAGGAAGGGAAACCTTTCGCTGCAAATGTGCAGATCGCCCATGCCGGTGACTTGCGGCTGATGTTCCTTTCCGAATCACACACCCAACATGCGAAGAATCTTGCCTTGCATGCAGATGCAGCGATGACGATCTACGGCCACGACGACAGGCCTGATCAAATTCACGGCCTGCAACTGCGCGGCCGATGTGAACGCATCGAGAATGACACACGCGCAGGTTTGCTGGAGATTTATTTTGCCAAGTATCCCTTCGCGGCTGAAGCAGTATTCTCAGCGATTATCCAGAAGCAGGGGGTTTTTCTTTTCTCGCCGACCTGGTTCCGCTGGATTGATAACCGTCGAGGCTTTGGATGGAAATTTGAGAAAAGCCTGATTTAGAGCGTACACAAATCAATCGTAGCGGGGTGCCACAGTTTGACCGAGTCCGCGAGGCAAACTGTGATGTCGATGGAACGCCGAAATACAGCGTCATACGCACACCTTGAGCCCTTCTCGCGATGCCCTTCGACTGCGCTCAGGACTCCGCTCGATCGGCGTCAAGGCGTGGCACCCAGGACTCGACGATTGAACTCAGCCTGGCTTAATCCAGCCCCAACTCTTCACGGACAGCTTGGAGAATGGCTTGCGGCTCAGTCATTCGGCCAGCCCCTTGCGTCCGGCAGGCCTGCCAGCCCGACTCAGGCCCGACCATGCGGTAATGCAGCAGATCGCGAAGCGTGGAGGCATTGCGCTGAACAATCGGATTGGCCCACATGTCCGCGTTCATGGCCGGTGCGAGCACCACGGGGACCTCTGAAGGCAGGGCAGTCAGTGTTGTTGAGACCAGATCGTCACAGATGCCTTGCGCGAGTTTGCCGATGATGTTGGCAGTCGCGGGGGCGACCAGCACGACGTGAGGCCAGCGCGCCAGTTCGATGTGCTGACTTTCCGGTGCCGTGGGTGCTTGCCAGAGCGAGGTGTACACCGGTTGGCCTGACAAGGATTGAAAGGTAAGAGGCGTGACAAAGTGCGTGGCCGCTTCAGTCATCATAACCCGGACATCCACGCCTTCCTGTGAAAGCCGACTGACAACGTGACAAACCTTGTAGCAGGCAATACCACCAGCTACCGCAACGAGAACGCGCGGGCGGTCTTCCAACTCCTCTTGCGGATGGTCGTCCACTTCAGTCATGTTCCGTACCCAACCTGAAGGATGCGTTTACAGAGCGGAAAGTCTGCTCGCCCTATAAGCGATCAGGACTCGGTTTCTTCTTCATCCGCAATGGCTGCGGCTTCTTCTTCACTGACCATTTCGAGGCTGATCTTGTCTTCAGCGATTTCCTGAATTGCCACTTCTATGTCGGTTCGGCCGTTGCGATCGACCAAAGGCCTGGCCCCGTCCATAAGTTCACGGACGCGGTGCTGAATCAGGGCGGTCAGTTTGAATCGACCTCCAGCCTTGTTGACAATGTCTTCGCCTTTAAGTGCTTCGATCATGCGTGGTTAGCTCCGTATCATCATGTTGGGTCGGGCAGGTCACCCGTATGCCAAGCCCCTTAGTGTAGCAAACTGGCTCAGGGTTTGTCATCTGGCACCACAGCCAAATCTTGCAGATCACATCCGCTGATTATGGTCTGTGGCATCACAGTCCGGGTGTTTCTGAGGCAAGATACCCGCTCGGGTTCCCTCAGCCGTCGGAATCCGGGCCAGTTTGGACACCTCATCAGGTAAATGGCTGTCTGAATGGTCCAGTGCGGCATTCTGCTCTTTGATGATCTGAATGGCCTCGTCAAGGTCGTCCGTCAGGTGGAACAGGTCCAGGTCCTCCGGGCTGATGGTCTTGAATTCTTTGCATTGCACATCACGGATCCAGTCGATCAGTCCCTTCCAATAGTCGCTGCCGACACAGATCACGGGGAAGGGGTCGCTCTTGAGCGTTTGGATCAGGGTCAGGCTTTCAAAGAATTCGTCCATCGTGCCGAACCCGCCGGGGTAGATGATGAAGCCTCGGGCGTACTTGACGAACATCACCTTGCGCACAAAGAAGTAACGGAAGGTCAGCATGTCCGTCTGGAAGATGTTGGGCTGCTGCTCCATCGGCAGGGCGATATTCAAGCCCACCGAGACACCACCTGCCTCCTTGGCTCCCTTGTTGGCCGCTTCCATGATGCCCGGCCCGCCGCCGGTGATCACGGCATAACCAGCCTCTACCAGTTTTCGGCCACAGTCCACGGCACTCTGGTAGTATCGGTCTTCCGGTTCCGTGCGAGCTGAGCCAAAGACGGACACTGCCGGGCCGATCTCGCTCATGGTCTCGAAGCCGTCCACGAACTCGGAGATAATCCGGAACATGCGCCAGGTTTCCTGGCCAAGATCTGCACTATTGGAACTGCTTAAATCCATACGGTTTCTTTCTGCGTGGCCGCCATCAAAGAATAGGCTGATACACCACGCGCATGAAAAAGCCCGCGCCGCAGCACGGGCGATTCTTTATTTTCTAGGCTGCCGCGGCTTCTGCCATCGCAGCTTTGGCCTTCTCGACCAGTACATCAAACGTTGCCGGGTCGTGGATGGCAATTTCGCTGAGCATCTTGCGATTCAGATCGATACTTGCCATCTTCAGGCCATACATGAATCGGCTGTAGTTGAAGTCGCGCATCCGGCAGGCGGCGGTGATACGCGTCACCCACAACTGGCGATATTCCCGCTTCATCAGCCGACGGTGTTCATATTGATAAACACCGCCACGGACGACGGCTTCCTTCACGCGACGCCATTGTGTCCGGCGTGCACCACGGTTACCTTTGGCTTGCTTGAACCAACGGACTTTCGACTGGCGGCGGGCCGCCCCTTTTCTTGCACGTGGCATCTAGAATCTCCTTCACTTCGCGGGGGGTTGAATCGCGATGCGTTCAACGCTTAGACCCGCACGCAGCGGTGGTTAGCTCACAATCCAGTCATTGCCAGACCGGCCAACCTGTTATTGAATTCAACCCGACCAACGGGCTGAGAATTTACGGTTTATCGTTTCACAGCCTTGAGCTTGCGGTGCAGCAGTCGCTCCAGACGGGGGATATCGCTGGGGCCTGCACAACGCTTGCCGCGCAAGGCCATAATCTTCTTCCCGCTCATGTGGCTGTTGAGGTGGCTGGAGAAGGCTCGCTTCCACTTCACTTTGCCGTTGGCGGTGATTTTGATTCGCTTGAGCAGACCTTTATGCGTTTTCAGCTTCGGCATGGCTGTTCCTTCCGTCACAAGTAACGCTCAGAGAGCTTTCACGTACTCTGGAGCGAGCCAAGTAATATATCAAGTCAGTTGGGCCCCGGCAACTGGCTAATTTCACCAAGATTCGTCATGTCGCAGAAACTCAGGGGATCAATCAGGGTTAAACACTCGGGTTCTGCTGACTACCCTGATCGCCAGCGATACTGCCACGCATGGAGGTATCGGCCTGGATGTTCTGCATGCGGTAGTAATCCATGATGCCAAGGTTGCCTGAGCGGAACGCCTCGGCCATGGCTTTGGGCACTTCTGCCTCGGCCAGAACAACCAAAGCACGGTTCTTCTGGACCTCGGCCTTGTGTTCCTGTTCCTGAGCGATGGCCTGGGCGCGGCGTTTCTCAGCCTCAGCCTGGAAGCGGCGCTTGTCAGCCTCGGCCTGGTCAGCTTGCAGCTTCGCACCGATATTTTCACCCACATCAATATCCGCAATGTCAATCGAGAGAATTTCGAAGGCGGTACCTGCGTCCAGACCTTTCTGGAGAACAACCTTGGAGATGCGGTCGGGATTTTCCAGCACGTCCTTATGGCTGGGGGATGAGCCGATAGTCGTGACGATGCCTTCGCCGACACGGGCGATGATGGTTTCTTCGGTTGCACCACCGATCAGGCGGGCGAGGTTGGCACGCACGGTCACACGGGCCTTGGCCTTGAGTTGGATGCCGTCCTGAGCCACGGCGTCAATCGTCGGGCGCCCCATGCTCGGGTTAGGCACATCAATCACCTTGGGATTCACCGAAGTCTGCACAGCTTCGAGAATGTCGCGGCCAGCCAGGTCGATCGCGCAAGCCCGGTCAAAAGGCAGTTCGATATTGGCTCGGTCAGCAGCAATCAAGGCTTCCACCACCCGACGGACATTACCTCGGGCCAGGTAGTGCGTTTCAAGCTGGCTGGTGGAGATTTCGATGCCGGCCTTGGTCGCCTGAATTCGCGAAAGGACAATATTGCCCGGATTGACCTTTCTTAGCTCCATCCCGATCAACTCAAAGAAGCTGACCGGAGCCCGGCTGAGCAAGGCTTGTAGCCAAAGCTTGAAGTACTTCAGCAGGAAGAAGAAAACGACCAGAGCGATGATGGCACCGATGATCAGGACGACGACGAGTAATAGTTCTGGGATTCCCATGAGATTACCTTCCTCGGAAAGGAGTTAGTTATGCTCATAGTACGCTTAATGGCGACGTGAGCAAACCGGCAGCGTTATAATCGCGCGACTGAACCTGAAATAATGATCCACTGGTGGATTAAGGAGTACATGATGAGAGCGATTGTCACCGGCCAGGTCGGCATGGACAAAAAGGCTTACCTGCAAAGCGTGGTTGATCTGGCAGGAGAAAGAGGCGAATCTCTTGCCTTCTACAACATCGGCGACATCATGTACAAGGAAGCGCCGGATGTGAAGCCCGGCCGCATCCTCGACCTGCCCTTGTCCCGGCTCAACAGCTTGAGAAGGGCGGCTTTCAAAGATGTCATCTCGGAATCGCGCGATGAGAAGAACATCATCGTCAACACGCATGCCACGTTCCGCTGGAGGCATGGCCTGTTTTCGGCTTTTGATTTTGACCAGATCAAACTGCTCAAGCCTGATGTGCTGATCTGCCTGGTGGACAACATCGAAGTGGTGCATGACCGCCTGCATCGTGAGCATACATCCGATGCAACGCTCAAGGATTTGATGGTCTGGCGCGAAGAGGAAATCATGGCCACCGAATTGCTGGCCCAGGCTTTAGGTATTTCGAATCAGTTCTATATCGTCGCACGAGGCAGACATGCGGATACATCAGAAACAACGTACCGCCTGATCTGTCGTAATGATTATCTGAAGGTTTATCCCTCGTTCCCAATGACGCACGTGGTCAACATGCCTGACGTGCTGGCTGAGATCGATCAGTTCCGGGCTGTGCTTGCGGAGAAGTTCGTGACTTTCGACCCCGGTGATGTGGATGAGAAACTGCTGTTGGATTGCGCGCTCGAAGCGGCCCGATCAGGCGAGGAATTCATCGAGACCACGGCTGGCTCTTTCGCGGGTGGTAAGGAAACGCTGCGTGTTTCCGTCAAACAGGTGTTGGACATCGCGGGGGATATTGATGGCCAAATCTACATGCGCGATTTCAAACTCATCGACCAGGCAGACATGATCATTTCGCTGGTGCCTGAACTACCCAACGGCGTGCCCGGTTTGTCGTCCGGCGTGGAACGCGAACTGCAACATGCTTTCGAGCATGGCAAAGAGGTGTATGTGGTCTGGAAGCCAGCCAAGAGTCCAAGCCCGTTCATCACGGAGACGGCGACAAAGGTTTTCAAGACCGTCACCGAGGCGCTTGAACATTTTGAGGGCGCAGGCATGTTCCCGGCGACGAATTTATTCGGGCATTAAGGCCAAAGTTGAAGTTTTAGATGATTTCCATTCACCACGCTTCAAAGAAACGGGCATGGGTCCCTGATGGGCCGATGGGTACTTTGACATGCTTCCCGCAGCGGGGGCATCGGCCGTCGTAGTGTTTCCCATCGCGGGATTTGTAGATTCGGCTATAGGTTTCGCAGCAGCGCCAATGAATCGCCAGCCAATTCCGCTTCTGGGTCTGCCCTGAGTTGGCAGCAGATTGGCTTCCTTCGGGAAGCGAAATCCGCCTGCCCTTGATGTCCAATATGTAATCCGGCTGGTCCATCCTTGATTTATTCATCGGCAAATTGTGCCGGGATCAGTAGAATTTGTTGGATATGAACCAGTCTGAAATACATGCGAATCGAATTGAGTTTGATACCGCTACCGGGCGAGAAATCCGTTTTCTGACTGATCTGCCAGGCGATTGTTATGCCTTGTATTACTTCGTGCCCAGTCATACTGCTGATGGGAATTTCCTCGTCTTTCATCATGTGTTGAATAATGAAGTCATGCTGAAAAGACTTGACCTGTCCAGTGGTGAGAGCCGCCTGTTATCGCAAGGTCATGCGCGAGAGGCGGGTTGGTATTGCTGGTGTCGCACTGGATTGCATGGCGTGTACAACCACTTGAGTGCATTGGAGCCGGGGACTGGCACGCTGGCCTGGTTCGATGATCTCTTGCCTGATAAGGCACCGTCTAATAGTTGTCCCAATGGGTCGATTTTGAATTTCACCAACGTATCCAACAGTGAGGTGATGGGGCAGGTTGAATTGCCCGGACGCTTGCCGATGGGTCAGAGCGCGTTCTCGCCAGATGGCCGATGGTATGCCTGGATTGATGCGGACTGGTCAACGTTTTCCCGCCATGTTTTTCCCAAAGAGTTGCCGCACGACTGGTCGAACCACCAGGCCTGGCGTCATGAACATCCTGCGAGCATCGTCGTCTTTGACATGCACAAGCAGTGCATCGTTCATACCATTGAGCCGGGCTACCACGTCCACCACGTCATCTTTGCTGACAATGAGCATTTACTGATCAACCATCTTGAGCACATCAACGGCATGTGGGTTTGTGAATTGGATGGAAGCAACGCACACCCCTTGGCTTACGAGCCGGACCAGCCCAGCGTCTGCCATCAGGTCGTGACGGAGGCGGGGATTCTGTATGAGAAGTTCAAGCGCAACGAGGATGGCAGCCATGTGAATCGAGTCGGCCTTTGTGACTGGCCGGGCGGGGCTTATCGTGATGTGGTTGTTCCACTGACCGGCTACATGCATACAGCCAGAGTCCCCACCGGACAATTTCTGTTTGTGGAGGAAGTCAATGCAGGCAATGATTCAGCACTACCTGAACATGGCTTGTATCTGGTGCGATCAAGCGGACAGGGCGAAGTGGCGTTGCAGTTGATCACCAGCATGCTGCCTTATCCGCAGCAGGGGCAGATCTGGCATGCCCATCCATTCATGGCCGAACCGGGCACCCGCCACGACAGCAATCGTTGGCTTCATCACACTCGCGTCGTCAATGGTCATGCGCAGATCGCGGTGGTGGATGTTGCTGACATCACAAACAACCCGGCCAATGAAGCCGGGCTGTTATTTGCTAGCTGATTTTTGCAGGAGTGCCCGGTAATTCAACTGGCATGAGTCTGAGATTTAGCCTTCTTCATTTTCTTCGATCCAGCCTTCGATCTGCTCAACGATCGGCGACTTGGGTTCCAAAGCGATGGCTTCACGTGCCACGGCAATGGCTTCCTTGGTCTTGCGCATCTGAAGCAGAGCGGAAGCCTTGGCCATGGTCAGTTGCTGCTGCATCACGACATTCTTGGGCTTGTGATCCTTGAGGAAAGCATCGATCAGCCCCGGGACTTTGTTGAAGTCCTGGTTCTGCCATGCGATGCCCAGCCGAACTTCCAGCAAGGCAAGGTGAGATTCAGCATCATCCTTGTCAATGCGAGCTTCAAAGTCGGCAAAGACTTTTTCCGCTGCCTCGGCACCTTCTTCTTTCAAAGTCAGGTGGTGACGCAGAGCGAGCAGCCGACTGGCAGCTTCACCGGTGGGGGCTGCATCCTTTTCGATGGCATTGGCCAGTTTGAGTGCTTCAGCTGACTTGCCATTGTTCAGAAGCGTCTGCACCTCGAACAAGCGAGCCATGGCCAGTTTGGAATTGTATTCCTTCTTCAAGCCAGCATCGTTGTCTTTGTCTGCTTCAACAATCTGCTCCATCACCGGTGTGTAGGAAATCATCACCATATTCTCAGGCATAAGGTCAAGCGCTTCATCGAGCAGTTTCGCTTTCTCCACGCCTTCCGCTTTGTCAGCTTTGGCAAAGAGTTCATCGCGCTGGACGCGAATGTCACGCAGCGTGGCCAGCTTCTTGAGGTAAGGTTCAACCCCACCTTGCTGGTAACCCAGTTGGGCGTAGCCGCGTCCTTGGCTGTCGGTCAGGATGATGGTGGGGTAGCCACGCACACCAAACTTGGATTGCCATTCGCGGTTCTGCTTCTGAATCTTCTCGGGGATTTCACGATTGTTGGGAAAGTCCAGTTTGACGAGAGCGAAGTGCTTGGGGGCTTCCTTACGGAATGCTTCGGTTTCAAAGACTTCATCATCAAGTCGTTGGCACCAGACGCACCAGTCTGAGCCGGTGAAATCCAGCAGCATGTCCTTATTTTCTTTCTTGGCGGTTTCCATGGCTGCGGAAACATCTTCAGTCCACAAGCCATTGTCTGTGATGTCGGTCTTGGCCTGAGCGGTACTGGCAGGAAGGCCGAAGTAGAAAAGCGGGGCCAAGATGATGCTGGTAAAGACTGCAAAACCAGCGATACGGGGGATCCATCTTCTGTTCAGTTTCATCGTTTCATTCACCTTTCGGTATGGATTCTTCTTCTCTAACACATGATCCTAAGGGCAGGGGGACACAAATATCAATTTCATTCATGTTTGATACCATTGTAACTGTTCTCGGTTGAGAAAAATTCCCAATTGAGTCGTTCATGTAACAACATACCCACCCTGTGGGGTGGGCATGTCAAATTCATTGGCAATGTGTGGTTTCAAACGCTCAGCCAGAAACTTGAGATCGCTTCGTCAGGTTGGCCAGGTAAATATCCAGCGTCCAGAGCAGGCGGGAACGCTTTTGCTCAAAGGTGACCTTGCCTTCTTCCTGCAGCTTGCTCAACTGGTTGACGGCTGCTTTCAATTCCGGGCAGAAGGGAATCTTGTAGCTGGCCAAGTGCTCGACCGCGTTGGCGTAACACTGCTTGGCGTGATCGACAATCTTGGCTGCGTTGGACAGGCTGGAGGTTGCGAAGAACAGTTCGCCTGTTTCAGTCAGGTATTCCATGGACTGGTCAAACATGCGCGTGACCACTTCCGTGCCATCGTCACCACCGGCTGGCACATCTGGCGGATACCAGGGACTGATTCGGGCCGCCTCGTTGGCGATGCCTGACACATCGTTGATGATGGTGTCAAACTTCAAGCCTTTGACTGGCTCGAAGAGGTCGCCACACAGGACCGTGACTTTGTCTTCCACGCCGTTGATCTTGCAGTTTTCCCTGGCCAATGCGGCTGCGGCAGGTACCACGTCAATGGCATACACCTTGGCAGCACCATTCTTGGCTGCGGCAATGGCGATCGGCCCGACGCCACACCCTAAGTCCAACACCGTACTGCCCGGCTTGATGCTGGCAGCGTTTCCGATGCGCTGGGTGGTAATGTTGGGTTCGAAAGCCTGTTCCGGGCTTGTCTGCAGGGTCAACAGGTGACCGGCAATCTCAAAGTTCTCAATCGTTTTCGTCATGTCTTTTTGGCTCCAAGACCACGTATCTACCTTCAGGACATCCATATCCTTATGCAGCAGGGGTTAGCTTTTCGGCCTGCCCCTATAGGCCTAGCCCTCTAAGCATGCAGAGAATATCAGGTTTTTACCGGGAAGCAACAGGCCGGCTGCAGAATTTTATCTCTCGACACAGGAATCGGGAAAAGGATGTACCCCCTATCTGTCAGGCATCTTCAATCAACACTGAAGGAGCGGCAGTTGTTGCATGACTCTCCAAAGTTGTCTTTTCACCGCCACCAAACAGCACGTCCGAATAAATCCGGGGCACCACCAAGTCCAAAGAGGCAGGGACACTTGTCTGCACACTGGTCTGACCGGAGCCTGGCAAGGATAAGCTGATCGAGCAGCCGGGCATGACCGCAATTTCCAATTTCAGTTCAGACCTTTCGCTTTGCACGACATGAATCACGTGTGGCTGCTTGTCGGTCACCGTGATGCGAATCCGATCGGGTTGCCTGTCAATCTTCAGACCGAGTTCTTCCCTGCCAGCCTCATCCACCTCAATGGTATAAGTCTGCCCCTTCTCATGATCCACGCCGAAAACGGCGTAGTACTCAGACGTGTATTCCGCCAGTGCCCCGGCAAATTCGAGTGTGGGCGCTTTCTCATCGCCGGGCATCTTCACGCGAAGCACGACCCGTCTGCCAATATGTCTTTCAAGGATGGCCTCAAACGCGTTACCACCCACGCCCAGTAGGGTTTGGCCGATTTTTTCGACTTGCCCTTTTTTCTGGGCCAACACGGAATCGCCCGGCCGGGACTTGGCGATCTGGCCCAGTACCAGGCTCAGTGCCTGAGCGACCGCATCGCGCAATGTGAACAGCAGATTGCGGAACCAGCGAATGATGCGTCGGGGCAGGCTGGGCCGAAAGCATCGCTTCATAGGCCTGCGCCTTTGCCAGGCCTCCCGATCCGACAAGCCTTGCGGCACACGAACGAGCAGTTGCGTTGACTCAAAATGAGCCTGGTAAAGCAACGCACTGTTCTTCACAATGCCTTGCCTGTTTTCGTAAGGCGTGTCGAAAAGCAGTTCGATGGCTTTGGGATAGACCAGCAAGTCACCCCACAAAATGTCGCCCGTCCTGGAATGCCAGCAGACGTGATAATCTTTGAACAACTTGAGGCAACGGTCGCGCCGACGCTGTTGCAGAATCACGCCGATGATGGCTGCGAGGAAAAGGAACAGCAGGGCAATCAGTAAAGCATTGTCAGACAGGACCTGCCAGATGCTGGGGGCATCCGCCTGCGCCTCTGCAAGGAATAACAGCGGCTGCATGGATAAAACGAAATGCGAATCGGGGCCAGTCAGACCCCACCATGGCAAGTTCATTCTGCGGTTATACTCGCAGCCCCGGTCAACAATCAAGGAGAACCGCCATGCCAGATTGGCTGGATGCACTGAAACAATCGATCCACTCCAACGGCCACGCCCTCAGCCAATGGCAGGTGGGCGATGCAACTTTCGTGTTGATGCCTTTCGCTGCCCGGCTGCTGGCCTGCGAGATGCCGGGCGTTGAAGGCAACCTGTTCTGGCATCACCCGGACATGCTTGACCCGACCAAGGCAGGGGAGCAACTGCGTGGGGCCGGTGGAGGCATCGCGGGTGATCGCCTTTGGATCGCGCCCGAGGTGGGTTACATTTGGCCTGACCTCGCAGCCGCCCGAGTCGACCCTTACAACACCGCCTGTCTCCCCGCCGCGATGGATCCGGCTGAGTACAAAATCGTTCGCGATGACGAAGGCATGTTGTCATTGACCACCAACATGGAATTGCTGGATCACCGTGTCAGCAAATGGGCCAAGTTGCGCGTGTCGCGCGTATTCAGCGGGATGGATCGGCCGGGCTTTGTCAGTCGCGATCTGAAATGGTCAGGCATCAGCATCCGCAACACCATGGTTGCTGAAGCTGGTGATGAAGGGGCTGTCGCTGGCACATGGGACTTGCTGCAACTGCCTATTGGGGGCGTGCAGATATTTGCCACACAACAGCCGCAGAAAGCAGCACCGACCAGTTACTACGAGCCATATCGCGAGGGCGATGTGACATGGGATGAGCATGCGGTTTATTTCCATGCCAAGGGAGATCATGTCATCAAGATGGGGCTGTCACCCGAACAGGCCACGGGGCGCATGGTTTACTTGCGGAAAGTTGCTGGCCAGACGACAGCCATCCTGCGTAGTTTTTTGCCATGCCCGGGCATGCCTTACGTGGATGTGCCTCGATCTTCCGATGAACGCTTCGGTGGCGATGCGTTGCAAGCCTTCTGTGATGATGGCCGATTCCAGAGCTTTACGGAAATGGAATACCACGACCCGGCAGTCATCGTCGGCAAGGGCCCACAGGTGACCGGATCAACCTGCATCACCCACGTCATTGCCGGTGCGCAGAAGGCTGTCGTTGCAGCGGCTTCCGCGTTTCTCGGCTTCGAACTGAAAATGGCAAAACTCGGTTTTTAGACTTAGTGCCTGCACCAAGTATTTACTTTGCGATGTCATGTATGTCTTTCGGCATATGACGATCACCCTTGGCCTTCCACGAAAGTCGCGTGAAGTGTCTTGTTTTCCGCGCACAAGTGCACACATGATTGCGTCGCCGTGATACAGTGCGATTCGTGCTTTACTTAGAAAAATGGAGATCGTCGCCATGCTGAATCTTTCAGATCGGTTCATTCGCTTCGTTGCTGCTGCTTTGCTCATGGTGGGAGTTATGGCCAGTGCTGCCCAAGCCCAACCCTTGACACAGGAGTTTGGCAACGAATTAGGCATCAGTTGGCCTTGGGAGTTGACCTACGTCGATGTCGATGCAGATGCGATTGATGCCGACAAACCGATCGCGGTCACGATCGCAGGCATCCCCAATAAAGAAAAGGACGAAGTGGAGTCACTCGTTCGGCCAGGACAGTTGGAGTGGGTCACGAGCGACAAGGGCAAGAAGTTAGCTCGCGTGTGGTTCATTGCCACCGTTGAAGGCAAGCCGACCCCTGAGCGATTCAAAGTCACGGTTTCGCAGGAAACACAGTCACCCAAAGATGCTGTCGTCCTATCCATGCAGGACAAGACGGATTACTGGCTGATTAACAACGGCATCTATGAATTTCGCGTCAAGAACTACGGCGGAGAACTGGATAAACCCACCGAACTCAATGACCTGCCCCACTGGATACAAGGCCATCGTCAACTGGGCAGCGACCATTGGGACGGCAGAGCATGGTTCCAGGGGTCTTCCAAAGTCAAGGCTGTAGATATCAAGATTCTCAATCAAGGCCCGGTCTTTGTGGACATGCGCATTCAGTACCTCTTTGAAAACCCCGGCAGAGAGGGGACGACCGAAGCGCTGCCCATGGCCTTGGGCAAGCAGACTCACTTATGGAAACCTAATCAGCCGCCTCGTGAAACCATCCCCAAAGAAGAACAGCATTTCACCGTGATGGTTCGGTTCGTTGCCGGTGACCCATGGATTGAAGTGAATGAGCGATATCGCTTGCCCGATGACAAATCCGTGCCTGACTTTGGCATTCAGATGGAATGGCTGCATTGGGGGAATCCGGCCAAGGTCGGCAAGATCAATTCCATGGTTGGCGCGGACGATCACATTGATCTCGACACCGTTTCGTGGGTGCGCTGGTTTGAGTATGACAAGTTCGGCGGCAACACCACGCAACGTTACGTCCCTGCCGAACCACGACCCGCTCAGAAGGGCAGGCCTTTCGTGATGCTTCGTCCGCGCTGGAATCAGGGCGGCGGGGGTGGCCAGGACTTCTTCCTGATGAAGGGGCTGAAGCAGCCTTACACCGACAAGGAAACCAAGGAGCGTGTCGTCCCCGCGGATTACGATCCGGATTCACCCGCCGTGGGTATTGTTGCTGCCTACGCGAGTAAGTGGGTTGGCCCTTACGTCGCCACAATCACGTGCTACGCCTACGACGGCGACCGAGGCACTGCACGTCTGCGACTCAGTGATGACGGGCGGTCAGACCTGCATTACGGGCAGCGTTCGTTCGGCTTATGCATTGGGCCGCGTAAGATGTTTGGCAATATCAACAACATTGTGCGGAGGCATACCGACTGGACGCTGGTCGCACAGATGCACAAGTACATCCTCAGTTGGGAGCGTGATCCGCAAGCGGGTGGGCCACACATGCTGCTGACCAAGGAGTCTCTCAAGGAACTGCGCGACATCTACAAGACAGGCAGCAACCCGATCATCGCAGGCATGATTCGTGAGACTGCAGAGGAGCGGGATGATCTGCGCGAAGAAATTAAGAAGGTCCAGCAGATTCGCAACCGCCCCAAAGAGATTGATCAGGAACTGAAGAAACTTGATGACGAGATCAAGAAAACCCGGTCATCATTGAATGATGCGAAAGATGATGCAGACAAGGACAGACTCAATACGCTGCAATCTCAGTTAGCCCGATTGGAAAATGAAAGAGAGAAACTCGAAAAAGAGAAGCCTATCGCTCAACAGGCAGAGAAAAACCTGACCAAGGAACAGAAGAACCTGCACAAAGAGCTTGACCGCATCGACTTTCAGGTGTTGAAACTGATTGAAGGCGAGGATGTCGGAGGACAGAAGCTGCCTCAACCTGACCTCTGGATCGCGCGTCGATATCAGGATGACTTTCTCAATCCGACCCAACGCACTGTGCGGCAAATGCCCGGCATGCTGATGATGGCTGACCTCTTCAGCAACGGGAAGCCTATTGGTGGTCCTTGGCAGGCAGCCATCGGCTACATCTTCACCGATCTGGACCATTGGCCGGGTTGGCATCAAGGGTGGAGTCCCGGGAACCCGAACTTCCACACGGATAAGTACATGCCTGCTGCCATGGTCGGGGCGGCCATGCCTGATCATCCACATGCCAGGGAATGGTTGCAGTTTGGCTATTCCAACTTCCAGGATGATGTGAAGAAAGTTTTCTATGAGCCGGATGGTGTCGGATATGAATGTCCAGGCTACAGCGGTTACAGCATGAACCTTCAAATGGAAACCGCCCATCTCTATCACAATGCAGGATTCGATAATCCAGTGATCGAGAACCCACTTTTTGTCAAAAGCGCCCACTGGCATCGCAAGTTGTTTACGCCAGTCGATGCGAGACTGGGCTTCCGTCACGAAGCGCCGATTGGGGATACGCACCGCTGGACTTCCGGCCTGGGGCAGGGGTTTGGCACCATTGCCAAGTTCCTTAAAGATGCAGACCCGGATGAGGCATCGCGCATGATGGGGGCCATGTCGCTGATACCCGTCAAGAAGAGCAGCGGTGGTTTGATGGGCTTCATCAAGTATGTTGATCCATCCATCCCCGCTACTGATCCAATGAAACTCGACTGGTCAAGCGAAGCCTTCTTCGGTTTCGGCACCATCATGCGCACCGACTTTGGCACGCCTGATGAAACCTTCCTGACTTTCAAAGCAGGCAGAGCGAGAGGCCACGCCCACAACGAGGAACTGTCTTATCACTATTACGAAGACTCCACGCCGATCAGTTTGGATTACAACTGTTCGTACCACCCGCGCGGGGATCATGCGGCATTGCATAACAGCATGACCTTCGGCAAGCGGGGAATGCTCAAACACAACCAGTCAGGTGAAGTCTATGAAGCGCTCGAGGAGTTGGGCAGTACCGGATATGTCGGAGCGTTTGTCTCTGAGGATGTCGCCGATCTGGTCGTGGCAGAACGGTCAGGTAACGGCTTGGCGATGCGGCCTTGGGACCCGCATCAGAACGAGTTCGGCAGGCAGTACCCCTGGCGGAAGGTGGACCCGATCATTCACCGCCGATTCCTGATGCTGGTCAAGCACGATCCGAAGTCCAAGTTTGCCAACTACCTTGTAGTGCGCGATGAAACCCAGAGCAATGAGCCGCAGCAAATCAATGTACATCTGCTGGCACGCGAAGCAGATATTCAAGGCGACACAGTTCAACTCACAGGCCAGCTTGATAAGGACATGATCGTCAAGATGGTGAGTTCAGAGGGCCTGCGTATCGAGCAGCGCGCCTGGTGGTATTACGACGAATGGCAGAGTTATCCTGAGCCGGTGCTGATCAGGCCGGGCGAAAGCCAGGCCGACTGGGCGGCCAGACTGAAGAAAGACAATGTGAAGACCAATGATGTTGAACAGGTTTTCATATCGCGCGACAAGCGCGAAGCTGGCGAGTTCAACTGGTACTTCAATAGGATCAAGGAAACCAAAGGCAAAGCCTTGATGATTCCGCCCGGTTGGGATGGCACTTGGATGACCGGCGAATATCAGATCTGGCTGCGCATGCATACCAAGCCTGGTTCATCGGCTTTGTGGGTGCTGTATCCCTATGACCGTGGCAGTGAGAAGCCGGTGATCGAGAAAATTGCCGACGGCAAGGGTGTGCGCATCACGTTGGATGGCAAGTCCGAAGAAATCATGCTTGCTGGCAGTGGGCAGGATGTCGTGCTCAAGCGGGATGGCAAAACACACACACTGCTAAAATCCGATGAGTTACCCGAACTGGGCCAGATCAAGGACGTACCATTGGAGAAGTAATCGCTGCGTTGATGTGCTGACGCAGGGAAGCGAAAGCACCGCATGAAAAAGCAATCAAGCCAGGCAATACCAGCAGACAGCCACGTGACGATATATGGCACGAATTTTCTTGTGGCATTGCTCCTGGGGTTCATGGCTTTGTCAGTTGGCTGTCAGACGACTTCCACAGTTACGACGTCAGTGGATCGTCCAGCAGCCAATCCGTCAGATGTCATCCGCTTCATCACCAAGCACAATCTGTTGCTGGTGCGAGGCGAGATCAATGACCAGCCGGCCGGCTTCTTTCTGTTGGATACGGGTAGCTCGGTCACCGTGATACATGAGGAAATCGCCAAGAGACATGCTTTGCCTTATGTCGGGCGTGGGCGCATCGTCGGCATCGGCGGTTCAAAAATGGTCGGTTACGTGAAGTTGGAAACGCTCACGGCTGATCAGCATCGCTTCGGGCAACATGCCGCGGCTGCGATGGATTTGAGTCAGGTGCGCAAAAGCATCGGCTGGCCAATCTCAGGCATCATCGGCATCAATGCTTTGAAACACGAAGCCTTTCTCGTGGACTACAGCAAGCGCACGATTCAATTTCTGCCTGATGACTACGATCCTCCCGATCATCCATCGACCCGCTTGCTGACCGTATCCAGGTTGCCTGCATTGGAAGCGAAGGTCGGTAGTGGGGCAGATGCGGTGACAGTCTTGTTACAGGTCGATACCGGATCGAACGCCAGCCTTTCGCTGCCTGTGGAACTGGTGCAGGATCATCCGCAACATTTCCGTAAGACGGGCAACTTTGAATCGAGCTCGATTGGCGTCGGGGGTGAAGCACGCACGATCCGGGCCCAAGTGAACTTGTTGCAGATCGGCGATGCCCATTTTTCTCAGCAGGATGCCTCGATCGAATATGTCAGCCCAACCCTGCCTTTTCGCGGCATTCCGGTCGGACGAATCGGCAATCCGCTTCTGATGGAAGGCAAAATCCTGCTCGATTTCCCCAACCATCGCGCGTGGATCATACAAGACTAAACCACTTAGTAACAATAAGATGCGTCAATATTAGCCAAGCATCGTACTAGCGGATGTTAATTTTGCATGAAAGGCTGTGGAATCTTTTGAAAGAATATGGTAATTTATGAATGTCATGGCAGCAGCAACCATTGATCGTTCGCATGTCGAGTCTATCGTTCGTCAGGTATTGCGCAGCAAGCTGAACGGCAGCAACACCATTGCTCCAGCAGGCAGCGCTGCTCCAAACCCGCTTGTCGTCAATGTTTCTGCCCGGCATATCCATGTCACGCAGGAAGCACTTGAGCAACTCTTCGGCCCGGGTTCAAAGCTGACGAAACTCAAGGACCTGT
The DNA here is from genome assembly GCA_964546335.1 of uncultured Phycisphaeraceae bacterium. Classification (GTDB taxonomy): domain Bacteria; phylum Planctomycetota; class Phycisphaerae; order Phycisphaerales; family Phycisphaeraceae; genus CAZJJN01. The sequence goes on from CAZJJN010000002.1 coordinate 131,166, forward strand.
ACCAGGATGGCGAGTTTGCCAGCGAGCAGTTGGTCAACATCATCGGCCCGCGCAACCGCATGATTCCTAACGTCCGCATCCTTGGCCCGACACGCGATTACACCCAAGTTGAACTTTCCTACACCGATGGTGTGTTCCTTGGCATTGACCTGCCTTTGCGCATCAGTGGTAACCATGAAGGCACGCCCGGTTGTGTGCTGGTCGGACCTCATGGGGCATACAACATGGCCGCGGGGGTGATTCGTGCAGAACGCCATGTGCATATGCACCCGGATGATGCCGCTTACTACGGCGTGGCCGACGGCCAATACATGAAACTCAAAATCAACGGGCCTTGCGGCTTGGTCTTTGACCGCGTCAAAGTCCGTGTGAACCCCAAGGTCAAACTTGAAGTGCATATCGATACGGATGAAGGCAACGCCTGTCATCTGTCATCGGCCACGAGCATGGAATTATTGAAGGACTGACACAACGAACCTCAATGTAACGAAACCGGTCGGTCAAGTGGACTGACCTAATGGAGAATTGGATATGGCAAGTGCAGCAATTGGAATGGTAGAGACCAAAGGCTTGGTCCCGATGATTGAAGCGAGCGATGCAATGCTCAAAGCGGCGAATGTCGAGATGCTGGGCTGGGACAAGGTAGGCTCAGGCCTGGTGACCAGCTTTGTGACTGGTGATGTCGCTGCGGTGAAAGCCGCGGTCGATGCCGGCGCCGCAGCCGCAGGTCGCGTCGGTGAAGTGGTGGGGGTACACATCATCGCGCGTCCGCATGACGAGACTAGCGACATGCTTCCCAAAGCCAAGGCCAAGGCAGCCAAGTAATCAGGAACAAGAAACATTCAGCAATCCTGCTGAAGTAAAGGAGCAAATGCGATGAGTGCATTAGGCATGATTGAAACGCGCGGGCATGTGGGCATCGTCGAAGCGACCGATGCCATGCTCAAGGCAGCAGACGTGAAGCTGGTCAAGAAAGTCAACATCGGCGGCGCTTACACCACCGTTCTGGTTGAAGGTGACGTCGGCTCGGTCAAGGCGGCTGTGGATGCAGGCGCTGAGGCAGCGGGTCGGGTTGGTGAACTGGTTGCCGCCCATGTGATTGCCCGACCTCACGAAGCGTTGATCGCCAACTTCTAAGTCGCAATCGCCGCGCCACGTCACGACTCGACAAAGCGCGATGCGAATGGAGACTGCATGCTGATTCTCGTAGCCAATCTTGGTTCGACCAGCTTCAAGTACAAGCTCTTTGACTTCCCGTCAGAGCGTGTCCTGGCTGTCGGTGCTGCTGACCGCATCGGTCAGGGTGACAGTGCCTGGTCGGTCGAAGCGGATGGCCGAGAGGTGTCTGGCAAGATTGATCTGGCGGACCATGCGGCTGCGGTTGCCCTGCATCTGGAACAGTTGGTGAAGCTGGGTGCGATTGCGTCAATCGAAGCTGTTGAGGCCATCGGCTTCAAGGCTGTGCATGGCGGGCCGATCAGCGGGGCGGTTGAAGTGGATGACAAGGTGCTTGCGACGATGCAGGACTTTGCCGACGTCGCCCCGGCTCATAATCCGCCATACATCGCAGCGATGAAAGGCTTCGCAGCCAAACTGCCCGGCGTGCGACAGGTGGCTGCTTTTGAAACTGCGTTCCACCAGACCATTCCCATGTCACGACAAGTGTATGGCGTGCCTTGGGAGTGGACGGAAGCCGGCGTGCGACGTTTTGGTTTTCACGGTGCGAGTCACCGCTACATCGCCACCCGCATGGCTGAGATCGCCCCGGATTGCCGGAAAATCATCAGTTGCCATCTCGGCGGTTCGTGCAGCATCTGTGCGATTGAAGATGGGCAAAGCGTAGCCAACAGCTTTGGCACCACGCCTCAGTCTGGCGTCTTCCACAACAACCGCGTGGGCGACTTTGATGCCTTTGCTTTGCTCAAAGCCATGAACCTGCCCAGCGTGCAAGGTGATCTTGAAAAAGCCATGCACTTGATGGGCAAGCAGGGGGGGTTACTGGGCATCAGTGGTGTCAGCCCGGATTTACGCGAGGTGCAGGCCGCGGCTGCGGAAGGGAACGAGCGGGCCAAGTTGGCCATCGACGCGTTTATTGAATCGATCCGTCATTACGTCGGGGCATACCTGGCCATCCTGAACGGCTGCGATGCCCTGGTCTTCACCGGCGGGATCGGCCAGCACAACACACCGATTCGTGAAGCGGTCTGCCAGAACATGGATTACGCAGGCATCATGCTGGACGCGCAGAAAAGCAAGCAGGCGAAAGGTAGCGAGGAAACGCGGATTGACAAGCAAGGCAAGGTTGCCATCTGGGTTGTCCCGACGAACGAAGAACTGATTGTCGCAAGACAGACTTACGACGTGCTGGCAACGGTCAGCACCTGAACAGGAACAACGGCTGAGATAGCAAACTCGGCCAGACATTAAAGATGGAGTCATCATTATGGCACAGCAGGCAATTGGACTGATTGAAACCAAGGGGCTGATCGCAGCCGTGGAAGCCACCGACGCAGCTTTGAAGGCCGCGAACGTGAAGTATGTGCGCAACGACAAGGTCGGCAGCGGTTACGTGGCCATCACATTTGAAGGTGATGTCGCTGCGGTGAAGGCGGCTGTTGATGCCGGCGCGGACGCCGCGCGTCGCGTCGGCGAAGTGCTCAGCGTGCATGTCATTGCCCGGCCGCACGAAGATGTTGCGAAGGTGTAATCGCATCCGCGATGTGAATTGTCGCCGCGCATGAAGCACTGATCGAAAGGAACAGCCTTGTTTCTCGCACGCGTAAAAGGGCATGTTGTCTCTACTGCCAAAGACCCGGGATTGTCTGGTGCGCGCTTTATGGTGATCGAGCCATTGAAGGTGGACTACGACAAGCCGCAGCAGGCCGGGGCTGAGGGCAAGGGCAGTGGGGGGAGTACCGCGTTTGGGCCGACGGGCCGGGCCATCGTGGCCATCGATTCGATCGGTGTCGGCGAAGGGCAACTCGTGCTGGTCACGCAGGGTTCCAGTGCCCGACAGGCAGAAGGCTGTGGCAAGTTGCCTGTGGATGCGGTGATCGTCGGCATCGTCGATAGCGTGATGCTCGGTGGCAATAAAGTGGAATGAAACCTGACAGTCAAAGACTGTTGAATGGATTGGAAGTCAGGCATGGATCAAGCATTGATCGAATCCGTCGTTAGAGAAGTGGTCAGCCAATTGCAGGCACCGGGTCGTGCTGGCTCAACAGCAACTCCCGCGCAGGCTTCGAGTGCAAGTCAATCTGCCTCTGGCAGTGATCCTTCGCGTGGCCTGTTTGCGAAAGTTGACGATGCCGTGGATGCCGCCACCAGCACTCAGCAACTGCTCTGGCAGGCAGGTTTGGATGTGCGTGATGGCATCTGCCAACTCATCAAAGACCTGGCTCGCGAGAATGCGCAGAAGTGGGGCCAGATCGAATACGATGAAACCAAGATCGGCAGGCTGGCACACAAAGCCCCCAAACTGGAACTGCTCAGCAGCGTGCCCGGCGTCGAGTTTTTGAAGACGGCAGGCAGCTCAGGGGATGAAGGCATCTGCCTGGATGAAGCAGCGCCATGGGGAGTCATCGGCGTCATCACGCCCGTGACTCACAGCATTCCCACCATGTCCGCCAATGCCATCAACATGATTGCGGCTGGTAATACGCTGATCGTCAACGCTCACCCATCCGGTGCCAAGTGCCTGGCGATGGCAGCAGCGGCTTACAACGAAGCGATCCAGCGCAAGTTTGGCCTGCCCCCGTTGATCTGCGTGATCAATCCGCCAACCCTGCGTACGGCTGAGGAAGTGTTTGCCCATCCGCGTATTCCCCTGCTGGTTGCCACGGGTGGCCCGGCAGTCGCGCGGGCAGCGATGAAGCAAAGCAAGCGAGCGATTGTTGCCGGGCCGGGCAATCCGCCGGTCGTGGTGGATGAAACAGCCGACCTGGATGTGGCAGCCAAGTCGATCATCGCGGGTGGCGGGTTCGACAATAACCTGCTCTGCATCGGCGAGAAGGAAGTCTTCGTCGTCGAGTCGGTCATGCAAAGTTTGAAAGATGCCCTGCGCAGACATGGCGCTGTTGAGTTGGCCAGCGGGGCCATCGCCCGGCTGACCGAGGCAGCCTTCACCTGGCAGAAGGATCATTATGCAGTCAAGAAGGAACTGGTCGGGGCTGACCCTTGGAAACTGGCAGAAATTGCTGGCGTGAAAGTCGGCAAGGAAGTGGAACTGCTGTTTGGTCAGACGGAAGAATCCAATCCGTTTGTGAATGAAGAACAGATGATGCCTTTCGTGCCTTTGGTGCGGGTGCGCGACTTCGAGCAGGGCCTGGAACTGGCCATCAAATACGAGCATGGCTTTGGGCATACCGCTTGTATTCACTCGAACAACCTGGCCAACATCACACGCATGGGACAGGCGATGAACACCACCATCTTCGTCGCCAACGGCCCAAGTACCGCGGGGCTGGGGATCGGCGGTGAAGGTTACGCCAGCTACTCGATTGCCACGCCCACCGGTGAAGGCATCACCACACCCCTGACGTTTACCCGGTTCAGGCGGTTTGGCATCAGTGGTTCCTTGCGAATCGTGTAAGAGCCTGAGGAGCAGTATGCAGCACGCACGCGTGTCAGGTCGAGTGACGAGTACCGTCCGCCATCCCTCGCTGGCTGGCTCACGTCTGATCGTCTGCGACGTGCTGGGCAATGATGGCAGAACCACAGCAGGCGACCCAGTGCTGGCGATTGACCGGTATGGCGCTCGCACGGGCGACCATGTCATCATCAGTAGTGATGGCAAAGGCATGCGCGAATTACTGGGCGACCAGAACAGCCCGGCACGGTGGTTCACACTGGGCATCGTGGATGGAAGACAACTGCAAGCATGACACAGGAACGTGAACAACTCATCGAAGAGATCACCCGCTTGGTGATCGACGCCTTGCGCAAGCAGCAGGGCGGTGGTGGGCCTGTTCCTATTCAACCGCCGGTGGGCACCTGTACCGGGGATTATTCGAAGTTTGAGCGACCTGTGACGGGAGGGCCTGCAAGCGATCCTTCGCCAGGTTCTGTGGAGAAAGACGAGTCTGACAGCGTGGAGTTTGAGATGATGCCTTTGTCAGGCGTCGTCACGCTGGAACAATTGCGCGAAGCAGTCGGGCGATCAAGCCAAGGCAAAGTGCGATTGTTAACCAACGCGCGACTGACACCCTTGGCTAACGATTATGTCCGCCAGCATCCGGAAGTGATTGAACGTGTCACGCTTTCCGGTGCGAAAGCGTCGGCTGCAGACAAGGCAGGTCTGCCTTGGGTCTGGTGGATGCAGGGACGTTGCCCAGTGGCTGAAAAACTGTGTCATGCTCGCCAGCACAAACTCAGGCCCAGCAGTGCATCGCGTACCGAACAAGGCCTGCACGATGTCGTGGCTGACCTGGCCTCCGGCGTGCGCAACCAAAGATTGGCAGGGGGGGTACTGTTCGTCCCCACCGCAGCGTTGGCAGGTTGCTATGTCAATCGAGCCGGGGCATTGAGAGGCGTCGTCGCCAGTCATCCATCGACGGTAACCGAATCTGTAACGAAGCTGGGGGCGAATGTTTTAGTCGTCGAATACCTGCATAAGAATGAATCGCAGATGGCTGCGATGTTGGACGCGTTCATTGAGCGTGTCCCCGGCACGGAGCCAGTCGTTGAAAGGCAACTGGCCGACCTGCATCGGAGTTAATGAAACATGAGATTGGCAGTCATCCAAGGCACTGTGACGACGACTCGGCGGGAAGCAAACCTTCCGGTCGGTGGTCGGTTGCTGCTGGCTGCCGTGTTGGATTCAACCAATCTTTTCAAATTGGCTCAAGGTGAAGATTGTCACTTTGGCAGTCAGGACTCACTGGTCGTGTTTGATCAGATGGGCGCTGGCATCGGGCAACTGATCGCCATCAGCGAAGGGGCGGAAGCGACGATGCCATTCAAACCGGGGAACGCGGCCATTGATGCGTATTCTGCCGCCATCATTGATGAACTGGAGTATGAACCAGCCAAGGCGTGAAAGCACCCTTGGCAGGAGTGAAGATAATTATGAAACGAGAATCAGTCTGGCAACTCAAGCGTGACATGTGCGAGATCGGCAAGCGCATCTGGCAGAAAGGTTTCTGTGCAGGCAACGAAGGCAACCACTCGGTGCGCATCAGTGAAGATCGCGTGCTGTGTACGCCGACCGGCATCAGCAAGGGTTTCCTCGATCCTGAAGATTTGTGCGTCGTGGACATGGAGGGCAATCAGGTCGAATCCAACTCGCGCGGCCGCAAACGCACCAGCGAAGTTCTCGTGCATCTGGCAATCTACAAGCACCGGCCTGATGTGAAGGCTGTGATCCACAGTCACCCGCCTCATGCCGTGGCTTTCTGCATTGCGGGTGTGCCATTGCCTGAGGGTATTCATCCGGAAGCGGAAGTGTTTCTCGGCAAGGTGCCCATTGCATCGTATGCCACGCCGGGCACGGATGCGCTGCCTCAGTCGATCCTGCCTTTGATCGGGCCTGAGACGAATACCGTGCTGATGGGGAACCATGGCTCGGTCAGTTTCGACAAAGACCTGATCGGGGCCTACTACAAGCTGGAAATTCTCGATGGTTATTGCAGGCAGTTACTGCTGGCCAAGAGCTTGGGGCAGGTCAATGCACTTTCGACCAGCCAGATGGTGGAGCTGCTGAAAGTGAAGCAGAACTTTGGTCTCAGTGATGATCGACTGACTTGTGCAGCGGATGGTTGTGTGGGCAACCAGAATGATGCCTTCCTGGCGACGTTTGATGTCCAGCCGATGTCGGCGCGATGCGAATGCAACGGCGGGGCGGCTGTGACCGCCAAAGCAGGGCAACCGAGCGCAGCCCAACCGGAAGATGAAGAAGAGGCACTTGTTCAGGCGATTACAGACCGTATTGTGAAGGTGTTGGCAGGTTAAATGCTGCCCATCTGAAAGGAATTCATGATGACCTCACTTCACAAAACCAGTTCCTGCCAGGCATGGCAAAAAGGGCGATTTCTGATCGTTCTGTTATTGATCGGCTGCGTCTGTTCCATGCCCGGCTGTAAGAAGAAGTATCCCGAACCCACACCGGGCAAGGGTAAGCAAGCCCCACCTTTGTCGATCGTGGCTGTCGCTCAGCAATGGGCCAAGTCGATCACGGATAACAATCGTGAATTGTTCGATAGCTTCATCATTCGTCTGCCTGCTGGTGAAGAAACGCTGGCGACGGTCAAGGCTCGCTTTGATCAGATGTTTGTCGATGCCCAGGACAAGGGCGTGACCTATGCCATCCTCGATGCTGAGAAATTCGAGGGTGACGCCACGGCTGGGGTCGCGGTGCTTCAAGTCAAGCAGGAGAACGGCTTCACCCGTGAAATGCCAGTTTACATGCTGTTTGAAAAGCAGGATGAAAATGAAACGGCTCGTTGGCGGGTCCTGGCCAGTCTCGATCAGTGGGATGTGGGTTTTCATCGGCTTTCGGATGAGGAAAAGAAAAGTCTGCAACGGGCCGAGGAATGGTACAACACGCGAGATGAAGATTGATGAGGCAGGGCGATTGGCATGATTGAAAAATCACTGGATAGAAAGATCACACGCATCCTGACAGACTCGCTCTGCGAGGACTTTATCCTCGCTGACGCCAAGGACGCAGATATGGCCTTTGGGATGGCGGCTCCGGGCCAGTCGCCTGAGTACCACGGCCAGGAAGGACAGTACCGTTCGCTTGATGAGTATCGTGATCTGATCCGTCAGAACATCGCCCAGGGTTTGGTTGACATCATGCTCATGAGCGCTTCAACCAATGAAGTGCTGACTATTCAGGAAAGATTGTTTGAAGGCTCCACGATCACGCCTGCGGCCCGAGCCAATGACACCAGCGATATTCACGTCGTCATGGGAGGCAAATACCGTGAGGAACCCTCGCGTCCTTTCCGCACGGCAACCATTGATCACATCATGTGTGGCAAGGTGGCGTGTGAAGCTACGGAACGTCATCGTGGGGCTGACCTTGGCCTGTACTCTTTAACATTCAACAACGACCTGGAACGTGACCTGATAACGCTGGAAGCTTACCGAGCTTTTCGCATTGAGGCCGAACAAAAAGGCTTTCGTCACTTCATGGAAGTATTCGATCCTAATGCCTGTGGCGACCATTGCCCGGCTGACATGGGGCGTTTCCTGAATGACCAGATCGCGCGGACACTGGCAGGGGTTTGTGGGAAGGGTCGGCCTATCTTCTTGAAGATTCCCTATCACGGCCCGGCAGCGATGGAGCAACTGGCCAGCTATGACTCAAGTATTGTGCCCGGCATCCTTGGGGGTAGTTCGGGCACGACGTTTGATGCGTTCTACCAGCTTTGGGAAGCGAAGAAATATGGAGCGCGCGCGGCGTTGTATGGCCGAATGATCAACAATTCGGAGCATCAACTCAGTTTTATTCAGCATCTCCGTTGGTTGGCGGATGGTGAACTGACCGATCCTGCCGAGGCGGTGCGTTCCTATCACGGAGCATTGCAGAAGCTGGGCATCAAGCCATACCGCGACTTGAGGGATGATCTGGAATCCACCTTGCGAGCCAGCAGCTACTCCGGTGCTGGCCAGAAGCGCAACGCTGGAGCGCCAGGTTCATCAACATCGAAAGCTGTCAGCAAGTCAATTGCAACGAACGATGAGCCGGACTTTACCTCCATGTCACCAGCCGAAAAGTTAGCCTGGAATCGCCAGCGATGGGACCGCATCCTGGGAAGTTGAATGTGATGGAAGGGCCCTTTCATGTTGATTGAAGAACGCCAACGCCAACTGCTGCAGATTCTCAAAGCTGAAGGCAGCGGCGAGTTGGATAACCTGGCCGGCCGATTGAGGGTCAGCAGTTCGACAGTCAGACGTGATCTTGAATCACTGGAAAGTCAGGGGTTGATCCGCCGAACGCATGGCGGCGCGATCTATCTTGAGAATGGCAGTACCACTGGTCAGCAGAGCATCGTCCTCGCAGAACGGATGAAAGAGGCGGTCGCAGCCAAGGAAGCCATTGGCAGGGCGGCTGCCCAACTGGTGCAACCTCACATGACATTGCTTCTGGATGGCGGCTCAACCGTTCTTTTTGCTGCTCGTGAAATTACAGTACGCCCCCTTCAGATTGTGACCAACAGTTTGGGGATCGCTTCAATCTTTGCGGACGATGAAGGCGTCGAACTGGTTCTGATCGGCGGCAGCCTGTATCCGCGCAGTGGTGTTCTCGTGGGCCCGATTGCAACAGGTTCTCTTGCGGACCTGCATGCAGACTTACTTTTCTTTTCGCTGGCTGGGATATTTGATGATGCGGGTTTTAACCAGAACCTGGCCATGGCACAGGTTGAGCAGGTCATGCTTCAACAGGTAGCCAAAAGCATTCTGCTGATGGATTCGTCGAAGTTCGGCAGGAAGAGTCTGACACGCGTCTGTGGCCTGTCTGAGGTGGATCAGATCATTACCGATGCAGAGATTGATCCCATCTGGCAGGACAAACTCGCCAATCAATTGCATATCGCTCAATAGACGTGGGAATGTCAGGAATCAATACAAAAAAGCCCCCCTCCTTGTTGAATATGCTGAGTTATACATAACGTATATTATCAGACCTTAGGTAGGGGGTTTGTGCTTTGTTTTTGGGATAAGGAGATTTCCCGCCCCGGCTTCAAACTTGGCCATGAAATGCCAATCGTGACATGCTGACCACGTTATCTTGAACAAACTCTTTTGAATTGACCCTTTCCTGAATCTCACAAGTCCTGTCCACAACAGAAATATTCCCGTGAGTCAGTTCCCATACTCGTCCCTGGGAAAATGCCTTGATCACTTGCGGATACAACTCAGTTTCCAACTCAAACACACGTGCAGCCAGCGTGTCGGCATCGTCTTCCTGACTCACCGGGCAGCTTGCCTGGGCAATGATGGGACCTGTGTCGTAGCTGTTGTCAGCAAAGTGAACCGTGCAGCCGGTCTGGTTTTCGCCAGCATCGATCACAGCCTGATGGACATGATGGCCGAACATGCCTTTGCCGCCGAACTTGGGCAGCAAAGCCGGGTGAATATTGATGACGCGACGGTGATAGTCTTCAGGAATCCGCAAAAGGTTCAACCAGCCAGCCAAAACCACCAGTTCTGCCTCGGCTTGACGAATCACATCAAACACAGCCTGGCTGTACTGTTCATTCGACGCATAAGCTTTACGCAGCAGAATGTTGGCCTGATGCCCAAGTTCTTTCGCCCGATCAATCCCTTGCACATCATCACGTGACGAAATCACACAGGTGATGATTGCATTCAAGCTGTCTTCGTCGATGGCCTTCTGGATATTGACCAGGGTTCGGCCGCTGCCACTGATCAAGACAGCCAATCGCAGGGGAGGCAAACTATCGCTGGACTGAGTCTTTTCCATTTGCGCTTTAGGATATGGCAATCAGTTCCCGCATGCAGCAACAGGAAAGGTAATCTTGAGTTCATTCTCAGATCAACAACGCATCACGCGATTAGCCCCCTCGCCAACTGGTGCTTTGCACCTCGGCAACGCGCGCACCTTCGTCATCAATTGGGTGCTGGCCAGGCAATTGGGTTGGCGGATCGTTCTGCGCATCGAAGACCTGGATTCTCCCCGCGTCAAGGAATGGGCTGTCAATCAGGCACAGGAGGACTTGCGTTGGCTGGGGCTGGATTGGGATGATGGGCCTTTCTTCCAGCGATCTGACTTATCCCCTTACCTCCAAGCACTTGAAAAGTTGATCCAGGAGGGCGTGTTGTACCGTTGCCAATGCAGCCGACGGGAGATTGAACAGGCCCAATCCGCGCCACACGACGCCGGCCACGAACTGTGCTATCCGGGAACATGTCGGCCTGCGTCCAAGCCGCCCTTTCCCTCTTTTTCACTTGCAGATTGGAATGAAGCCACCGCCATACGCTGTTTCGCAGGAGAGAAGTCTGTCGCAATCCACGACCAACTCTTTGGCGACCTTGCAATCAACCTGCAATCAACCGTCGGCGACTTTGTCGTCGCCACCAAAGATGGCCTGCCTGCTTACCAGTTAGCGGTAGTTGTGGACGATCTCGCCCAAGGCGTGACCGATGTCATCCGTGGTGATGACCTGATCAATTCTGCTGCCCGACAAATTCTGCTTTACCGATATCTGGGGAATGACGACCAGCAACCCACATACTGGCATCTGCCTTTGGTCGTTGGCAGTGATGGCAGGCGCCTGGCCAAGCGCCATGGCGATACTCGTTTGAGCTGGTACCGCGAGCATGGCGTGAAACCCGAACGCATCCTTGGTCTGCTTGGCTACTGGAGCGGGATTCAAAACCATCGGGATGAACTTGATATGAAAGATTGGCTGAAACACTTTGACATTCAGCAACTTCCACGCGAGGCTGTGACGTTTTCACAGGAGGACCATGCATGGCTAATCCAAAGCGAACGGTAAACGGCCCGTCTGATTCGGCCACGGGTTCATCGTCAGGCGTTGGCAAAAGTACGTTGATCTCGCTGATTCTGTTGCTTGCGACAGTGGCCGTGCTGGTGATTGCGCGCATGGCTGGGGTCTTTGGCACAGGTGAAAACCCGGATGTCGCCAACCCCAACGCAGCCAATACACAGAATGTCCAACAGCAGAATGCAGATTCAAACAGCCCTACCAATTCCATAGATCAAGGTGGAGCAGACGAGAATCAGAACAGCGACAGAATCCAAGGCCACATTCCTCTAACCCCCGAACAGCGCAAGGCTTTGTCCCCCCAGCCAAAGTTGAAAACCATGCCCATCCGCATTGGCGGTGAAACGTTTGACCTTGAATTGGCAGTAACGGATGACCAACGGATCAAGGGGCTCTCTGATCGCACTTCCATCGGCAAAAACGAAGGTATGCTTTTTGTTTTTCCCCGTTCGATGGACCCGAGAATGTCCTACATGGTGATGCGTGATTGTCTGTTCGACATTGATCTGGTTTATCTTAATGACTACGGCTTCATCGTGGGGTTACACCAAATGAAGGCAGAGCAGCCCTATGGCAAGAGTGATGAGCAGTTGAGAAAATATTCGGCTGCTCGCGATTTTCGTTATGCCATCGAACTCCCAACCGGCACAATCGCGCGACTCGGTCTGAAGCCTTTAGAGTTGATCGAACTCCCCTTCAAGGAACTCAAAGAACAGGCTCAATAGGCCGATATCTTCCTGCGTATCGCTTTTTGATAAGCAGGATGGCATCGATGCGCGATGATTCGCTATTTCTTGTTTCTTTGGGAGATCGAGCGCTGCCGGAGGATCTGGTTGAAGATGTGCTTTCACATTGGCCTCAATCGCAAAGGCCTCCGATCGAGCGGATCACCACGGAAAATCTGCTGACTGCCCCCCAATGTTTGAAACCTGCCCGGGTGGTCTGGCTGTTCAGTGATGAGTCCATCTCAGGCAAAGACTATGAAGTGCTGACGACGATTCAGGACCAGAATGTCCCGGCCATGCTCACCCGCGCTAATGAAACCAAGCCTGTGGGGTACCCCCTGCAATGTGGCGTGATTGTCGGGCCTGCGGAGACAGAATCAATCGCTTTATGTGCCAGCCTGCGAGCACTTTGGAGTCAGATGGAACTGATCCGCGAGATGGAGATGGAAGTTCGCGTCATCCGGGCCCAGCGTGGTGGATTGTCCAGCCAGATCGACAAGATTGATGAAGAACTGCGTATGGCTGCGCAATTGCAACGTGAATTTCTTCCAGCCGAGTTGCCTGATGTGAAGGGCGTTGAGACACACGTACTTTACCGCCCTGCCAGTTATGTCAGCGGCGACATTTACGATGTTGTGCGGTTGGACGAAAAACACGTCGGTTTCTTTTTGGCCGATGCTGTGGGTCACGGCGTCCCGGCTGCCCTCTTAACCGTGTCCATCAAGCGATCACTCAAAACTAAAATCATCGACCCGACATTGCCCAAGGGATATGAACTGGTCCAGCCGGGCAAAGCGTTGGAAATGCTCAACGAAGAATTGATCCTTCAACAGTCAGGACGGATTCGCACTGCCACAGCCACGTATGCAGTGCTGAACACCGAGACCATGCAGTTGCGGATCGCCCGAGCAGGACATCCGCACCCGATTCTGCTTCATCCGGATGGCACGACCGATACCATTGAAGCTGAGGGGGCGATGCTGGGGGTCTTTCCGGGTGAGCAGATGGAAGAGCAGACCATTCAAATGCAGGACGGCGACCGCCTGCTGTTTTATTCCGATGGCTTTGAAGTGGCTTTCCGTGGTGAACACGACAAAGCCGACCGTCTGGCTCGACCTGACTATACCGGTGAGTTCCAGGCTCTTTATAAGGGAACTGTCTCACAGGCGATTGAAATGTTGCAGGACAAGCTGGATGTACAGGCTGGGTCGCTCAATCAGTTGGACGACATGACAGCCATCCTCGTTGAGACGAAACAAGTTCAGGAAAAGGTTGCTGTCGAAACCCCAGCGACCGCGCTTCAAAAAGCGTGATTTCACGATTGATTCGTCATGAAACCGCCAGCTTTGAGTGCAGCGAGTAGCGCCTGATCCGCCCCACTTCCACCAACTTGCCCCCCTACTGCTGCCACGATGCTTTGACTTTCTGTCGGCCCGGTGCGTGACGCCAGCCAGCCTTCCAGCCAATTGACGATGGTCTTGGCGATCATGTCCGCTTCAAGGTTGACTGCATCGCCTGGTTTGAGCTGATCAAGCGTGGTGATCTCCAGCGTGGTGGGGATCAAAGCAACATCGAGCCACAGTTGGTTCTGCTCATCCCTGCCGATGTCGGCAATGGTCAGACTGACGCCATCGATGCAAACCGATCCCTTAGGCACGATGTAGGACACCAGACTGGATGGCGGCATGACTCGGATCCGCCATTCCTCATCACCCTTTTCCACGGCTGTCACCTGACCTGTGCCATCGACATGCCCCTGCACAAAGTGGCCTCCCATCGGCGTCGAGGCAGTCACCGCTGTTTCCAGATTGACCTGGTGCCCAGCTTCAAGCTGTCCCAGCGTGGTTTTCCCCAGTGTCTCCGCAATCACATCAAAGGTCAGCACGTCTTTTGGCTCATCGGATGTTGCCCGGTCGCTGCCGGGGGCATGGGTCAGGCAGACGCCTGAGACAGCCACGCTGTCGCCATCTTTGGGGATTAACGAAAGAGGTGATTTGGGTTGAATGAGTAAACGAACGCCGAACGCATGTCGGGTCAGGCGTTGGATTTGGCCGGTTGTTTGAACGATACCTGTGAACATGGGTGCATGGTAGAGTTGTGGCGACAAGCAGGCAATCACGTCGTTTGATCGCCCTTCTGCCACGAATTGCTATCATCACCCGCTCGCAACTTCCTGCTGAAGCAGGAAACAGACTTAAGAATGAAATGGAGCCAGCAATGGCAATGCGAACACATACCTGCGGGCAACTGCGTGCTGAAAATGTCGGACAGACTGTCACCCTCTGTGGCTGGGTCAATAATTACCGTGACCACGGCGGGGTTGTCTTCATCGACCTGCGCGACCGCACGGGCCTGACCCAGATCGTCTTTCATCCGGCCAACAAGGAAGCTCATGACTTGGCAGACACGCTTCGGCATGAGTGGGTCGTCTCCGTCACGGGCGAAGTGCTGTCACGCGGTGTCGATGATGCGGGCAAAAGCCTGGTCAACCCCAAATTGCCCACCGGTGAAATCGAAGTCGAAGGCAAGCAACTGACGATCCTCAGCAAGTCAGCAACACCACCCTTCTCACTCGATGAGGCCCACAAGGTCAACGAAGAGCTTCGCTTGAAGCACCGCTATCTTGATCTGCGTCGGCCCCGGATGCAGGACATCCTGCGCACCCGCCATCGTGTGACGAAGATCATGCGCGACTTTCTGGATGGTGAAGGTTTTTATGAGATTGAAACTCCCTTCCTGTGTCGATCCACGCCGGAGGGTGCCCGGGACTTTCTGGTGCCCTCGCGATTGCAGCCGGGTGAGTTTTATGCCCTGCCTCAGAGTCCCCAACTCTTCAAGCAAATCCTCATGATGGCTGGTATGGATCGGTATATGCAGATTGTTCGTTGCTTCCGCGATGAAGATCCACGGGCCGACCGCCAGGCTGAATTCACGCAGCTTGATATGGAGATGAGCTTTGTCGAGATGGACGATGTCATGTCCATCTGTGAAGGCATGGTGCGTCGCATCTGGAAAGAAGTGCTGGATATTGAGGTGCCAGAGATTCCTCACATGACATACAAAGATGCCATGGAACGCTTCGGCAGCGACAGGCCTGACTTGCGTTTTGGCCTGGAGTTGCAGGATGTCAGCGACCTGCTGGCAGGCAGCGAATTCCGCGTCTTCAGTTCCGCGCTGGAAGCTGGTGGCAAGATCAAAGTCATTCATGTCGAGAATGCTGGCAACATGTCGCGGAAAGATACGGACACGCTGGCCGAATGGATCAAGCAGTTTGGCCTGGGCGGCTTACCTGTCACCAAAGTTGAGAACGGCGCGTTTGCCACGGGCATCGCCAAGTTCATAGGCGATCGCTACGAGGCATTGGCCGAACGCGTGAACCTGAAGGATGGCAGCCTGGTCTGCTTTGGCGTGCACGAAAAACCTGCTGTGGTCAACCGGGCCTTGGGCGAGCTTCGCCTGAAGCTGGCCAAAGACTTGGGCCTGATCGAGAAAGGCAAGTGGAGTTGGCTATGGGTCGTGGACTTTCCGCTGGTTGAGTACAACGAGGATGAGAAACGTTGGGACAGCCTGCATCATCCGTTCACCAGCCCGCGTATTGAGGATTTGGAGCTTCTCGAATCCGACACAGCCACCGTGCGCTCGAATGCCTATGACCTGGTGCTGAACGGCTCGGAGCTGGGTGGCGGGTCGATCCGTATTCATGACCCTGAAGTGCAGCAGAAAGTATTTGGCTTGCTGGGCATTTCTCCCGAGCAGGCGGAAAAGAAGTTTGGCTTCCTGCTTAACGCATTACGATTCGGGGCACCGCCTCATGGCGGGATTGCGTTCGGCCTGGATCGCGTCGTGATGCACCTGATGGGAACGGACAACATTCGTGATGTGATTGCCTTCCCCAAGACACAGACTGGTGCGGACCTGATGACAGAGGCTCCATCTGAAGTCGATGAAAAGCAGTTACGTGAACTGCACATTCGACTGATGCAGCAGGTCCCCGCAGGTCAGGCATAAACTTTGGCGTGATTTCGCGTGAATGGTTGGACAACTCACTGTGTTCTGCAACTTTCGTCTGATGGATTAACCAAGAAGAACTCGTTCAGGAAAGGCCTGGCATGTGTGGCATCGCCGGGATCATGCGATTCGACAACCAGCCGATTGACCGCAACCGGGCAGAAGCCTTGCTAGCCCGGGTACGGCATCGTGGTGGTGATGGCGAAGCGATCAATGAGCATCCCGGTGCGGTCATGGTCAACAGCCGACTGTCGATCATCGATCCCCCCGGCGGTGCTCAGCCCATGTTTGAAAGGTCGTCAGGCAAACTTGGCAACCTTGAAGTGGTTTTCAATGGAGAGATTTACAACCACCGTCAGCTTCGCAAGTTGTTGGAAAAGTTAGGCCATACCTTCACCACCGATCATAGTGACACGGAAGTCCTGCTGCATGGGTATCGCCAGTGGGGATCGGGCTTGCCCAAGCGACTGGAGGGGATGTTTGCCTTTGCGTTGTTTGATGGTGAGTCGTGCGAGTTATTTCTTTGTCGGGATCGGGCTGGAAAAAAACCGCTTTACTTCTGGCACACAAATCAGCAGGTCACCTATGCCAGCGTTGCAGCAGCTTTGATGGCGGACATCCAACCACCCGGAAACCTGACCATCAATCCATCCGCGTTGGCCCATTATTTGAGATTTGGTTTTCTTAATGAGCATTCACTCATCAGCGGTATCCGCGAAGTAAGACCCGCCCAGTGGATTCGCATTGATGGGCAGGGGCATATTCAGGCTGAAGATTACTGGCAGTTGCCCAAGGTATCCAAGACATCGACCAAGAAGGGGTTGGTTCCTGCGATACGCGAACTGATTCAGACCGCTGTCATGCGCAGGCTTGAATCCGATGTACCTTTCGGGTGCTTTCTCTCGGGCGGTATTGACTCGGCTGTGATTGCTGCAGTGGCCTGCCGCGTGCTGGAAAGCCGAGGCGATCAGCGGTTGAAGACCTACTGCGTGGGGATGCCTTCATTAGGCTATGACGAACGTCCATACGCCAGGCAGGTAGCTCAGGCCATCGGCTCAGACCATACCGAACTGGAAGCTACGCCAAAGCATGTCCTGGGGAATCTGGATCACCTTGTGGGTCTGATGGGGGAACCCACGTCCGACACATCCATCCTGCCGATGTACATGCTTTGCCAATCGACGCAGGATCACATTCGTGTGGCCTTGGCTGGGCATGGCGGAGATGAACTCTTTGGCGGCTATGACAGATATCGCGCGTTGCGCATGCTTGGCAAGCATGGCTGGTGGTTGAAGAAAGTCTCCGCACTCAGTTCGTCTGATCAGGTCGCGACCCGCACCACACATATTCGCCGACTGTTGCGAGCCGCTTCGGGTGAAAGCACAGCATCCCAATACCTGCGCATGATTGAGTTGTTCACACCTGCCCAGTTACGTGATATGGGAGCTGATGCTGCGGCTGATATCTCCCTCGAGGCAGCTTGGCCTGATGTGGATGACAGTGCGAAGGCGGCGATGCACTGGGACTTGCGTCAGTCACTCCCTTACCGTTTGCTGCGTAGCATGGATCGGGCGTCCATGGCTTTGCCCTTAGAAGTGCGCTGCCCGTTGCTGGATGTCCGTATTTATGAATTGGCTGCGCACCTGCCCTCGCAGGTATTGATGCCCGGAGGACAACCCAAGCGTCTTTTACGCGAAGCCGCCCGTGAACTGGTACCCGAGAATATTATCCGTCGTCCAAAGCGAGACTTCGGCCTGCCCTTTGCGGAGTGGATGCGGCAACCTTTGAAGGATGAGGTAACCGCTAGACTCATGCAAGGCAGTCTCCCGGAATTAGGCCTGCAGACACAGGCAACCGAAAAACTGCTACAGGAACACCAGAGCGGGAAATATGATCACACCACGCGCCTGTTTGCCTTGCTCACGCTCAATGCATGGTATGATTGGTTGAAACAGACAGCCTTTGGCAACGTCAGTGTGTCCGCTAGTTGAAGTTGTTTATTGATCAGGAAAGGAACTCTCAGGATGCGATACATTTCAGTCACACTTGTCGCCTTGTTTGTTTTGGCATTCGGTGCCTGGCAGCTAACTGCTGACCAAAGCAAGAGCTACGAAGAAATTACCATCGCGGCCTACAACGTCGAGAATATGTTCGATGTTTTCGACAACCCCTACACTCTCGATGAACAGACGGACATTAAAAGCCGCGATGCCATCCGCAGCCTGGCCAGTGCAATCCAGGCAATCAACGCCGATGTTGTCGCTTTTCAAGAAGTCGAGAATGAATATGTGCTCAAAGCCATGGTGAAGGAGTTTCTGCCTGATGCAGGTTATGACTATGTCGCGGTGATCCCCAGCAACAATGATCGTGGCATCTGCAACGGCGTCATCAGCCGCAAGCCCATTCTCAGCGTGACCAGTCACCGCTGGCTTGAGTTTAAGGCACCCGGCGATGAACGAACATGGCGTTTTGCTCGTGACTTGCTGAAAGTACGTATCGCTGCGTCGGACCAACAGGTGATCGATTTGTACGTCGTGCATTTGAAAAGCAAACGTGACGGCAAGAATGATCCGCAAAGCCGAACCTGGCGTCTGGCTGAGGCAACCAAAGCACGCGAGATCATTGAAGCCCAGTTGCAGCGAGACCCGGATGCGATGGTCATGATTCTCGGTGACTTCAATGATTACATCGACTCACCGCCGCTCAAGACATTGACCAAGCCGATGGGGGATGCCTCAGAGCCGATGCTGGTGAATCTGCATGAAGGCTTGCCCAAAGAGAAGGCTGGGACATACCTGCGAGGTGATCACGCGGGAAGCATCATCGACTTCATGCTGGCCAGTCCAGCTTTGGCCCGCGCCAAGGTGCAGGACTCGGCTAAGGTGATTCACGATGAAAAGCTGACGGCAGGATCAGATCATGCCCCGATCCTGGCGACATTTAAGATTGAAAAGTAATCATTCTAAAGTGGTGACATCGATTTCATCTTAAATACAACTATGCTCGCACAAATGGATTGCTTCGTTTCTCTTTGCCGATGGTGGTCGCTTCGCCATGGCCGGGTAGAACCGTGGTATCGTCTGGCAGTGCGTAGAGCTTCTGGCGGATGCTGTGAAACAACGCCTGCTCATCGGAATGCGGGAAGTCATACCGTCCGATTGAACCGTTGAATAACGTGTCGCCGACGATGGCAATCTCTTGCGAAGGGGCAAAGAATGTCACACCCCCCGGGCTGTGGCCGGGCGTCTCGATGAGTTCAAACTCTACACCTGCCAATTCAACCTGGATGGGGCCTGTCCATATCTCATCCGCCTCATCCAACACGACAGGCTGCCCGAACGGGCCTGACAGATTCTCCATCGGGTCGGTCAGGAAATGTGCCTCATGCTTATGAATCTTGACTGGCAGATTGGGATAACGACCTTTGACTGCGGGGATGCCTGCAATGTGATCGACGTGCCCATGCGTGAGTAAAATCGCCTGAGGCTGCAAGCCGCAATCTGCCAGCCAATCCAGCAAAGGTTTTGGCTCCATCCCCGGATCAATGATCCAGCAGCATTGGTCGTCTGCCACGACGTAGCAGTTTGTCTGAAAAGGCCCAAGAGCAAAGCATTGTATATTGATCGACATAGATTAAGTTTCATTTTATAGAATACAGTTAGTTACAACGGCGACTGTTTGGGAATGCCCGGCGGGCGAGGATATTCCCTCGGCGTCGGTGACGACTTACTCACCGCCACGATGGATGTCTCGATACCAAACGATTCCGGATAAGCTGCAATTATTTCGACCTCGCCTGCTCCCAGTTTCATGAGCGCATCACCACACGATTTCAATTCCGCATCAACCGTCGGACCTTTCATCGCCAAGGCCCACCCACCCGTCCGAACCAAAGGCAGCAGATACTCCAGCAGTTGCGACATCGGGCCAACCGCACGTGCCACAGCCACATCGAATCGCTCGCGATATTTCGTATCCTGACCCAGTGATTCCGCGCGGGCGTTGACTGTTGAAATACCTGCCAAAGCCAAAGTATCACGCACCATATCCAGAAAACGGATTTTCTTGGCTGTCGCGTCCACCAGTGTGATCTTCAAGTCAGGCCGGGCAATCGCCAGCACCACGCCGGGCAAACCGCCTCCCGTGCCGACATCCACCACCATATCGTCCGTTTCCAGTTCCACCAGGCCTGGCAACACCGTGAAGCTGTCAACGATATGCCTTTGCCAGGCTTCTTCAGGGTCACGAATACCTGTCAGATTGAACTGCTTGTTATGTTCGAGCAACAGGTGGAGATACGCTGCCAACTGCTGCCATTGCGCATCAGAAAGTTCGACGCCCAAAGCCTGGGCGGAATCGATGGCCAGGACTGGTATTTCGAGTTGATTCATCCGCTGTTTTCTTCGCTCGATGTTTTGTTGAATTCGAAACTTTCACGCATCACGTATCTTGGCCGATATGAGGCAAAATTCAAAGATAACCCGATCATCATATAGGAGACCATCAAGCTTGACCCGCCATAGGACACGAAGGGCAGCGTAATGCCGATGATCGGCAGCAATCCGCTGGCCATGCCCACATTCACGACGAACTGGCTGAAGAATAAAGCCGCGAATCCTACCAACGCCAGCCGGGTGAACGCTTCCCGCGATTGGACTGCCGCCACCAGCAATGAGCCGATCAGCAGGCAATACAAAGCCATGAGCATCAACCCCCCTGCCAATCCCCATCGATTCACGATGACCGCGAAAATCATGTCGTTGTGATCCTCAGGCAACTGGTTGAACCGCAGGATCGTGGCCGACCTTTCCAGGCCATACCCATGCCTGCCCCCGGCCCCGATCAGCAGTTGCGAGCGATCCTGCTGGTAGCCGACATCCTGCACAAACCGCCGATCCTCAAAGACCGTCTGCATAATCATCGCGTGAATGCGATCGCGTTGATAATCCCGTAGAAACTGTGCCTCCTCCGGAATAGGCAGATAGATCGAAGCGACCAACACCGCGACCAAGCCCAGTCCGGCAAAGACGAACAAAGACAGATGCCAAAGCTTGGCCCCCGCTGCCAGGAGCATGGCGAACAGCACTGGCACGAAGAGCATGGCTGTGCCCAGATCGGGCTGGCGCAGGATGAGCAAAATGGGAATGCCCGTCATGGCCATCGGTATTGCTAACCCTTTGAAAGTGCGCAGACTTTCGCGATAACGCAGGTACCAGGCCAAGGCAATGACATAAGCCACCTTGGTCAACTCCGAAGGTTGAAACTGCATGAAGTACAGGTTGATCCATGCCCGTGTGCCGTTGATCACCGGCACGATGCTGCGAGGCATGAAAGGCAGCACAATCACCAGCAGAACCAACAGGATGATGGCAAAGAAGCCCATGGATAACAGGCCGACGCGTCTTGGCCGAGGCGAGGCGGTGATCAACATGGCAGCCATGCCGATCCCCAACCAGAGCAATTGCTTGGTGCCGTTGCTGGTGGTGGGGACGTGAGCCAGGTCTGCTGTGCTGATGGCTGCGATGCCAAGTGCTGTCAAACCCAACGCCGCGGCCAGGGCATACCAGGCACTGGTCGGACGACTGAGTTCACGCAGTCTGTCGAGGAACTCAGTCATGGTTGACGCTCATCCAGATATCCCTCTTCCTGCAAGGCATGGATCACCTGATTCACAATCGGGCCGGACACCGCCCCTCCGCTGCCGGCATATTCCACCATCGCAGCCACGACATACTCAGGCTGCGCGGCCCCAGGCCTTTGCACCAACGCGATGCACCACGCATGATCCCCCTTGCGCACAATCTTGTCGTCTGTCGTGATCCTGCCATCCTCGTTGGAGTCGATACGCAGGTCAGCAGCATCGGCTGTACCTGACTTGGACAGAATGCGCACGCCATTGACGTTGTAAATGACTTCGCGACTCAGGCCCGAAAGATGATGCGTCGTCCCTCGCGAGGTATTGGCAGACTGATACAACCCGTCCAATGCGAGTTTCACCGTGCCGGGGTCCAGCACCAACTTCCGTCTGGTACGAGGCCGACCCAGCTCCTGGCCGTTCTTAAGAAATGTGGGGTTGATGTAATCGCCTTGTCGGGCCAGCGTCGCATATGCTCCAGCCGCCTGGATCGGCGTCCAGCGAATGCGCCCCTGCCCAATCCCCATGAAGACACATTCCGATTTGGGCATGGCCTTGCCCTTGCCGATGCCTGCCAAGTCTCCAAGGTCACCCACCACATCGGGCAAGCCACTGTGCGTGTGTTGGCCTAAACCAAACAGGTAGAACCAATGCTGCAAGGCTTCGTTGCCCATACGCCAACCCAGGTTGTAAAAAAAGTCGTTGCAGGAAACGCAGATGGCCTCATCGCCATGCAAGACGCCATGTGTCGCTGCCCCACCACTGACTTTGTAAATCCAGCAGCGCATGATGTTCGGCTTGCTCGGGTCAAACATGCCGTCGCATGTGAT
Organism: uncultured Phycisphaeraceae bacterium; assembly: GCA_964546335.1. GTDB lineage: Bacteria > Planctomycetota > Phycisphaerae > Phycisphaerales > Phycisphaeraceae > CAZJJN01. The sequence goes on from CAZJJN010000002.1 coordinate 153,841, forward strand.
TGTAGCCCCAGCCACGAATTTCCCCTCTGCACCAGCCGACGCCAGCACGATCGGCTTGACGGTCGAGCCCGGTTGGTAAGCCCGCGCGACCGCCCGATTGACGAAAGGCTGGTTCACCTTAACGTCAGGTAACTTGTCATAATTCTCAATCAAGTCCTTGATGTCATAAGTCGGTTGCGATACGGCTGCGAGAACTTCCCCCGTGGCCACATCCAGTACCACGACCGCTCCATTCATCGGATCGCCAAGCTGGTAATAAAGATCCGCATCATCTCCTTCAGGGGGCTTGCGATGCCATGGCTGGGATTGCATCAAGCCCAACTCAGGCTTCAGTAGCGCCTGCACTCTTGCCTGAAGTTTCAAGTCGATGGTGAGATAAACATCTTTGCCACGTTGGGCGTCAATGCGCGTTGTCTCGCCGGTGTCGCGCTGCATGATCCGCTTGCCACGCAAGCCGCGAAGTTGATCTTCAAGCGATTCTTCGATGCCCCAGCGGCCAGTCCTATCCCCTTCCAGATATCCCCCAAGATCGATCTGTTCTTTGTCAGTTACGGTCTGCCGATACGGGCGGCGCTCAAAATCCTCTTTCCATGCAGGCCTCATCGCACCGATGATGTGCGAAGCCACGCCTTGCAGTTCAACCACCTTGGTGCCTTTCCTTAACGGGGATGGGAAAGTTGAGGTGTCGATCTCCACACGGACATGCTGGTTGGGGTATTCGCGTGAGCGATCTGTCTGGATCGTGACCTGCTGCCAGACATCCAGACCGGCTCCCTTATCCTCTGCCCTGGCAATGATTTGCTCCATCTCGGCCTTGCCTCGGAAAGACAGATCGAACGCCAAGGGGTGATAGGCAAATTCCTCGCCGATCTTCGGCGCAACTTCCCCTGCACTCACCGGCTCATCAATCTCCGCTTCCCGTCGCTTGACCTGATAAGTCATGACCGCCCCGCGAATCCGCAATACGCGCTGCCGGATGGTGTTGATCCGCTGTTGCAGTTCATCCTCCGTGATGCCCTCTAACTCGCGGATCGTGGCATAGAGGTTAGCTACCTGCTGGTCATAGACTTGGCGATGCTGCTCAATCAGCCATTCCCTTTCCGCTTCGGAACCTTCCAGCCAGCGATCTTTCTCCTCGCGATACGCATGTCGGGCAGCCATCTCCCGCTGCCATTGCCCGGTGAGAACGGGGTAACGCACAGCCAGGTTGTAGCGGAGTGTGTCTTCTGCGAGGACGATGCCGTTGCGGTCGTAGATCGTGCCCCGGCGGGTGGGGGTGAGTTCAGAGGTGACCAGCACCGATTCCGCTCGTTGACGATATTCCTCGGAGCGTTGGATGGTCAGACTGAACAGGCGGGCTGCGAGAACCGCCATCACAATCAACATTAACGTTGCCAGCAGCATCACTCTGCGGGGGAACATGGTCGGTTTGGGTTGGGCGACGATCCTGCTGTCCATCGGACTCCTTTCCGGCTACTCGGGCAGGTCGAAAATGAAGTATATCCGCCCAAGTCGAACCTGCGCGGCTGACAACAGCATCCAACAGTTTTCATTCGGAAAATCAACGTGAATCAGCCATGCTTGGCCGCTGACATCATCGCCTGAGCCTGCCTGACCTGACGATCGCGCTGCTCGACCTGCTCATCGGTCGTGGCCTGGGTTTCCTTCACCTCAGCCAACATTTCCCTGGCTTGCTGAATGTCCACATCTGAGGCTGGCCGGGCTGAACTGGAAAGGACTGAAAGCACATTGTCCTGCATCTGAACGAACCCGCCACCGATGTAGAAATACCGCGACCCGCCATCAGCAAGATCAAGCCTTAACACACCTTCACCCAGCTTGGCCAACAGCGGTGCCCTGCCGGGGGCAATGCCGACCAAGCCATCCCATGCGGGCACGGAGGCATAACGGACAGGCTCATCAAAGAGCTTGTTTTCCGGCGAAATCAGGGTGCATTGAAAAGTACCAGGCATGTCGCGTCTCCAGTTGGTCGGATTGTAGGGTCGGCTTCGGATGTGTCAAAAGGAGTATTGGGCAACACGATTCAGAACAAGTTTCTTGCCGTAACTCTCTTTTCTTTCTGAACTCTGTGCTTGATCTTCGTTTTTACACTCTCACCATTTACCTTCAAGCATCTGCTGGATGGCATAAGCGACGCCATCCTCGGTGTTCGGCCTGGTTTGATACTTGGCCACCCGTTTGGCATCTTCAACCGCATTGCCCATCGCAATGGAGCAACCGGCAGCTTCCAACATCGGCACATCATTGATCTCGTCACCGATGACAGCGACCTGTTCCGTTGCGATGCCATGCTGCTCAGCCAACCACTGGATGCCCCGCCATTTGTTCACCGATTTGCCGAAAACTTCGAGGATGTAAATGTCATCATCGCGCTCAGGCATGGGCACGGCAGCGAAATAATGCATGGTCAGATCACCCAGCACGTCAGGGGGCAGGCGATCCAACGCGGCTTGCAGACTCTTACGCTCCGCTACAACGCCGACACGCAATGTGTGGGCCAGATCGATGGTGTCCAGATCACGATGCTCATCGACGATGACACCCGAGTGTTCGAACCACCATTCCGTGTTGTCCGTCAGTTCGCCATGTCCGGTGACAAGATAATCGTGGCCAGCTTCATTCCACTCACGAAACACCAGCACGGCTTCAGGCAGGTCGGCCAGGGCTTCCACCATCTGCTTGGCTGCCCGTTCATCAAGGAACGCAGAGTTCAAGGCCCGGCCTGACTGAATCTCGCTGATCACAGCCCCGGTCACGAAGATGCCAGTATCCAGACCGAGATCATGCACCTGATCCAACGCCAGCCTGGCTTCACGCCAGGATCGCCCCGTGCAGGGCACGACCAGCGTGTCGGCTTGCATAACCTCTTGGAGCGCAGCACGGTTGGCTTCACTGACCCGGGCGTCAGGGTTGAGCAAAGTGCCATCAAGATCAATCGCCAGCAGGCGGTACTTCATAGGGCGAGAGTATAGGGCAGATCAACCGCGCGCTGTGACCAGGCCTTGCCCTTGAAAACCAGCCCATAAGTTTGCCACGAAATGTTCGAGGGCGATGCGCATATTCACGTTCGCAGCCAGTTCACTGTCACACTGACCTGCTGCGTCAAAGACGTTCAACCACGGGTGCAACTTCTGCTCTGCCTGCTCCCGATCCTGAGGGGTATGTCCCTGTACGCTGGCTGCATTGGCTTTGATCGCCAGCCTGGCCTGCTGCATGACCAGCCCCAGCAGGTAACCCGTCGCCCGACGGTTGGCCGCTTCCTTGGAAGCATTGTCATGCTGCTTCACCCAGGCTTCTGCGAATGAATTCACTGATTCATGAAAAAGATCACCCAGTTCCGCGGGGTACTTGCCTCGATTCATCTCCGCGAAGCCTTGCCGCACCATGCCGTACCAATCAACCAGGCCATACTCGAGCGCGATCTTCGCCCTGCCGATGCTGCCTGATGCGAAAGTCGCCAGCCAATCCTGCTGTTGGTCACTCAAGGATTGGCCTTGCTCGTTTTGATGTGCCCACGTCTTGACAGCCGATTCATCCAGCAGATTGAAGCCGACCCGCTGGCATCGGCTTTTGATCGTGGGCAACAGGCGATCCTCAGCCGAGGTGATGAGGATGATGTAAGTCTCAGGCGAAGGTTCCTCCAGCGTTTTCAGCATGGCGTTTTGACCTGCGGGGTTGAGCAGTTCCGCTTCATCCACAATGAAGACTTTGCCATGCAAAAGGTTTGACTTTCGGTAGGCCGGGCCGTCGTGGTATTTCTCATCGCTGGTGATTCCCCCCACCATGTTCTCGCGGATAAGATCGACGGGGATGGTCATCTGCTTGCGGTCACGAATGCTGGTAACACTCGACGTCCTGGCCAGTTCTTTGCGGATCAGGTGCAGGTCGGGGTGAAGACTGCTGAGTGATTCCGGGCCTGTCTTGTGGAGTGCTTTGCAGGAGTCACATGAGCCACACGCTTCCAGTTCGCCAGCCAGATTGTTCGCTCGGGCGTGACAGAGCAGGATACGGGCGAAAGCCAGGGCCGTGGTCATTTTTCCCACCCCAGCCGGGCCATGGAAAATGTAGGCATGATGCCAACGTCCGCTGGCCAGGATCGTTTGCAGCGTGTTGATGGCCTGAGGTTGTCCAATGATTCCCTGCATGGAGTCATGGTATCAACTCAAAGCTTTCGGTCGCAATCATGGAGTTTGCTAAACTGACTGCATCCAAAGGAGATGCGTCATGAGAATCGGAATTCGCAAACTCACAGCCTTGCTCAGTCTGTGCCTGCTTGGTTTGGCTGGTGGGTGCAGCAGTGAGTCACCCCAGCCGGGTGAGAGCGACAACACGTTAACCGCAACCGATACCAACTCCGCGATGGTCGTCGCGGCAGGCCGAAGCCCCATCCCACAGGAAGGCGAATTGATTCTCAAGCCCATCGGCCCGAAGTCCCGCTCAGCCATCCCTGAGGAAGGTGAGACACTGGTTAAACCCCTCAGTGGTGCCGATGCTGCCAATCAGAAAGTGGAAGGCATCATTCCATGGGATCAAGCCAAGCAATACACCGGCAAGATCGCCACCGTCGAGGGCACGATTGTGCAGATATCCGACCTGGGCAATCGCATGTACCTGAACTACAGGCCTTACGATCGCGAAGACCCACCAAGCTTCTACCTGATCGTCTTCAAAGAGAATTTTGCTAAGTTCCCACCTGATCCCAAGAGCTTTTTCCAGGATAAACGTGTACGAGCCACCGGCCTGATTCAGCCGCGTGGCGATGCGTCACAAATCAAACTGATCCAGGCAGATCAAATCGAAATCGTGGAATGAGCCAGTTGGTTCACTTTTCTGTGAAGACATAAATCTGGGGATGCGTCTTCCACACTGGACGGACAATTTCAACCAACTGGCCGTACTTCATGTCCTCAGGCACGAAGGCGATGATCGCTCGGGGTCGATCCTTGTCTGCCTCCACCACCCACTTCGCAAATGCACTGCCATCTTCAACGATCCGCTCCGTGGTGTTGAGTTTTGGCGGGTCCACGCTGTAATCGGGATCAATTTCAATGGCTTTGAGCTTAAAGCCATCCCCCGCGCGTGTGACATGTAACTCCCAAGGCTGGAACAACCTTTCGCGACGATCCCGGTATTTCTGATTCACCAAAAATGTGGGGTAGAAAAGCTGATTCTCGGCTGGCTCCAGACGAATGCCCTCATTACCTTCAAGGGCATTGATGAATCGGTAGAACAGTGCAGCCTGCTTGATGGTCACTGCATCAGCAATGTTGACTTGAACAAAAGGGTCCTTGTCTTTGTCAACAAGTTCTGCAAACACAGCCGTGGCTTCGACGGGATCAAGCCTGTCTGCATTCAACACCTGACCTTCTTCATCACGTACTTCAACCAGCAACTGACTGGAGGCTTTGGTATCCGGGTTTGGCATCACGTTGACAGTCAAGTCAACCACGCGATCTGTTGAGGCAGGTTTAAGCGTGACTTTCACCTTTTGAGCGGTCTCGAAACGGTAGGCCATGTTCGGGAAGTACCTTTCATACACCTCTCCCTGCAAGGCACGACGGGGGACATCAAGCACTGTGGTTGAACTGTTGAAGGTCGAGGCCATCGACTTGGCATCACTGATGTCGGCTGAGTAAATCAACTCGCCGGTGTCCGGGTCTTCAACCCACGCGGCCCCGCTGTACACAAAGCCAGTCTCAGGCAGCGTGTCTTTGCGTGCCTTATCCCAGATCAGTTTTTCTGCGCGGACGGTGACTGCCTTGGCTTCCTGCCCTTCCTTGGCTGGGGGTTGTTCCCATGTAAAATGCAGGTCAACGCGTTCACCTTTGGGCCAATAGCGCATGGCATTGAAATTCACCGGGGTGCCGGGCTTCATGCCAATGAATTTCAAAGCCTTGTCCACATCACTGGGCTGACTGACAGTCACGACGGTTGCTTCATAATCCTTGCCGCTGTCCCACGAAGTAAGAAGAAATTCCACGGGATCATCCGCATTCAATGAAGTGGCGAAGGTGGTCAGTTCAATCGTGCGTGCCTTCTTATCCGCAATTAAACCGGGAAGAATCAGCATGTGCTCATCATCCTTATGCTTTTCCTGCAATGCTTTCGACTCGGCCAATGCTTTCTTGACAGACTCGTTGACTTTCAACTCAGTGGCTTCGTTCACCCATGCCTGCGTGGTTGAGACAAGAGCAGACAACATGAACAGCATGGTCATCACAGACTGGCGGATCAGTTTACGAGTCATGGCATGGCCTTTCCTGTCAGGAAATATCCTTGAATGTGTCAGGCTTTCACTGCTTCGATAATCCAGTATACGCTTTGGTGTGGCTTGATGAGAATGGTCTCTGCAAAACCTGCCTGCTGTAGCCAGACCTTGACATCCTCCGCACGATGAACACCGGCCCCGGGTTTAAGCAGCATCATGTTCAAACCAAACAAACTGGAGAAAGGTGGATGAGCGCCGTCGATGTCTGTCATGAAATCCACAACATAAAGTCGGCCACCCGACTTGAGTGAGGTGAACATGCGTTGGAAAAGACCATGCGCAGATGCTTCTGATTCCTGATGCAGCGCACCGCAGTACAAGACCGCATCCATGCCGGCGGGGAAATCCACATCGTGGTAACTGCCTGGCAGGAAAGTGAGCCGCGACAAACAATCCTCCGCTTCGGCCAACTCACGGGCGACGTCCAGCACAGGCGGCAAGTCCTGCTGAATCACCCGCAGCTCGCTAAAACGCTCCATCAGCATTCGTGACACCGTGCCGGGGCCTGCCCCAACATCCAGTAACTGCTCGACACCTGATAAATCGATACTTTCAATCCAGCTTGGAACCAATGCCCGCGCCCGGCTGTCCATCCCCAGGACGAAACGCTTCATCTGCGCCGGGTCAGCCCCAAGGTGACCAGAATCTGGCATGATGGGCTGACCAGTCTGAACCGCCTTGGGAAGCTGCTGCCAAAGGCCGAACAAGTCCATGTTGAATCGCAAGGCTGGCAAGAGAGAACAAGGAGATTCTGATGTGAGATAAGGGCGATACGCCGGGGTGATGGCATAACCCTCTGCTTTTCTCTCAAGAATGTCGATGCCGACCAGAGTTTGCAGCAGGCCTTGCAAATATCGGACATTCGCACCAATCGCCCGGGCAAGTTCTTCAATCTTTTTGGGCTTATCGGAAAGCTGGTCAAAGATACCGAGTGTGACAGCCGCCCCTAAGGCCGCGGAAGCCCAATACCCGGTCGCCAGTTGCATTAAATGATCGGCCGGATGACTTAGCCCATTTGCCGAATCCTTATAAGTGGTTGTCTGTTCTTGGCTCATTGAGAAATTCCGGTTCATGTCGTCCATCGGTTGGCCGATATCAGTTTATGGTATGTCCGCAGGATTATTTTGCAGTCAAAGCGAGTCCCATCGTGACGAATCTAAGAATCTTATACGTGGACAACAGCAAGGTTGCATATAAGCGATTGCATCAGGTCATGGATGTCGTCGCGGATCTGGATTGGGCAGCCACGCAAAACGAAGCCAAGGGTAAGTTACAGGAGCATCGGTATGACTGTTTTGTCGTCGATCAGGATCTGGCCGACGGCACCGGACTGGAGCTGATCTCGCATGTTCGTTCGCTGCCTGAATACAGCGATGTTCCGATCGTTCTCTATTCCGCATCTCTCAACAACGAACTGGCTTACCAGGCGATGGTTTTGCGTTGCAATGACAGCTATGCCAAGCCGATGAACCTGTTGGAACTGCGCGAACGTGTGATCGGCCTGATCGAAGTGCCAGAGATCAAACATGTCCGGCGAGAATTATTGCAGATGACCTGCTTCCGCTGGTATGCGGGGGGGATGTACCACGAATACTCGCCTGATCTGGATCTGCACTTGACAGCCAAGTCTGCCGGGCAGGTGGCAGACATGATGCAGGAAAGGCTGGAACGCGAAATCTTGGCCAAGCCTGACCCGGAAAATTATCCCGCAGATGTCAGTGTGAAAAAGCATATCATTTCGCTGGTTGACAATCGCGACCAGAACGCGGCCTGACCAGATTCGAACTACGCTTCGGATTCTGAGCCGTCCCCATCACTTTCAAAAACTTCCTTGGGCAGCAGGATCGCTTCACCGGGCTTGGGCGTACGCCGAAGTACTTCATCCCCTTCGTCTAAACCGGAGAAGACTTCAACCAGCGTTTCACTGGCCCGGCCGATCTCGACCAAGTGCTGCTCGGGCCTGCCATCTTTGCCCTGACGGAAAACATAATGCTTGCTGCCCTCGGCATAAACCACCTGCACGGGCAGAGACAGGACGCTGTCAACATAGCCTGTCTCCACTTCTCCCTGACATTGCATGCCCGGCTGGAGTGATGCATCAATGTTGGCAGGCAGCGATACCCGAATGACATATTCTCGCAGGTTCTGGTTCCACCAGCCGCCATCTTCAGCATTGAGGGATTTGAATATCACCTTGCCTTCAAACACCTCATCTGCCAGCGCATTCAACTTCACATTCACTTTCTGTCCGACTTCCACCCGTCGGATCATCTGCTCATGCACTTTCAACTCGGCGATCATCTGCGAGGTGTCAGGCAGAAGAATCAGCGACTCATTGAAGCGAACTTCCTTCCCTTTACGCAATGGATCACTGCGACGCCAGCGAGGGCCGACGGAAGTGGCATAGACCACAGATCCATCGGATGGGGCATACACACGGGTGCTTCGACGCTGCTCCAGCAATTCGGTCAATCGCTGCTCGCGGAGAATTAATGTCCGTGTCTTGATCTCCAAATCGCTGGCCAGCCTGGTCAGTTCGCTGCGATTTTTGCGCACCGTGCGATCCAACTCGGCTTCCGCCTGCTCAAGGTCAGTCATCAGTTTCTGGCGATCCTTGGGGCGAGTGAACTCGTCGTAAATCTTGACGTTCAATTCAGCGGTGGCCAAGGCATTCTTGGCTTCGATCAGGGCAATTTCATCACGCTCCAGTTCATCCAGCGAGATAAACTTTTCTTCATACAACTGCTTGCTGTACTCCACATCCCTTTCAGCAATCGTCAGATTCCGCTTGGCGGTTTCCACAGCCAACTCAAGCGTGCGCTGCTCTTGTGGGTCAGTCCCCTTCTCCCACTTTTCCAGATCAAGCCTGGCTAAGTCCACCTTGACCTGGGCTTGTTTCTCCGTCGTTTCGGTCTCGTTTTTCTTGATCGCCAAAGCTTCGTCTGCTGCCACATTGTCCGCACGGGCGCGCAACACATTTTCCTGTGCCTGAAGAATTTTTTCTTCGATCTCATCTGCAGCCAGGGTGAGGAGCAAGGTGCCGGGAATCACTTCCCTGCCTCGGCTGGTCATGTGCATGCGTGGGCCTCGCACTTCTGACCCTTCGTCGATGATTTCCGTGATGGTGGTGCGGCCTTCCACGTCATTCTTGATCTCGACCTGATTGGCAGCAGAGAGTTCCCCTTTGCAACGCACTGTCAGGGGGAAACTACGGACTTCCGCCTTGATCCACTCGATCTGCTGTTCATCTTCAGATGAGCCGGTGGAAACGGCATCACATGCTGTGAGGTTCAATGTGCAGCCGATAAGCAAACCCATCAGACAAAGCCTGACGCTGGTCATATCAAGCTCAAAGCACTTCATTTTTGGAAAACAGAATCTCATCCGGCTAATTCTCCGGTGCAGCGGGGATCGCTTCAGGCTGAATCATCTCTTCTGCTCCAGGTAGCGGAGCGACAGCATCAATTGGCTTCAACTTGGCTGGGGCCTGCCATTGCCCATCGGCTGTGACACGCATCTGACCGGTTTCCAGCAGGTAACGCAGAATATTCACTCTCAAGTCACGGACAGCCGAGTCCCGGCTGTTGCGTGCCCGTAAGAGTCGCTCCTGGGCTTCGATGAAGTCGCGGCCACCCAAGGTGCGCAACTGCAACACCACGCCACGCAGTCGCTTCTCAGCCAACTCAATATTCTTATCCTGCAACGCGAGGGTGAAGCGTGCCTGTCGAATCGCTCGTATGGACTCACGCACCGATTGAGCCACCTCATCGCGCTGCTGCGCGTAGCTGCGACGGGTTCGCTCCAGTTGAATCTGGGCCTGCCGTTCTGCGATGGCTTCCGTCTTGCGAGGCAACTCGGTCGAAAAGCGGATGCCTGCTGAATAACTGCTCTCATCCAGGTCAATGTCCGCGCCACCCATATCTTTATCGCGATCGCTGCGTAACGACACGTCTGCAAACAAGTCCAGGTCGGGAAGTCGGCCGTTGGCCGCCACCTTCACCCGACGGGCTGCATCTTCGATCTGGTTCTTCGATGTCTGTAAGTCCAACCGATAAGTCAGCGCAGACTTCACCGCATTCTCATCTTCCAACGCAGGCTCAGGCACCACTACCTCGACAGGTTTGATCGAAAGCGCTTCCTTGACAGGCATACCGATCAGTAATTTGAAGCTGTCAACCGATGACACATAACGCTCATTCAAGCTGACCAGTTCGTTCTGAGCAAACAGCACTTCCTGTTCCGCTCGCTGAACTTCAATGAAAGGCTGTCGCCCGGCTTCAGCTAAAGCATCAGTCCGCTCTGCCAGCCAGCGCAAGTTGGAGAGTTGTCGTCTCTGGTTGTTGATCGAATCCTGCTGCCTGACTAGATCGAAATAACGCGAAGATACATCGACCAGAAAGGTCCGGCGATAACGTTCAAAGCTGCGGGCAGCGTATATCAAGTCTCGTTCGGATTGGATCAGACCTTCCTGAGCCACACGACCGGCGCCGTTCAACAGCGGTTGGACGACTGAAAGCGTGATCGTGCTGTCCTGGCTTGTGTCCGTGGAGCCTGACTGAGAACGCAGTTCTTCGACGAAATTGACCAGAGCGGTGGCGGAAACACTCCCGCCATAGGGCAGGCGTTGCGTCGCCTGCAACTGGCCGATGAGTTCCAGCGCATGATCCTGATCGCCTGCGTCAGGTGTGCCTCGGCCTTGGGCTGAGAATTCCGTGAAAAACCTGGGCCCCCACAAATGTTGCTCTCGCAGCAGGTCCAACGCTGCCAGGTAAAGCTGTTCCTGCCGGTTGCGATACTCCCGGCTGTTGGCCATGGCGTAAGCCAAAGCCTCGGAAAGGTCCAGATTGGTGGGTTCCACGCCAGTCGAGTCATGACTCATCACAGGAGGGTTGGCCAAGTCTGCTTTGACTTTTTCAGATTCGACGGGCAACTCACGAGCATCCGGGCTGATCGTGCCGGGATTCTTTTCGTAGCTGATGCCTCCGTTCACAGCCGAGGTTTGGCGGGGCTGCCAGGGGCTATCCTTGGCTTCGTGGCCGGGCACCAACCAGTCGGCCTGACGCGAATCGATGATACGATCCACCTCGCGGTCCAGATCGGACATGCTGCTGCAGCCGACCAGGCCGGATAGAAGTATCAGCGAGATTCTTGTCACGGGGTGTCGTTTCATGGACAGTCACATCTTACTCTGAATTCGTCGCCTTGTTGATCCACCCCGCAATCAAGCAGGTTCGCGAACGTAATCACTGGCAAGCCTGGCCGGGGTTTTGACACTTGTTACAAAGCTTTCGCGAAGAAATTGACTTGCAACGTTCAGCTTGAGTCGCGCATGCCTTATCGGGCGGGTGATCGAAACAGGTCTCCCGGCAATTGATTGAGCCATGCTGCCGGACGATATCACTAAGGGAATGTTGCTGATTGAGTGAGGGAATCATGTCTGCTTTTCGTCCTGTACTTGAATGGAATCACAAGCTGGCCAGCCTGGGGGTGCCTTGGGCGTTTGCAGGCGGGTGGGCTTTTGACATTTGGCTGGGTCGCAGCCTGCAACCAAGGCAGGAAGTCTGCATCGCCATTGAGCGCCAATCTCAGATGGCCTTGCGTGAAAAGCTGTCTGACCATGACTGCCGAATCGCTGCTGCGGGTTCCTACTATGCCTGGGAATCAGCCGATTGGATTTCGCTGCCAGTCACTGAATTTTTCTTATCCGATCCCACACCATCGGAAAACCATCTTCACGTTCAATTACTGGACATACACGATGGGCGTTGGAAGCATCACCGCAGTCACGCGATCTCTCTGCCGGTGGATGATGTATTTGGCACAGGTGAAGCAGGTTTGCCGATCGTGATGCCCCAGGTGAATCTGCTTCTGGAATGGACGCGGACTGAGAAACGAACACTCGACATCGACTTTGCCGGGGTGGTTTCACGACTGCCTAACGCTGGCAGAGATTGGCTGCGAGAAAACCTGGCACGACTCAGCCACGATCCCGCCAGACAAGCTGGTTGAACGGACGTGTGCCCCACTTCTACTGACGGCGCTTTGTGACACTTCCAGCGCGCCCTTAAGATTGTGGCATGGAATCACAAACCAGTAAGAAAACCCCATTTGAAGTGGTCGAGCCAATTGGTCGGCGGGTTCTGGTCCGAAAGGACGAGGATAAAAAGCAGACCAAGTCAGGCATTCACCTGCCGGACAAGATTGAAATCCCCACGTTGACTGGGCGAATCGTCACCGTCTCTGCCGAGATCGAGCGCGATCAGGATTACCCAATCCAGCAATACGACCGCATCCTGTTTAACCCCAAGGACGCCATCCCGGTCGATTTTGAAGGGGACAACCGCCTGTTCGTCATCTCGGTCGATAACGTCGTCGCGGTATTTCGTAAGCCGACCTGACCCCACTACGATCCCGGAGTCTGCCTGTGTCGGCGACCATCGAAATTCAACCCATCCCTCGATTCAATGCCAAGGTGGTCCCGCCAGGCTCCAAAAGCCTGACCAACCGGGCGTTGCTGATCGCGGCTTTGGCTGGAGGCGCGTCTGTCATCGAAAGACCGCTCCAGGCTGACGATACGGCTGCCATGCTCACCGGCTTGAAAGCTTTGGGCTTCGAGATTGACGATACCGATCCCAAAGCGGTGCGCATCACGGGCTGCGCAGGACAGATACCTGCAACAGATGCTGATCTGCATCTGGGCAATGCGGGGACAGCCATGCGCCCCCTGACCGCAGCTTGCTGTCTTGGTCATGGCCAATACCGACTCGATGGCATCGAACGCATGCGCCAACGCCCCATCGGTGAACTGGTTGGCGTGCTGAAAAGTATCGGCGCGACCATTGAATACGAACTGGCCGAGGGCTATCCACCATTGATCGTGCAAGGCCATGGGGCCGAGGCTTTGTCCTGTAAAACAGGCCCGACTGTCGTTCGCTTTGGCACCACACAGTCCAGCCAGTACATCACAGCGCTGATGATGATCGGCCCTTACCTTGCACAGGGCTTGCGGATTGAATTTGAGGGGGCGGTCACCAGTCATCCTTACATCGAGATGACGGCCAATCTGATGCAGGCCTTTGGCGCAAGCGTCAGCATCGCTTCCGACTTCAGCCAACTTGAAGTGCAACCCGGTGGATACAAGGCCAGGCCATATTCCGTTGAACCGGATGCTTCCAACGCCAGCTATTTCCTCGCGGCCGCTGCCATCCTGCCAGACAGTCAATGCACAATCGAAGGATTGGGCAAAGGTAGCTTGCAAGGCGACACAGGCTTCGCCGATGTATTGCACCAGATGGGAGCCGGTCTGACCTTTGGCAAGGATTTCATCACCGTCATCAGTCCCAGCGGATCGTTGCAAGGCATCGATATCAATCTCAACCACATGCCTGACATGGCCCAGACCCTGGCTATCGTCGCGCTTTTCGCCCAAGGCTCGACCACGATCCGTGACGTTGGCAATCTTCGCGTCAAGGAAACCGATCGCATGGAAGCCTTGCGCGTTGAACTGACCAAACTTGGCGCGAAAGTTGAGATCCAAGGCGACGACATCACCATCCACCCACCAGAAGATGGCCAACTCAAACCTGCCGCGATTGATACTTACGACGATCATCGTATGGCCATGGCATTTGCCATCGCTGGTCTGCGATCCCCGGGCATTGCCATCAACGACCCGGCATGTGTCAACAAAACATTCCCCCAGTTCTTTGACTATCTTGATCGGCTGGCAAACGCTGATGGTCAGTTGATTGACCTTTAGCTCAAGCCACGATCATTGAGAGAAACCATGGCCAAGAAACGCAAACACGCCTTCTGGATCACTGCACGCGTCATGCTGCGCTACCGCCTGCAGATCGTGCTCGGGGCGTTTGGCGTAATTCTCTCAGCAGCGAGTTTCGGTGGTGGCTTGGCCATGTTGCTACCCATCCTCCACCTGCTGCTGCAGGAAAAACGAGACATTGGCAGTGTTATCGCCGAGTATGCTCCGTTTCTTGAACCTTACATCACTCCCTACGTCAGTGACAGTCCCTTGATCAATTTTTACGGTGCGTTGGTGCTGGTCTCCGCCATCATCATCATTGGTAGCATCGGCCGGTACCTGCATGGCATCATGTCCTACACCATCGCTCAACGCTCCTGCATGGTCTGGCGCGAAAAACTCTTTGACCATCTCGTTCGGTTGCCTCTGCTTTCGGGCAGTGGCCTGGGCAGCAGTGACCAGATCAGCCGGCTGGTCAACGACACCGGCAGACTGGCCATCGGCTACCGGGCCGTGATCAGTAAGGCATTGCTGGAAACCTCACAGGCATTGGTCGTGCTGGTCGGCGCGTTTCTGATCAACTGGCAGTTGGCATTACTGGCCATGGCTGGCGCACCGGTCATCGGCATCATGCTCGGAGTTTTTGGCAGACGCATCCGCAAAGCCAGCAAACGCGTGCTTGAAACCAACAGCCAGATGATGGGGGTGGCTGATGAAGCGCTTGGCCACGCTCGTGTCGTGAAAACGCACAACGCGGAAGGTTATGAGCGCAGGCGTTTCCGTCGAATCAGTCGGTGGATTTACCTGTCAGAAATGGGGATGCGACAGGTTCGAGCCATGGCCTCGCCGGTCAACGAAGCCATCTCGCTCATCGGCGTGGTCATTGCAGCGGGGGTTGCAGGATTTTATGTCATCGACCAGAACGTCCCGGCTGAAGAATTCATGACCGTCATGGCCATGCTTATCGCAGCAGGCAGCAAGATCAAGCCGATCACCAACCTGCACAACGAAGTCAAGGAAGCCCAGGCCGGGGCCGATCGCATTCTGGAAATGATGGATGAGCCGACCGAACCCGTGGATGTCGCCAGCCGTCGCGTCCTACCTGTCCTGCCTCGCCATACGCAGAGCGTCGAGTTCGACCATGTTTCATTCAGCTATCCCAACGCGGACAAGCAGGCAGTGGCTGGCGTCTCGCTCAGAGTTGAGCATGGCGAACGCATTGCCATCGTCGGCGGCAACGGCTGTGGGAAAACCACACTGCTCAGCATGCTCCCGCGTCTGATTGAACCAACCCAAGGCCGCGTCTTGATCGATGGCATCGACATCGCAGAGGTCAATCTGGTCAAACTCCGCGAGCAGTTTGGCGTCGTGACACAGGAAACGGTGCTGTTCCGTGGCACCATCGCGGAAAACATTGCCTATGGCAGGCGGTGGCTCACACAAGCGCAGATCGAAGCTGCTGCCGAGGCCGCCTATGCCGACGACTTTATTAACGCCCTACCCAAGCGTTATCAGCACGAACTTGGCCAGGATGGACTGGGCTTGTCGGGGGGCCAACGTCAGCGGTTGTGCATTGCCCGTGCGATTCTGCGAGACCCGGCCATTCTTATCCTTGATGAAGCAACCAGCCAGATCGATGCCGACAGCGAAGAGAAGATCAATCGAGCCATGCGCGAGTTCAGTCGTGGGCGCACCACTTTCGTGATTGCCCATCGCCTGAGTACGGTGGTCGATGCTGACCGCATCATCGTGATGGATGCCGGCCAGATTCTTGACCAGGGCAAACACGCGGAACTGATCCAACGCTGCGAGGCTTACCAGATTCTGACTCAGACACAGCTTCTTGAACCCAGCCGATCATGATGCCCAGCCGCGGTTAAACTATGACCATGCGCGAGTCGAATCTGCTTGGACATATTTATCAGCAATCGAAGGGGTTGCCTGAGTACGTCAGTCTCCCGCCGGGCGATGACATGGGTGCGCTGCTGCTGGACGGACGCGAAGTGTTCGCCACCGTGGATCAACTGGCTGATCAGATTCACTTTGATTTGCAACAGCATTCGATTGATCGCATCGCGCGAAAGGCGATCACGCGGAATCTGTCAGACGTCGCAGCCATGGCTTGCCAACCGCGTGGCGCGTTAGTCGCAGGCATGCTGCCCAAGTCAATGGACGAGGCGCAGGCGAATGCCCTATTCGATGCCATGCGCCAAACTGGCGAGCATTATCAGTGTCCGCTTTTTGGTGGCGATATTGGCATGTGGGATGGACCGCTGGTCTTGACAGTCACCATCCTGGCTCAGCCTTGGGCCAACGTCGAACCTGTGATGAGATCAGGGGCAAAGCCCGGTGACTTGCTTTGCGTGACAGGGCATCTTGGTGGCAGCCTGGCCGAGGTGGAGGGCTACATTCATCACCTTGATTTCGAGCCGCGACTGACTGTCGCCAAGGCACTGGCGCAATCAGGGCAGGTCACAGCCATGATGGATTTGTCGGATGGGCTGGGGATGGACGCCCCGCGACTGGCAGATGCTTCTGGTGTCAGCTTGCAGATTTATTTAAGCCAACTTCCTGTGTCAGATGCTGCCCGAGAATTGGCCACGACATCCGGGCATCCAGCAACCTGGCATGCTTTGCGCGATGGCGAAGATTATGAGCTTTGCTTCACATGGTCGGATTCAGCAGGGACACACCCTCCGGACTTATTGGAAGGCGTGCCGATTTCGATCATCGGCAAGGTCATGGCACGCGGCCAACATGCTGTGCTCATTGCAGACCATGCGGACAGCGAAGCAATCCCCCTGTCCAACGACCAACGCGGCTGGGAGCATCACAGCGATGACTGATGCCAATGCCCCAACTGACATGCGACTTACGCTGCAATCAGATTGCGTAGAGGACACGTTGGCAATCGCGGCTGCGCTGAGTCAATTTCTCCAGCCAGGTGACCTGTTGAAACTCGAAGGGGAACTTGGGGCAGGCAAGACGCAGTTCGTCCGCGGACTGGCACGTGGCCTGGGGTTGGACGAATCACAGGTCAGCAGCCCGACCTATGTCATCATGCAGGAGTATGCGTCAAGAGAAAGCCTTGGCCTGGTACTGGTGCATATTGATGCGTACCGCATGGAAACGGTGGGTGATGTGGAGTCGATCGGCCTGAGTGATTCAGGCCCGGCTGATGATGAAATCTGGGTCATCGAATGGCCAACCCGTGCCGGAGACATCCAAGCCAATCGCGTGCTCAACATTGCGCTGACTCATCAAGGTGACCAGGCACGGCTGATCGAAAACCGCGCCAGATCAGTCTGGCAGCAGGTTTGGCCCGATGTCGAAAAGGCGCTAAGCTGTTGGCATCATGATTCAACCCGACCCTGAAGCCAACAAAGAGAATAAAGCGACGCCGTCAGAAGTCACGGCGGAAGACATTATTGCAGAACATGTCCCTAAGCCTTCGCAAACACAATGTCCGATCTGCAAAGCAAAAGTCAGCAAAGGAGAAGAGTACTTTCCTTTCTGCAGTAAACGCTGCCGACTGATTGACTTTGGCAAATGGATTGGAGGCGACTACAAAGTCTCCCGGCCGATTGACCAGAGTGATCTGGATGAAGTTTAGCATCCCCATTATCACATTTCGAGAACTCTAACTGATGAATACAAACAAGACATTCACTGCCGATCTCATCGTCTATGGCGGTACCCCAGCAGGCATCATCACCGCTGTGGCAGCCGCTCGCAAAGGCGTCAACACCCTCATCGTCGAGCAGACGAAACATGTCGGAGGTCTGAGCACCAGTGGCCTGAACACCTCTGAAAGCGAACACATGCTGATGTGCAGCTACGGCGGGATTCAAAATGAATTCTATCGACGACTGGGCAAACGCTATGGCCTGGATGCCCCGCTGCACCGCTGGGAAAGTCACGTCGCGGAGGATGTCTATGAAGAAATGCTCAGTGAGGCTGGGGTGCAGGTCGAGCGCGACGGACTCATCGACTCCGTCGTGACAGAATCAGGCATGATTCAATCGCTGACCACGACGGACGGGCGCACATTCGCAGGCAAACGCTTCGTGGATTGTTCGTATGAGGGTGATCTGGCCAAACTCGCGGGCGTGACCATGGTCTGGGGTCGCGAACCGATCAGCCAATACAACGAATCGCTGGCAGGCATGCGCTACATCAACTCTTTGGAGGAGGTAGCCAATGCGAAAGGCCACGCCTTGGCCAAGGATGATATCGTTCATGCGCGGACAGTCGATGATCAGGGCAACCTGCTCAAAGGCTTCATCCCTGCGAACGAAATTCGCCTTGGTGAGGGAGACCACAAGACAGCCAACTACAACTTTCGCGTGACCATCTCGCGAGGCAAAGACCGCATTCCCTTCGTGAAGCCTGATGGTTACGACCCGGCTGATTACACCCCTATCGTGGAATGGCTGCTCTCATTGGATCAGCCGCGATGGAATTCCTGCATCGGCATGCTCAAGCACCCCAGCGGAACTTATGCCATCGACGAGCAAGGTATAGGCATGCATGTGGAGGGTGACAAATGGGAAGTCAATAACCATCAGGCAGCGGTCTGGTCACTCGGGTATTTCGGGGCTCAATTTGATTGGCCGGACGGTGACCACGCCACCCGCCAACGCATCTGGGAAGACCACAAACGCCATCATCAAGGTCTGTTCTACTTCCTTGGTCACGATGAACGACTGCCTCAATCGCTCCGTGAGGAAGCCCTGGGCTGGGGATTGGCCCCGGATGAATTTACTGATCACGACAACTGGCCTTACTACCTTTACGTCCGAGAGGCCCGGCGAATGGTCGGCGACTATGTCATGACCCAACATGACATCCTGGACAACCGCCGCAAGGACGATGTGGTGATGCTCGGATCGCATTGGATCGACTGCCATCATGTACAGCGGGTGGCACTGGATGAGAACAGCTTCCGCAATGAGGGACGCATCTGGGTGGCGATTGATGAGCCTTACGATATTCCGTATGGCTGTCTGATTCCCAAGGGAGAACAGTGTCGCAATCTCTGGGTGCCCGTGGCGGTCAGCGCCAGCCATGTTGGTTTCTGCTCTATCCGACTGGAAAGCCAGTGGATGCTGCTTGGGCACGTGTGCGGCAACGCGGTTGCTCAATCGCTTTCGCACGATCAGGATGCGCAGGACATTGACATCAAGCAGTTGCAAACAACGTTGAAGGCGGAAGAAGTGCAATTGGAAGTGTGACCGGGCATATCTGCCATGAATGATCAGCAATCAATCTCTTGCAATTAGAAACTAACAACCAGCAACCGCTGACTATTCCTCATCACTTTCCGCGTCTTCGGCCTGTTCATCCTGCAAGGCTTCCGGACACGTGCCATACACAATAAAGCGGAAGCTGATCGGTTCAAAGTGATGCTCTTTGCAGATGCGGTCGCGCAGTTCCTGCATTTCCGGCGCATCAAACTCGATCACCTTGTTGTGCTCCACACAAACCAGGTGCCCGACCTGTTTGCGGCCAAAGGACAAGCGATAGTGTGCCTGACGGGAATCGATCAGGACTTCGCTGATGATGTTAGCATCCACCAGGTGTTTGAGCGTGCGATAGATCGTGGCCTTGGAGACTCGGCTGGACGCATCCTTGCGCATGTCTTCAAGCAGTTCCTCAGCTTCAAAGACCTGATCGCGGTCAAGCACCGCATTCAGAATCATCGCCCGTTCAGGGGTGAACTTCAGTCCCTGCTTTTTCAGGTACCGCCTGAATATGGCGCAAACCGGGGTGTAAACCATTTCGTCCGCATTTTGAGATGATTGGCTCATATACCGATTGTAGCACTCCCCTGCCGTTGGTTGCGAACGCCCGGGCCTGCTATCTTGCCCCGCGAAAGATTTCAGTCGTTTTCCAGCATCAATAAGGCTGCTCCCTGACGCACCGTTGCTGGATGAAAGGAAATGGCTATGGCAAGCGAAACAATTGGCATCGGCATGATCGGCTGCGGTACGGTGGGCTGTGGCGTGGTTGAACTGCTGCGCGATCAAGCTGAGCAATATCAGGCCTTGACCGGGAAAACCATCGAACTGCGCAAGGTTCTGGTGCGCAATCCTGATTCAGGCGAAAAAGCGACTTTACTCAAGCGCGATCAGATGTGTACGGATGTGGAGACTTTCTTCAATGAGCCGGGCGTCGATGTCGTGCTGGAATTGGCTGGGGGCGTGAAATCGGTGTCGGGCCTGGTTCGACGGGCCATCGAAGCTGGCAAACATGTCATCACCGCCAACAAAGCGTTACTCGCAGCCGAGGGGCCGGAACTGTTTGCCTTGGCGCGTCAACATCAGGTCAGCATCGGCTTTGAAGCTTCCTGTGCTGGGGGCATCCCCATTGTCACCAGCCTGTGTTTCGGGCTCCAGGCCAATCGTATCACAGCCATGTATGGCATCCTGAATGGCACCAGCAATTACATCCTCACGGAAATGACCAGCAAGGGGAAAGACTACGAGACCGCTTTGGCCGAAGCTCAGCAGAAAGGTTACGCCGAGGCCGACCCGACGCTGGATGTGGGTGGTGGTGACACGGCTCATAAGTTGGCCATCCTCGCATCTCTGGCGTTTGGTCAGCAGGTGCATGAAAGCGACATCTCGTGCAACGGCATCAACCATCTTGCGTTGGCGGATATTCTTTCTGCCGAGGAGTTGGGCTATCGCCTGAAGCTGCTGGGCATGGCAGAGCGAAGCCGACCGGATGGCGCGTTGGCATTGAGTGTGGAGCCTTGCCTGGTTCACCGGGAGAATCAACTGGCCGCGGTCAGTGGCTCGTTTAATGCAGTCGCGGTGTATGGGCATGCCGTGGGCCAAACGCTTTACTTCGGACGGGGAGCCGGTAAATTGCCCACCGCCTCGGCTGTGGTCAGTGATCTGCTCAATGTTTCCTCCGGCTGGTTTAATCAGGCTTTCCAGCAGATGCATGCCTGGCCTGATGAGCAGGAACCGGCTCGGGTGACTTCACGCAATGATCTTCGTAGCCGTTTTTATCTGCGATTCCGCGCGATGGATAAGCCCGGCGTACTCGCCCGTGTATCCACCATCCTCGGCGAGGCAGGTATCAGCCTGACAGGTGTCGTCCAACATGAACCAACCGATGAACCCTATGTCCCGCTGGTCGTGACCACCCATCACACTAGTTGGCAGACGTTGTCAGACACATTGAAAAAAGTCAGCGCGTTGGATGTCATTGAAGGACCACCTGTGGTGCTGCGCATCGTTGAAACCCCGGCAGGTTGAGTTTCCGGGTTTTAGAGCGTACCCAAATCAATCGTAGCGGGGTGCCACAGTTTGACCGAGTCTGCGAGGCAAACTGTGCTGTCGATCGAAAGCAATATCTGTGGTTACGCTGGATCGCTTCACACCTCGCGTATCCACAGCCATCACACTTTATAGAATCAACAACACACCTTGCGCCCTTCTCGCGATGCTCGAATGGCGTCAAGGCGTGGCACCCAGGACGCGACGATTGAATTCAGGCTGCTCTAAAAATCAAATAATTCAGTGATAACCTCAGAGCGACTATGGTGCATTATCCGTTGAGGCTTTGTTATCGCGCGTCTGCTTCTTCAAAGGCGCGGAGAATCATCTCAGGCCCGAGATGCACGCTACCGGTCACCTCTGCGGTGAATTGCTCATCGTCATTGCGATGTCTTTGCACATCCCCTGTGTAGTAAAGCACCTGCGTCACATTCGAGCCATGATTGGTGCGTTTGACCACGCCAAAGGCAGGAATCCCCGTGCCCGGCTTGAAGTTCTGGTCCATCAGCAAAGCGCGGATCGGTTGGCCGTTGCGGTTCAGACCAAGATCCCGCAGCAGAATGTTGTCATCCAGAAGTCGGCCGGGCCGGGGCGTGGTGGCATCACTGAGTGTGTTGGAGCCATGCCTGTAAAAGTAGCCTGAGACGGCCTGGGTCTGCCCGACTTTGGCCAGTTCCTCTGCTGCATCCATGCCGTCGTCTGTGCCGGGGCAGAACAGTACTTCGGGTGTTTCGGATAAGTAGTCATCAAGCAGCAGACCGATGCCGACTGGCTCACCAGTCCTGTAAAGCGAAAGTTGGCTGGTGACTAATCCTTCCACGATATAGAAATCGACCACGCCTTTTGGGGAGGGTTTGGGGCCATAGGGAATGACGCCGTCGTAATCGCCGGAGTAATTGATCAAGGCAATGCCAACCTGTCGCTGATTCGAAGCGCAGGTAGCCAGTTGACTGGCGTCAAAAGCTGCACCGAGAGCGGCGGTCAACAGCCCGATGAGCATGGCAATGATGGCGATCACGACCAATAGCTCAACCAAAGTGAAGGCTGTGTGGGAAACGACTCCTGCCTGCAGCCTTTCAGATTTCGAGCAACCTGTCCTGCGCATGCCAAATCATAACCCAACAATGTGTTTTGGTGCTTATTGATTTGCGCGAATGGATAGCAAACTACACCCAGGTCAACGTCGGCGAGTAAGCCACAAACCACCCAAGGCCAGCAATGCCAGGCTGGCAGGTTCGGGCACGAGTCGTACTTCATCAAAGACCCATACCCCAGACACGCCAACGGTCGGCAGAATTTCAATCACGATCGGCTGGCCAACCGCAGGATGACTGGCTTCCAGACCAGCCAGACTGGCTGTCACATCCTCCAGAAGCAGCACCCCCTTCTGTACACCTTGCGGCAAATCGGCCTGACTCACCTGTTGCGAAGCGAGCGTTTGCAGAACTCCCGCATCATCATATGAAAGCCGGATTTCCATCGTCGCCCCCACCAAAGGCACATAATAACTTTCACCCACATTGAATAGCAGATCATAATCAACGCCTGCCTGATACGTCTCCGTCAGAGTCTGGCGAAATGCGATGGGTGGGTCGCCAGGTAAAGGTTGGGGGACGGCAAACATGAAGGCCAACTGACTGGGAGCAAACAAACCGCCTGAGGCATTGGTGATGAATAAAGGGTTGGGATCGAACCCACCTTGTTGATTCGGAATTACGGGTGAGTTGTAAAAAACGCCTGTGTCGAGCGTGTCTGCATCCGAAATGGTGTAGCCGGGCGGGATGGGCAGGCCGTCATATTTGGACAGGTCGTTGTCAACAAAGCCGAACTCATCCCATTGCTCCGCGTCAGGCCAGATGCCTCCCAACAAGGTCGTGTCCGGGCCTTCGAAGCTGCCGTTGGGAACCGGGATGTCTGCCCTTGATATGGATGTTGATACAGCCATCGCGCCAATCAATGTCCCGAATGACAATATTTGCAATCTCATCTCTCTCTCCTGGTGAATATTCTGACACACTGCATTCGATGCCATTCCCACATAGGGCATCTTTCTCTCATAAATTATTATAACCAGTCTCATACGGGTAGTGCTTTTGTATGAATCAGCATGGCGCAAAAAAACGACCTCGCGGGTTGGGGGCCACGAGGTCTTCACGCAGGAATGGGAGGGAATCCGTTGCTCTTTTCCCAGCACAGTACCGGGATCGCTTGAAGCAGTTCTTAGATGACTGCCATCGGCGACACCCTAATTTTCGGGCAATGAAATAGTACACTTGACCTATTCTATATGTGCCCATCTTGTTTTGGGGCATACTCCCTACTGCTGGTTGCATTCTGGTGAAAGCCATATCATGGCGACCGCGTCAGCTACCTGTAAATCAGATAATTATCGCCACCAGGAAGACTTACGAATGAAACTTCTGCTCAAACTTGACTCGAATAAGCCCATTGAATTATCAGATCATGATGACACAACCAATCATCTGGCTGACTTAGGACTGGATGGGATCGCGCTGCAAACCCGGACACCCGAGGAACTGAATCACCTTGTGCCGGAGATTCAGGAATCACTGGGCGCGGTTCGACTGGTCATAGCTGGAACGAGCGTCAATTCGACCAGCAAACAGAAGGATTTGTCGCTGGCCTTGGCGCGGCGGTGGTATCTGAACTGCGATAATCTCGGCATTGATGCGCTCGCTTTGCCCGGGCCTTCACTCGACAAGCTGGGCCACATCAACAGCATCCTGCGCGACGTCGCCAGCTTCTGGATGGACATGCTGGCTTCACACCCGCCCACATCCACAGGCCCAAGGTTACTCCAGCACAACACGGGACATCTCTCCACCTCAGCCCATTGCTGGACCATGCTGAATCAGATCGAAGGCCAGTGCCCCGGCTTACTGTGGGATGTCACCTCTGCCCACACGGTTGGCGAAGAACCTGCCAAGTCGCTGCCCATGCTCAGCCGATCCATCAGTCATGTATTGGCTCCAATCGATTCGCAGGCTGTTGAAAAACTCGAACAGGAAAAGCCTGACTCGGCTGTCCCGAAAAGTGAACTGCTTCGGTTAGTCAGAAGACTGGTTGGCCTCGGCTTTTCCGGCAGTCTGACACTTGATGCGAAAGATTGTGAGAATGTTGAGCAAGCCATTGCGTTGACGGGGCGAGCTGCCAAAGCCATCAAAGCTGCCCTTCAAGAATACGAAGAAGCAACGCGCGACCCAGAGAAGTATGGCAAGAAAAAGTTAGCCGAGGCAGCCAAGCGTGCAAAAGAACTGAAAGCCAAACAGGCAGCGCAGGATAAAGCTGAAGCAGAAACGAAAGCTGAGTAAAAAGGCATACACAGAGTTAGATTATGTGGCTCAACAACTCTCACTCCGCGTGCCACTCATGCATAACTTGGCAGGTCATGATGACCCCGTTCCGCATGAATGCCTTTGCCAGACTAAGATTGACAAGATAAAGCCCTGACAAAAGGTTCATCATGCGTATTGGAATTCTGTCTCGCGAGCCCAAAAACTACAGCACACGAAGACTCAAACAGGCTGCCCTGGCACGCGGGCACAAAATCAAAGTCCTCGACACCCTGCGTTTCGGCATCTATGTTGAGGAGCAACAGCCGGACCTGTCCTATCTCGGAAAATCGTTACCTCATTATGATGCGATCATCCCGCGCATCGGTGCATCCATCACATTCTTTGGCACAGCCGTGGTCAGACAATTCGAGCAGATGGGGACGTATTGCCTGAATCCTTCATTGGCGATCACTGTCTCGCGCGACAAATTACGTTCGCTACAAGTGCTCAGTCGCCATGACATTGGTATGCCTTCTTCTGCCTTCGTCAGACAGCGGAGCGAGGTGATTCCCGCGATCGAAGAAGTGGGCGGCGCACCGGTCATCATCAAACTGCTTGCAGGCACGCAAGGGGTTGGTGTGATCCTTGCGGACTCGATCAAAATTGCTGAAGCCATCATCGAAACCCTGCAAAGTGCCAAACAAAGCATCCTGATTCAGAAGTTCGTTGCCGAAAGCAAGGGGCGTGACATCCGTGCGATTGTGATTGGTGATCATGTCGTCGCAGCCATGCGCCGCCAGGCTGCGGGACAGGAATTTCGCAGCAATGTGCATCGAGGGGGTTCGGTCGAGGCGGTCACCTTAACCCCGGATTATGAACGCACTGCTGTGAAAGCCGCCCAGATCATGGGTCTGAAATTTGCCGGTGTGGATATGCTCGAAAGCGATGAAGGCCCATCCGTCATGGAGGTGAATTCGTCGCCCGGCCTGCAAGGCATCGAAAGTGCCACAGGCATCGATATCGCTGATGAAGTTATCCGATATATCGAAGATCAAGTCCGCTTTGGCGATATCGATATCAAACAAAGGTTGCGACTTGCCAGAGGTTACAGCGTCGCGGAACTGCCCATCACGCAGGATTCAAGCCTGGCCCATCAGACTTTGGCCCAAGCCAGCCTGCGCGAGCGTGACATCATGGTGCTCAGTATTGATCGGCAAGGACTGGTGCTTCCTGTTCCTAACGCAGAAACCACCATCCTGCCCGGCGACACGCTGGTTTGCTATGGCAAACAATCCACGCTCAAAGAATTGATTCCCATCAAAAAGACACGGCGAAAGAAAAAGAGTAAGAGCAAAAGTAAAACCAAGGCCTCAAAGCAAACACAAGAATCGAAAAATTAAGGAAGTTGCACATGCCAGGAAAGGGTGGGCGTTTCAAGATCGCTGGCCAGGTCATCAAGCGCGGTGCAGAATGCGACGTGCGCTTAAAAGTCTCCGAGACATACACCGGCGATCCCGTTGCCATTCCGATTCATATCCGCCGGGCCACCAAACCCGGCCCGACCGTCTTTGTCAGCGCGGCTTTGCACGGCGATGAAGTCAACGGCACGGGGATCATCCACAAACTCATGTACGACGACTTCTACCTCACCCATGGCACGTTGCTGCTGATCCCGGTCATCAATGTGTACGGCTTTGAGAATAACATCCGCTATCTGCCCGACCGTCGTGATTTGAACCGTGTCTTTCCAGGCAGTGAGTCAGGCAACATGGCCAGCCGAATCGCCTACCGCATCATGCAGGAGATCGTGCGTAAATCAGACTTCGGCATTGACCTGCACTCAGCAGCAGTCCAGCGCACCAACTACCCTAACGTCCGAGGCGACTTTTCCAATCCGCAAGTCCTTCGATTGGCGACGTCCTTCGGCTGCGAAATCATGGTCAACGGCAAAGGGCCTGCCGGGTCACTTCGCCGCGAAGCTTGCCGCGCCGGTTGCCCGACGTTCATTCTGGAAGCGGGCGAACCACTCAAAATGGAACCTGCCGTGCTGGACATCGGCGTGTCTGGCGTCCGTAATGTTCTGATTGAGTTGGGTATGATTCAAGGCGAACCGGTCAGGCCTGCAGTGCAGCGCAAAGTCACACGCACGACGTGGGTGCGCGCCCGGGTCGGTGGCATCCTCCGGTTTCATGTCGTGCCCGGCGAGCGCGTGCGAAAAGGTCAACCTCTGGCGACGAATCACACCATTCTTGGTCGGGAGCAGAGCATCATCACCAGCCCAGCCAGTGGATTGGTTCTGGGCATGACGACGATGCCTGCGGTCAAGCCCGGCGAACCAGTCTGCCACATCGCGCGCATGAACCTGCGCCAACTGAACGCAAAGTCAACGAAACAGTCGGCTGAGTCCCGACGCCTGCATCAGGCCGCCCATGATGATCTGGCAACGAGCATTCAGGTGACGGATCCTGACCATGACTTCGACCCCCTGGACGATTGAAAGGCAAGTCAACATCGTCTGATGCCGATATGATGTGAGCGACGCGTTAGCCTCAGGCAGCTTGATCCGCCTGACCTTCATCAGCAATAAGACAGGAACCGCAATGGATTGGTGGCAGGCGATCATCCTTGGCATTGTTGAGGGACTCACAGAATATCTCCCGGTCAGCAGCACTGGGCATCTGATTCTCACGCAACGGGCGATGGGCCTGATGGGTGATGAGCATGATGCGTATGCCATCTGCATTCAGGCGGGGGCGATCGTGGCTGTGCTCGGGCTGTACTGGCAGCGCGTCAGGCAGGCAGCCGTCGGCTGGGCAGGGAAAGTTGGTCTGGGCAAGGGAGATGACCAAGGCTTTCGATTAGGCCTGAACTTGCTGATCGCGTTTCTACCAGCCGCGTTGGTCGGGCCAGTGCTGGATGAAAAAATTGAGAAATTACTTTTTCACCCCTGGCCTGTGGCTGGGGCGCTCTTAGTCGGTGGCATCGCGATCCTCGCGGTGGATTACTATCGGAAATGGCGGAACCGTAAAGGCGCAAATGGCGATGCAGTAAAACAGCTCGAAAGCGAGCCAAACACACGCGGGGGCATATCTCTTGAGCAAATGACACTGCGCATGGCGTTGATCGTCGGCCTGATGCAATGCCTGGCGATGTGGCCCGGCACAAGTCGATCTCTGGTCACCATCGTCGGCGGCGTACTCGCAGGGCTGTCACTGGCTGCGGCTGTGGAGTTTTCTTTCCTGCTGGGTGTCATCACGCTTCTGGCTGCGACCGTTTATAAAGCAGGCGCTGTCGATGTCGCGAAAAATCTTGTCAGCAGTGAGAAGGAACCTGTCATGCTTTTTCAGATGGCGGATAAATTTGGCTGGGCCATGCTGCTGATCGGCGTATTTGCAGCCTGGATTTCAGCGGTAATTGCAGTGAAATGGATGGTCGCCTTCCTCAAGACAAGAGGCCTGGCATTGTTTGGCTATTACCGAATTGCCCTGGCTGTGGTCGTGGGGATTTTAATTCTCGTGGGTTGGCTGGAAAACATGCAGTAATTCTTTCCCGCCAACGCTTAACTTTTCTTCGCCAGCAGATGCTGCTTCCATTCCTGCCAGCGATCCCAGCTATCCAGCCAGTATTGCTCAACGACCCACTCCAACCCCACCCAACTGAATCGGGCGGCCACCGCGAGCGGAATGATGGCGATGGCTGACACGGTCAGAACCGTGTAAGACGATAGTGCCCAGCCAAGCGCGTTGATCGTGTCATTCTCCGGCTGAAGCTGGGGCAGGCCGACCTGAATCAACATCAACGAAGCACTCAACCAACCGGCCAGAAACAGGCTCATCAAAGTCCCGGTAAAGAAAATGAGAAACAGAGCAATCAGGAAAACAATCGCGGGGATTCGTAAGGCTGCGTTCATGACCACAGTCTAGCAAACGAAAAGGCATAAGGTACCCTACCCTTTCTATGCAGTAAGTTGACGGGGATTTGATTTTCATGGTGCGTGGGCGTGCAGACAGGCGTGGTTTTCGTACAATCCCACCAATTACTCCGCTCATCCATGACCTCGGATCAGGCAGACCCATGGCCAGACGTTCTACACAAACCAGCCGACGTTCTTCCTCAGATAAACCCAAGCTTGCCACTGGTGCTGAGGCGGATGCCCTTCGGCCAGCTCCGAAAAAGCGAGGAAGTTCCGCAGCCAGCAAACGGGCTGAACCCTTGCTGCTCGAAATTGCATGGGAAACCTGCAACAAAGTCGGGGGCATCTATCAGGTCATTCGATCCAAGGCTCCGACCATGGTCGAAACCTGGGGCAATCGCTACTGCCTTGTTGGGCCCTACAACCATGCCAGTGCTCAAGTTGAATTTGAAGAAGCCCCGGCAGCGGGTGCCATCGGCCAGGCCGTCAAGCAGATGCGCGACATGGGCTTCGGCGTGCACTACGGCCGTTGGCTGGTCACAGGTCGTCCGCACGTCGTCCTGCTCGAATATGTCAACGTCTTCCAGAGCCTGCACGAAGTGAAGTATCGCTTGTTCACGGATCATGGCATCGCTTCACCCGCAGGTGATCAGATGATCAACGACTGTGTGGCCTTCGGCGAAGTACTCAGGCAGTTCCTGTGGGTACTGGCCAACCGGGAAGTGAGCAGGCGGAAAGTAGTCGCTCACTTTCATGAGTGGATGGCTTCCGTCGCGGTCCCCATGCTGCGGAAAGACAATTGGCCCGGCGCGATTGTCTTTACCACGCACGCGACGATGCTTGGCCGCTACCTGGCTCAGAATGATGAGCATTTTTATGATCATCTGCCCTTCTATGACGCGGATCGTGAAGCAGCCAAGTTCAACGTGGAGACGCAGTATCGCATTGAACGAGCTGCTGCCCATGGCAGCCACGTCTTCACCACCGTCAGCGATGTTACCGCCAAGGAATGCGAAGGCCTGCTGGGTCGCAAGTGCGACATCCTCCTGCCCAATGGCCTGAACATTCAGCGTTTTGAACGTCTGCACGAGCTACAGAATCTGCATGCCAAGTTCAAAGACCAGATCCACCAATTCGTCATGGGACACTTCTTCCCGACTTATTCCTTTGATCTGGATCGCACGCTTTACTTCTTCACCTCAGGCCGATTCGAGTACAAAAACAAAGGCATGGATCTGACCGTCGAGGCTCTTGCCCGACTCAACCATCGCCTGCGTGAAGCCGGTTCGAACATCACGGTGATCTGCTTCCTGATCACCCGCCGACCTGTGCGGTCGATCAATGTGCGCGCCTTGGAAAGTGCCGCGATGCTTCGCGAGTTCAGGCAGATTTCGGATGAGATCAAAGACCAACTTGGTGATCGGCTATTTGAAATCTCAGCGACCGGGCGTATCCCCGACTTCAACACACTGGTTGATGACTTCCGCCTGCTGCGCCTTCGCCGAACCATCCATGCCTGGCGGCGGGACATGCCCCCTGCCATCGTCACGCATGATCTGGTCGATGATGCCACCGACCCCTTGCTCAACCAGATGCGATCCTGTCGATTGTGGAATCACCAGTCCGACCCGGTGAAGGTGATTTATCACCCCGACTTTGTCTCCAGCACCAGCCCCCTGCTCGGTATGGAATACGATGAATTCGTCCGAGGCTGTCACTTGGGCATTTTCCCCAGCTACTACGAACCTTGGGGCTATACCCCGCTGGAATCCATCGCGTCAGGCGTGCCAGCCATCACCAGCGACCTGTCAGGCTTTGGCAGTTACCTCAAGCAACTGCTGCCTGAGCATGAGCAGGAAGGCATGATGGTCTTGCACCGACACAACCGCAGCTATTGGGAAGCGGCCGACGAACTGGCTCACAAGATGTTCCAGTTCACCCAGCGAAGTCGGCGTGAACGCATTGCCCTGCGCAACGGCGTGGAAAACTTCAGCGTTCACTTCGATTGGCATAACCTGGCATCGCGCTACCATGAAGCACACCGCTTCGCGCTGGATCGCATTTCATAAATTGTGCAGTTGATTCAAACGCCCAACAGAATCAGGACACGCTCCGCTCCAAGGAACATCATCACAATGGAGGCAGCGGCGAGATGTGGGCCGTAAGGCACCTGGCGTACTTCGCGATGCAGCATTTTGCTGGCGCCCGTGAGGATCAGCGTATAAGCCAAGCCTAGAAACGGGGCAATGAAGAAAGCGATGATGACGTTCAGCGCTCCGATGCAACATCCGACGCCAAACATCAGGTGGACATCGCCCAGGCCCATCGCTTCCTTGCCGAAGCCGAGGGTGCCAAAGATACGCGTCAGCCAGACCAAACCTCCGCCGACGATGCCACCAAAAAGAACCAGCCCTAGCATGCGTAATGGATTGAGTATGGATTGTGGCGCATCCATCTGGTGAATTTCGTACAGTCCCGCGCCTTGATTGATCTGAACCACCACCGTCGGCCAGTATGCGTAACACAGCAGCGCCCCGATGATGGGCAAAGCCACAAAAAGCAGTTCCTTGGCTGCTTCCGAGCGAGGTCGGGGATGCACCAGCCAACCTTCATCCATCACTTGGCCGGCTGCATTTACCGCACCAACGACAGGCTTGCTTTCCTCTCTAGGTGGCGAATCCGTCGCATCGCGATCAGCAGCAGGACCTTCTTCCGCTGGCATCAGGATGTATTCGTGTTCTGGAAAACTGCGTGGCAGCACCTTCAGCCAAACCAGAAGATTAGCAAGTATCAAGCCTAGGCCAGCCCCCAGCCCAAGCAAAGCAAACAGATCAATGGCTTGGGGCGATAAAACCAGCCGACCACTGTGCAGGCCGATCAGTTGCGGATACCACGCGGCGGCAATCGGCAGCAACACCGCAGCCACGATGCCTGCAAACCAAGGCAAGGTGATAGGAATGATGAACTGCCGGGCATCAATCATCGTGCTCGCAATCAACACCGCCACCAGAGTCAGCCAGACTGCCAACATCGGCCAGGTTGCCACGGGTTGCTCCGCGACAACGATCTGCCAGAACTCGTTCGGCGGCCAAGGCCCAAGCATCAGCCACCAGAAAACCCCACCAAAGAGCAAAGCGGTCAAGGCTTCAATGATCGGGTACTGCACGCTGATCGGCAGCTTGCAGTAACGACATTTCCCACCCAGCCAAAGCCAGGCCAGGACGGGGATGTTGTCATACCAGGCCAGTCCCTTCTGGCAGCGTGGGCAATGCGATGGCGGATGCACAATGCTTTCCCCCGCAGGCAGACGATAAATCACGACATTCAAAAAACTGCCGACGCATGCGCCCAGCAGAACGACAAAAATGAATATCGTGATCATCATGACTGTTTCGCCTGTGACTTAATCGCCTCGATCAAAACGGGGGTTCCTCATCCGCCTCTGCTTCCAACACCTCATCGCCCCCTTCATCAGCAGGTGAATCGACCCCAGCTTCCGCATCGATCAACTCAGTAATCTGCTTTTCAGCCCGGTCGAGAATCTCACGGCAATGCTTGATCAATTGCATGCCTTGCTTGGATTGCTCAATGGCTTTTTCCAAACCGATCTCGCCTGACTCGATCTGGTCGATAATCTGCTCCACCTGATCCAAGGCTTCTTCATATTTCAATTGTTTATCGCGTTTGGCCATGGTTGTAGTTTACTCTCTTACCGGTCAAGCCACTCAAAACAGCTTGCCTTGATCGCTGGCATCCCTTGACTTTTTCGCGCGGGTTGATTTTGGTTTCGTCTGCTTTTCATTTCGCGATTTACTTGAAGATGGCTTCGGCTTTGGTGAATCACCATCAACCACATCACTTTTTACGCTGCCATCACTCAGGTGCGTCATCAGTCGGCCAGCCTGCCTGGCTTGATCGACCTGTCGAATCAACCTGCCTTGTTCATCAGTCACATACGCATAACCTCGCTGCAACACCTGCTCAGGCCCGACCGCAGCAAGGTGCTTGGTAAGGGCATTGAGTCTATCTCGATTGCTTTGTTGTGTGCCTTGCAAACAGGCCAGCAGTCGGCGGTCCAGATTGGCCAGCTTCTCGCGGAACGGTGCCAGCCAGGCATCATGCCTTTTCAAAATCGGATGACGCGACAACGCAGCCAGGCGACGTTTCGCTTCACGTGCTTCGCGTTTCAGCAGTGATATCAACCGAGATTGCTGCGCATCCAATTGCTGCCTTAATGAGGCCGCATCAGGTACCACGCGCATGGCGGCCTGCGTCGGTGTGGAGCAACGCATGTCTGCGACCAGTTCCGCCACCGTCGTATCCGTCTCATGGCCAATCGCCGCCACAACAGGAATTGCACAGTGATAAATCGCATCCGCGACGGCCCGTTCGTTGAAAGCCCACAAGTCTTCGAGCGACCCACCGCCACGCGTGAGGATGATGGCATCAATCCCCAGGCTTGGGCCTCGTTTACTCAACTTACGCAGCATCGCGGCAATCTCCGGCGCTGCGGCTGCTCCCTGCACATGGACATCACACAACACCAGTTCGCACCCGGGCCAACGGCGTCTTGCCGTGTCGATCACATCCTGCAACGCCGCCCCGGTTCGGCTGGTGACCACCGCGACCTTGCGAGGCAGCATTGGCAAGTCGCGCTTCCGCGTTTCCTCAAAGTAGCCTTGCTCACGCAACTGCTCGATCAACTCGCGCAGCTTGCGTTCCAGCGCGCCCATACCCACCGGCTCCATTGCATCGACATAGAGTTGCAAACTCCCCTGCTGCGGGAAATAGTCGATCCGCCCGGTGGCAATCACTTCACTCCCATCCGCCACATCGAAGTCAACTTTCCTCGCGGCCGAAGCAAAGCAGACACAGCGGATCGTCGCTCCTTCATCCTTCAACGAGAAAAACCAATGCGTTCGGCTGGTGAAGTTGCTGATCTCGCCCACAATGCGCACCCGCTTGGGCAGCGCTTCCTGCAATGTCAGTTTGATCACTTCTGCTGCCTCGCTGACAGTCCAGGCACCGGAATCACCGGCAGGTGATGTGCCGGGCATATCTCCAAAAGGCAGTTGCGTCATACGGGCATTATTTCAGATGCTTGAAGAACGTGTCGAGGATGTGCTGGGCCGCGGCTGTCGGGGCCATGCGATGGGCTGCCACATCTCTCTCTACCGCAGGCAGGAGTTTCTTGACGGACTCGTTATTTTTCAGAGCGGACTGCAACTGATCGCGCACCATGTCCCACATCCAGTGCATGAGTTGTCTCTCGCGTCGGGCCTGGAGTTCGCCAGCCTGCTTCATCACGTCTCGGTGCTGCTCGATTTTTTCCCAGAGTTCTTTCACGCCGATGTTGGTTAGTCCCGCACAAGTGACGACAGGCACCTGCCAGTGCTCACTTTTCGGGGCCATGTAATGCAGCGCATTCTGATACTCGCGTGCTGCTCGCTTGGCAGGAGTTTCGTTGTCGCCGTCGGCCTTGTTGACAGCAATCATGTCCGCGATTTCAAGAATGCCCCGCTTGATGCCTTGCAACTCATCACCCGCTCCGGGCAGCATCAGCGCGAGAAAGAAATCTGTCATATCTGCGACGACCGTTTCGCTTTGGCCCACGCCGACGGTTTCAATCAACACCACGTCATAACCAGCCGCTTCGCAGAGCAGCATGGTTTCTCGTGTTTTCCGAGCCACGCCACCAAGTGTCCCAGCAGCGGGAGATGGCCGGATGAATGCGCGCGGATCGGTGCTGAGTCGAGCCATGCGAGTTTTGTCACCGAGAACGCTGCCTCCTGTGATGGAACTCGAGGGATCGACTGCCAGCACAGCAACTTTGTGCCCCGCCTCGGTCAGGTTGCATCCGAGTGTTTCAATGAAGGTGCTTTTGCCGACACCGGGTACACCCGTGATACCCACGCGATGGGCCTTACCCGTGCGAGGCATCAGGCGACTGACCAGTTCGGCTGCGGTGGCTTGATGTGCCGGATTGTTACTTTCGATCAGGGTGATGGCGCGACCGAGGATGGCCCGATCGCCCTGCTCAACGCCGCCGGCCATGTCGTCAACCGATAAGTCCCGCCTGCGTCGGCTGTTAGGCTTGTTTCGGGAAGTGACAGGCCGGGCACGATCCACATGTAACTTGGACTCGCCAGGCTTCATGTCCTGCTGATGTTCAAAATCGGGTTGGGAACTGCTCATGGTTTGTCTTCTGAGGAAGGTAAATGATTGCAGCGCGAGCAACAAGCATGGGATTCCACATGTCACTTGAGCGATTAGGGTCTATTACCTAAAGAGCAGGAGTCTTTTAATCCTGAAGCAATCGTACTAAACCAGACGACTTACTTGTCCGACTTTACTCACATCCGGTGGACTGTCACTCGTGGGTAGGCGGCAGTTACTTTCCATCCTTACTTTGAAGGAGCCAAGGCATGCGCCTCAGCTATCTCAATCGTATGGGGATTGGTCCCCGGATCGCTATTCTCTCTATTTCGGGTGTCGTGGTGGCTGTCATCGCAGTGATCGCTGTGCTCTTATGGAGCAAAGGGACTCTGGTGGACACCAGTAGCAAGGTAGTCACCGAACAGACTCAGCATGAGGCCGACATGGTGG
The DNA here is from genome assembly GCA_964546335.1 of uncultured Phycisphaeraceae bacterium. Taxonomy (GTDB): domain Bacteria; phylum Planctomycetota; class Phycisphaerae; order Phycisphaerales; family Phycisphaeraceae; genus CAZJJN01. The sequence goes on from CAZJJN010000002.1 coordinate 188,993, forward strand.
CACAAGCCGCTTATGCCATGGTGCAATCGCAGCATGATGCACTCGCCTTAAAGTTAGAAGCTGATTACAACACGGCTGAAAAACTTCTCAAAGATCTCGGGCCACTATCCGTGGCAAAAACTGACAACCAGAAAGTCAACTGGACGATCACCAATCAATTCACCAAGCAAAGCCAGCAAACCACACTGCCAACCCTTCAGGCAGGTGATACCCCATTGGTTGATGAAACAGGCATTGCATCAGATGTGCCTGTCGTCCTGAAACTCAAGCAGATGGCCAAGGCTGACTGCACCATTTTCCAGCGCATCAATGAAGCAGGTGACATGCTTCGCGTCGCGACCAGCGTGACAACGCTCGATGGAAAGCGAGGCACTGGGACATACATCCCTGCACGCAATCCAGACGGCTCAAGCAATGCGGTGGTACAGACGCTTCTTCGTGGGGAAGCTTTTCGAGGCAAAGCATTCGTCGTGAATCAATGGTGCCAGACACTTTACAAACCACTGAAGGATGAGTCTGGCCGCATCATTGGCGCACTTTATGTCGGCTTACCCTTGGAGAGTGTCGCTGCTGTACGCCAAGGCATACAGGAACTCCAAGTCGGTAAGTCAGGCTACGTTTTCGTCATCGGCAGCAGTGGCAATGCCCGCTACCACTACATCATCAGCCAAGGTGGTAAAAGTGATGGCAAGGACTTGACGCAAGTCCAGGATGCGACCGGCAGGTACATCATCCAGGAAATGGTGGATGAATCCGAAAAGCAACCCGGCAAACTGATTCGCTTTGAGTACGACTGGAAGAACGCCGGCGAGGATGTCGCACGCAAGAAGGTCACCAGTGTCTTGTACCACGATGAATGGGGCTGGGTCATCGGAGCAGGCACCTACCTCGACGAAACAGAAGCGATAAAAGACAACATCGAAGCCAGCATCAACTCCGTCATTTTATGGGTGGCTGGGAGTGCGGCCGGTGTGCTGGCGATCCTCAGCATCATCAGCTTGTGGATGGCTCGTCAGATCACCCAACCCATCAAACTGGCCAAGGAACGCATGCGCGAAATCGCTGAAGGCGATGGCGACCTGACCCAGCGACTGGAAGTGAAGTCACAGGACGAAGTTGGCGAGATGTCCACCTGGATCAATACCTTCCTCGATCAGATTCACGACATTATCACCCAAGTGGTCGGCTCCGCTCAGGAAGTGGCCGGTGCTGCGACCGAAATCTCTGCCAATACCGAAGAGATGGCCAGCGGCATGGAGCAACAGGCCAACCAAGCCACTCAGGTCAGTGCCGCGGTTGAAGAAGTCAACGCCAGCGTGCAGGAAGTCGCCAAGATGAGTATGGATGCAGCCAACTCCTCCGACTCCTCCAGCAAGAGCGCAACCGAAGGCAGCGAAGTGGTCAAGCAGGCTATCCAAGGCATGAACTCCATCAACGAGTCGGTCACCTCCACGGCTGAAAGCATTCGTGCCTTGGGCGTCAAGGGAGACCAGATCGGCGAGATCGTCGAAGTCATCAACGACATTGCTGACCAGACCAACCTGTTGGCTTTGAACGCAGCCATCGAAGCCGCCCGTGCTGGTGAGCAAGGCCGAGGTTTCGCCGTGGTCGCAGATGAAGTCCGCAAGCTGGCTGACCGCACAACGCGAGCCACGGAAGAAATCGCCCAGTCCATTCAGGACATGCAGGCTGAAACCAAGACCGCGGTGGATCGCATGCAGGATGGCACGACCCGAGTCGAGCAAGGCGTCGAACAGATCAGCAAGGCCGATGAAAGCCTGCAGATGATTCTTGGCAACGTGCAGGAAGTGGCTGGCATGGTGCAGCGCATCGCCGCCGCCGCCGAGCAGCAAGGCGCTGCCACGGAAGAAGTCTCGCGCAGCATCGACTCGATCAACACTATCACTCAGCAGACCAACCAGGGCACACGCGAAGCTTCGCAGGCGACCAGTCAACTGTCTGCCAAGGCCGAGCAATTGCTGGGTCTGGTCAGTCGATTCAAACTCTGAGTTTCATCATCACTTTGCACACGCACATAAAGCCCATGCAACCATTGCATGGGTTTTATCATGTCATGACATCACACCTGCCGACGAACTTTAATCTACTTCGATCCCACGCTCCTGCAGCCAATCTTTTAAGTCCCCCAACTGGGTATCAAAGACTTCATTGTCGTAGTCGGCTTCAAGCTGCTGAATGTGTTCCAGCAAATCCTCCCGGTCGTCGATGGCTTCATTCAGCCGACGCTCCCAATGATCCGAAAGCTTTCGCAAAGGGGTCATATCCAAACCGATGCCGAGCATCGCAGACAACTTTCGCACCACTGATTCAATGCTCTTGGCGTTCCGCCCCTGAATGTAGGCTGGGATCTCTGCCACCAGCGTGGCCAACTCCAGGTTCCGTTGCTTTGCCTCGATAAGCAGATACGTCACCATGCTGGCTGGGCCTTCATAATTCGAAAACCCGGCAAGGAAAGGTTTCAACTCATCACGCAAATGAGCATGCGAGACACTGGAAAACAGCCGAGGCTCGCGCGTGTGTGGCACAGCCCCTGCCACACTACCGACGAAATACATCCGCTGCACGCCCCATGCTTCGGCATAGTTCAACAAGATTTGGCCAAACCTCTGCCAGTGAAAGTTTGGCTCCCGGCCGGAAAACAGCAGCAACTGCGAACTCTCAGCGACGTAGAACTCCAGCGAAGGCGGAACATAGTCTTTGACCAATCCTTCCTCCATCTTGACGTGAGGCCGAAACATGGCAGCCACTTCCATCGATCCAGGGAAGTTGTAAATGTTGAATGGCTCGGGATCGATGGCCGCCACCTGCCTCGCCCCGAGTTGCTCAACCAGCCAGTCCAGCGTCCCGGTGGAGACTTCGCCGCCATCCATCCAGCCGTCAAAAGCCATGAGCAGTCGGCCATTCTCCATCGGCTTGGGCTTTTCAGATTCGTGCAAGACGTTGTCCATACCTGCATGATACCCGCGAGACAATCATCTGGTGTCATTTTTTCAAGTCCGAAATGAAAACTAGATCTGCCCGGATTGGCTCAAAACTACCCGTCAGTTGTGTCGGTTCGCGCAGCCCATGTTAGCCGGGCTATTTTCGTTTGCTGGCGCACGGCAAAGAAAAACCAGATGGCGAGGATGTTGAGGGAAACAAAAGTTAATAGAAGATATATCGGAATAGATATAAGAAGTACTCTTCCAAACATGTCAAACCAATTTTTATACGAACTATGTGGGTTGGAATAATTAAAGTAGGCATACAAGTCAAAATACAACCTGAGCAATGGTAAAATGAAGACAGAAAGTACGACAATCCAAGCCAAAACAAGAAGTAGGTATCGAAGTGGCATCATGGGAATCCGTTTAGAGAGTTTTGATGCCATGAATACAATTAGTGAAAGACCAATCGTAAGTGGTAATACTGGTACAAAATGATAGATATAGTGTATAACCAAATAATAAAAGCTAACGCTTGACCAGCGATATGGTATCTCAATCGAAGCAGCAATCATCAGTAATAAAGGTGATACAAGAGGAAATAACAACAACAGTATACGACTTATCATACGTGCTGAACGCACCCCTTTATCTTTGATATTATCCGGCTCTCTGGCTGTTGAGAGTATTGCGCCATAAAAGTACATGGTAACAGCAATTGCAATGCTGCAAGCAACCAAGATTAATGTAAAATTGTTTGCCATAAATACATTCAATAAGGCCATCATGACAAAGACATCAACAGCAAGCAGCAGAACAGCAAGGCACAAGAACCCATCCGTAATCTTGTTCAGCCATTTCGGATCACGGTAGCGCAGATACTCGCCCACGCCTGACCGGCCCACAGGCAGGCCACACTCCGGGCAGGTCATGTCAACCGTCAGGCCACGCAGGTTGTACTCGCAGCGAATACACGGCGCATCTTCGATCAGATGCCCTTCCTCATCACGCTGATAGCTGCAAGGGATTTCATCATGTACCGTTGTTTTAAACTGAGACATAGCACCTCCGGTGACTGAAAGCATACTAAAAAAACCCGTGACAGCAGTCTGCCACGGGTTTGAGTTTCAGATTTTCCATATTGCGAAAGCTTACGCCGTCGCCGCAGCGACAGCCCCAGCCTTGCCGGTGCTGTCAAGGTCGTCGCAGGCTTCGATGACGCGTTTGGCCATGGATTCTTCCGCCTTCTTCAGCCAGACGCGAGGATCGTAGCCGTTCTTCTTGTCGCCGACTTCGCCATCAATTTTCATCACGCCGTCGTAGTTCTTGAACATGTGGTCAGCCACGGCCCGGGACATTGAATATTGCGTGTCGGTATCGACATTCATCTTCACCACGCCGTAACCCAGCGTTTCCTTGATCTGCTTCTTGTCAGAACCGGAACCGCCATGGAACACGAGGTAGAACTTGGCATCGGGGCCGAACTCTTTCTTGATGGCATCCTGACCCTGCTTGAGAATTTCCGGACGCAGTTTGACGACGCCTGGCTTGTATGAGCCGTGCACATTGCCGAACGTCGCAGCAAACATGTAGTAGCCGTCCACATCCTTCATGGCCTTGTAAACTTCGACCATGTCGCCGGGAGTGGTGTAAAGCTTGTCAGCAGGTGTGTCATCGCTGCCAGCAGCACCATCTTCTTCGCCGCCGACGACGCCAGCCTCGATTTCGATCATCTGGCCGATTTTCGCCATGCGCTCGTAGATGGGCACACTCAGTTCCAGGTTTTCATTCAGAGGCAGGTTGGAAGCGTCGAGCATGTGGCTCTGATACAAAGGCAGTTCACCCTTGCCCACGCGGCGCTCAGATTCTTCAATCAAAGGCAGCATGAAGTCATCAACATTCTTCGGCGGGCAGTGGTCGGTGTGCAAGGCAATCATCACGTCGTAATGCTTGGCCATGCGATGAATGTGCTCAGCAATGCTGATGGCACCTTCGACCATGTTGCCGACGTTCAGGCCGCTGGCAAACTTACCGCCACCGGTGGAAACCTGAATGATGCCGTCCGACTTTGCGTCGGCAAAACCCTTCAGGGCGGCATTGGCGCTGACCATGCTGGTCACGTTGATGGCTGGGTAAGCGTAGTGGCCTTGGAAGGCGCGTTCGAGCATGTCACGGTATTGTTCGGGTGAGGCAATCGGCATGTGTTCATCCCATTCAAAAGCGGTGTGTGGAATCGTGGCAGGTCCGGACGACCCGGTGCCACATTGGCTGGTGCCCGTCGGTCGCAATCCCCGCCAACGGACATATCGGACAAGATGATATCAAAATCAAGTTGGGCGACAAGTAAGCCTGAACACCTCTCGTTACTCGGTTCAGGATTCCCCTTTATCCCTGCTTACGTTATTTTGCTGATATGAGCACAACCGCGATCCTTGGCGGGCGGGTGATCTGCCCCGCATCCAACTTCGATGCTGTCACAGACCTTCGGCTGGAGGCTGGCCGAGTCGCTTCGATCGGATCTCTCAGCCAGGCTGAAACTGATGCATGCGATGTGGTGATTGATGCCCGTGACCTGCTGGTCACGCCGGGCCTGATTGATCCGCATGTTCATCTGCGTGAGCCGGGACAGGAAGAAAAGGAAACCATCGCCAGTGGCGCAGCCGCAGCCGTGGCCGGTGGCTTTACCAGTGTCTGCTGCATGCCCAACACGCAACCTGCGTTGGATGATGATGCGCGGATCGAGTTTGTCTATCGGCAGGCGGAACGCGCCAACCTGGCCAACGTCTTTCCCGTCGGGGCCATCACCAAGGGACGCGAAGGCAAAGAACTGGCGGAGATCGGCCTGATGTCGCAGGCAGGTGCGGTCGGCTTCTCGGATGATGGCGTCGCCGTCGCCTCGGCGGGGGTCATGGCCAAAGCCATGGCCTATATCGCCATGACTGGCAAGGTCATCATGCAACATTGCGAAGACCCGGAACTGGGTGGTGGCGATATGAATGCTGGCGATGTGGCCACCGAGTTGGGCTTGAAAGGTTGGCCTCGTGTGGCAGAGGAATTGGTCATTCAACGCGACGTCTTGTTGGCTGCCGCTGCCAACGCTTCCGTTCGCTATCACGTGCAACATCTTTCCTCAGCCGGCAGTGTGGAGTTGATTCGCCGGGCGCAGAAAGATTATGCAGGCGTTGCTCACATCACAGCCGAAGCTTCGCCCCATCATCTGCTACTGACCGATGAGCATTGCCGAGGCTACGACACGAATTACAAGATGAACCCGCCCCTCCGTCAGCAAGATGATATTGATGCGATCCGCGCGGGGATTGCGGACGGCACGATCACGATCCTGGCGACCGACCATGCCCCACACACCCGCGAAGAAAAAGAGCGTGAATTCAGTGACGCCCCGTATGGCATCATCGGCCTGGAAAATGCTTTGGGCTGTTACATCAAAGCGCTGATCGAAACCGACACCATAGTCTGGCCAAAGCTGGTTGACTTGATGACGTATCAACCCGCGCTGCTATGCAATCTTGCAGGACGCGGAAGCCTGGCTGTGGGTAGCCACGCCGACGTCACCTTGATCGACCCGAAGTTGCAATGGACCGTAGAGGTCGACGAATTCGCCAGCCGCAGTCGCAATTGCCCATTCCAGGGAGAAAAACTCACGGGTCGGGCTGTCGGCACGATTATCGGCGGTACGGTCAAACTTCTAAGGGACAGTGGTCGCATGAAGCGAAACGCCTTGAGTCAAGAATTCGCCATTGATGAAGAATCACTTGCAGCAAGTTCAGGTTAATGACCTACAAAACGCTTTGCATGTCGGCAACGAACACGCGGCGGGTTACACCCACGAAGCCATTGAACGTGACATATCGCCAAGAACGATCCCATGCCGGATGCGGGTCAATCCGCAGCGTGCCATCCTTGCACAGTGTCTGGCGGGTGTTGATGCGCACAAGGTTGCGGACGCTCCCCTCTTGCAGATCAACCCAGCGGAGGGGAATCGTGCCATCACCAAACGCAGTTGACTCCGTCGTGTAGGTATCCGTCAGCAGGTGCTTGCCATTGGGATGGATTGAGGGATGACCTGACCCGAGGATATCCTCGCGAAGTTGCCGCAGGTTATCGCCTGTTTCATTACAACCGACGAACCAAAGTGGGCCACCTTCTTCGAGTTTCAGGTTCATGGAAAGTTCGCGGCCGTTCGGATGCCAGTTGATATGGTGCCCGCCATATAGCCATTTGCTGGTGGGGACTGCGTTACAGATGCGATTGGCTTTCAGATCAAAGGTCAATACGGTAAAACTCAATTCTCCTGTACCAATCAGACTGACTCTTGGTTGGCCAGTGTTTCTGAAAAAACGCAGCGTGAAGATCAACCCGTCGCCTTGCGGATTGAACTTGCTGTGGAAGCCATAGATCTCGTATTGGTCGGGATCGTCCAGCTCGAACGTCGGCGTTGCTCGTTCGATTGCGTCTTTGATTGACAGCAGCAGTTTGCGCTCTCCAGTCTCCAAGTCCGTCAGCCACAGGCCTTCGTCGTCGCGCGCACCTTCAAAGCGCGGCACGCGGTCGGGAGGAATGATGACGCCATACCCATACTGAGTGCGGGGCATGGTGACAGGATTGGAAGCACAAGCCCATTTCCCATCAGGCGACACGTGATATACCGTGCCTTGAAGTTTCATCTTCTCGCCACTGGCTGGATCCAGCTTCCATGCGAAAGGCTGCCATGTTTTTGTGTCCACATCATTAAATATCAGCGCGTGGTCATCTGCGCCCCAGTTCAGGTTGGCCCCCATCTGAGGCTCCCAGCCAGCGGTGCGTGCCACAACCGTTTCTTCACCCGTTGCCAGATCCGTCACACAGATTTCAGCTTCCTCACCCGGTTCCGGCCTGCGATCCTCAAAGGGCATGCGCGTGAAGGCCAGATATCGTCCGCTGGGGCTGATCGGACTCGTATCAAAAAAACGATGGAACGCCCTGCCTTCGTTCGGCGTCACACACCACACCGGCACAGCAGGATGAAACTGTTCGTATCGCGGGAAATGCTTGTCAAGATCGGGCACGATGCTTTCGTTCACAGGCATGGCTAACTCCATTCACTGCCTTGCATCCTACACGCTCAAGAGCAGGCAACATTGGCACATCGCGCACGATGGATAGGATTATTGCACCAGGCCTTGCGTCAATCGCATGAAAGCGACTTCAAGATTGACCTGCTCTTCATGCAGATAAGTCAGGCGGAAACCGTTGGTCACCAGAGCGTTGGCCAATCGCGAGGGGTCGTTGTGTTTTTCATCCAGCGTGATGCGAATCTGCTCGTCACTTTGTACTTCCGCTTTGAGCACGCCTTCGACGCTACCCAAAAGCGCGGCTGCGGCCTGTGTACGTTCAGCTACACGCACAAAGACCACGGCACCGACACGGGCTTTGTCCATGATCTCGCGGACGGTGCCTTGAAACTGCAGCTCACCGCGTTCAATAATCCCCACCGTCGTACACAAATCTGCCAGTTCGAGCAGAATGTGCGAACTGATCAGGATCGTTTTACCCAGGCGGTGCAGCTCTTTGAGCAGTTCGCGCATTTCAATGCGTGCACGCGGATCCAAGCCTGACGCAGGTTCATCCAACAGCAGCAACTTGGGGTCGTGCAATAACACCCGGGCCACACTCAGGCGTTGTTTCATGCCGCGGGACAAGCCATTGACATCAGCGTCCACTTTGTAGGCCAGGTCAGTTAGCTGCAGGACGTCATCAATCACGGTGTTGCGTTTTTGACCATGGATGTTGTAAGCCGCGGCAAAGAACTCCAGATACTCCCGCACCACCATGTCAGGATAATTGCCGAAGTAGTCAGGCACGTATCCGATCACTGACCGGACCTGTCGGGCATTGACAGGCCCAACGGATAGGCCGTCGATTCGCGCCTCACCCCAGGTTGGTTTGAGCAGTGTTGCAAGAATTTTGATCGTGGTCGTCTTACCCGCACCGTTTGGACCGATGAAGCCGAATGCTTCACCAGTTTGGATGGTCAGGTTGAGGTTATTCAAGGCAACCAGGTCGCCATAGCGTTTCGTCAGATTGACCGTTTCGATCATGGCCATGCTTTGAACCACTCCTGCATTACTTCATGTTCACCGGGAAAATCAGCCGGACCATGACCCAACTGGAATCACTCGTGGCCAGGTTCCTGTCACCATCGACTTCCACCGGCACGGGCAGCATCGCGTTGCTGCGCACGTTGCCCACCACAATCAGGCAAGGCTCACGCAGTTGCTTGGACAAGTCAAGCCGTCGCATGGTGTGTCTGATCGGATACGCCCCGGTCGGCCCAAAGTTGCCTGAAAACTGATCCTGCTCGGAACGCAAATAGCGTGGTCGGGGCAGCATGTCGTAGAACGTCAACGCCAGCAGTCGTTGTACGACAAGGTCTGGCGTGATCTCATCCGTGACAGCTCCCGGATTGGTAAAGCCTGTCAATGTATTCGTCTGCTGCCAATTTTCAGTAACGCCAGCGAGGAACCCGCCCCAAGGCCCATTGGGGCTGCGATTGATCGTATAGATCGGTTCAATCGCAAGCATATCCCCCCTGCCGACTAACTGAGACGCCAAGTCCAATCTTTGTCCTCGCAGCCAATCGCGACGGTAGCGCGTCCAGACGCGTGGCTCTTTGGAGGGGTCGCCGTCACTGAATACGATCACCACATCAGTTAAATCAAAGGGCAAACCATGCGTGATGCGACCTGTCAGGCGATTGCCATCCCAGGTAACTAATCCCTGAGGCAATTCATATTCCTGATCGGCCAAACCGCCTTCATCCGTCAGGGTACCCAGGTAATCCAGTTCCAACTGCCTTGCGGTTGAGCGGAAAGGCAATCCTGCCTCGGAAGGTTCGTACGCGTCCATTTCATAGGTCTGGGTATCGACGAATCCGGTGGCGGTAGATCGCATCAACAGGCCGGAGCTACTCACCACATTGTGGTTGCCTTCTGTCTTGGCTGGGTCGATGGAAAAAGTCACTCGGCCATGCTTGGGCTTGAAAAGACTCAGCCAACTGTGCGTGTGTACACGCTGTGATTCGACATCAATCGTCATCACACTGAAGTGACCGATCCGCGTCTGCAAAGGCCTGAAGAAGTAAGCGCCCGTCCATGATGCGGCTGCAAACACGGTCACGATGATGACAAACACAGGCCAACTCCAGTGCACCATCTTATTCGCACGCAGCACAAAGAAACTCACCGGGCCAGCCAGCAAACCGTAGATCACAAACAGGAGCATCGCCAAGCCCAATCCTGCCGAGGCGCGATCCTGCATCACCACATGCTGAGGCAGCAACGTGTCCAACAGAACGGAAGGTCGAATGTCTTCGCTGACATAATTGCCATCCTTGACTCCCTGCTCGAAAGCCACCTTGCTGATATACCTGCCGCGCCAGCCGAAGACCGCTTGCCAGAGTGCAGGATCATTGGGCAGGCCCAGTTCGCTCAGTTTTCGGCTGGTCAAATCAACCCCGATGACGGTCACCCGCCCGACGCCGACTCGGTGAGACACAGCCAAGGGTGTTTTCCCACTCGGGCCGACAGTCTCGGTCAGAATGGGCTGGTGATTCTTTCCCGAAGGCGGGTTCAATGCATAGGCGGTGACCGTGTGAGGTGTGCCATCTTGCTTAGCCCGTGCCGACCCCATCCAGTTTGGCAATGGCAGTGCATCGACGACCTTCGGCTGGATGGCAGGCATGAGAATCCCTGCCTGGGACTGCCAATCCTGCAAGGCACTGTCACCCGGGCCAAGGATGACGACCAGGTGACCACCACGCTGCACCCACTCGGTCAACGCTTTGAGTTTTTCGCCTGAGGGTGGGGAACCGCCAGACTGGGTCCAGATCACGGCATGCAGCATGTCGTAGCCGTACCAACGGTTGGGCATGCCTTCATGGGACAAGCCGGGGATGACGGTCAATGCTTCGTTTTGCGTGCGTCGGTTGCCATAGAGTTGGGGCAGGTTCAAGATGCCTTCATCCGTCACCGCGACCGCGCGATTCTCCTGAGGGATGAGCACTTCGCTGGCCGGGGTCACAACCTGCCTGCCCAGCATCTCGCCGGAATCCACATCAAAGACACGAAACTGCCAGGGGGTCACCGACCCGGTGCGAATCGGCGCATAAAGCCAGGGGGTTCGCGTTCCCTTGGCTTCCACACCGCCCAGGACATGCTCCATCAGCACGCGGTCGCCGTCTATGTCGCGCACTTCCCAGACGCAACGCAAAGCCCGACTCTGGCCTGACTCATTGGTGATCTTGAGCCGAACCCCCGTCCAATAGCCGGGCCTGAACTGGCCCTGGATGCCGACCGCTTCGGGATCGACCTCGACCTTAACGCCGATCTGCTGTCCCCATGCGGGGGAACCGACAAAAAGAAACACCAGCCCTATCAGGCCAATGAGCGAAAGACGTGGATACCTGCCTCGGAACATCATCGAAACAGTTTAGCCGAAAATTGGCTCGGTTATCGGAGGATGGCCCACGTCGGGTCTGAGGAATCGACCTTGAACTGAATCGGCTGCAACAAACCCCCGATGACAAGGATGATGCTGGAACTTCTTTTCCATACGCCCCTTTGGATCGGACTGCTGGGTGCTTACCTGCTGCTGTCCTGTGTCGGAACGATCCTTGCCTATCAGCGGAAGAATTCTGTTGATCAGTGGAGCCGCATCCGGGCAGGATTGAAGATGCGTTATGACTACATGGAAGAGCTTCGGCGTAAGGGGGAATTGGATGGCTCGATTGAGGTATTGGATGCAACCCAGACCGAGATTGTGAAGGCCATGCAATCTGATGCCGCCACCGCTGGGCGCGTTGCTGACGAACTGCAAAGTTCCGTGCGCAATGCAGCATAAATGAACTTTATCACATCGCAGGCCGACAATAGAACCCATAAACAGGCTGAGTCCAACCGTGGTGTCTTGGGTGCCACGCCTTGACGACACACGAGCTTGCGAGAGTGGCGCAAGGTGTGTGGTATGACCATCGTGGCGGGTGGCGTGGCCATCGCTTTAGCATGGCCATGATATCGGTTGATTGGCGTGGCCTTGGTATGACCATCGCGGAGATAGATTGGGAAAAAGCACAGAGCACACGAAGAACGCAGAGAAAGAGAAAGAGAAAGACATTTCACGCTAAGGCGTCAAGGCACGAAGATAAACATCAACCCGCACCTTAGCCGCGGTGCCTGCACCGCGCATGTTTTTTGTGATGACTTTGCACGGATGACCGGTGCCTGACTCAAGGTTTTGAAATCCCCACGAGCCTCGACTGTGAAGGAGCGGATTCCTCGGTCGATGGCATGGCCATGATATTCAATGGGTTGGGAAGAAAGAGCATCACGCCAAGGCGCAAAGACGCGAAGGACGCAGAGGTAAGAAAGCAATATGGATGGCTTGACCATCGTGTCAGCCTATCCATGATATGAGCAAGGTTTGAGAATATCTGACAGCCATCTCTGAATGGGTTTTCCTTGTGAAGCACCCGTCGCGTTTCGGCTTACGATTGACAGCACAGCTTGCCGAGGCACCCCGAGATGAATGCTTTGAACACGCTCTAAACAATCTCCAGACGGGCATATTCCAACATGAGTGTTTTCGTCCCGGTCTTGAAAGCCACCCGGGCGCGATCCTGCTCAACCAGCATCACCGTGCCCATGCCAAACTGAGGATGCCTGACCATTTGGCCCGGCCTGAACTTACTGCTTGAACCAAACACGCTGGCAGCCTGTCGTCTGCCGAAATCACCCCAGGGAGTCGCCGACTCCTGATGTTGCGATTGATCGTCCCATTCCACATCATCGCTGCGAATCTCACTCAAGAATCGGCTGGGGATGGCCCCCTCCATCCTTCCGAACGTGCTGCGCGCATTCGTGTGCGATAAATGCAAAAAACGCTTGGCCCGCGTCATTCCCACAAAGCACAAGCGACGTTCTTCCTCAATCTCATGCTCATCGCCCGAAGACTGACTGTGAGGTAGCAATCCCTCCTCAACCCCCACCATAAACACCACCGGAAACTCCAGTCCCTTGGCTGCGTGCAGCGTCATCAGCGTGACACTGCCTGAATCGTTATCCACCGCATCGACATCAGCCACGAGCGCGATCCGCTCAAGAAAACCCTCCAACTTCTCGCGCAAAGTGATGGGCTGGGTGCTCATTTCAATCATCTCCTCTTCATATTGATAAGCGGAGGAGACCAACTCGCCAAGGTTCATGATCCTTTCTTCATCGGGAGCGGATTCATCTGCCGCGTAATGTGCATGCAGGCCGGACTCCGTAATCACGCGTTCAACAAACGTACGCAGGTCCAGGCCGTTGCTGGCCGAGGCATCATCATCCGCCGGGGGCAGGGGAATATCATCGATGCCTGCTTCTTCGCGCCAGGTGGCCAGCAACTTGGCAAACTCGCGCACGGCCTTCACAGCCCGCGAACTCAAGGCCGGCAACTCGTTGGCGATGTCCAAAGCATCTGAAAGCGAAAGCTGTCTTGCAGCAGCTTCAGCCTGAAGGGTTTTGATCGTCTTGTCGCCGATGCCTCGCGTGGGCATGTTGATGATGCGTTGCAGGTTGATCTCATCAGCCGGGTTGGCGATGGCACGAAGATAAGCCACGGCATCTTTGATTTCCTTGCGGTCGTAGAATGCCGTGCCGCGCGCGATCTGGTAAGGAATCGCTGCGTCACGCAATGCGTCTTCCATCACCCGGCTCAAACTGTTCGTACGGTAGAACACGGCCATGTCCGAGTAATTCAATCCCTTCGCAAGGTGCAGATCGCGCACGCGATCCACCACCCACGCGGCTTCGTGCTGACTCGTGGCATGGGTCACGACCTTGACAGGCTCGCCCACCTCATTGTCCGTCCACAAGGCCTTGTGCTTCCGCTGCGTGTTCCTCCCGATCAAGGCATCCGCGACGCCAAGAATGCTTTTCGTGGAACGGTAATTCTGCTCCAGTCGAACCACCCGCGCATCGGGATAATGCTTCTCGAACTCAAGAATGTTACGGATGTCGGCCCCGCGCCAGCGATAAATGGATTGATCCGGATCGCCTGTCGCGCAGATGTTGCGATTCTCCCCCGTCAGCGCCCGGGCAATCACAAACTGGGCATGGTTCGTATCCTGATACTCATCAATCAGAATGTATTGGAATCGGTCGCGCAGTTCCTCAGCGACCGTGGCATGTTCGCGTAAAAGCGTCACCGTTTTGAAAAGCAGGTCATCGAAATCCAACGCGTTGTTGCGACGCAGGGCCTGCTCATAGCCGCGATAAATCTGAGAGATTTTCTTGCTGTAGAAATCCCCGGCCATGCTGGCAAATGCCTCTGCATCGACCAACTCATTCTTCGCACTGCTGATGGATGACAAGACCTTACTGGGCGGGAAGTTCTTGGTATTGATCTGCAAATCTTCAATGACACGCTTGATACATCGCTGCTGATCACTGGTGTCATAGATGGAATAACTCGAAGGCAGGTTCAGCACGTTGGCATAGGTGCGCAGCAAGCGGGCGCAGAGGGAGTGAAAGGTTGCCACGGTCGCAGCCTGTGCCTGCCGGGCTGAGAGAAATTCGCCCACGCGCTGGCGCATCTCCCCTGCGGCTTTGTTGGTGAAAGTGATGGCAAGGACGTTCCATGGCGCGATCCCCACCTCAAGAATGAGATGGGCGATTCGGCTGGTGATCACCCGCGTCTTGCCACTGCCCGGGCCAGCCAGCACCAGCAATGGGCCTTCGACATGGGTGACGGCCTCACGCTGTGGTTCGGTCAGATTCTCCAGCAAAGCTTCTATCGGTGCAGACATCCGGGCAGTGTAACGCGAAAGCTGGGGTGACAGAATATGCGATTGGAATCAGCCTACCAGACTCGCCAAACCCTCGCGATAAGACGTCACCCTCGGCATCCAACCCGTCCGCGCAACCGTCGGCCCATTGTCGCATCGCTTGGAACTGGCGCGACGCAACCGCTCGACATTCAGCCCCATCTGTTTCGCTGCGGCTTCATCATCCATCACGTTCGGACGAGGCTGTCCCATCAAGTCCGCAAGATGGGTGTAGTACTCGCTGCGTGTGACAGGCGTGCCATCGCATCCTAGTTCGACAGGCCCTGTCTGGGCGCTGGTCATCATGTCGATCAACAAACGGGCTGCATCCTCGACGTGGATCAGGTTGAGATATTTATCCGGGTCACCAATCAGGGGCGCGCCTTCGGCGATGGCACGCTGTCCGACGATCCGCCCCGGCCCATAGATTCCTGCCAAGCGGACGACGTGGGTTTGCGTAGCGAAGCGATGAAATAGCTCCTCACCCTGAAGCAACAGTTCACCTCGCGGGTCATTAGGATGGGCCGGGGTATCTGCCGAGACGATAGAGCCGTCACTTTGGCCATACACTGCGGTGGAGGACACCAGCACAGCCCGGCGGACATGGTGAGCATCCAAAGCCCCCAGGACATGAGCCAGTCCCTCGATCACGACCTTGGCTGCGGGTGGGTCTCCATCCATCCTCCCCGGCGGGACCATGTAATACAGGTCAACAGACTCACAACTGGCCGCGGGTTTGAGAGCCGCAGTCGAGAGTAAATCCGTCACCGACAGATACAAAGGCTGTATGCCACGCTCGTGCAACTGTTTACCCCGGCCGCTGTGTCGGGTCGTGCCAAACACGGTGATCTCGCGGGATAGCAGTTCTGAAGCCAACGCCAGACCAAGGTAGCCGCAGCCGACGATCAGGGCATTGGGGGCAAGATGGGATGTCTCGTTCATATCACCGCATGGTAGCCCTGAGATGATGGGCAATCGAATGCAAGTATCGGGATGTGAATTGAATGTTTTTCAGATGACTACGAGTTTTTTCCGTCTCTTTCGCCTGACCCCCTTGAAATTGGCGGCGCGGTTGTCATAGTTGCCCGTTCCATGATTTCTTCGGCCTGGCTGGCGCGTGGCTGACCTACCGATAATTTCATGGCTTCACGAAAGGTTTGAGTGACATGGCTTCAGCGATTCAATGGGGCATTATCGGAACAGGAGCAATTGCCAAGTGTTTTGCCAATGCGTTGAAAGATGCCGAGACAGGCGAACTGACCGGGGCTGCTTCACGCAGCGAAGACAAGGCCAAGGCCTTCACCGATGAGCATGGCGGCAAGCCTTTTGGCAGCTACGAAGCCATGCTGGCAGATGACAGCATCGACGCGGTCTATATCGCGGTCCCTCACCCCAGCCACGCCGAATGGGCCATCAAAGCTGCTGAGGCGGGCAAGCATATTCTCTGCGAGAAGCCGATTGCCATGAATCAGTTTGAAGCCATGGCCATCTTTGAAGCAGCTCACCGTGCTGGTGTTTTCTGCATGGAAGCCTTCATGTACCGCTGTCATCCGCAGACAGCCAAACTCGTCGAGTTGATCGAGCAAGGCACCGTCGGCGAAGTACGCATCATCAAAGCCAGCTTCGCTTTCAACGCAGGTTTCAATCCCGAAGGTCGCCTGTTCAAGAATGATCTGGGTGGCGGCGGCATCCTCGATGTCGGTTGCTACACCGCGAGTATCTCCCGTCTTGTCGCAGGTCGCGCCCAAGGCAAACCTTTCGCCGATGCCATCAGTGTTGTCGGGCAAGGCCATCTCATCGAGACCGGTGTGGATGGCTGGACTTGTGCTACCGTCAAGTTCCCCGGCGACATCATCGCCCAACTGACCACCGGGGTGCAGGTCGGCGTCGATTCCCCTGTCGAAGTGTTCGGCAGCGAAGGCTATATCAAACTGCACAACCCTTATGTCCACGGCAGATCGGGCGGCACGACGACGCAGATTCTCATCGGTAAGCGAGGTGAGGAACCCCGAGATGTGGAAGTCACAACCGACCGCACCGCTTTTTCATACGAGGCGGATGTCGTGGGCAAGGCGATCCAGGCTGGTCAGACTCAGGCTCCAGCCCCGGCCATGACATGGGATGATTCGATGGGCAACTTGAAACTGCTCGATGCCTGGCGCGAAGCCATCGGTCTGACTTACGAGCAGGAGAAACCCGAGAAACGCACCTTCACGCTGACCCGTCGTCCGCTCAAGGTCAAGGCCGAGACAAATATGCAATACCGCGAATTGCCCGGCGTAACCAAGAAAGTGTCGCGGCTGGTCATGGGCGTGGATAATCAGAACACCATCAGTCATGCGTCGGTCATGTTCGACGACTACATCGAGCGTGGCGGCACGACCTTCGACACCGCCTGGGTGTATGGCGGGGGCAGGCATGAAACGGTGCTTGGGCATTACATCAAGAACCGTGGCATCCGCGAAGATGTTGTCATTCTTGACAAGGGGGCGCACACGCCCAAGTGTTACCCTCACTTCCTTCTGGAAGAGTTCGAGCAAAGCCTGGATCGGTTGCAGATGGATTACGTGGATATCTACATGATGCACCGCGATAATCTGGAAGTGCCTGTGGGCGAGTTCATGGATGTCATGAATGATCAGATCAAGGCTGGCCGCATGCGCGCGATCGGCGTCTCGAACTGGACGACCGAGCGGATTGACGAAGCGAATGCTTACGCTGCGAAGAACGGCCTGACTCCTTTGATTGCAGCCAGCAACAACTTCAGCCTGGCCCACATGGTGCAACCGGTCTGGAAAGGCTGCCTGACCGCCTCCGACCCACCGATGCGTAAGTGGTTCGAGGAAAGGCAGATGGTACTGATGCCTTGGAGCAGCCAGGCCCGTGGCTTCTTCACCGATCGCGCAGGCAAGTATAAACTCGACGATGAGCAACTCGTCCGCTGCTGGTACAGCGATGACAACTTCCGCCGACGTGAACGAGCCATCGAACTGGCTGAG
This sequence comes from uncultured Phycisphaeraceae bacterium, assembly GCA_964546335.1. GTDB lineage: Bacteria > Planctomycetota > Phycisphaerae > Phycisphaerales > Phycisphaeraceae > CAZJJN01. The sequence continues at coordinate 206,797 of CAZJJN010000002.1, forward strand.
AAGAAAGGCTGCACGCCGATTCAGATCGCGCTGGCTTACGTGCTGAACCAGAAGTTCCCGACGATTGCATTGATCGGCCCGCGCACACTGGAAGAAACGCGCACCAGCTTCCCGGCTTTGGACATCCAACTGAGCGAAGAAGAAGTGAACTGGCTTGACCTGCGCGAAGAAGAGTAGGACTCATCTGGTTGTTAACTCGAACAGGATGAGTCCAATCGTCGCGTCCTGGGTGCCACGCCTTGACGACACACGAGCTTGCGAGAGTGACGCAAGGTGTGTGGTATGAACATCGCGGAGATAGATTGGGATGAAGCATAGAGCACACGAAGGACACAGAGTTACGGAGCATGAGAAAGACATTTCGCGCTAAGGTGCCAAGGCACGAAGATGAACATCAACCCGCTCCTTAGCCGCGGTGCCTGCACCGCGTATGTGTTTTGCGATGACTTTGCACGGATGACCGATGCATGACTCGAAGTTTTGAAAACCCCACGAGACGTGACCGTGAGGGAGCGGATGCTTCGGTGGGGCGGACGTCTCGTCCGCCATTTTCCCCACGAGCCAGCAAGATCTT
>CAZJJN010000003.1:0-103657 GCA_964546335.1 uncultured Phycisphaeraceae bacterium
AACAAAGCGTAACCCACGCACCCGAAGCGCGGCAGGTCGATGCATGATGTCTAAAGCGTCGATCCAACGTGGTTTGATCTGAGTTAGCCATGGTGCCTGTACCAGAATATACGTGACCGCGCACAAAAGTTTCATACTGAACTCTCGTAACGATAGAACTGCGACTGCATCTGTCCGTGTCCATCAAAAAACCCCCGGCCAGCGGGGGTTTTTTCAGTCATCGGGTCGGCGATTCGTTTCCCAGTTTCACTTGCACAGGCCCGGAAGGAGGAAGACAAATTCACTTCACCTGGCGATCCAGATATCGCTGATTGAATCGTTCCTGCTGTTCGGCAGCCTTGGCGCCCTGAGTCGGAGCGAAGACCTGCAGGCTACGGGCGTGTTCCAACGTGTAGTGGTACTCAATGTCGCGGGCCTGCTCGCCTGAAGCGCCACCTTTGAGTTCGATGTCCCAGCGGAGGATGCCCATCTGCCGATCCTCACGCAGGTACAGCTTGTCATCACTGAGCTTGTCGCTCATCTCGCCCAGCGTGATCTTCAGATCTTTCTCACGCTCGAAGTAAGGCAGGCGATCCATGACACGAACGGTCACATCGCGATCCATGAAGTTTTCCAGGCTCAGGCGGTAATGGAAGTTGACGATGCGGTTGCCGCCTTGCACTTGTTCATCGCGTTTGACCAGTTCGCGACTGGTACGAAGCTGAGGTTCAGCTCCGAAGCCGACGAGGAAGGTTTGGCCACGGGCGACGGTTTGAATCTGCGTCTTGCCGACGAATCGCCCATCCAGTGAGACGGAGACGGGCCCACGCAGCAGGTCGGTGCCGGTATTGTTGACCAGTTCTGCTTCGCGATAGACGAACTCGCTGAGGACGGGGGTCGCGACGTAGTAAAGCTTGCCTTGAAGGTCAGCTTCCTTGATGCGTATCATCTGCTGGTCGGATCGGCTGGGCAGGGATACGGGATTTTCAAGGGTGTAGTTCAGGCTTGGGCCATCGTCACTGCCGGTCGGCTGCATGATCTTGTTGAGCACGGATTGGTCGAAGTTGAGTTCGACATTCTGGTATTCGTTGGCGATGGCATTGGCAGACCAATAAGCGGTGGCAACCCGGGTTTCATAACTGGCTCCCGGTGCCTGAGCGCCCTGTTGACCGCTCCAACCTTCACTGTTGTCGGCGTCGGTCACAGACAGGTTCAGTGCATTTCGGTTGCTGTCGCGCCGCATCGCTTTGTTGCGGCTCAACGCTTCAGCCAGTTCCTGCTGTTTAGCGAAGCTGAGTTTTTCCATTTCGTCTGCTGCGTTCAAAGCGATGCCGTTGATCGTGACGTTGCCTGAATCCAGCGAGACAAAGAACGGAGCGAGGACAGGGCTGGCGCTGTTGAGCATGGGAGAAGCGGTGGAGAGGGTGATTTTGACCCGCTCCCAGTCTTCGCCAGTCATTTGTTGAATAACCGCGTTGTACTCAACTTCGAACGTGCCTTTGTCGGTTACAGCTCGCATGTTGTAACTGGGGGCCCAGCCACAGTTATTGGCCAGGTAATTCAGGTTGAAGCTTTGCTTCCCTGCTTTGCGACATTCGAGATAGACCACAGCTTCATACACGTTGCTGTGACTGCCGGAGGTGATCAGATTGCGCTCACGCTGTTTGAGGTTCAGTTCTTTTTGCAGTTCGCGCATCTGGTTGCTGAGCATCAGCAGTTTTTCATTGGTTTCCTGTCGCTGAGACAGGTTGAAGGCCACCATCTCCTGCAACTCTTTCATGCTATAGACAGGTTTCCCATCGTCACGTGAGCCAGCCTGTGTGACCGACTGTTCGAGTTTTTCCAGGAAGGAAAGGTGCTGGCGGAGAATCTGGGTATCTGACTGCACCTTGTTGATGCGATCGCTCAAATCCTGGATGGCTTTGTCGATGACGCGAATCGCTTCTTCGTTGGCTTCGATCACCGGGCGATTGCGGAAGCGCACGGCCCGGATTTCCAGGCCTTCACCAGCTTCGGCAAACAAGCTGCCGGGTTCGACCTGATAGGGCAGGTCAGTGACCACGACTTCCATCGGCCCGACCTTGGCGTCGAAAGGTACCTGCCGAGTAATCTGGGCCTGACCTCGATAGAGGATGACATCGGTGACTTTGCCTTTGACACGCTGCTCATTTTGCGCGTGCAACGTGGCTGGGGCGATGAGGAAAGTGATCGCGAGTAACGCGATCCATAGCGGTTGAGTCAGGGGGTGGGCAGACATGATGAATCCTTTCAGATCGGGGTGAATTCAGTTAATCGCGTGTTAAGGCAATGGTCCTTGGAGGTATAGACGCCAATCATGGCCTTTATGTTCCATCAATTTGCCTAAGAGTCGGTAACAAGTTTGTCACAAGTGTTGGCGCAGTTGTGATTGGCGGCTTGTGTGTTGATGACGCTGCGGATTGGGGCAACCCGCTATAATCCGCCGCGATGCGAAGCGATAAGCCATATGACATCCTCGTGGTCGGCGGCGGCCATGCTGGCGTGGAAGCAGCTTGGACGGCAGCCAATCTCGGTGCGCGGGTGGCGCTTGTCACACTGGACCCGGGCAAGATTGGGGCGATGTCGTGCAACCCGGCCATCGGAGGCTTGGCCAAGGGTCAGATGGTGCGCGAGATTGATGCGTTGGGCGGCCTGATGGGGCTGGCCAGTGATGCGACGGGGATTCAATTCCGCGTGCTTAACCGCTCGAAAGGGCCAGCCGTGCGCGGGCCTCGCTGTCAGAGTGATAAATATGCCTACGCGCGTGAGGTGCAGCGATTGATCCGCTGCCGACCCAACATTCATGTGCTAGGCGCCAGTGTTGAGCAGTTGCTGATTGAGGATGGCCGATGTGTTGGCGTGAAGGTGAGTCCATCACCTCGCGCGAGTGCCGCGGCTGCGGCGATGGCTGTACCGGCCGGGGCGGATTGCTGCGGCGACTTTGGCAAGCCTGAGAACGACCACGCGATCGATTTCAAGACACTGGGGGACAGCCCGTATGACGCGATCATCAACGAGGCTCAGTGGATCAAGCAGGAAACCAGTCTGCAAGCCTCGGCTGTGGTGTTGACCACTGGCACGTTCATGCGGGGGTTACTGCATACAGGCGAGCGTAAGGTTGAAGGCGGTCGCATTGGCGAAGCCCCGGCTGTGGGTATCTCGCGCCATCTGGCGGAACTGGGCTTTGATCTGGGTCGATTGAAGACCGGCACACCGCCTCGGTTGGATGGCAGAACGGTGGACTTTGGGGCGTTGGAAGCGCAGCCGGGCGATGATCAACCGCTGCCTTTCAGTGAACTGACCGGGCGATTGCATGATGCTGGGGATGTGGAATCTGGTGGCGGGCGCTATGAAAGAATCGCCACACGATTCCCCGTCATCGAGCAGGTGTCGTGTTACATCTCGCATACCAACCAGGCGATCCATGATGCGATCCGAGGCAATCTGGATCGCGCGCCGATGTACAACGGCCAAATTGTGAACTCGACAGGCCCGCGCTATTGCCCGAGCATCGAAGACAAGGTCATGCGCTTCGCTGACCGGTCGAGTCATCACGTTTATCTTGAGCCTGAGTCGCTGGAGACGGATGAGGTTTACTGCAACGGCATCAGCACCTCGCTGCCGGGCGATATACAGGAGTTGATGGTGCACGGTTTGCCCGGTTGCGAGCAGGCGACGATTCTGCGCTACGGCTACGCGGTGGAATATGACATGGTCTGGCCTCACCAGATCGATTCGACGTGTATGACCAAGCGTTTCCCCGGTTTGTTCCTTGCCGGGCAGATCAATGGCACGAGTGGTTATGAGGAGGCCGCGGGTCAAGGGTTGTTGGCTGGTTTGAATGCGGTTCGTTTTTCGCGTGGGGAGGATTTGGTGCGTTTCCGGCGGGATCAGGCCTACATCGGCGTAATGATGAATGATCTGGTGACCAAGACGCCGCGCGAGCCTTATCGCATGTTCACCAGCCGGGCTGAGTTTCGGCTGATTTTGCGTTCGGACAATGTCTCGGAGCGTTTGACGCCGATGGGCCGAGAGCTTGGGTTGGTTGATGATGTGCGTTGGCGTATTTTTGAGCGCGAGCAGCAGGGACGTGTTGCGATGCGCGAAGCGTTGGAAGCGGAGAAGCGCGATGGCAAATCGCTTTACCATTGGTTGCGCAGGCCTGAGGTGGACATCGACTGGGTATTAAGCGAGTTGAATGGTGCAACGCTGCCCGAGGAAGCACGCGACCGCATCTACATTGATCGCTTGCTCTCTGAGAAGAAGTACGAAGGCTACATCGACAGGCAGTATCAGGAAGCGGAGAAACTGGAACGGTATGAATCGCTGACCATTCCGGATAAGTTTGATTACACGAAAGTGGAGGGGTTGCGCAATGAAGCCCGCGCGACATTGGAGAAGTTTCGGCCAAGCACGATGGGGCAGGCCCGGCGACTGGCTGGGGTGAACCCGAGCGACCTGATGCTGATCACCATTGCGATGGGGCGGTGATGGAGTTTTATAGATATATCCGTAATATATGACACGATGAAGAAAATTGAATGTGAATCTTGGGTAGATTTCGAGAAAAAACTATCAGGCTACTTTGGTCTTAGCCATGAAGTTCGCAAACGTTATTGGTTCCGTGGACACAGCACAAGAAGTTGGAAACTCACCCCTTCGATCGATCGAGATCTAAAAGTTCCAAAGCATACGCGACACTGGGGGTCTGACGATGAACGCAATTCTCATAATGAAAAACTCTTAGATGCATTCAGTAGTCGGGCTATCCGTTCAGGTATCGCTGTCGACATGCCCAAAGGAGATGCGCTGGAACTTCTAGCCCGGCACCATGGCCTGCCTTCGCCCATCCTCGATTGGACGGAATCCCCCTATGTCGCAGCTTTTTTTGCTTACGATGGTTCTTGGGCGCAACAGAGCGAATACTGCTCAGTCTTTGTGTTTGACAGAAGTAAGTTATCTAGCACTGCTGATGAACACATCGAGTTAATCCACGACATTGAGTTACTGCGATTCAACCCTAGAGCATGTGAGCAACAAGCTGTGTTTATGCGTGTGCGTAGCGCGACAGCCGGTTTGGAGGAATTATTAGCTGATGCTCTTTGGAAATACGAGATAAAATTATCCGATACTTCCATCGCAATTGCTTGTTTAGAGGCTATGGGAATGACAGCATCTCGACTTTTACCAGGTTTCGATGGGGTTGCACGTTCCGCCATGTCGGATATCGGGTATAATTAAGATTATGAGCGAACAGACTGACAACCAACCGCTGTGGCAGACTACTCCACTTTCAGATGATCTTGAAGAACTCTGCAATCTTTACGTTCGTTCCGGACTCACGCTCGATCAATTGCCCTATACTCAAGAATTTGAACAGTTAGTAAGAGATGCTGGCCTCGAACCCAGTAGAGAGAATTTGAGAAAGGTTTTTCATAAACTCCTCTACTTAAGAAAACAGGGACGATTGCCACGAGCTTACAACCGAGCGACCTGATGCTGATCACCATTGCGATGGGGCGGTGATGGACGAATGTCAGACGAGGAAATACAAGATTTATCCATTGCCCTGAAGCATCCGCTTTGTCCAGCCTGTGGTTACGATCTGCATGGATTGGTTGGCGACCCTGTTCACTGTCCTGAGTGTGGCAAGGTGTCACCACGCTCCCTTTTGAAAGAGATGGCATTTCGCTATCAGCACGGACGCATCAGCCAGCTTATTGGTCAAGCCCGGTGGTGTGGACTGCTTATGATTGGTTCCTTGGTGCCCTTACTCAGCATGATACAGGACTTGATTGATGGCGGGTTATCCCTGTTAGCGGTCGTGATTCCAATTATCGTGTTGTCGGTTGCTCTAATCATGAGTGCGAGGCTGCATTGGCGTTACAGTTTGCGGGTCTGGCGTTTGATTTGCGTTAGCAGTGTATTCACCACGAGCTTGGGAAGTATGGTGGCTTGCATTATTGGTTCATTGCTCTGCTTTATTGGGGTTTTGATCGCTACCTCATGGAGTGAACGTGTTTACTCAGGGGCTATATTTCTTCTCTGTATAACCTTGTTCATCGCTTTGTTCTATCTTCAGAGGTTTGTCAGCAATGTGGAGAATCGTGTGGCTTATGCTCTTGCTGCACGTACGAACATTGCGTAGCGCTATCAACAGCCAAACTCGCTAGAATCGTCGGTGACCGCGTATCCACAAGGAGTATGAACCGATGCCTGTGACGGACAAGCCCGGCGACTGTCTGATACTTATCTTTGGCGCCTCTGGCGATCTGACCAGCCGGAAGTTGATTCCCGCACTGATGGACCTGTACTGTCAGAAGCAGATGCCTGAGCACTTTGCCGTGCTGGGTGTCAGCCGAAGTGAATTGAGTGATGAAGATTTTCGCAGCAAGCTCAAGGAATGGTCTCGCGATTTCGCGACCGAGTTCTGCGAAGACCAATGGCAGGCATTTGAAAAGCATCTTTATTACCACGCGGGGGACTCAACGAAACTCAAGGATTTTGAAGGCATCAAGCAGCGCGTGGCCGAACTTTCTGACAAGCACAAGACTGGTCAGAATGTGCTGTTTTATCTCTCACTGGCACCGCACCTGTATGACCCAACCATCGAGAATGTGGGGCAGGCTCACATGGTGACCGAAGGCAAAGCCTGGTGCAGTATCAATCGCACGACGCGGCCCTGGCAGCGGATCATTGTGGAGAAGCCGTTCGGCAGCGATCCAGACAGTGCCCGACATCTCAATCGGGTATTGGGTCGAGTCTTTGAGGAAGAATCCATCTACCGGATCGATCATTACCTGGGTAAGGAGACTGTGCAGAACATCCTGGCGTTTCGTTTTGCCAACGCGATCTTTGAGCCTTTGTGGAATCGTAACTACATCGACCATGTGCAGGTGACCGCGACGGAAACAGTGGGCGTGGAAGGGCGCGGCGGGTACTACGACTCCCCGTCCGGCGGTGCGATGCGCGACATGCTGCAAGGGCATCTCGTGCAGATCATGGCATTGGTCGCGATGGAACCGCCAATCAGCATGTTGGCCGACGACATCCGCAATGAGAAAGCCAAGATTCTCGATGCCTGTCGTGTGCCGATTGAGGGAGAGATTCCAAACCTGGCGGTGAAAGGGCAATACGGCGCGGGGATGGTGTCAGGCAAGGCGATTCCGGCCTATCGCGATGAAGAAGGCGTTGCTGCGGACAGTCAGACGGATACGTACGCGGCCATGAAGGTTTATCTGGATACCTGGCGATGGGAAGGCGTGCCTTTTTACCTGCGCAGCGGCAAAGCCATGGCCCGGAAGACGACAGAAGTGGTGGTGGAGTTTAAGAAGACACCCCATGCGTTATTCAAGGATCAGATGAAACGCAAGAGTACTCTGCCTAATCAGTTCATCATGAACATTCAGCCGGACGAAGGCATTCGTTTGCGCTTTGAAGGCAAAGTGCCCGGCCTGGGGATGCACTTGAAGCCTGTGGAAATGGAGTTCGATTATGCCAGCCAATTCAACGCCAAGCCACCCGAGGCCTATGCGACGCTGCTTCTGGAAGCGATGAAAGGCGACCAGACCAACTTCAAGAATCGGCGGGAGACAGAGTCGGCCTGGGAAATTGCTCAGCCGATATTGGACTATTGGGCAGAAAACCCCAGTGACAATCTGCCCAACTACAACGCAGGGACGTGGGGGCCAAGCGACGCGGACATCATGCTGGCTCGTGATGGACGGGCGTGGCACAACCGCTAGCTTTGCAGCGAGGCAAGACAATCTAGGCAGTCTCTACCGGTGAATCGGGCTATTGGTATCTTTTTTAAAGATGGATTGGCAAGATAAGACATAGTCAGGGAATGACGGGGCCGATAGACCATTTGTGACTCCCGGGTGTGGAGACGATTGGGCATGTTGCGACGTTGTTTTCATTTTTTGATGCACCCACTGGGGCTGCCAAGTCTGTTATTGCCCTTGTGTCTATTGGTATCAGCAGGTTTGATCTGGTGGACGATTGGTCAGGAGAAGGCTTTACGTGAAAGTCGATTACAGAGCGAGCATCATGCCATCAAGTCGAATATTGATAACAAGCTGAAAGAAGTGCCAGAGTCTCTGGAAGTCCTGGCTCAATTTATCCTTCATGATCCACACATTCGTGCGACATTTCAGCAGGCCTATGAAGTTTGGAAGCGTGAGGGAAGCGGAGCAGGCGGAGAGCAGACTACCAAGCTACGCCAGCAGCTTCATGAAGAACTAAGAGCAGCATGGGACAAGACTCAGGGGTTGGCACAGTTTCGGCAGATTCATTTTCACTTTGCCCCTGATGGCATTTCATTTCTGCGGATGCATACCCCGGAGCGGTATGGAGACAGCTTGGCAGAGGTTCGGCCGATGTTGCGCGAAGTTCAGCAAACCGGCAAGAGCAGGTTGGGGACAGAGATTGGTCGGCTGGTTCCCGGTCTGCGTGCGATACTGCCAGTACTTCGGAAGGATGTGGATGGCAACGAGACAGACGAAGTGATTGGTTCGTTTGAAATCGGTGTCAAGCTGGATCGAGCGATTGCGACGACCGCTCAAGCTCATGGCACGCGTAGCATGATCTTTTTCAAATCAGGACTTCTTTTTGACGAACTCACGGAAACTCTGCCCGAGAATCAACTGTTCACTTTGGGGCAAGGGCATGAATACGCGGTCCTTCGCAGTCTTTCGCATGATGAACTGCATGTGGCATATTCGCCTTTATTCATCAACAACATGGAGAAGTCGTGTGCAACGGTGATCGAGGACCTGGGACATCACTATGCAGTCTTTTCCGTCCCCTTGTATGACTATCAAGGTGATGGCAGCCTTGACAGAGAACCCATCGGCTGGGCGGTGCTCTACCGCGATCAGACAGCAGAAATCCTGGCTGCGGATCAGCTATTGACCAGTCGAATCTGGCAGATATTGATCGTGACTGTGTTGTGTTTCCTGGTGGTGGGTGTCTTACTGCATGTGGTTCTTCGAGCATTGAATCAGGCGGTTCGCGAAAGGACGGCTGATTCTGTCAGTGCCAGGGTCAAAGCGGAACAGGGACAGGCATTGCTGCAATGCTTACTGGATACCATGTCCGATGGCATCTTCATCAAGAAACCCAATGGGGGGTATGTTCTCTGTAACAAAGCGTTTGGCAGCCTGTTGCAGATATCGCATGAGGCCATCGCGAGTTACGAAGATACTCAGTTGTTCTCCAGGCAGCATGTTGAGCAGATTCATGAAGCAGAACAGCAGGTGATTGATCATCATGAAACGCGGACGAGTCGAAGCTGGTACCGGGCTCCTGGGCAACCCCCGCGCTATGTGGAGGTGACTCGATCGCCTTATCAACAGGATGAGCAGAGTGAGGTGGGCATTCTGGGCGTGGTGCGTGATATCACTGAGCAACATGAGATGGAAACGCAACGCACGAAATCATTGGAAGATTTGGCCTTTGCCAAGGAAGATGCGGAGCGCATGTTGCGTGAATTAGCTGTTCGTAGTGAGGAACTGGAGCAGGCGAAAGCCCGAGCAGAGGTGGCCAACCAGACGAAGAGCGCTTTCCTGGCCAACATGAGCCACGAGATACGCACGCCGATGACAGCCATTCTAGGCTTTGCCGATCTACTGCTTGATCCCCATTGCAGTGTGGATGATCGTGTCAATCATATCACCACCATTCAGCGCAACGGCCAGCATCTGCTGGGACTGATTAATGACATCCTGGATCTTTCCAAGATTGAAAGTGGCAATCTATCCATGGAAATTGCCCAGGTGTCTTTGATGGAACTGGTCGCGGAAGTGGTTTCCCTTCTTCGTGTCAAGGCTCAGGAAAAGCAACTGACACTGTCTGTGGAATATGTCGGCGCCGTTCCAAAAGCAATCGAAACAGACCCCATCCGTTTGAAGCAAATCCTGGTTAACCTGACAGGCAATGCGATCAAGTTCACCGAGGAAGGTGGAGTCAGAATCGTCGTGCGATGTCGGCCCGGCTCGAATGATGAGCAGGCACGCGTTCAATTTGAAATCATCGACACCGGCATCGGTATGGATGAGAAACAGCTCAGTCGTCTGTTCAAACCTTTTATTCAGGTGGATGCCTCCAGCACAAGGCGCTTCGGTGGGACTGGTCTGGGCTTAAGTATCTCCAAGAAACTGGCTCAGGCACTTGGGGGTGACCTGGCTGTCACGAGTAAGCCGGAGGAAGGTAGCAGCTTTGTTTTGACGCTTGATCCTGGCAAACTGGATGCCGTCTTGTTTACTCAGCAACCACGCGAAGCCGCCACCATCTCAAGCCAATCCATCGCTCAGTTGGCTTCAAAACCGAAGTTGACTCATGCACAAATTCTACTGGCTGAAGATGGACCTGATAATCAGAAACTGATTCGTTTCATTCTGACCAAGCTGGGCTACGAAGTGACGGTGGTGGAGAATGGCCAACAGGCAGTGGATCAGGCCATGCAGGCCAATGAAACAGGCCAACCTTTCGATCTGATTCTGATGGACATGCAGATGCCTGTGTTGGATGGATATCAGGCCACCTCACTCCTGAGGCAGAAACAATACGCAGGCCCCATCGTGGCGTTGACCGCACATGCCATGGTGGGAGACCGGGAAAAATGCCTTGATGCAGGTTGTGATGGCTTTGCCACCAAGCCGATCAACATTGAAAAACTCAACCAGACCATTCAAGACATGCTGGCAAGCAAACGGGCAGCTTAGTTCTTACGCACGAATCAGGCGGAATTAAAAGCTCATCGAGGGCAGATCGTGCAAGGCTACGACACGTTGCCTTTCCATGCCTTCGATAAAGTCAGACGAGATCAGGTCTTCGCCGGTCACCGCATCGGTTGCAGCCACGCTTCTTTGGTCATAGTCCAATGTGATGCGCACCAATTGGCCTGCTTCGTGGATCACCAGCCAGAGTGGGTTGGAGTGAGGCAGGCCTTGCGCGTGAATCTGTTCGGTCTGCGTCCCGCCACAACAGACAAAGAGAGAAAAACAGCCGGGAAACGGTGCGGCAAAGACGCGTTCATATTGCCCGGGCGCCTGGCGATACAGCTTCGACCAGGGGCAGCTTGCATCGCCTGCGATGCCTCCGACCAAAGGTTGAAACGTGCCTTGGATGGTTACCGGTTCAGGTACGGTCACACCTTGATACGTCTGACCCGCTCCAACCAAATCATCGTTTGCAAAATCATCCGTGGCTGAATGATTGAAAATCTCAGCGACGACTTGCTCATCGCCGAAACCATCGGGGCATGCCTGGGAGCACAGATTCGCGCGGTAATAAAGAATCGGCTGGCCATCGGGCTTTTCGATGCAGGCCCGACCAAGCGTCCGCGCCAGTACCGGCTGAAAATGCCAGGCCTTGCCTTGCAACCTTGTCCAGTTGGATGCATAGCGAAGAAAATCGGCGCGGAAAGGTTTTGGCAGTCGGGCAAACCAGGAGATGTCGTCATATCCCCAGCGGCCAGCCTGGGCACGCTTGGCATAGTCAAACCACGCTTTGGCATTCGGCTCCAGTGAATAGCCCAGCCAATTATCGATCTCCATGACGACAGGTGATTCATCGCACCACCAACCGCCGGCGTGTAAACCTGCAACTGCGTTGCCTCGCTTGATCAGCGCCAATTGTGGTGGGTGATCCGTCAGGCAGCGCGCCGAGATTGGCCGACTGGCAAAGTCGAGCAGAAGTCGCCCCTGTCGTGCAATGCCATGCGAATGCGCATCAAGCATCACCCAGCCGCGTCGGGCATGAGTGGTCGCGGCTTCACGAATCATGTCACATAGCTTGGCGAAGCGATTGAAGCCTTGGTCATAGGCAGCGACAAGATGAACCTGGCCGAGGTGTAACGCTTCATAACCTGCTTTGAGATAGTTGATCGCGCGGTAGTAGAACCAGCGCATGGCTTCATCGGTGGTCAGGTCAGGCACGCCGCCTCGATGCCAGATACCTCCCGTCCCCTGACCCGGAGGCATCACTTTGCCGATCATCGCCTGCCAGGAGAAGTTCCGCTGTTCGACCGGCTCGTTAAACGCTTCAAACACCCAGGCTGGTATGGGAATGTTGTCCGCTTCGGGATAAATCGCTTCAAAGATGCAGGCCTGGAGCACCATCTGGTCATCACAATTTTTGTGAACGCTTTCAGCCAGGCGAGTTGCAGCAGCGAAGTGGGCGTTGTCATCTGCCTCGACTTTCCATGCGTAAGCTGCCCGGCCGAGGAAGGTTGGCCTCACCTTCCGAAACATGCGCAGGTCATCTTCCATGCAAGGCGACTGCCAGGCCTGATCCATCGTGACCGGGCGAGAGAGAATCTTCTCAAACAACGTCTGATCAGCAAGGCTGCCGGGCAGGGGGTCTGCAGTCAACATTTCTCTTATCCTTCTTTGTTACCCTACATTCAGTGGGCAAAAGGAAAACTGTTATTCCGTATACAGGCCAGCTTAACGTCAACCGGCTTGTCTGTTGCCCTAAGATGCGCAATCGACAAGGTTAAGACACGATCCATTCACTGACAGGACATTCAACATGCAGCGATTTGAAGGCGAAGGCATCATCATCAGTTGTGATTTCTGTGGCACGGATTGGGATCCGTATGACCAGAGCTACAGCCGACCCATGACGGAAGGGCATCAGGGATCGGTCATCTGCCTGCCTTGCGTGATTGAGGCATTGGAGAATCTGCACCCAACTGAGAAAGGTTTTAAGTGTTGCATGTGCCTGGTTGAGAAGGATGCGAAGACACTTTGCTGGCAATATGAAAAGGGCGGTGAAGAGGATGGCATTCCGGTCGGGCGAAATCCACAGGCCTTGGCTTGTGATGACTGCATCAAGCAGGCGGCAGGCGTTTTCAGCAAGGATGAAGACATCGACTGGCGATGGGATCGAAGAGGGAAGTGAGAGGCATCACATCGTCTCCGTCGCCACGGCTCGTAACCCGGTGATTTCCGTGATGCTCCGCGCCAAGGCATGGCTGCTCATGCGGCTGGGCGCGATGGCAAACAACGTCGAACCCGACCCGGTGACATGAGCTTCAATGTGCCTTTGTCGGAGTGTCTCAATGTATTCGCCCAGCTTGGGTTGCACCGCGATGGCAGGCTTGGCCAGGTCATTGAAAGGCCCGTTCTGAGGCAGCGGATTGAGAGCGGCCAACCGTAATACTTTGTCTGGATCCGGTGCTGCTGCTTCGGGGTTCAGCTCATCAAACTTTCTGTAAACCGCGCCCGTCTCGCAGCCGAACTCAGGGAATACCAGCACCAGCGGGATGGAATGGTTCAGGCGGATCGGCTGAATGGTTTCGCCCACGCCGGTGACCATGGCCGAGGTCTGCCCCCACATCGCCTCCACGAGGAAAGGCACATCGCTCCCCAGTGTTGCTGCGATGTCCAACAGTGGCTGACGCAGTTTGAGATCGAACAGTTGATTCAGCGCGATCAACATGCCCGCGGCATCGCTTGATCCACCGCCGAGACCAGCCCCGGGCGGAATGTGCTTTTTCAGGTTGGCTCGGATTGGAAGCGACCTGCCGAGATGCTCTTCCAAGCCTCGATGGGCCCGGTACACCAGATCTTTATCCAAAGGCCAATCCACTTCATGCGGCGTGATCAACTCGCCACCAATGCTGGGGACCGGTTCGAAAGCGATATCAAACTCGCTGGGTTGATCGGCTACGGATTGGTGCAGTTCCAGCCGATCCCCAAACGTCGTGGCGACCATCCAGCTTGCCAAGGGGTGTAGGCCATCCTTGGAGCGGGGTGGCCCGACCAGCAGGGCGAGATTCACTTTCGCAGGGCACAAAACGGTGATGGACTTGGCAGTCATGCGGGCATGTTAAAGCAACTGACGCGGTTGTGTGATCTGACGGACAGCACATGCGCCTTCATATTTGATTCCGGAAAAGACGATCCTTTGGCATTTAGATGGACGAATATATCCTCTTGCATTTATATCGCTCCGTTGAGATACTAGTAACAGGTGTGTGAGAGACACCTTGTGTGGAAGAGAGCAGAACGGCCAGTAAAACTATCAGAAGCATGTTGCTTCAGCCGAGTCTGCGCCCAGCCCCAGGGAATCTACAGGGGTGAGGAGAGATGAGATGAACCGTTCAGTTTCTTTAACTGTCGCTGCTTGTGCATTGGCAGGTTCAACATCGTTCGCGTTGGCGTATGGCACACCCATCGGTACGGTGGTGGATCCTCAGGCTCCGACCAATTTCCATGAGCAGGGTTTTGAAATTCAGATCGGCTCGGAGACCAGCCCGATCAGCATCACCCTTGACCCGATCAATACCGACATCGAGTGGGTCAAGAACATCGTCATCGACGAATCAGGCAGTTCAGATGATGGCGGGCCTGGTATGAACACCGGCCAGCAGTTCCTCCTGCAGGAATACATCGTGATCACACCCACGCTGGCGCAGCGTGATCCGGTCGTGGTGGATTGGCATGAACGCATCCCTGAGAATGTTCCCTTTGTTTGGGCGCTGCCCGGGCAGATTGATTTTGTGGGTGGTTTGGTCTTTGAAGGTCTGACCAGTGGCTTGTCTCCAGATGGCAAGGAAATCTGGTTTGAGTGGACCAATCCCATTCCGACCGAGACCCCATTCCGCATCAGCAAAACACTGATCTACACAGGCGATGATGTCGATTCAGCAACGTTCGAATTCCAGATTTTTGAACATGCCACCGTGCCTGAACCTGCTTCCCTGGCCTTGCTGGGATTGGGTGGGTTGGCGTTGATCCGCCGTCGCTGAAGCTATGGCGAACAAGTCCACCCGATTGCTTTCTATTGCACACTGGTTCGTCATGTTGAAGCTTTGACACAGGTTTAAGCCAAAGTTGTGTGAGGCGAATCTTCAAGGGACGGGGAAATACAAAGACGCATGTCGATGCACACATTGGCTTGCGTCTTTTTATTTTTTTGCGGGGCAGAATCCGGGGCAGCAAGAGCCAGAAAAGATCGGGAATGACCTGAACCGGGGCAAATCCGGGGCAGAGAACCAGTCGATTTCAGGGGATTTCCGGCGATTGCAGGCAATGAAGAAGGGTGACCGAGGGGATTCGAACCCCCGACCCCCTGGACCACAACCAGGTGCTCTAACCAACTGAGCTACGGTCACCGTCGAGACTGATCAATTTAGACTCGGCCTGTGCAGATGTCAAAGCTTTATACCCGCGATGTCAGCATGGAAGCAACTAAGGCGCGATGCTGGTGGATTGCACGCCGAACCAGAGCAGCCAGAATGCCACGGGAGCGGCGAGGAGCGGGGAGTCGATGACATCGATCAGGCCACCGAAGCCGGGGATGCTGTCGCCTGAATCTTTTAGACCTGCATCGCGTTTGAAGATGCTGGCAGTCAGGTCGCCAAGTTGGCCGGCTGCACCGAGAAGGACGCCGCCGAGAAACGAAAGAGGCACGTTGAAGTGGTGAGCCAGGAAAACGCGGGTGCCATCGTCTTGCAATTGGTAGATGCCTGCCAGATTGGTGTTGTTGTTCAGCCAGGCCAGTCCCATCGCGACCAGGCCTGACGCGATCAGGCCGCCGACCAGCCCTTCCCATGTTTTCTTGGGACTCAGCCAGTGCACGAGTTTGTTTCGGCCAAGCAGTCTGCCCGTGAAGTAGGCACCGATGTCGCAGGCTTTGATGATCAGCAGGATGCCAACGATGATCCAGGCGGAATGCCAACGGCGGATGGCAATGAAAAAGCCTGGCAAGGCACCAATGTAAATGAAGGCGAACATGGTGGCTGCGGCGACGCCGATGGCTCCGTCGGTCTGGCGATGGGCCCAACTGTATTTCAAAAGTGACAGCATGAAGATGAGAATCATGCAGGAGGTCATCAGAGCCATGGTTTCGCGAGCGTCTGCCTGAGCAGGGATGACGTAAACCATGGTGCAGCCCAGCATGCCACTGACGGCCAGCAGGAAGGTATCGACGCGTACGCCTTTGGCATGGAAGAGGTGATAGAGTTCGCGGGCGGCAATGCCGATGAGGATCAACGCGGCTGCGAGCATGATCAGGCCGCGAGGCAGCGCATCGCGCCCGGCAAAGATCGTTTGCAGGAAGGTTCCCCCGATGCGAAGTTGATCAAGCATGTCATCAAGCAGCAGGATGCCTAATAAGGCGAGGATCATGCCAGTCCCAAAGATGAGCCGCTTCGAAAGCATGACGGCATGTTAATCGGGGTCGGGTGACTTGGCACGTGACAGGTAGTGAGGAAGGTTGGTGAAGCATCCCGCGTTTCGTCGCTGGTGATCGTTACGCATGCCTGGGCATGAGGTAGTTGGCGTGTTGGTCAAGGATGCGAGCACCGGCTATTGTTTTGCTCATGGCAGACAAACGGAACATCGGTCGTTGGCTTTTCCTGGCCTTTATTTTGCAACTCTTTGCTTTTGGCATCGTGCAGACGGATGCTCGCGCTGACTATGCGGTAGCTGGGGATGACCAGTCGCTTTGGCTGGTGAAGACTGAAGGTGGGACGGTGGAGATCAGCCTCGTGCGCGGGCCTCGGTTTGAAGTGTTGGAGACGAGTAAGCCTCGCAATGGCGTGGTGGCTGGACGCGGGATTGCCACCGATGGCAACACGCTCTGGCTGGTGTTTGATGATGGTTCGATCATGTGGGTCAAGCCTCGCCAACAGGTGGAGATGGGGCAGGCGACGATGGTCATCAACCTGGTACGAACGTTGCCTATTAAGCCTAATGTGGTTGATGCGGCTGCGGGCAACGGCAGGTTGTGGGTGTTGATTGAAGTGGATGACACCGAGGCTGAGAAGATCGATCTGCGAGAAGCTTGGCCTAAGTTCGAGGGCAAACAGGCGGAGGCGAAGCAAGAGAAGGTGGAGCAAACTGGTAACGCGGAAGCAACTGATACGGGTGAGGGGGAAACAGACAAGACAGATGGTGAAAAGGCGTCGGCCAATGATGCTGAAGAACATGGTCAGGCGAGTGGGGAAACCAAGCCGAAGCGTTATCGCTTGCTGGTATTGGATGACAACCAGTGGTACCGGGTACCGATGCCTGCTGCGGATTTCAGCCAAGTGAATGCAAAGAGCAAGCCTGCCATTTTGCAGGAGTTGAGGCTGGTGTCCGGTCTGTCTGACGCGGAACTCAGTCTTGTTGCAATGGGGCCGACCTATGTGGTGGAAAGGAATGACGATGGTGAAATGGTCTCTGTAACAGATCAGGAACTTTTTCATGTGAAGGCATACCCGCTTTTACAACAGATTGATGTGGGCGAGGATGAAGAGGGTGCTTCAGCCAAGTGGGAAGAACCCACTGTCTATCTCGCCCGGATCGTGGGATATGACAAGGGGAAGCAGATTGATTTCAAGATTGTGAATGAGCAACTGCTGTTGTCGCATCTCGGGCGCGAGGAAAAGCAGGCAAGGTTGCGTGCCTGTCTGCTGCCTAAGTCATATGACATGGTGACAGAAGATTTGACCCCTGCGATGGATGTCACTTTCGAAGAGATCGATGCCAAGGACGAGTTGCTGGTGGTGGGCATGCCCAACTGGTTGGGGGTGGTGCAGCGATTGGCTGGGGGAGATTTGAAACTCAGGCAGGTGACCTTGACGGGTGATGTCATTGGCCCAACACCTTTGAAAAAGCAGGAAATTTCAATTGCGGATCAGGCTTGGCGCAGTTTGGTCACCATGGCCACACTCGTGGCGGCGACGCTTATGCTGGTCCTACTTTGGCGTCATGACGCCTCAAAGCAGCCACTCAAACTCAAGGAACCTGCCCGATTGGCTGATGCTTTGCCTCGCATTCTCGCGGGGTTGTTCGATCTTGTCCCCGCAGCGATTCTCACATCATTTATTGTCAAAGTCAGCCCGTTGGCGATGCATGAGTCGCATCCGATGTTGACCGCAACGATGACAGGCAGTGTGCCTTTCTTTGTGATGCTGGGCATCTTCTTTGTTTATGCCACGCTCTTTGAAATGTTTGGTGGGACGACATTGGGCAAGGCCTTGTTTGGCATGCGGGTGACGGATCTTTCCACGGAGAAGCCCAAGGCCGGGGCTGTGGTCATTCGCAACTTGCTGAAACTGCTTGATCTCATGGCCCCGCCGTTGCTTTTACTGATTCTGGTTTCGCCGAACCGGCAGCGCATCGGCGATATCCTGGCCAAGACGATTGTCATCGTTGAGCCCGAAGAAAAGGATCAGGAGTCTGAGTCTGATGAAGAGAAAGATCAGGCAGAAATGAAGGGCAACGAGAAGAAGCATGATGAGAAACAAGCAGACGAAAGTCAGGACGAATCAACGGAGGAGAAGTCATGACTGGCCGGGCTGCGGTGGTGCTTTTGTCCGGCGGGTTGGATAGTGCAACAGTCCTGGCCATCGCTCGAAAGCAAGGCTTCGCGTGTCACGCGCTCAGTTTCGATTATGGGCAACGGCATGATGCAGAATTACGGGCGGCTGAAGCAGTGGCCAGGCAACTTGGGGTCGCTTCACATCAGTTCGTGACCATCGACACCGGGCGGTTCATCGGTTTCAAGGGGTCAGCTTTGACAGACAGCGTCGAGGTGCCCAAGGATCGCGAAGAATCCGCCATGGCAGCGGACATTCCTGTGACTTATGTTCCCGCACGAAACACGATCTTTCTCAGTTATGCACTGGCGTTGGCGGAGGTGCTGGAGTCATCCGATATTTTTATTGGTGTCAATGCTGTGGATTACTCGGGCTATCCGGACTGTCGGCCTGAATATATTCGGGCTTACGAACAGATGGGCAGGTTGGCGACCAAGGCTGGTGTTACGGGCACGCCTTTGTCGATCCATGCCCCGCTGATCGACATGACCAAGAAGCAGATTATCGAAAAGGGGTTGGCATTGGGTGTTGATTACAGCCTGACGCACAGTTGCTACGACCCGATTGAAGATTCTTCTCGCGCGATCGGTTACAAGGCCTGTGGACATTGCGATTCCTGCCTGCTGCGTCAACACGCGTTTGAATCGCTCGGACAAAGCGACCCAGTCTTGACGGATTGACTTAAGCCAAGCCTGTTGCAGACTATCATGGGGTGATGGAACTGTCTGTCCTGCCAAACAAGAGTGAGTTTACTGGCGATGCACTGTATCGCGCTGCCCAACGCGTGCGCCAGCGATTGCTGCTGGCAGCAGGGGAGCAAGTGGGCAGTGAAACAAGCTCCGTGATTCGATTGAATGATTGTGTTTGGATGAACCAGATCGCGGCAAAGATCGACATGAGTGAATTCGTGGAACTGGCGCGTGGCAAAGCGATTCAGACTTTGGATTTTGCGGATGTTCTCGATGATGTAGAGGTTGATGCGTTTGCTCACGCGATTGAAAACGACGCGTTGTTTGAAGATTCACCAAAGAAATTGGAAGTAGCATCGCGCGAGATTCATCTGGCAGGTCAGTTTCGGTTTGAATCAGCCACCGTTGATGATGCTGTGCGCATTGTGCCCGCGCGGGCAGCTTTTGCTTTACTTCGAATTTTTCTTGATCAGGTTTACGCGGGGAACACGGACAAAGTGAATCTGGTGCTGGGGTTGTTGGATGAGCCTTCACTGGAGTTATTCCTTGCGCTGGTTGAGCAGCAGCCAGTGGCTTGTCTAGGGTTGGTGACCGAAGGCCAACTTGGGCAACTGGTGCTGCCTTTGTCATGTCCAAGTGAAGATGCAGGCCAAGTATCTGAGCGTCTGCTGGATCATGTGTTTCATCATGCTGTACGCGCCCAGCATCAGGCTGTGATCGTTGATGCATGTGAAGGCGGGTTCAGCGAGATGCTGCAATCGAATCGCGTGCATTGGCAGTTGGCAACGCGATTTTCACGCCTATCTGCAAATCATGACACGGCCGATGCGCATCAGACAATCCCCAAATGTTTCCCTTTTGATTAACCCGGGATTTTCACCACAGAGGCGTAGAGGCACGGAGAAATTCATGGAATATCATGGCTTAAAGCGAATGAATGGCTTGTGACAAATGGCAGGATGTATCTCTCGAATTGGCTACGACTCGAACTACATGTATTCAATTCTTTTATCTCAACATGATTTGCTCTGTGTCTTGGTGCCTCTGTGGTTGACTCTGGATGTTTCAGGCTGATGGAAAAAGGATGATGGCAATAGATGAATGAGCCGATGGCACACGAGAAGATGGACTTAGCCAAACCCCCGGTGTGGCTGTTGCTGTCCCTGCGACTTGTTGTGGTGGCGGGGTTGGCGATGTCTGTTTATCTCACGGTGGCGACAGCGAACAATGTGCCCGTGGTTGGCTGCACGGCAGGGACCGGCTGCGATTATGTCTTGAACAGTTCCTGGGCCAAGTGGTGGGGATTGCCTGTGGCAGGTTTTGCTGCGGCGCTTTACGCTTTGCTCTTGGTTGGCAGCATCATGTCGGAAGATGTTGATGCGCCTTATCGACTCAGACTTGGCAGGCAGGTTGTCTCCGCTTCGATGGCCTTGCTATTGGCTTCCGTGGGCTGGTTTGTTTTTCTTCAGTTTTATGTGATTGATGCGTTTTGTCGTCTATGCATGGCCAGCCATTCACTTGCCATGGTGGCGACCGGTTTGGCGCTGTTGTCTCTCTGCCTGCGATCAGCAGAGAAAACAGAGCAGGTAGAAACTGAGCAAGCCGACGATAGAGAAGAAATGGAAACTACCTTCGGCGATGGACTTCCTGATCAGAAGGATCACCCGTCGCGCATCTGGTTGGCTTTTGGCTTGGGTTTGTTGTTGGCTGGTGTTGGGATGGTTGGCCATTGGTTGCAGCCGCGCTCATTGCCGGTGCTTCCCCTGACGCTGGGCAGTCTGGAGATGGATCTGTCAGATCAGCCGGTGCTGGGCAATCCAGCCGCGAATCATCGCATTGTGTTCCTTCACGATTACAACTGCCATTACTGCCGCGAGCTTTTTGATGTGCTGGACAAGATGCTGAGTGATGGGCAGAGCAACTTTGCCCTGGTGCCTATCGCGGCCCCACTCGGGGGTGACTGCAATCCTGATGCGAGCGGCTCAGTCCCCGCCTATGCAGAGAGTTGTGTGCTGGCGCGGATGACCGTCGCGCTCAAGGCAACGCACCCGGACCATTTTGTCGACTGGTGTCGTTGGCTGGAGCAAGACAGTCGTGCCCCGACACCAGCCGAGGCACAGGACTGGCTGACACAGCAAGGCATCGAGTTGAGTGACACTCAAACGGACGCAATCACTGAACAAATCCATCAGCAGATTGCATGGAACCACGCAGCCCGACAGATCGTTCGCGAGCAGGGGCATAACGTCGGCAACGGCGTGCCTACTCTGATCCTGATCCGCGATTGGGGATCGCCTCGCCAGCAACAGACCATCCTGCCCGGCCCACCTGCTGACTCTGAACTGCTTAAGCCCATGTTCGACAGCTTTTTCGCTCCATGATCGGCTGGTTGCGTTAGAATCCACCGCTCGAAAATGGAGAATGCGATGAGTCTGTTTAATCCTGCTCAGTATCCTGAAATTGAAAATGCCCGTCTGTGCGTCGGCATGGAGATTCACGTTGAACTGGCGACGCGATCCAAGATGTGGACAGCCGCCCCGAATGTGGCCCATTCGGATTATTTTGATGCGCAGCCGAACTCTCTGCTCTCGCCTGTCGTGGTGGGGATGCCCGGTACGTTGCCCGTGATGAACGAGCATGCGGTGGAACTTTCCATTCGTGTCGGCCTGGCTTTGAACTGCGAAATTGCCCGGCGGTGCAAGTGGGATCGCAAAAGCTATTACTATCCTGACCTACCCAAGAATTATCAGATCAGCCAATACGATCAGCCGATCTGTGGCGAGGGTCACCTGGACATTCCCTTAAGTGATGAGCCTGGCGCGGAGAAGAAACGCATCCGCATCACCCGCGCTCATCTCGAAGAAGATGCGGGCAAGTTACAGCACGAAGCACCGGGTGGTGGCCGCATTGATTTTTCCATTGTGGACTTGAATCGCGCGGGGACACCTTTGCTGGAGATCGTGACAGAACCTGACTTTGAAACGCCGGAGCAGTGCGTGATGTTCGGCCAGATGCTGCGCGATATCTGCAGGCACTTGGGGGTGACGCAGGGCATCATGCAGCGCGGCCACATGCGCTTCGAGCCTAATATCAACGTCATCATCACCAAGGAAGGCAAGGAGTATCGCACGCCAATTGTTGAGATCAAGAATCTCAACTCTTTCAAAGCGGTGCAGGGGAGTGTCGCTCACGAGTTTCATCGGCAGATCGAGGAGTTTCTCAAGACTGGCCAGGTCATGGGGCAGCGATCAAAGAGCACGCGAGGCTGGGACGATGGGCAAGGCATCACTACGCATCAACGCCACAAGGAAGATGAAGATGAGTATCGCTATTTCCCTGACCCGGACCTGATCCCGCTGGAGGTCAGCGACGCGTGGATGCAGCGGATTACCGATGAGCAGCCGGAGCTGCCTTATGTGAAGCGCGATCGCTATCTCGAAGAGTATGGATTGGACAACAAGCAGACCCGGGCTTTGCTGGATGAGCCTTTGACGACACGATTATTCGAGAAGGTGCTGGAGGCTGGTGTTCAGCCCAAGCGGGCTGCCAGTCTGTTGCTCAATTACGGGGCGAAGATCGCAAACGAGCGAGGCGTTGGGATTCATGACATCGGTATCACCCCCGAACAGGTCGCTGGGATCGCTGAATTGGCAGCGGCAGACAAGATCGGGTCGAATGCTGTCGATCAGCTCTTTACTCTTTGCTGCGATCAGGATGAGTCGGCTGCATCATTGGCGGAGAAGCATGGCCTGCTTCAAGTTTCAGATACGGGCGAGCTTGAAGCATTCGTTGATCAAGTCATTGCTGACCCGAAAAATGAGAAGGCCGTCACAGACATCAGGGGTGGCAAAGACAAAGCCATCGGTGCGCTGATGGGACAGATCATGAAACTCACCAAGGGCAAAGCCAACCCCAAGATGGTGACGGAGATGATCAAAGCCAAGTTAAGTGGGTGAGTGGTTGCGAAGCATTTCTCGCTAGAGCAGGATGAGTTCAATCGTCGCGTCTTGGGTGCCACACCTTGACGACACACGAGCTTCGCGAGAGTGGCGCAAGGTGTGTTTATGAAGTTAGGTGGGGTGGCTGCGGATACGCGAGGAGTGAAGCGACGCAGCGTAACCACTTTCTTCTCCCCACGAGCCGCGCTCCGTAAGGAAGCGGACTCTTCGGCGGGTGGCGTGGCCATCGCGTAGTCCTGAGCGCAGTCGAATGGGCGAAGCATGGCCATGATATTCAGTGAGTTTAAAAGAAAGAGTATCACGCAAAGGCGCAAAGACGCGAAGAACGCAGAGGTAAGCAGGGCGAACGCATGTGCGGAATTCAGGAGCGCAGATCGCGCTGAGCATCGGAGGTAGGATGGGTTAGAGCAGCCTTTTGGCGGAGCGTAACCCATCAATGAAGCCCATGACCAAGAGTCGTCAGTTGATGGGTTACGGCTCGAAGACTCGCCTAACCCATCCTACAAGCCACATGCGTTTGCCCTTCACAGGTAAGATAGCTCCTTGATATGAGCAAGGCTTAGAGAATATCTGTGTTAACTCTTTCCCTGCGGTCAAGAGTTTACACAGCCACCCGACGACAAGCTCAGGATTTGTCAAGAGTTTACTCAGCCACCCAGCGCATTTCGGCTTTCCATCCAGAGCACAGTTTGCCTCGCGGACTCGGTCAAACTGTGGCCCCCCGCTACGATTGATTTGGGTATGCTCAAAAAGTTCTTAATCACTCAATGCCAAACAAAGGCGGGTGGTGTGCGCCATCGCCGGGTGTGGTGACTTTCTGGAAAGGCCATTGCTGAATTTTGCGGACGGGCAGGAGGACGAAGTCGTAGCTGAACCCGCCGTACTGTACGAAGCTGTGACCGAGTTTGCGGAGGTAAGGTCCATCATCAGCCCCTGCCATGGCATTGGCCAGACGCATCTCCATGCTGCCTTCAAACAAAACATCCACTTCATCGTGCTTGTCAAGGTTCAGATCAATGAAATAGATCGGGTAATGCACTGTCGGGCTGACTTGGCCGCCTGCCTGATGACGCGGCCAGTCTGACCGATCCAAAGCCGGGGGAAGCTTGGCTCCGATGCGGGCAGAAGCGGTGAGTACGCTTGGTGCTTCCTGTGTCGGCATGTCAGCTTCGACCTGAGTATTGCTCGATTGAGGCTGGTCGGCCACTTTCTGGTTGGAGCAGCCGAGGATGCCCCCAAGCCAGAGTGTCAATGTGACAAGGGCAGTCAGTACGAATAGCTTTGCGGTCATGGCGTCTCTCCTGAATCTCACATCACTATAACGATCAATGAACCAACCCCCAAGTATTGGCCGATAGCATAAACATGAGGCATGCATTGCATGCTCCGCTGAATAGAAAGGCTAAAGCGTGCCGGAACAGGACGTCATCATTCGCCATGCCACGGGTTTGGATCTAGAAGCCATCGTTGAGCGATGGACTGAGATGGTGGATCACCAGGCCGAGTATGACAGCCATTATCGCCGGGCCAGCGATGCTCATGAGAGGGCAGCTGACTATCTGCAATGGAAAATCGCGGACGACAAAGCTCTGCTGCTCGTGGCCGAGATGTCAGGCAGGGTGGTGGGATACTTATTGGGTTGGCGCGCGGTGCGTCCACCAATCTACGCGGAGCAGGACTTCGGCTTCATCGCGGAGTTGGATGTGCAACGGGACTATCGCAGGCAAGGCATCGGCCAATCACTGTTCCATGCTGCACGCGATCACTTCCGCAACATGGGCATCCGTCGACTCGAAGCGACGGTCACCGTGCGCAACGAAGCATCGACCAGCTTCTGGAAAAAGATGGGATTCGAATCCTACATCCATCAGATGTGCCTGCATGTGGAATGATTCATCAGGGGGTAAATGACAAGCACACGAAGAGCTATCAAAGCCCACGCAACATTGCGTGGGATGTTGCTTCAAGTCAGTTTGGGAAACATGGCAGTTGGGACGCCTGCCCATCAAGGAAAAGAATCCGTTTCCTTGCGAGCGCGACTTGTGGGCAAATAGACTTACCTCACCCGTTCTGCTTTAGGCGTCCGAGTCATCAACTGGCCGATGGCTTCGATCGGGTCGAGTCCTTCAAACAGAATGGCATGTACCGCTTCGGTGATGGGCATTTCCACACGGTATTTCTCGGCGAGTCGGACGACGGCTTTGGTGGTGGGGACACCTTCGACGACGCCGGGGATCGCTTCGAGAACTTCTTCAAGTTTGCGCCCCTTGCCCAGCATTTCGCCACAGGTTCTGTTGCGGCCGGTGGGAGAAAAGCAAGTAGTGGCCAGGTCGCCCACGCCGGTCAGGCCAAAGAAAGTTTCGGCTGACGCGCCCATGGCTGTACCAAGACGTGTGATTTCTGCCAACCCTCGCGAGAGCAACGCGGACTTGGCGTTGTTGCCTGCCTGTAAGCCGTCGAGCATTCCGGCTGCCACGGCGATGACATTTTTCAATGCCCCGGCCAGTTCGACACCCAGCAGATCAGTATGCGTGTAAACACGGAACCAATGCGTGGTGAACAGTTGCTGCAAGTCCACAGCCAGCGCTTCATCATCCGACGCGGCGCAGACGGTGGCAGGCAGACACTTGGCCAACTCATGGGCGACCGATGGGCCTGAGATCGCAGCGAGGGGGCGGGCGGGTTGGTCGGGATCGTCCTGGCCTGACTCGCGGAGCACCTCGGCGATGACCTGTGTCGGGCGAAGCATCGTGTCCGTCTCGATGCCTTTGGCGACCGAGGCGACGGGAATGGTGACAGGGACATGGGCAGCAATGCGTTCCCATGTGTTGCGCACGTATTGGGTGGGGATGGCATTGACGATGAGTTGGGCGTCAGCCAGGGCGCGGGCTGGGTCGGCAGTGAGTTGGATGGACTCGGGCAGGCGATAGCCTGGCAGGTACTTTTTGTTCTCGCGGGTCTGGATCAGGGCATCGACATGTTCGGCGAAGGGGCCCCAGATGCGGACATGGTGCCCTTTGGATTCGAGGAGCAGGGCACAGACCGTGGCCATGGAGCCGTCGCCGATGATGCAGATGCTTCGGTGCATAAGGTTGAACTTTCCTTTTGTGGAAGACGTATTAGAGGAAAAGTGTCATTCTGCGTCTAACTGGAGCGGGAGGCAAACGGCTTATCGGACGAAGAATAAGGCTTGAGCCGGGTTAATGATGGCTTCATGCCGATGTCCAGTTGCAAGGATCAGTGGAATCGTGCGATAGTGTTACAGGTAAGGCCACATATATTGGATACGGACGCGTGGGAAATCCTTACAATAACGGTACTTTCGCAGGTTTGGGTCTGCGAGGAACAAAGTCAGGGAGCGTCTTGGACGACGTATAGCTCATAAGGAGCGAATTGTGAGAGCAAGTCAAGGTGGAATTTCGCGATGGATCGCATGGTTTAATCTGATGGTGGTTGCAGTCTCGGCCACGGCGTTGGTCGGTTGCGAGCATGCTTCTTTCATGGATCCCTCGAAAGTCGGGCGGTTTGACCGAACGCCTGTGGTACTGCCGATCCTTGATCGGATCGACGCGATTGATGAGCCGAACTCAGACCCGGCGGGATTGTCCCAGGTCAGGCCTGAAGATTTGATCGCCGAGCCCAAGGAATACACGATCGGGTCGGGTGACCTGATCACCATCACCATTTACGAACTGCTTGTGCCGGGGCAGGACTCGGTGCAGACACGCGTGGTGGATGAACTCGGTAATGTTCGCTTGCCTGTGATTGGCAAGGTAGAAGCATCAGGCAAGACGCCGACACAGTTGGAAACGGCAGTGTCTGATGTCTTGCGCAGGCGCGGGGTGATAAAGGATCCGACAGTCACCGTACTGGTGCAGGACAAAAGGCAGAATACGTTCAGCGTGATTGGTGAGCCAGCCAATTCTGGAACGGCGATCGGTACTTACATCATCCAGGACAGCGATTTCCGTCTGTTGGAAGCAATGGCGTTGGCTCGTGGTGTGTCTGGCACCATCAAGCGAATTTACGTGATTCGTCAGGTGCCTTTACAGGAAACGAGCAAGCCTGCAGCAAGCGGGACGAAAGGCGGGGAAGAAAATGGCGATGGTGGTGCTGGTTCGGCAGAATCGATTGAGGACCTGCTCAGACAGTTTGATGAAAGTTCAACTGACCCCAAGCGCGAGACGGGCGAACAGGGGGGCGATGCTCCGGAAGCTCTGGAAAGAGCGTTGGATGATCCGGGTGACCAGCCTTGGGTGAATATTGATGGCAAGTGGGTGCGCTCGCCCAATCGTGTGCCGTCGCGACAAGGTGAAGGCAACCAGGGGCCTGTGCTGACGCAGCGGATTATTG
The DNA here is from genome assembly GCA_964546335.1 of uncultured Phycisphaeraceae bacterium. Classification (GTDB taxonomy): domain Bacteria; phylum Planctomycetota; class Phycisphaerae; order Phycisphaerales; family Phycisphaeraceae; genus CAZJJN01. The sequence goes on from CAZJJN010000003.1 coordinate 27,318, forward strand.
AAATCCATTACGACAAGTTGCTTGATGGGGATATGAGTTACAACGTGGTGATTCGCCCTGGCGACATCATCCGCGTGCCACCTCCCGTGATTGGCAACATTTATGTTGGCGGGGAAATAAGCCGGCCCGGGACTTATTCGCTGCCGGGTGACCGTGACCTGACGCTGAAGCAGCTTATTTTTTCAGCAGGTGGCTTTTCGCCGACGGCTGTGCCTGAGCGCGTGGACTTGATCCGCCGGGTAGGTGACAGTCAGGAGGCGATTGTCCGCTTGAATGTCCGAGCGATTTTTGAGGGCACGCAGCCAGACATTTTCTTAAAGCCCAACGACACGATCAATGTGGGAACGAACTTCTGGGCGACGCCTTTGGCTGTTGTTCGCAATGGTTTCCGCGCCAGTTATGGATTCGGCTTTGTTTTGGACCGAAACTTTGGACCAGGGGTCTTTGATTAAGCAGAACCTTTACGGCCTGAGCTTCGTAGAGGTTGAGTCAGCGATTGTGTATCGCAGCATCACAAGAGGAGTTTCAGGGCTGGTATGAGTGCCACAACGACACCGACGATTCTTTCGCCGGAGGAAAAACCTCTGCTCTCGCGCGATGGTTGGATCGTGCTGGGATTGCTGGCGATCAGCTTTATCGGCCTCTTCTGGATTTTCATCTGGCGGATGAAGGATATCTCGCTGGCGAGTTTAGGCCAGGAAGGGGATTGGTCGTACGTCCCTTTGATCCCCATCATGTGCATCTACTTTGTCTATCTCCGCCGGGAAAGATTGGCTGTGACCAATTTTTATCTCTACTGGCCGGGGCTGGTCATCATGCTGGCGGGGATTGGCTGTTATGTGCTGGGTATTCACCCGGTCAAGAACATCATGGTGCAAGGCTACGGCATGGTGATGACGCTGGCGGGGCTGGTGCTTTTTCTTGGCGGTTGGGGAGGCTTCAAAATTCTCTGGTTCCCGGTGCTGTACCTGGCCTTCGCGGTGAAGATATCTGACCGCATCTGGGAAAAGCTGGCCTTTGAGTTACAGCAGATTGCGGCCGCTGGCTCGACGATCATGCTCAAGGCCATCCTCCCTCTGCTTGGTTCTTATGTCGAAGCGGATGGGGCGCATATCAGTGTCATGACCTCGGATTCGACGATGTACAGCATGACCGTGGCGGAGGCGTGCTCCGGTTTGAAGATGCTGATGACGTTTTTGGCATTGGGCGTGGCGGTGGCATTCATTACGCCTCGAACATGGTGGCAGCGTCTGATTCTGGTGATCTCGACGGTGCCGGTGGCCTTATTCAGCAACATGATCCGTGTGACGCTGCTTGGCGTCGTGGCGGCGAAGTTTGACCCCGCGTATGCACAAGGTGATTTTCACCTGTTCCTGGGCATGCTGACACTGATTCCCGCGCTGGGGCTTTACCTTCTGATCGGCTGGGCGCTGGACAAAATCATCATTGAAGATCCAGAAGCCAACCTGAAAAAAGAAAAGCAACTGATCGCCGAAAAGAAAGCGTTTAAGCGCGAGTCTTTTGGCACATTAAACGCTAGCTCAATCGCCAGGGGGGCGGGTATTGGTGCGTTCATCATGGTGCCTGCGGTATTGGCCTTCATCGGCGTGTTCCTGTTGCTGACCACTGGGGCGGGAGCCTTGGCGCAGATGTCAAGAATTTACGCAGCCTTGTTGATTCTGGGTGGTGGCAGCGTGATTCTGGCAGCTCTCTTTGTCATCACGCACCTGTTGCAAAAACGTTTCAGTGGTTTTCGTGTGCCAGTAAATCCGCAGGCCATCGGCCTGGTCCTGGCGATGATTGTCTTGTCGTGGGGAGGGATTGCGGTTGCCCAGAAATCGCTTGAGGCCGTTCTTTTCAAGAAGGAACTGCCATTGCAAATACTGATCACTGAATTACCCAAGGTGGTCTATCAGGAAGATGAACTGGGCATGCATGAGCAGTGGATTTTCCTGAATAACGATGGAACGGGGAAACTTGGCAAGGATGAGAAGTTAGAGCCGGATATTGAAAAAACGCTGGGTACCACGCATTACATTATGCGTGATTATCTTCCATATGACTTTGGAGAGAGAGGCAAGCCGAAGCAGCAGATTCGTTTGCATGTGGCTTACTACACTGGAACGCCAGACACGGTACCTCATGTGCCGGAGCGTTGCTTCGTGGCTGGGGGTGCTCAGCAGGAGCAGATCGGTGTTATCGAACTACAACTCGATCCCTCTCGCTTTACGCCAGAGATCAATCAGGAAACAGGGGAGCCGCAGTATTACTGGGCTGATGCGCCATATGAGAAGTTCGATCCGAAAGACATCACGAAGTATGAGAAAGTCAGCGAGAAGGTTCGAATTCCAAGTTTGAAGATTCCAGCGACTTACTTTGTCTATCGTATTGATGCAGAGGGAAGCGACCCGATTGAAAACACGGTCATCTACTTCTTTGCTGCCAATGGCAAGTTCCTGGCGACGCCTGACCAGGTGCGTTTGAACGGCTTCAGCCTTCAGGATGAATATGCTTATTACGCCAAGATTGAAATTCTAATCCCACATGCAGGCCGGGTATTGCCCGGCGATGATGTGGATGAAATCAGCGCCAGTGCACGGGCGGAATTAGCCAAACGGTATGGCAAGGAACGTGCGGAACTCTTCCTCGCAGACATGCTGCCTCAGATCATGCGGGCCTTGCCTGACTGGGAGGAAGTCAAGAAGGGGAATTATCCCCCGAAGCAGTAAGAGTCTTTATATGTAATCGAGCTGCGTTCAACCGCAGAATGATCAGGAGATATGACCCATGGCGACCAAGGTCAATGTGAAATTTGTCGGGATACTCGTCGGCGTGGTGGTGTTTTTGAGCGCATTAGCAATTGGCGTGTATTTCTATGTCCAGCGTGGTAATCCTGAGCAGAATGTCAATGCCGCTCAGGAGTTGGAAGCCACGGCTCAGAAGCAGGAAGAGCAACGTAAGCAACTGATCGATCCAATTCTGGCACGAGCTACCGAACTGCGCAGGAAGATTCAGGCAACAGACAACGAAATTATCAAGGTACTGCAGAATCAGGATGCATCTCTTGAAAGTAGCGAACGTGCCGCAAAGCTGGCTTCGCTGAATCAGCAGTTGATTGATCATAGAGAAAATTTGCTGAAAACCCTTAACGAATTGAACCAAAGCGAAGAGATTGCTGAGATAGAAGAGAAGCTGGCCAAGAATTATAGAGAAGCTGTCAGCCAATGGGGGGCTGCAATCGGCAAGGATAAGAGTAATCTCGAATATAAACAGAGTCTGCTGAATTTGCTGGAACGTACCAAGGTTAAAATGCCTCAGGACATTAAAAAGAATCTGGGTTGGTACAACCAGACATTGCGAGAGATTACCGACGAATCGGATGGTCAGGCCAAGGAAGAAGCGTTTAGACAGGAATTGGCCGCTCGAGCCAGGCAATTATATATCACGGGAGGGGACTGGTCGGGCATTCTGTCCCGGGCAGAGGAATGGCTGAATAACCGGCCTGATTCGATCGTGGCCAAGAAGTATCGTGGTATCGCTCAAGTCATGCGCATGGTCAGTCAAATCAACGTTGTTCCGAAGAAACGGGCAGACGCACAAAGCGATCTTCTAGCAACCCTGGAAGCTGACCCGTCAGATGTTGATGCTCGATTCGCTTTGGCGCAATGGCATATTCAAGAATATAAAAGATATAGCCAACCTGGTGGTGATCCAAAAGAGGCCGCAATTAATTTACGAAACGCAGCGGCGACGATCATTGAACCTTTGACTGACAGACAGGTTTCCGAATACACCAAGGATGACCTGCCCCTGCTTATACGGGCTGCATTCATCCTCGCGCAAGAGGGGATGAGTCAGCAGCAGAAGGATAATGCTCTTGAGTTCGTGAAGCGTGCGGAAGAACTGGCGATGGACAATCCATTGAATGTGGTTGATGCACGTTGGTATGAGATTGTCACCCCTGTCCTCGATTCAACACCAGCTCAGGCACCGGGGGGAAGTATGACTCGGCATGGCAATCTCCGTGTCGAGCGGGTTCTGCAGAAAGCTGTTGAAAATGATCCGGATAATCTTGGGCTGATGATGTTGCTTGGTGAGATTCAGCTTGAGCAATCCAAAACCACCGCAGCATCCAACACCTTCTGGGCATTGTATAGTTTTGACCGTGCCTTACCTCCCTTTGAAGCTCATCTTGCAAGGTTTCGGCGTCCGATGGCTGGCTTGTATTGGGCCGAGGCAACGGTGCGTTCCCTGGATGGAAAAACACTGGACGAACGACAGGCAATACTGAAAGAATCGAATATCAATCAGGTCATGGGGGATATCAAGAAAGAACAAGGGGGCGTGACTAATCCCTTGGCAGTGTTTGTGCAAGGCTGGATTGATTACCACAACCGTAACTGGACAGGCGTCAAGAAACTCTATCCGACGAATGTTGAACACTGGCGCACCTCCAATGATATGCACAGATATGTGCAAGCCTTGACTTTGGTCGCACAAGCCAGCGCCAACACGGGAGAGACCGGTGCTGCAGTCAATCGATATGAAGAAATTCGAAAACTTATTCCCACGCACGGCCCAACCATTTCTGCCCTTGGCCGACTTTATCTGTCGCAGAACCAGCCCGAGAAAGTTTTGAATATGGTCAACGGGTTGGAAACGATTGATCCTGACAATCCGCTCATTCCACAACTACGAGCCAGCGCATATGATCGTCAGGGGAAATCTGAAGAAGCCAGGCAAATTCTGGAAAAATTGGATCTGAATCAGTATGCATCCCTACAACCGTTATACCTTAAAGTACTGGTAGACACGGGCCGGAAAAATCAGGCTGTCGAAATACTGACGCGTCATCTTGATGAGAATCCTGATGATTATCAATCTTTACTCAGATTGAAGCAATTGCTCGGTGAGGAACGGCCGGAGTTGTATGAAAAATACCTTGCTTCCGCGCGAGAAGCCGGCCTGAGTGAGAAACAGGAACGGCGGATGGTTGCCTGGTCTGAGGGTGATATTGAGTCTGTTCAGATGGAGGCAATTGAGGAACTGAAAGATACTGATCCGATTCGATATCACATCAGTATGTATGAATACCTGAAGCAACGCGATAAGAATGATGAGGCGCTTGAGCATCTTTACAAAGCCCGTGATTACCGTGGCGAGGATGGCGCCAGTGGGGCGAAAGATCCTGTGGTTGTTGAGCGATTGTTCAATGAAGCCATCCGTGAAGGCATTGAAAGTGGTGATTTCTCCAAGGCCAGTAATCTGGCCTCGGCTGCAAGTCGGGCTGATCTCGATCAAGCAGGTGGAGCCTTCTACATGGGCAGGCTTTACCTGGCACGATCAGGTCAGGATCGTGAATACTTAACGCGAGCCGTCAGCAGCATACGCCAGGGATTGACTGCCACCAATCTTTATTCCGATGGCTACGCGCTGCTGGGTGAAGCCTTGAAGCAGCAGGGGGATGTCGATGGTGCGATTGATGCTTACAACCGGGCCATTGAGCTTAAGCCTGGGAATTATCGTGCCAGTATAGCCTTGGCCAGACTGTATCAGGAACAGCGGAAGACCGAAGAATCGCTGAGTGTTCTTCGTCGTTCCGTTAAAACATTGCCTGATCGGGTTGATCTGCTCAGGTTTTACATCGCGATGGAACAGGCAATTGGTGATCCTGCCTTGGCTGTGCAGGCACACAAGCATTTGATGAATCTTGTAGGAGAGAATGTCAGCACTCGTGTCGCTCATGCCGTCCTTCTGGCCCGAGCGAAGAAATACAATGAGGCGGGCACGCTCCTTGAGGAGATTATCCAATCCAATCCTGACCGAAGAGATGCCAGGTTGGCACGTGCTCAGGTTTACTCTGAACAGGGCAGGTCGGACTTCGGGGATCGTTACCTTCAGGTCTATGTTGACGGTTTAGGGGATCAGGCAGTCGAGCGTGACTGGATCATGCTCGCTGAGTATCGCCAGGCGATCGGCGACCAGAATGGTGCCGGTCAGGCTTGGCAAAAAGCGATCGAACTGGAAGGGGAAGACATGCTCGCTTCGCGGGCTTATGCCAACATTCTTTTCAGGCAGTCAGAGAGTGACACCCGCGAAGACCTGGTTAATCTTTTGCGTAGAATTGTGCAGGCAGATTCTGAGGATCTTGCCGCCAGATTAATGTTGATCGACACTCTGGTTTCTCAGGGGCAGATCCCTGCAGCAGAAAATGAAATTCAGAAATATCAGGCCATGTCTGTTGTCCGGGAGAACAAACCACTTCAGGCCAGGGGGCAAGTGCGTGAATCACAGGTATTGCTCAACAAAGCTCAAGATCAACGGCGCATGATGTTGCAGTCCAAGCGGATCGGGCAAGGGGGACAAGCAGAGCAGTATCGCGTACAGATGCAGGAGTTGTTGAACACGGCAAAAAGTCGACTCAACAGTGCCATCTCCAATCTTGGTCAGGACACAGCGACCAAGTCACGAGCCTATTTCCTGCGGGCGACGATTCACAAGGCTGACGGCAGCATTGATAACGCCAAGAACGACTTGCAGCAGGCCATCACTTTGGATGATGGTTACAGCCGGGCAAAACTGGAATTGGCGGCGATCAAGGCAGGTGAAGGAGATATCGTCAATTCATTGAATGACTTGCTGGTTCTGCTGGATGAGAATCCACGTTATCTCCCGGCTCGATTTGCGTTGCTGGAGTTGTTCAAACGAGCAGGTGGTCGAGATGCACGATTGCTCCAGATTCTACAGGAAGCGATCACGCTGTATCCCAAGGATTCGCGTTGGCAACTTGAGTTGGCGATCTATCAGGAAAAAGCAGGTGATCTTCGCGCTGCGATAGAAAGTTTTAAGACAGCATGGGAGATTGAACAGAATCCTCAGACATTGACATCTTACTCTCGTGCTCTGGTTGAGGCTGAACGTTATCGTGAAGCAGAAAGACTGATTCGCGATCAAGCTTCATTGACGCGCGAATATCCACCGCTGTGGGCGATTCGTGCCACGGCGCTCATGAAGCAGGACAAGAAAGCGGAGGCAGCCAATGCCAGTCGATTGAGCATTGAACAATGCAAGAATTTCCCCCAGGCATGGGCATCGACGACCCAGTTGCTGATTGCCTGGGAGGGCCAGAGCGACGAACTGTTGTCAATTCTTGACAGTATCGAGACCAATGACCAGGACATGAAGAATTGGATTGACATGTGTCGTGTGGTAGTTATTCAAAATGAGGGAAAGACGAAAGATTCCATCGCTCTTCTCGATGCATTGCAGCAGAGATTGTCTGAGTTATCTTTGGAGTATGATTGGGTTCTGCGTCGCAAAGCCAGTCTTCTGTTGAAAGATGGTCAGGATGAAAAAGCGATTGCTTTGTATGTGGCTTTTCATGAACGTAATCCCGACGACCCGGACGTCTTGAACAACCTAGCCTTTGGTTTGATCGGCCTGGGCAGGCCTACCCAAGCGATCAAATATGCTGAGCAGGCTGCCCAGTTGAAACCCAAGGATGCGAATGTGCTTGATACCTTGGGCTGGACTTATTACCAGGCAGGTAAAAAAACGGACGATCGGGCCTTGCAACAGCGTGGAAAGAGTATTCTAACAGACAGTTACAACCTGATGCCGCTTCCTGCTAACTGTTACCATTTGGGAATCATAGAGTTAGAGCAAAAGAACAAAACTGCTGCAGAAAATTACCTCAAGCGTTCTCAGGACCTGTCTGATAAGTATAATGATCTTGAGACTAGGGAGCAGGCTCGCAAGGCCCTGTTAAGGTTGGAACGATTATAAGAGTAGGTGAAGAGAGGTTAGAGAGGTTAAAGCTATGTCAGATAGTCCATTTCAAGAGCGTGGTGACGCAAGTGCACCATCGTCATCCACACCAGCATCCCGGCCGCAGGTCAGTTCACTCAAACCTGTCGATCCGGTCAAGCTGTTGCGACGCAATATCTGGGTTTTATTGGTTGCCATATTTGTTGGTGGCGGGTTGGGTGTCGGTACCTGGATTGTGCTTAATCGCACGATACCATCGTATCAATCTCAATCCAAGATTCTGGTGACTGGTGGTTTATCTGATGCCTACGCCAATCCGGATGACCCTATGAGTGCCACGATCGATTACCGCCTGATGGAAGCGTCCATGCGCAACCAGATCAGTATCTTTAAAAGTAACGAAGTGATTTCGAGAGCATTGGATTCGAGTGAGATTCAAAGTACGGTTTGGTATGGGACGCTTGAGTCCAACACTGAACGTCGAGATCAACTGCGAGAGAAAATGCTGCATGCCGGACTGGAAGAGGGTTCTACCTTCATTAATGTTTCAGTGCGTACGCGAGTTGAGACCGACGCAAAAGTGATTCTTGATGCTTTGATGCGAGCCCACGAACGGTTCGTTGATTCACAGGGCGTTGCGCAGAATGATTTGTTGAGACGAGCCTTGGGGGAAGAGCAGGCTCGTGCACAATTGGCGTATGAACAGGCCAGGGATGCACGCGACTCTTATGCACGCATGCATGGCATCTCACAACAGACCAATGCTCGATTGGACCAGCGAGAACAAAGTTACCTTCGACTCTCTGATGACGTGTCAACACTTGAAGGTGAGTACCAGGCAGCACTGGCTAATCTGCAATCCTTGCGGCAACCCGCAGGGGAGGATATTGCCAGTGGGATTGCTTTGCAGGTGGCGCTGAGTTCACCTTCTGTCATTGAAATCAATCGTCAGGTGCGTGAACTGGAACAGCAGTTGATGCTGTACGTTGAAGAACTTGGCCCGCGTCATGATGTGGTGAAGGATTTGCGCGTGCGTGTGGCCAACCTTCAGGATGAGAAGGAAGCCGTGATTTCTGAGGAAGTGCTCAAGTTCCGCAATGGACAAATTGAGCAGGCGACTCAGCAGGTTCAGTCACTGGCATCTCAGCTTAAAGAACGGCAGCGTGAGCTTGAGAACGCACGATCTGCAGTCGAGCAACTACGCTTGCACCGCGACCAGTTGGTGCGTCTGGTCACCATTGAACTTGATGCCAAAGATGCACTGGACCGTTTACAGGAACTGCTTGAGAAAATTCAATTGCAGATTTCCAGGCCTGACAGCACTCGAATACAAACACCTTTTGAAGCCTCGGATGCAGAACAGGTCTTTCCACAACCTTTGATCGTGATTCCCGGCGTGACCTTGGCTGTACTTGGCTTGACCTTTGGGTTGCTGTTTGTCCGCGAACTGCTGGATCAGCGAATCAAGGCTCCGACTGACCTTGGCTCACTTGGCAGCGCCAGCATCGTGGGGGTCATCCCCGATGTCAGTGAAGACCCCAGCAGCAACGGCAAGATTGAAAATGCAGTCATTCGCGACCCCAACGGCCTGATGGCAGAAGCCTTCCGCCAGACACGAACCTCACTTTGCCGACAGATTCATCGTGATGGGCATCGCAGCATCATGTTGACCTGTGCCCAGGAAGGTACGGGCACGTCCGCACTGATCGGCAACCTCGCGGCCTCCCTGTCTCTGCAGGAAAAACGCGTTCTGGTGGTTGATGCCAATCTGCGGCGATCCAAGCAACATGCATTGCATGGCATGCAGCCCGTGCCAGGTCTGGTCGAAGTTGTCCGTGGCGAGAACGATCTGGCCTCGGTGATTCAACACTTCGAAGAAGGTGGTTATGACGTCGTCACCGCCGGGGCAGCTGGCACAGCACCGCCTGAACTGCTCGAATCCTCAGGCTTCAAAGCCATGCTCGATCAGGCCTATCAGAATTACGACATCGTGCTGATCGATACGCCACCGGCCTTGATCGCTTCCGATGCTCATGCGGTGGCCAGTGTGGTCGATGCAGCATTGGTTGTGGTGCGAGCCCCGACCGACAAGCGTGGCATGGTTGGCCGGCTGATGCGGCAACTGGAAGCCGACCGGGCTGCCATTTTGGGTGTGCTGCTTAACGGCGTCCGCTCAGATCGAGGCGGTTACTTCCGCGAGAACTACCGGCGCTTCTACAAGTACCAGGCCCCGCAACGCAAAAGTGCCTGAACCTGAAATTCATGAAGCCAACAACGGCCGGGCAAAGCATGCCCGGTCGTTTTCGTTATACTGCTTCGCTCCACCGATGTTCAAGGCCCCATGTTTAATAGGAGATTTGTGGTGGCAGACCGAAAACCATTCGTGGGCGGCAACTGGAAGATGAACCTCCATACCGCCGAGGCCCACGCCCTGACGCGTTCTCTGGCCACGGCTTGCAATACGCATGCTGTGGATGTCGCTGTGTTCCCAGCCTTCCCGTACCTGGCGGAAGTCAGCATGGTGCTGCAAGGCCAACCTTCCCCCGGCATCATGCTCGGTGCCCAGGACTTCTATCATGAGCCTAACGGTGCTTTCACTGGTGAAGTCAGCCTGTCCATGTTGCAGGATGTGGGTGTCAAGGTTGTCCTCGTTGGCCACAGCGAACGCCGTCATGTGCTTGGTGAGTCAGATGCACTGGTTAATGAAAAAGTCCTGGCCGCTCTCGAAGCAGAGATGGAAGTCATCCTCTGCATCGGCGAGAAGATCGAACAGCGCGAAGCAGGCAAGACGGACCAGATCAACATGGGCCAGCTGCAACTTGGCCTGGCTGGTGTCTCGGCTGAGCAGATGGCTCGCGTGACCATCGCTTACGAGCCGGTCTGGGCGATTGGCACGGGCAAGACAGCGACGCCTGACGATGCGCAGAATGCACACAAAGCCATTCGCGACTGCCTGAATAATGGCTTCAGTTGGGGTGCGAGTGTTGGTGACAAAGTGAGAATTCAATACGGCGGGTCGATGAAACCTGCAAACGCAGCAGAACTGCTGGCCCAGCCTGACATTGATGGCGGGCTTATCGGCGGCGCTTCCTTGAAGGCTGAGGACTTCCTGGCCATCGTGCAGGCGGCCGAAGCCTCTGTTGCGGATTAATCGGAAAGGACTGAATTATGGCTGGTGGCTTTTGGGGTGGCATCGCAATCATTGTGGCTATCCTCGCCGCGATCTTCGGCGGCCTGTATGCAATCACAGGCAGCTTGCTTGCACCGATGATGTTGTTCTTCGTCGTGGGCGCTGTCTTTCTCATCCTCGTAATCCTCATCCAGAAACCCAAAGGTGGCGGTCTGTCCGGTGCCTTCGGCGGTGGCGGTGGTGGCGGAGGCGGAGGGCAGACAGCCTTTGGGGCCAAGACAGGTGACGTGCTGACCTGGGTGACCGTGGCGGCGTTCGTGCTGTTCCTCGGCTTGGCGATGGGCATTACCTGGAAAGTCAAGTATGACCAATACCAGAAAAAGCAACAGGCTCGCCAGCAACAGAGTCAACAGCAAAGCAGCACACCCAATCCCGTATCACCCGTGACACCGGTGACACCTGCCCCCTCAGAGAATGAATCTCCAAGCGATGATTCACAACCAGCAGCCCCCGATAACGAAGCCGAAGACGAAACTCCCGTTGATGATGTGGTTCCTGCGCCCGGCGAGGAAACCGCGTTACCCGTCGATGATGGCGGGGCAGACATGCCAGCGGTAGAGGCACCGCAGGATGAACCTGTCCCGGCCCCGGGTGAATGATCTGGCGTCGCTGGTAAGCCGATAACATAGTCATGGGTCAAGGTTGACCTTTATTGGTGGAGCAATCGAATGCGATCGATGACCGGCTTTGGCAACGCTTCCGCACAAGAGGGTGACCGTCACTTTTACGTTGAACTGCGGAGTCTGAATAACCGCTACTTCAAGGCGTCGATCCGCCTGCCTGATGAAATCGCAGGCCTGGAAGCCGAACTCGAAAGTATCCTGCGCAAGCGACTCTGGCGTGGCTCACTGACACTGGTCGTTAAACTCACCGCGATGGGCGACAGTGCTGCGGTTGAAGTCAACGAGCAGGCATTACTCAAATACATGAAACACATTGAGGTTTTGCAGGAACGTGCGGTGGCCGATGGCCGGGCGATCAATGTAGACCTGACGGCCCTGATGGCTTTGCCCGGCGTTCTGCAGGCAACCGACGAAGGTGACTTGCTGGAGCTGGCCAGGCCTGTCGTGCAGAAGCTGGTCAATGCTGTCTGTGACCGCGTCCTGGCCATGCGGGAAACGGAAGGCGCGACCATTGCAGAAGACCTGATCACCCACAGCAAAATCATTCGCACACGCACGGAAGCTGTGCGTGAGCGAGCACCGATTGTCGTTGAGGAATACCAGACGCGTCTGCGCAACCGCATTGATGAGCTTTTGAAGAAGGCCGACCTTGAATTCAAGGATGTGGACATCATCAAAGAGGTGGGGGTGTTTGCCGACCGCGCGGACATTGCCGAGGAAGTATCGCGCATGACCGGGCATCTGGATCAGTTCGACAAACTCATCGCGGAGCCTCAGGTAGAACCGATCGGCCGTACGCTGGAATTCATTGCCCAGGAAATGTTGCGCGAGGCCAACACCATGGCCAGCAAATCCAACGACAGCTCGATCAATCGCGCGATCGTGGAAGTCAAAAGCGCAATCGACCGTATCAAAGAGCAGGCACAGAACGTGGAATAGAAATCTGCTGCCAGCCTGCGGATAATGTAGAAGTCAATAAGCCCTTTTGTCAGGGGAACGATGGCACAATCGCGACCAAGACAAACAGCAGCAGACCCGGGCATGTCCGGCGCGGTCAGCAGCGGCCAGATGCCTGCGGTGCATCACCCCAGCGGAACCGGGGCCGTGTCCTCAGCTCGTGGTGGGCACGCGGGTCGATCCATGTTCGATACATACGAGTTGGCGCGGGTGCTGTCACACTATGACATTGGTGCAATCGAAGCCATCCGCGAGTTTCCACGCGGCAGCCGAAAAGCCCCCAAGCTGTTGATCAAGACGGCTGACTCGGCCTACCTGCTCAAACGCCGGGCACCGGGTAAGGATGATCCCTTCAAAGTCGCTTTCTGTCATGGCCTGCAAATGCACCTGGCAGATAAGCAATTTCCGTTACCTCACCTGATCGGCACGCGCGAAAGCAACAATTCCATGTTGCGCATGGACGGCCAAATCTACGAACTTTTCGAATACATCAAGGGCGCCGGTTACGACAACTCCCTTGAAGCTACTGCCGACTCAGGCAAAGTGCTTTCGCTTTTTCATAAATTGCTGTCTGACTATGAGCCGGACTACGAACCAGCCCGTGGCAGCTACCATGCCTCACGCGCGGTCGTCAGCTCCTTACAGAGCATCCCCAAAACACTCAGTCAGACTTGGGAAGGCTTCGATGAACATCGCAGCGAGTTGCAGGAAGCGCTGAACGATCTATACAAGAGTTACAACGATGCCGGGCGCAAGGTGAACGAGTCCGGCTTTTCCGATTGGCCGATGCAGATCGTGCATTCCGATTGGCATCCGGGAAACATGCTTTTCAGGGGGTCACGCATCGTGGCCGTGATCGACTATGACGCGGCTCGGATTCTCCAGCGCGTGACCGACATCGCCAACGGAGCGTTGCAGTTTTCCATCCTGGGCGGCGGGGAAGACCCGGGGACCTGGCCTGACTATCTGGATGAATCCCGCTTCAAGCGATTCCTTGAAGCTTATGACGCGGTGCCTGACAGCGTGCTGTCGCGCGCGGAGCTGCGCGTCATCCCCTGGCTGATGATTGAAGCATTGATCGCAGAGGCTGCGATCCCCATCGCAGCGACCGGGCAGTTCGGGCGCATGGAAGGATTGATCATGTTGCAGATGATCCGCCGCAAGATCGCTTGGCTGCGAGGCAATGCGGAACGGCTGGCGGGAGTGTTGGGCTAAGAGTTATCGTGCGAATGTCGAAGCGAGAGAATAATCTCTGTGCTACCAGATATTCTTAAAGTCGCGAGCAAAGCCCACGCAATCTTTGCGTGGGTTATCAATGTCAAGTGTGCTAACTCATACAAAGTATACCCATTGAAACCTGATCAGAATCGAAGGGCACAGATCGGCATTTCCATGAGGGGTAAGAATCAACCTTGCGGGGTGCCGTGGTCATATGCACAGCCATGACCACGATGTCAGCCCGTCAGAATATCATGGTTATCGCATCGCGAGTAAGCATGGCACCCACCTCCAAGCAGTCAAATGCATGATCCACTCCCAGCGATCTTCGCGCCTTAGCGCCTTGGCGAGAGACTCTTTATTGCCAGCATCATTCAGGGATTACCCCGCGATACCTCATACACCATCCTGATTCGCTATTCTGTGCCTTTCACATCATTCTTCATGCATAGGCCAGATTTCGAAATGAATTCAGAACCCGTCTCACCTCGCCCCAACATTCTTTTTCTCATGAGTGACCAGCATCGGCCGGACGTGACAGGCTTCGAGGGTAACGACGTGGTCCGCACACCTGTGCTGGATCGACTCGCGGAAGATGCTGTGGTCTTTCGCAATGCCTACACCGCCTCTCCCATCTGCGTGCCGGGCAGGCAGTGTCTGATGTCAGGCCAGCTTCCCAAGACCAATGGCTGCGAGGGGTGGATTGACTTGCCCCCCAATCACATGACCTTCGCCCGACAGTTCGCTCGTTATGCCTATCAAACCACCTGCTGCGGCAAGCTGCATCACGAAGGCCCGGACCAGATGCAAGGTTGGCTGGCTCGGCCTTATGGCGACATGCGCATCAACCCCCGCCTGCTTGAAGGCAACTTGGCTGAGGAGTTCGCGCGTTACCAGCCCGCGCCCGGCCAAGGGAAATGGTCCAACCAGAAGGAAGTGGAAAGGGCGGCTTCCGTGTACGGCCCGTACCAACGATTTGACGATCGCACGACACAGGCGGCGACCGATTACATCGACGATTACTTTGTATCGGATGCTTACGACAGGCCTGGACATCATCGCCCGTTGCTGTTGAAGGTGAGCTTGCTTCAACCTCACTACCCGTTTTTTACGGATCGCGAGAAGATGCACTATTACATGAATCGCGTGCCGATTTATGAAGAGCAGCCTTGCGATCATCCTGTGCTGTCGCTGAGTCAGCAGAACAAGCCGGTGCTACTGTCGCAGCGCGATATCCGCCGGGCCACGGCTGCGTACTACGGCATGATCGAGAGTATCGACAGCCACTACGGCAGCGTTCTGGATCGGCTGGAACATGTCGGAGAAAATCTCGACGACTGGATCATTGTCTACTGCTCAGACCATGGCGAGATGCTCGGGCAGCACGGCATCTGGGAGAAGACGCGTTTCTATGAGGGCAGCGTGCGCGTGCCTTTGATGATTCGTTGGCCTAAGCAGTTTGAGCACCGCGTGGTCCATGAGAACGTGAATCTCTGCGATCTGTTCGCGACGTTGTGTGACCTGGCGGGGTTGGAGATTCCTGAGGGGTTGGACAGCCGAAGCCTGGTGCCTTTGATGCGAGGGGATGCTTCAAATTGGCAGAACGAAACGGTCAGTCAGTACAACCAACACCATGTCATGATCAAGCAGGATGCGCTAAAGTATCAATACTATGGCAGCGATGGGCCTGAGGTATTGTTTGATCTTGCAGCCGACCCGGGCGAGACGGCCAATGTGATCGATGATGCGAACTATGCGGAAGCGGTCGGGCAAATCCGCGCTCGGCTTGGTGAGTTGGGGCATGGTTAATGCGGATGCACTGAATTACGAGTGGCTGCATCGCAGATGACTACCTGTTAATCCAATGGGAATACGCCGAGGACACGCACTTCATCATCGCCTCCGCCGCCGGTTACGCCGCTGCGGTCAAAGATCGCCAGCACCCAGCGGGATTCGTGAGGGCCAGCTTCCCAGTTCTCGGAGGCATAGCTGTTGACCAGAATGTAAGCCGCATACACATCGCTGCGCACGGTGAAGTTGTTGGCCAGCATCTGGTACCGGGCCATGGCTCGCTCGGCGAAGAAGCCTGACTTTTCGTTGGCACGCTCGGGCAGGCCTGCGTCGTCCGTGTTTGAATCAGTCGCAATGGAGAAAGGCGAAGGATACAAGTCCATTTGGCCACCGACGGTGCGCTCGCTGTCCGACGGATCAGCAAAGCGATACCGCTGGGCGTTGATGGGATCAGTGCTTGTGCCACTTGGGTTAATGAACAGCAATTCGCCCAACGTGGCGATGCCGGGCCGAGTCGAGGCGATGCCGTCGATGTTGTAGCCGTTCGAAGGATCGCGATGCGATGGATCATCGCGGTAGCGAATCACTTCCTGCATGAAGGTGTCGATATCGCTGATCGTCTCTGGCATCGGGTTGGCATAAGTCAACACTTCCCGGCTGGCGGTGTTGATGTTGATCGTGCCAGCGATCAGACGTTCCGCGCCCGTGCCTGCTTCATCGGTTGCGCCATCATCATCATTGTCCAGGCCATCACTGGTCGGATCCAGCACGGTGAAACTGTCGAGAATGAGAGCCGCATGAGGCACGTTGACATTTCCCGAAGCCTGGATCGCTTCATCTGGGAGCAAATCAAGGTAGAGCTTCTCTTTCCAGTCACCTCCGCCAAGCACGCCGGATGTGCCATCGGTTCCGCTGAGTTGAGTGGGGAAATCGCCATCAGTCTCATCCGTAAAGCCCAGCATCATGATCCAACCGAGCTCAGCAGGCGTCCAGAACCGCCGATTGGCGATGGCGATCTGGAGTTGATCCATCTTGTCTTTCTCGTTGTTTTCAATTTGTGTTTGTTTATCCATGCCGAACCGTTCTCGGTCGCCATGAAATGTGGTCAGGTTCTCAGGATTGGTGGTATCATAAGTTTCAGCCACGCCAACCGGATCAGCTTCCAGTTCGATCACATTGAGCAGGAAGTAATTTTCGCTGCCATCGCGCGAAGCACTGTTCTGATAATGCTTATCGTTGGGTGTTTTCGGGTCAGTGGCTGGAGTGTGAGTAATCGTCTCCGGGCCAGGCACTTCCATGCCAGTGGGCAAACGGAAACGGTCGTAGGTATACCAATCTGAATCATCATTTGGCACTTTCTCTGGATCATCCCAATACACCTGTAACTCGACGACGACATCGGAAAGATCAATATTCCCGTTGCCCGCACTGACGACGACATCTTTGAATGCGCCATCGGCTGTTTGGATGGTTTTCATGCCTGTGAAGGCCAGGTCAGCGCGAAGGTCGCCACCCTTGCCTCCCTGATCGCCTGCAGTGGACGGGTTGGCAAAGATCACCAGGCTGCGATTGGTGTTAGCGCTGCTGCGTGATTCCAATTCAAGTTCTCTGCCAGCCACGACGCTGCCGCCGTTGCGATAGGTCAGGCCGGACTGCGGGTCGCGACCGAACTCGATGCTGACCGCGTCGCCATTGCCTGTCGCCGGGATATGCAGACGCAGCTTGGGATTGTTGGCATTCGTGCCACCGACATTGATCGACCGATCAAACGGGTTGCCGATCTCAATCGCCATGGTGAAGCTATCGTTGTTTCGCTGCCATTCCAGATAGTCGCCGTTGCCATCGGCGGTGTCGATGTAAGCCATCTGCACATAGACTTCGCGGATGAAAGGCAAGGTTTCCAGGCCGAAGAATTTGGTGCCGCCAGAGCTGAATTGATATTCCGATGGATTGGAATCCACGTCACCGTAGTCCTGAATTGCCACGGCAAATTGAGAAGCCAGTTCACCTGCTGCTGTATCAGAGAGATCCAGATAATTGTTGCCGTCATTATCATTCATCCACATGATCTGCGCGATCAACTGGGCGAAGTGATCGACGCGGGTGGCGACATTGCTGCTCTGGTAGTGATTCAAGTCCAGTTTCAAGTCGCGCGAGAAGGGGAGCGAAGCATCGAAGCCGTTCCAGTCCGGCAGCAACGGCGCGTGACCGCTGCGGGTCGTCAGGTACTTGCGCAGTTCAGTCAGGTTGCGGGAGTCGAGTCCTGCGCCGGGATTGTTGCCGAAGAAAAACTGCTGGGTGCTGCCGACGCCAGACACATCGTTGTAATCGCTTTCATCAGCATCACGTCGGAGCAGATCATTCATCAAGCCTTCGACGGTGGATTGATGGTCGAGCCGGTTCAAGCCGTTGCCATAGCGCAGTTCGACCTCATTGTCGAGGGAGAAGCGGTAGTCGGGGTTGCCGTAGAGAGAAGCTCCAGTCCAGATGTCGTAGCGACCATCCGCTGACCCAAAGCCAAATGACGAACGCTTTGCGATGAGATCCGTAATTTCTCCCTGCCAGATGTTGTCAGCCAGCCCCGAACTGTTGGCCAGTCTGCTCAGGTCAACATCGGTGGGGAAATAGCCGGTGATCGTGCCCAGGGGCGTGTTGTCGCCATCACTGAACGTGGCGGTGGCGGTGTTGACATTGATCAGCGAACTCAGGTCGATGATGCGGATCGCCGCGACGTATTCATACTTGCCACTCTTGGCCAGGGGCGCCCAAGTCCAGCGACTGTCGAGGATGCCGTCACCATCCGCATCGACGCCACGCGTGACACCGCCTCCGACGTTGGCATTCAAATTGCCAAGAGAGAGATTGGTGGAAGTGAATTCCTGATCAGGATCACTGCCAGGCATACTGACGACCTGCGTGACGGGGTCCTGATATGTCCCATCAGAGTTGCGTGCTATTTCAACGTAAGTGCCCGTCAGGTTGGTGATGTGAGGCCAGGCCGGCGAGCCGTTATTGGTCGGGAATGTGCTGGCCAGCCAGGGGTCATCAAACTGGCCACCTGCTGCACTTCCGGCGTTCCCGCCGTACCTGCCCGTTACATTGCGACTACTCCCATTGTTCGTCCATGGGTAATCATAACTTTCAATGCCATCGGTTGGCCTTAGAAAATCACCACTGGAATTGACAAGATCATTCTTTAGTTCCGTTTTAATTCTGGAGACGACGGAAGTCACTGCCTGGTCGATGTTGTCCGTGGTGGTCTGGCGGGTGGCCTGACGATCCAGTCGGGCGATCTGCAGGTAGGCAGTGCCTGAGATCACCACCAGCAGCAGGACGACCAGCACGAGCAAAATGACACTGCCTTGCGAGCGCGCGAGCACGGGTGAAAGCTGCGGCGAAATGGAGTCATGCGCTGACGCAGGTGTGTTTTTAATGTTGAAGTGCAACATGGCAAATCTCCCTTCAAATGAAGGCTGTTAAGGCCGAGGCACGCGGATGATCTTTTCGAACAACCGGCCACTGACTTTGTTGCCTGAACCGTCCTGGCCGGCAATCTGTCCCGTGCCATCATGCACGCGGTAGCGGATGCGGATCAGGTGTGGCCAGGTACTGGTGCTGCCATCAAAATCATCGTGGCGGAAGACAATCGAGCCGTTATTTGACAACTGCTGCCAGTCGATGCTGTTCCCTGTTCGATCCAGTTTGCCATCATTGTTATTGTCAACTGAATAAGCCACTTCAAAATCCGACACGTGGATGGCGAATACCGCGTGCATTTGTGCAAATGAATCTGATGTGATCGCAGCATGATCAGGGTTGGGATTGACTTGAATGCGGTTGCTGTCAAAGGTCAACGTCAAAGCGGCAGTGTCGTAAGCACCATCACTCAAATTGTTTCCTAGTAGCGGTTTGCCTTGCCCAGTCGTGTTCTTGCCAACCAGTAGATTTTCAGCCTGACCAGCATCACTTTCAGGATCGTCCAGAGAGATGTAAGCAATATCTTTGGTGCCTGCTACGCGCTGAGATGCCGCAGGATTGGTTACAGCGTTCGTCACATTGGCAGCATTGTTGTCATAGAGACAGAGCACATGCCGAGCGAGTATCCACTGGTCGGCAAAGTTATCAAGATTGTCCGGATCGGGGTCGCGTTGCGCATGAGCGTAACTGACCAGCGCGTAAGGCGGCTTTGCATTGATCGATGCGAACGTGTTGGCATCGCGAGGCGTCAAAGGCTTGATCCCTTTGCCTGCTCTGACGAAGTAAAGTCCATCGCGACGGACACTGCGCGAAACTTCACCAAGGTCGGGGTCGAGGATCGTGGCTGTCTGATCGTTGCGGGTGATAATCAGGAAGCCACCTTTGCCTGGATTGTAATCGAAAGTGTCCGGATCGGACTCAGCAGTCAGGCCTCCCGGGCCGATCATGTGCCGGGCATCTTCAGCGATCTGTTCGCCGATGCTGCGGGCGTTGTTAATCACATCGCTGGTCGCAGCCCCGGTCTGGACGGCTTCAGAGGTGGTGGTCATGATGACACCCACCATCGACAGCAGCAGCATGGTGATGGCGATGGCCACGATCAGTTCGATGATCGTATAGCCTGCGTGGCGGCGACTGAATGTTGGGTTAGGGGTGGGTTTCATGTCAGTCTGCCTTTGTTATGGAGAGACACGGTCCATCACGGTGATATTCATGGTGGTGGGGCGGCCAGTGACGCCTCCCTTGCCGTACCAGAAGTTCACGCCGGCAACGTCTTCGGCCAGTACTTCGTTCAGCGTTCTGGCCTTGTTGTTGGTTCGGTCGATGGATTCGATGGAATAGATGTTGCCGTTGGCTGTGAGGATGCGGTCGCCTGGCCAAAGGTCGTTCAATAAAGTGCCATTCAGACTCAGCACTTTTCTCTTGCCATCTTCGATATCAACGCTATTGATGGTTCCCGAAACGATACTCGGGGTTGAGCCATCATCAGGATTGTCATCCTTGAGTACAAAGACGTAGATGGTGAAGTCGGCTTTGGTTTCTGGTGAATTCGACTCGCGTTTGATCAACGGAACCCAACGGTATGGGCGATTGGCGACTGTACTGAGGTGGCTTGGGTAGGTTCTGTCATTCAATGAGATCGCGTTGTTGCCTGTGGTTGGCCATTCCTGCACGCGTTGGTTGTTGGTACTGGCGATGGCTTGAAGGTCGGACACGCTGTAGTTCATGCCCATCAGGTATTGCTCTGCGTTCTCACCGACGTTCTTGCCTTGCACCGCTTCAATGGTACGCAGTTGCATGTACGCAGCGGAAGGCAGCAGTGAAGCGACTGCAACAAAGCCCAAGGCAAAAACGCCCATCGCGACCATCACTTCCGCTAGCGTGAAGCCGGCGTGCCGGGGGGGAGTTGGCATGACTGACTCAAGGCCGGCAGCTTGTCTGTTATTGATGTAGCGCATCATGGCCTGTGTCCTTGGTTAGTTATTCTGCGAGCCTTCGCGCGAAACCACGCCGGAGTGTCGGCTGAACCAGAGCACCCGGCCGTTCTGGGTAATCCACGTGTATTCGGGGGAGCTTGAAGTAAATTCTCCGCCTGTTTCCCAACCGTTGGGGAACTGCTCCAGAAAGTCAATCTTGTTGAAGACAATCACGGCTGGGACAGATTCGATCATGTCGAAAGGCAGCTTGTTTTCATTGGCTGAGACAAAGCTGTCACTATCCTCATCCCACTCTTCGGGGTCATAGCTGTTGCGATAAGCAGGGGATGCCGGGAAAGAGCCGTCGCCATCGCGGTCAACCAGCACGTAGCTTGGGCGTTCAGTTTGTGAAGTGCCTGCAAGGTCGCTGACGATCAGGTTGCCATGCTCATCGAAACGCACTGCAAAGGGGGGCGCCAACAAGCGATTTGTCCCACCCACACGAACAAGCCCAGCCACGCCGACCCCAGAGGGAAGTTTCAAAGGTGCGTTGGCTTCGGCTGGTGTGGTGTAGCCCAGGTAATCCGTGAGGATGGCGAACGGGCCTGAGGTGTTCGAGCCGAGTCGAACAGTCGGGTCCTGTACGACAAAGAAAATATCATTGGCGGTGATCACAGCCGCGGCCCCTTTGGAAGAACCATCGCGCACATCAGGCAGAACCTTGGTATTGCCTCGATAGATATAGCTTCGCGCACTGGCCACAGCCGAGGAAACGATAGTGACGCCCGAACCGAGGATGTTGCTGCTGCGCAAAGCACCAAGCAGAGGGAAGACCAGTCCCATCAACAGCACGAGGACACTGATGACCACCAACAGTTCAACGAGCGAGAAGCCGGATTTTTGATGCTTGATTTTCAGCATGTTTCACGTTCCTCTGCGCTGAAGTCATTTGCCATCCGTGCTGATGTCATCGTCCGTGTCTCCGGTACGATCAGGCCCGATCGACCACGCCACGCCGTTGGCGTAATTCAATTCATTACCCCATGGATCCTGTAAAGTGATCAACTCGCCATTGGCATTGGTGCGCTTGAAAGTGGTGGGGGCACCTTCGAGCCAGCTCATAGCTTCAGGGATATCGCGACAGGAATTCACCAGGTCCTTCATTTGGCCTGGGTGCGGCGCGTTCGAATCAACCTGCGCCCGCCAGGCTGTTTCTGCACTCAACACGCGTTGCAGCAAACTTTCGGTTGCAGCATCGTCGGATTCGCCATACGCAAGTGCAATGATTGTGATCCCCAGACCGATGAGCAAAGCGAGAATGAGCAGCACGATCAGCAGTTCGACTAACGTAAAGCCGCGCGAGTGGTCTGCTTTTTGGCCGCGTTTTTTGGTTAAGTCATGAATCATCGGACACCTCCTGTGTGGTGGTCATCTGCCAGGATCAGTTTGCCGCCTGCAGCAGCGCAACCATGGGGAGGAACAAAGCCACGACGATGCCACCGACGATGCCGCCGAGGATCACGACCATGATCGGCTCAAGCAATGACACGAGACTGGCCACCATGGTGTCCACTTCGTCGTCATAGTTATCCGCGATCTTTTCAAGCATCTTGTCCAGGTCGCCGGTCTCCTCACCCACGTCGATCATGTTGGTGACGATGGCGTCACAGGTTTTGGTTTCTCGTAAAGGATCAGCAAAGCCTTCACCCTGACGGACTGAGTCATGCACCTTGTTAAGTGCCTGCTGGTAGATGCCGTTGCCTGTGGTGTCGCGCGTAATGGTGATGGCGTCGAGAATCGGCACGCCGGCTTGAATGAGTGTTCCCAGGGTTCGGGTGAAACGGGCGATGGTGGTCTTGCGCACCAGTTGGCCGAACAATGGAATGCCCAGCGAAATGGTATCGACTGCCATCTTCCCGCCTTCGCTTTTACGGATCAGTTTGAGCAGGAAGTAGATCAGGAACGGGGCGGCCAGGAAGTAAAACAGCCAGGGAATCATGACGGACTCGTCATACTCCGCGCCAAGCCAGTAGAGGATCGGCCCACCCAGCTTTCGGCTGAACCACATGAGGAACTGCGTCAGGGCAGGGAGTTCCGTGTCGAAGTCATCAAAGATTTCACTGAACTTGGGAATGATCAGAATCATGATGCCAAAGACGATGATTGTCGCCACGGAAACAACCACCGCCGGGTAGATCATCGCACCGATGATCTTGCGCTTCAGTCGTGCGGCTTTTTCGAGGAATTCAGCCAGACGCTGGAGAATCAGGTCAAGCACGCCAGCCACCTCGCCGGCAGCGATCATCTTGCAGTAAAGCTTGTCGAACGCTTTGGGATGTCGAGCCATGGCATCGGAAAGGGTAGAACCCGCAGCCACATCCTCCTGAACTTCGATGAGGATATCTTTGAGCAGGCCGGGCTTCTGCTGCTGCTCAAGGATGGCCAGGCTGCGCAGAATCGGCAGGCCTGCGTCCTGAAGCGTGGAGAACTGACGGGTAAAGGTTGTCAGATCCTTGGTGCTGACGCCGCCGATGTTGATCTGCATGCTGCCGCCACTGGACTTCTTCTTCACAGTGCCTGCAGCCGCTGCACCGGAGCTGCCAGTGGATGTCTTGGCTTTGGTTTTCTGCTCCCGCACGGAAGTGGGGAACAGACCCTGGCTGCGAATGCGAGCGATCGCATCATCACTGCTGGATGCATTGATCGTCCCTTTCTTCGGCTTGCCAGCCTCATTCATAGCTTCAAAAACGTAAGTCGGCATAACAGATTCTCCATGCGTGCCCTTGCACGCGAAGCAAGATTAATCTTCACTGAGTGTTTCGCGGACAACCTCGTCAATCGTGGTCACACCATCGTAAATCGCGAGCAGGCCGCTCTGTCGCAGCGTGCGCATGCCACGCTTAAGCGCTTCATTACGCAGCACCTGAGTCGAGGCGTTGTGCATGATCAACTCGCGAATCTCATCGTCGAGCATCATGAGTTCAAACAGAGCCAACCGTCCGCGATAACCCGAGCCGTTGCAGTAATCGCAGCCGGCCCCGCGGTAAAAGACGCGCCCTGAGACATCTTCAGGTGTGAGTGCCAGTTCCATCAGTTGCTCTTCGGTGGGCGTGTATTCCTCTTTACACCTTGGGCAGATGCGACGAACCAGACGCTGAGCCACGATGCCTTCAATCGTGGCCGTCACGAGGAACGGCTCAAGACCAAGGTCGAGTAGACGCGCGATCGAAGACGGGGCGTCATTGGTGTGAAGCGTGGTAAACACGAGGTGGCCGGTCAAAGAAGCCTGTACGGCAATCTCGGCTGTTTCAAGGTCGCGCGTCTCGCCGACCAGAATGATGTCCGGGTCCTGACGCAGAAAGCTGCGCAGTGCTTTGGCAAAAGTCAGACCGATGTCCGGATTCATCTGAACCTGCACCAGACCGTCGATGTCATACTCAACCGGGTCTTCAGAAGTAAGGATTTTGGTTTCTGGTTGGTTAAGGGTATTCAACGCCGCATAAAGCGTGGTCGTTTTGCCTGAGCCGGTCGGGCCAGTGACGATGACGATGCCGTTGGGCTTGCGGATCAGTTGGTCGAAGACATCCATGTCGTCTTCGCGCAGGCCGATGCGGTCAAGGTCGAGTGAGACATTGGAGCGATCGAGAATACGCATCACGACCGACTCGCCATTCATGGTGGGTAGCACAGAAACGCGCAAGTCCACCGGGTTGCCTCCGACGACCAGTTCGATGCGCCCGTCTTGAGGCACGCGGCGTTCGGCGATGTCCAGGTTCGACATGACCTTCACGCGCGACACAATGGGCAATGCCAGTTGCTTCGGTGGGGGAATCATCTCGTAGAGAACGCCATCGATGCGGTAACGCATCTTGAACTCATCTTCAAAAGGCTCAAAGTGAACGTCTGAAGCGTGGTCTTTGATGGCTTGGAGAAGCACCAGGTTCAGCAGGCGAATGACGCGGTTGTCATTGGCCATCTGAATCTGCTCTTCCAGGTCGATTGATCCCTCGCGGTCAGCCAATTCAGACAATTCTTCATCTTCGGATAGTTCGCCGATCAGGCCGGAAAGGGAGGTGTCTTCCTCGCTGTAATATTTGTCAATCATCCGCTCGATCTGCTCGGGGTCGGCAACGACCGGCTTGACCGAATAACCCATGAGCAACTGCAAATCGTCAATGGCCCGGAAGTTGGCTGCGTCCTTCATGGCAATGGTCAGCGTGTTGCTGGCAGCGTCATATTGAAGGGGGAGCACTTTGTAGGCTTCGGCTGTTTCTGCAGGGAGCAGTTTGATCACTGACTTGCTGATCTCAACCTCTTCCAGATCAAGCGATTCCATGCCTGCCTGAGCAGCCAGGGCTTCATTGATCTGGGCATCATTGATATGTCCCAGTTCCTTGAGAATCTGGCCAATCGGGGCTCGGCGCTGGCTCTGCAACTGCAAAGCCTCATGAACCTGTTCGCGCGTCACATGGCCTAATCGGGTCAAGACACGCCCCAATTTACGCCCCTTAAGGTCATCTTGTGGTGTTTTCTCGGCCATGGGAATCCTCTGCTGATCTGACGCCGAATGTTGATCGTACGACTGAATGTAACTCAATCCGGATGTCTATTTATTAACTCTGTCGAGGCGAGAATTCAGCAGCTCAAACAGAGATTTAGCAGGACTTCTTTATTAAGAGTAGCAACCTTATATCCAGAATCAACCGCGAATATGATCGTGTAGATTTATAGACACCGGGAATATATTACTAATTTTCTTCTCTTCGGGCGGTCTGTTCATGCCACGTATCCATGAAAAAAGCCTATGCGCACTGGACATAGGCTTTGATATTCAAATGTGGTTGTGGGTTACCTTCACCCTTGACGGGCTGCCATCCTGGCGCTGATTTTATCCTGCAGGCTGGATGGGCCCTTGGAGTCTTTGCCATCGCCCGATTCCTCGGTGACGCCTTGCTCCAGTTCGTCGTGGCCGATGATTTGGCCACCTGACCTTTTGATCTTTTCTCGCAACTCGCCCGGCCGGCGTGCCCGTTCGACCGCTGCCTCAGCCGAGACTTTGCCTTCGCTGTAGAGCGACCAGAGGTGGTCATCGAGCAACTGCATGCCATACTTCCGACCGGTCTGGATGGCCGAGTCGATTCGGTGGGTTGTGTTCTCGCGAATCATGTGCGCCACCGCAGGCGTGATCACCAGAAACTCATAGGCCGCGACCATCCCCTTGACATCGATGCGAGGCATCAAGGCCTGGCTGAGCACCGCCATCAGCGATGTGGAAAGCTGAGCACGAATCTGCTCCTGCTGATTGAACGGGAAGGCGTCAATGATACGGTTGATCGTGCCTGCCGCACCGGTGGTGTGCAAGGTGCCGAACACAAGGTGGCCGGTCTCAGCCGCCTGAATCGCGGCTTCAATCGTTTCCAGGTCGCGAAGTTCACCCACCAGAATCACATCCGGGTCCTGACGCAAAGCGCGACGCAATGCCTCAGAGAAGCTGGGCACGTCGTTACCCACCTCACGCTGATTAACGATGGATTTCTTATGCGGGTGGTAGTATTCGATCGGGTCTTCGACGGTGATGATGTGGCGGTCGTGGTTCATGTTCAACCAGTTCACCATCGACGCCAGCGAAGTCGTCTTACCTGAACCGGTCGGCCCGGTCACGAGGAACAAACCGCGAGGCCTGACCAGCAGGTCCTTCACAATCTTGGGCAGGCCGATGTCTTCAATCGCCAGCAGCTTGTTGGGAATCTGGCGAAGCACCAATGCCACACTGCCCTTAACCATGAAGATGGACACACGAAAGCGTGCGTCATCGCCATAGGCAAAACCAAAGTCCGCGCCACCTTCTTCCTGCAGTTCGTTCTGGGCACGCTCCGGCGTGATCGATTTCATCAACGCCATGGTGTCGTCAGGCTCAAGCGTTTTGGTCTTGAGTTCGACCAGTCTGCCGCGCATGCGCACCGTCGGTGGGCGTCCCACCGTCAGGTGCAGGTCGCTGGCGTTCTGTTTCACTACTGTATCGAGAAGGCGGTCAATCTGAATACTGGACATAAAAGCTCCAAACCTGAGTCGATCCGTTTTCCTTCTTCATCCACAGGCTCATCCTGAACCTGACACAATCATCTTATGCAGCTTCTTCCTCGTCCACATCGACGATGCCTTCGACCTGCGTGATGCGCGAAACTTCATCCAGCGTCGTGATGCCGTCCAGGATGCGCAGCTTGCCATCACCAATCAAAGGCCGCATCCCACTGGCCAAAGCAGCCTTGCGAATCTGAGAGAGTGGTGCCCGCTTGAAGGCCAACTCACGAATCTCATTATTCATGATCATTAATTCATAAATACCTCGGCGACCCTTATACCCCGTGTTCTGGCAGGATCGGCAACCGACGGCACGATAAATCGTCTTACCTTCCAGTTCGTCGGGAGTAATGCCGCACAACGCCATCAATCGACGGTTGGGTTTCTCCTCAGGCTGCTTGCATTTCTCGCAGAGAATTCTGGTCAAACGCTGGGCCAGCACGGCTTGAATGGAACTGGCAACAAGGAAAGGCTTGATGCCCATGTCCACCAGGCGCGTGATGGCCGATGGAGCATCGTTGGTGTGCAATGTGCTGAAGACAAGGTGGCCGGTCAATGCCGCCTGGATCGCCACTTCGCCCACTTCCTTGTCTCGAATTTCACCGACGAGAATAATGTTCGGTGCCTGTCGCAGCATCGACTTCAAAATCGTCTGGAAAGTCATGCCCACGGTTTCATTCACCTGGCATTGGTTGATGCCTTTGAAGTTGTATTCCACCGGGTCTTCTGCGGTGATGATCTTGCGGTCGGGGCGATTCAGCACGTCAAGCGCTGAGTAAAGTGTGGTTGTCTTACCTGAACCGGTCGGGCCGGTGACCAGGAAGATGCCGTTGGGTCGGCGGATGATGCGGTCGAAGGTTTCCAGCGTGTCCGCGCGCATCCCGAGGTTAGCCAAACCGATGCGGGCTGACTCGGGTCTTAGAATACGCAGCACCACGCTTTCACCGTGATAGGCCGGGCAGAAGCTGACGCGAAAGTCGATCTGCTCGCCATCGATGCGCATCTTGATGCGTCCGTCCTGTGGCACGCGTTTTTCCTGCACCTTCACACCAGCCATGATCTTCAAGCGGGTGATGACAGAGCCTTGCGTCACCTTGGGAATCGGGTCGAGCACCTTGCACACGCCGTCGATGCGATAGCGCAACTGGACCCGCGTTTCAAAAGGTTCAATATGAATGTCGCTGGCTCGCCCCCGCACCGCTTCCACGATGATCTGATTGACCAGCTTGATGATCGGCCCAGCTTGGGGATCGTCAGCCGAGTCCTTCAGCGCTGCTTCCTCTTTGAGCGCGATCTCATCCGGATCCTGATCAATTGAGGTCAGTTCATCAATGGTTTTGTCGATGCTGTCGCGTGTCTCGCCCAGCATGCGGTCGATGTATTCCTTGATCTGCGACCGTGCGCCCAGAGCCGTCTCGATGTCGCTGTTCAGGCGGAAGCGCAGGTTGTCCAGCATGACCAGGTCCATCGGGTCGTGGACCAGCACCTTGATCTTGCCGTTCTCCTTCCGCAGAGGCAGCACCAGGTATTTTTTCACGATGTCCACGGGGATCAGGTCAAGAGCCTTGCTGTCGATGACACCTTTCTGCGTCAGGTCGATGAACTCCATATCGAACTGGCTGGCCAAGGCCTTGGCGACGTCCGTCTCCTGGCAGTAGTTGAGCTCGACCAGAATCTCACCGGTTCGCCGGTCTGATCCACCAGCCAACTTGACCGCTTCCGCGACCTGCTGGTCGTTGACGACCCCCCAGCGACTGAGAATTTCACCAATCTTGCGCCTGTTGCTTGCCATACTGACCTCTCCGGGCAGAATCGGCAGACCTGCCAAATCCTAGGCCTGCATCGGGGAATTTGCCTGTGAACCACCTCGTTCGGCGGAGACAAGGCTGGACGGATCAGTGTAACAGGAATGTGGCAGGGTGTTTAGTGGCTGGTGGATGGGGTTTTGCAGGTGAAAGTGATTATTCCATGGCGAACAATCAACACCATGAAAACCCACGCGTGACTGAGCGGGCCTGAATGATTTAACTGTGACCCGAGGTGTCAAGCACTTGCACTGGTTGCTTATGGATTGCGAAGCAGCAAATTCAAGCCTTCGCGGTTTCCCGCTTCACAGGCCTGAGGTGACAGTCCTTCATGTCCTTCTCGTAACCCTTCCACGCATAAGGGTCATAACCTGCGACAGGAATCACACGCCGGGCATCTGCCTTGGCGACAGAACCAGTCATCTTGCCATCCCCGATGTGCTCCCAAGGCAGCAGCGAATAGGCATTCATGTAGTGGCTCACCAGAACCCGGCGATAAATATCACTCACATTGCGATGTGAGCAGTGCAGCAGATGGCCGTTGAAAAATACCACCGAGCCGGCAGGCACTTCGACAGGCACCTTGGCTGAATCATCAAAGCCGTAACTTACTTCGGAGGCGTCCCAACCTTCTTCCTGGTGAGGCTTTTGCGGGTAGAGATAACCAGCTTTGTGTGAGCCGGGCACAACCCACAGGCAGCCGTTGTCAACCGTTGCATCATCAATGGCAATCCACGCACCGATCAGGCTGCGGTCGCGCGTCGGGATATAGATTTCATCCTGATGCCAGGCCTGTCCAGGGAAAGTCGGCGGCTTGACGAAATACATCGACTGCATACACTTGACCGACCCATCCCACCAGGGCAGATGCGCCCCGGTCGTCTGGCTGAGGATGCCACAGATCTGCGGGTGCTTCACATACTTCT
Organism: uncultured Phycisphaeraceae bacterium; assembly: GCA_964546335.1. Classification (GTDB taxonomy): domain Bacteria; phylum Planctomycetota; class Phycisphaerae; order Phycisphaerales; family Phycisphaeraceae; genus CAZJJN01. The sequence goes on from CAZJJN010000003.1 coordinate 57,069, forward strand.
CAATCACCGGGCTGATGTAATGCGGTTGATGAATGCAAAGAATGTTCTGCAAGGCTTCATTGTCAGGAATGTCATCAGGCAAAGGTTTGAACGTCTTGCTCGGATACTTGCCTCGCGCCAAAGCCACAGCGTCAGATTTCAACTCATCCAACTCCTGCTCACTGATGAGTTTTTCCGCAACATGGAAGCCAGTATCAAGAAATGCATCGACCTCGGCCTGTGACAAAGGCTTGGGCACCTCGATGAAATCGCTATTGGGAATGCTGGTGATCGTCGGGTCAATGGTGGGGACATCAGACATGGGGCAACTCCTGCTGACTCGCATGGCTGGTTGGAATGAAACAGCCGTGCGAAAGGGGGTCAAAGAAATCTTCAATTTTCGGATACGTCGTCGATGGATGAATACTAACACGAAAAATAGGGATATCTATAGGGCGGATTCGCTGGATCATGTCTGAATTTCGCGCGTGGCCATGAACTGGCGTATGATTTCCACGATGGTTTTGGCGTCGCGCGATCTGGAGCAGACCATGCAGATGTTTGATCGATTGTCGGTGGGAAGGGCGGTCTTTGAGCCTGGCAGTTGGCTCGGGCCTCGCGTCCTGCCGGACTATGAGCTGGTTTGGATTCGCTCCGGCCAGGTGGATTATGTCGTGGAAGGACGATCACACCTCGTCGAAGCAGGGCAGATCATCCTCGGCCAACCGGGACGCAGCGAAAAGTATGTCTGCCAGCAAAGACCCGTTGAGCATGAGTTCTTTCATTTCACGCTGGCTTCACTGGCGCATGGAGAAAAGTCCACATCGCGTAGAGCCAGGCAAAATGACCAGCCTGACGCTGGTTTAATCTCAATGGGATTACCTTCGCCTGAAGATTGGCCGACGGTAGTCACTGCTCGCGCGACCAACTTGCTGGCCGCGGCGTTTGGTTGGCTTCATCAGCATTGGCCCCGAGCCTTGAGCGACCGCCCGCCAACGCCAGCGGTCAATCAGGTGGCCGCTGCGATTCTTGCTCTGGCTTTGATGCCAGACCAAGCCGCGCAACCAGGTGATGAAGCTTATCCACAGGCAGTCCAGCGAGCTTTGGTCTTTGCAGTGCGTCAGGTGCGTGATCATCCGGAAAACAAAATCACATTGAATGACCTGGCCAAGGCAGCGCATGTCTCCCCCAAGCATTTATGCCGTGTATTTACGGACAATCTGCAAGTCAGTCCGATGCATGCCTTACGTGCGATTCGCCTCGAAGCCTCGATCGATGCACTGGTGCGCACCAACCAGACCATCCAGCAAGTTGCCTTTGGTTCAGGCTTTGCCAGTGCGTTTCATTACAGTCGCGTCTTCAGCGAAACGTATGGCCAACCTCCCTCGGCCGTGCGTCAGGCCGTACTCGCCGGTGCGTCGCCACCCCCAGCCCCAGCCTGGCTGGCGCAGTTCCATGCCAGCGTCGTGGTGGGCAAGTCAGGCTGATGGTTTACTGGTGTTTCCCTATGATGCCATGAAGCATCAATCAGGAGAGTGGTTGTCATGAATCAGCAAGATCACGAGCCGCGTATTGCGGATGTCAAACTCAACCCGCAGTTACTTGAGCGTGTTGCAATCGTCGTCGGAGATATCACCAAACTCAAGGTCGATGCCATCGTCAACGCAGCCAATGAATCGTTACTGGGAGGGGGCGGCGTGGATGGGGCGATTCATCGCGCAGCAGGCCCGCGCCTGCTCGAACACAACAAGACTTTGGACGGCTGTCCAACCGGATTGGCAAAGCTCACACCGGCCTTCGATCTTGAGTTGCAAGGGGTCAAAGCCATCATCCATACTGTCGGCCCGGTCTGGCAGGCCCATGAAGAAATCATCGGTCAGCGCGAGGATGAAAAACTGGGTTATCGCAGCGAGGATGTGATGCTGGCTTCGTGCTACCAGCAATGTCTGCAACTCGCGCGCGAGCATATGCTGCAATCCATCGCTTTCCCCGCGATCAGCACCGGCGTGTATGGCTTCCCAAAAGAGCGGGCGGCGAAGATCACGCTCGGCCATGTGCTGGGTTACCTGCGCCAGTTCGACTTACCCCGCGCAGTGACCTTCTGCTGTTTCAGCGATGAAGATGCAGCCATCTATCGACAGACGCTGGCCACGCGCGATCAATGGATGTTCGCACGCAAGCGGGGGTGAGTTACGTCTCTGTGTTGCTCCCTTCCCGCAAAGGCCTGACCAGCAACTTCCGCATCACCGCCAGTAACGTGCTGGCTGGGGTCAGGTAGTTCTCTGGTGGACGCCAAAATAGCTTGTCATTATCGATCAGAGTCGTTCGGCCAGGTGCTTCCTTGAACAAAGGCTCCAAGTCGCGCGGCCGATCACACTGAAAAATGATGTCAGGCTGCTCCAACTTCACCAGTCGTACCAGGTAATGGCTGGCAGCGACGCGAATCTCCGCCAGGTCAAGGAAGAGTTGCGTGGTCTCGCCCGGTTCGCCGTACGCATCTTTCAAGTCTGCCACCACTGAATCATATTGCTCCAATGTCTCAGCCCGGGCCAACCTCTTGTAAGCATCCATGCGATGCTTGTTGCTTTTGATGTAACTTGCTTCGATACGTCCGGCCAGGCCCAACTCGACGTGCGTTTTCATCGGCTCAACGATGCGCTCCTGCCGCATCACCTTGGCTTCGCGCTCAAGCAGCATGCAGTACATCTGGTAACCCACCGCCGCGATGTGGCCGCTCTGCTCCTTGCCCAGTAGATTCCCCGCGCCGCGGATTTCCAAATCGCGCATGGCAATTTTGAAGCCTGCCCCCAACATCGCGAACTGTTCTATAGCCGTCAATCGTCTTGCCGCGACTTCCGTAATCGGCCGATCCTCAGGCAGCAGCAGATAACAATACGCGCGATGCTTATACCGCCCGACCCTGCCGCGCAACTGGTGCAGCTCCGCCAGCCCGAAGTGATCCGCCTGATTGATGAACATCGTGTTGGCTGTGGGTATGTCGATGCCTGACTCGATGATCGTCGTGCAGACGAGGATGTCCACCTCGCGCCGCATGAATTTCAGCATGACCTGTTCCAGTTCGCGGCTGGGCATTTGGCCGTGACCGATGATGATACGCGCCTCAGGCACCAGCACTTTCAGATCGTCCGCGACGCTTTGAATGTTGTGCACCCGGTTATGCACAAAGAAAACCTGCCCGTCGCGATTCATCTCGCGAATGATGGCCTGCTTGATCCGTCCCTTGGAGTAAGGCATGACTTCCGTCACGATGGCCCGGCGATCATGCGGCGCAGTGGAAAGCGAGGAAATGTCACGCAGCCCGAGCATGGCCATGTGCAGCGTGCGCGGGATCGGTGTGGCGGACAACGTCAGTACATCCGCCGTCATACGAAACTCGAGCAGTTTGTTCTTATGCTCCACGCCGAAGCGCTGCTCCTCATCAATGACGACCAACCCAAGATCCGCAAACTTCACATCCTTGGAAAGCAATCGGTGTGTACCGATGACGATATCAACCTTGCCCTGTCTGACACGGTCAAGTATTTCCGTCTGCTCTTTGCCCGTTTTGAATCGCGAGAGGGACTCGACGATGAAAGGATAGTCTGCCATGCGCTCGCGAAACGTGCGCTCATGCTGCTCGGCCAGCACCGTGGTCGGGACAAGCACCGCCACCTGCTTGCCATACTCGATCGCTTTGAAGGCGCCGCGAATAGCCACCTCCGTTTTTCCAAAGCCCACATCGCCACAGATCAGGCGGTCCATCGGCTGCTCATCGCTCATGTCTTTCTTGATCGACGCAATCGCTGCCAACTGATCTTCCGTTTCGTCATAAGGGAATTCCGCTTCGAACTCCGCCTGCCAGGCGGTGTCAGCGGGGTAGCGGATGCCGGGCATGGCCGATCGCGCCGCCTGCAACTGCAACATCTGCTTGGCCAGGTCTTTCGCCGCCTCGGCTGCGGCTTCCTTCTGCTTGCCCCATTTCTTACCGCCCAGTTGACTCAAGGCAGGCCTGCCCTGGAAACCGCCGATGTATTTCTGCACCATCTCGATCTGAGCCACAGGCACGTGAAGCATCGCTTTGCCTGCATACTCCAGCGACAGAAACTCCTCGTTCTTCCCCTGACGACGAAGCGTTTTCAACCCGCGGAAGATGGCAATCCCATGATCAATATGCACGACCAGGTCGCCTTCCTCCAGATCAATGAAAGCGTCGGCGGTGCGGTCGGTGGCTCCACCTGTTGACACGCGTCGAATCCGCCGTCGCGTGTGATAGCGATGGAAAATCTCATGGTGGGGTACCAGCAACATCGCGCCGGACGAGTGCGATCCCTCATCATCTGCCTCCACTCCCCAGAGAAAGCCTCGATGCAGATACACCTCAGGCACCAACTCGACCTTACCCTCGCTGCCGGGCGATTCCTCAGCCAGCATCTCGCGCAGACGATCTGCCTCGGCCTGCTTCTGACAGAAGGTGATCGTGCGATGCTGCTTGGCGCGCTCAGCTAACTCAACCACGGCTTCTTTCGCATCCTGCGCGAAAGGCTCCAACGGTCGTATCGGCAAGTCCACGCGCTCTTCAGCAGGGGAAGTCAGGCTGTATTGATTCAACTCGATGTGTGGCCGTTGCTGCAATGCCTTGAACACTGTCTGAGGAGCATAGATGCCTCGTGCATCGGTGAGTCGTTCGTAGTAGCCGCGCGCCTGCTCAGCCAGCTCCATCACTTCATGCAACACGACCACCGCATCCTCAGGCAGGTACTCCGTCAGCGTGGTGGTGTTCTGTTCTTCCTGCAGTTGCTTGACCGAAGCCCCAATCACCGCGACATGGTTCACGCGATTGGCCGACCCCATCGTGTCGGTGTCGATGAGGTTGATGCTTTCAATCTCGTCGCCGAAGAAGTCGAGTCGCACCGCGATTGGCCCATCGCTGTTGTCCGTTTCATTGAGTGTGGCCGAGGGGGCGAAGATGTCGATGATGCCGCCGCGTGTGGCAAAGTCGCCCGGTTGTTCGATGGCATCAGCGCGTTGATAGCCCGCGCGATCCAGCCAGTCGAGTAATCCACCGGGGGGAAAGTTCATGCCTTCGCGCAGTTCAAGTTGCAGCCGCTTTGATGCTTCATCCGTGGGGATGGACTGCATCAACGCCTGCACCGGCGCGACGATGACGGTTGGCTCGTCAAAGCCCGCGACTTGCCCCTCTCGCAGCTTCCGGGCGACATTCAATCGCTCCGCGAGCAAATCCAGGCTGAGCGTTGATTCGCCGGGTAAGATTTCCATCGCGCCAAAACGATACGTGCGCACCGGCTGGTCTGCTGCAGCGAGCAGGTCAAGATCAGCCAAGGCATCATCCGCATCATCCAGGTGGGCGACGACATGCAACACCAGCCGATTCGTTCGTCCTGACACGCATCCTGCCAACAGCGCCGGGAGAGAGCCAACGGCTCCGTGAGCCAGAACGCGCCCCTTGCTCAATGCCTGCTCGATCAGTTGTTTGACTGACGGGTGATCGCGAATGCTATGTAGCCAGTTTGTGGAAGTCTGCTGAGGCACGGGCGCATATCCTTTCACCCCGCAGCGGGTCAGGCTCGGGGTCGTCAAGGCGATGAGTTGTCAGGGGAATCATACAGGAAGGGGTGAAGGGAGTTGAAAGAGAAGCTTTCTTCTTCTCCACGAGCCGCGCCCATGTCAACAAGCGGATTCTTTTCTTCGGTGGGGCGGACGTCTCGTCCGCCATTTTCCCCACGAGCCACGACCGTGAGGGAGTGGATTCTTTATCCGTTAGCCTTGGTGCCTGCACCAAGTTCTTCTCCCCGGTGACGCGGGCGTCTCGCCCGCAATTGAATCTGAATTACCATGTCAGGCGAGACGCCTGCCCCACCAAGAGAGTAAGAGTATGAATCGACGATTCATGGTCATGGCTGCGCCAGTGATCATGGCGTCCGGCTCTGTTAGACAACTCGCAAATGTGGACATTGGATCATTGTCAAGGTTTTGAAGACGATCTCCTTTACGCGTTCACGATCAGAAGTATCGAACCATTCGCGAGCTTTCCCTACTCTGTTGTATTTGGCTCGAATCGCTGCAATTACGGCTTTCTCAGCCTCTTTCAGGTGACCGCCTTCAATATGCACGATTGGAAGGAACTTGACTTCACCATCGAAATTTCTGACGTAACCCATTCTTCGAGCTGCAAATGAATCTCTCGCTATCCCGATCTTAGTGTGCAGATGATTCACTTTGGTTATGTAATTTTTCTGGCGGTAAATTGACTTCATTACAGATGAAGTGGGATATGCAATATAGATACCTGTGTTATCTAGAACATCCATTGATTCACTCCTTCTCGCTTCATCCGGATGTTATCGTCAGGGCAGCACAAGTGAACACGACACCGTTCATATTGACACCTTTTCGCATCGGGCAGTTCGCTCCCTCACGGTCGCCCTTCGACAAGCTCAGGACTCGGCTGGCTCGTGGGGAGTTGATCGTGGCATGGGCACCGGTTCATTCATTGGTGGTCTCGGCTCGCCCGGGGCGAACTGCTGGCGTTGCCTCGTGACCGTCGGCACGACATAGTTGGCTGTCGGCAAAGGTAATGGGGGGGACGAGTCAGGCACATCTTCCAGCGTCCGCACCATCGCAATTTCATCACATGCCTGATTCTTGGCGCAGGTCACGCATTGCGACCAGACCTTCAAAGGCAGCGTCTGCCGATCCACCACTTCAAAGCCCAGCCGATCAAAAAACCGCTGCTCATACGTCAACGACATCAGCCGACGGATTTTCAGTTCCCGCGCTTCTTCGACGCAGGCTTCGACCAGCTTGCTGCCCCAGCGTTTGCCGCGTTGATCGCTGCGCACTGCCAGGGCGTACACCTCCGCGAGGTTACCCCAGATAATCATCAGGCCGCACACACCCAGTACCTTGTCGGGTTCTTCATCATCGCAGGCGACATGAAAGTCGCGCACATGTTCATAGAGATAGCCATGCGAGCGATGCAGCATCAGGCCGTACTCCGCCGCATCTTTGATGATGTCGAAGATGGCCGGGATATCCGAGATGGCAGCTTTGCGGATCATGGCAAGGGCATTGTAGCCGGTCAGTGATTTGAATACTCTCCACGAGCCGCGACTGTGACGGGGTGGATTGATTTACCACAGAGACACCGAGACACAGAGCAAGAAAGAGAAAGACATTTCGCACAAAGACGCAAAGACGCAAAGGCACGAAGAGTAAGATCATCGCGACCTTCAGCCGTGGTGCCTGCGCAAAAGCCTTTCTCTCCACTGGGGTGGGTGAGTCCTTCGACTTCGCTCAGGATGCCCCCCTCGCCACCAAGGAGAAGATTCCGCTCCTTCACAGTCGCGGCTCGTGGGGAATTGATGGACACAACACGCCATCCAATACATAACTCAATCCCCCAGCAACGCTTTCAACTCCTCTTCATCACATGTTTCAACACCCAACTGCTGAGCCTTGTCCAGTTTGCTGCCAGCCTTTTCGCCGACGATGAGCAAATCAGTATTCTTCGACACACTACCCGTCACCTTGGCTCCCATGTTCTGCAGACGTTCGGTCAGTTTTTTGCGGTCGTAATGATCGAAGCTGCCGGTGATGACGATGGTTTTGCCTGCGAAAGGGGAGTTGCTGGTGTCAGCCGCACTGGACGCATTTTCAGGTTGATCGAGTTGCACACCAGCGTCGCGCAGTTCTTCGATGATGCGCTGGCCTGACTCGCTCTCAAAGAACGCTCGGACGGATTCAGCCGTGGCCGGACCGATGTCTTCCAGTTCCGCCAGTTCTTCTTCGTTGGCGTTCATGAGTTTGTCGATGTTGCCGAAGTGTTGCGCCAGCTTGCGCGAAGCAGAACTGCCGACGAAGCGGATGCCCAAACCAGCCAGCACGCGAGACAGCCCTCGCTGCTTACTCGCTTCAATCCCTTCCAGCAGGTTGTCCACTTTCTTCTCGCCCATGCGTTCGAGTTGCAGCAAAGCATCACGCTTCTCCTGAAGCCGATAGATATCACCAATGCTTTTGAGTAATCCTGCGTCCGCGATCTGGCGGATGGACTTTTCACCCAGGCCTTCGATGTCCATCTGATCACGAGCTGCAAACCAGATCATGCGCTCGAGCATCTGGGCCGGGCAATCCGGATTCACGCAGCGGAGTGCGACTTCATCGTCGAGTCGAATCAGTTTCTCGCCACAGCTTGGGCAGCCTGTTGGTGCCTGTGTGGGTTGGCTGCTCTTACTGCGTTTTTCAAGCTGCACCTGCACCAACTGCGGGATGATCTCGCCTGCCTTCTCGATGATGACATGGTCGCCCGCACGCACATCTTTTCGCTCAATCTCATCCATGTTGTGCAATGAAGCTCGTTTGACCGTCGTCCCCGCGACAAACACTGGCTCAAGCTCAGCCACAGGCGTGACCTGTCCGCCTTTGCCCACCTGCCAGGTGATGTCGTTCAGCACTGTCTCGGCCTGTTCCGCAGCATACTTGTAAGCAATGCACCAACGCGGGCTTTTGCTGGTGTAGCCGAGTTGCTCCTGCAGTTCAAAGTCATTGACTTTGACCACCAGGCCATCCGTTTGATAAGTCAGTTCGCCACGCAGTTGAGCGAACGATTCCACTGCCTGCCAGAGTTCGTCAGATGTCTGGCAGACGTGTGAGTGAGGATTGGTCGGCAGGCCGAACTTACGAAGCTTGTCATTCCATTCGTGTTGCGTGTTGGCGACTTGGGGATCGACTTCACCTCGGCCATGCGCAAAAAATCGTAACTTTCGCTTGGCCACTTCACGTGGGTCTTTCTGCTTGAGTGTTCCTGCTGTACTGTTGCGTGGGTTGGCGAACAAAGCCTGGCCCTCAGCTTCGCGCTGCTGATTGATGCGGACAAACTCATCGTCAGGCATGTAAATTTCGCCACGCACTTCCAGAACACGCGGCAGATCATCTTCCCCATGCAGTCTTAAAGGGATCGCTTCAATGGTGCGGACATTCTGTGTGATGTCATCACCTTTCTCGCCATCACCTCGAGATAAAGCCTGCACCAATTGCCCCTCCTCGTATCGCAGACTGACTGCGACGCCATCAATCTTGGGCTCGACGAAACATGCCAGATCAGCACTGCTGTCAAAAAGTGAATCGCTGGCTTGCTTGGCCAGGCTGCTTTGCGTCCGCCGATACCATGCCATCAGTTCTTCGCGGTCATAGGTGTTGTCGATCGAGTACATCCGCCGGGTGTGAGGTTTGGTTTCAAATCCTTCGATGGGTTCACCGCCCACGCGTTGGGTCGGCGAGTCAGGTGTGATCAGATCGGGGTGCTCCTGCTCAAGTTGCTCAAGCTCTTTGAGCAGATCGTCATATTGCTGGTCGCTGATTTGCGGCGCAGCTTCGACGTAATACAAGCGGTTGTGTTTGCGAATCTGCTCGCAAAGGTCCCGGATTTTATTTTCGATGGTGGATGCCATGGCCGAAGTTTACCGTGCAACCGATTCCCCTTCAGCCAGTATGAGTTGTTTTGCAATAACAGCAATGAAGTTACAGACGGTGCAGCAGTTCATGCACATGCTGTCGGGCACGATTGTGGGGGCAGTCTTTGATAGCCTGGGCGATGTCGTCCCGTTCACGATTGCGGTGCATCTCGCGCAGCAAGCCTGCGAGCAGACCTGACCGGGCGTGTTCCCACGCCTGGAAGCCAAATTCCAGTTCGTGGCGAGTTGCCGAAGCCATGGGATCTTGCTCGCCTGTCTGGGCGATGGCCCAGTCAATCAGCGACCGGGGTTCCTTGCTGAAGCGGTAGCTGGTCAGGATGTCGCGCAGCCGATCTTTTCTGGACCGGAAAGGATCGCTCCACGATTCAGGCAGTTCGGTCAAGGCGTGGCCTGTCTTGCCTTCGCGCTTGGCTTCGAGTTCTGCCAGCCAGCCTTTGGGTTGTGGGTTGGCTTGGTTTTGCTTTGAGGATGCAGATTGTAAAGCCACGTGAGTGGTATGGATGGTGGCTCTGCCATGGTTGGGAAAATCAACGGTGAGCTTTTGCGCGGTCTTGCCTCCGCTGCTGGCCAGTTGGGCGATGATGACAATGCCTTCACCCCATTCCGGGCGTGCAGGATGAACGACTCGATCTCCCTTTTGAAATGCTGACATATCCGTTTCCTGGTGGTAATCTCTCTACCGTGCAATTCTATCAGAACAACCGACCTTCATGTGAATGAATCATCCTGCTATCAAAGCATTTTTCTTAAAAGGTGCATGGTTGATTGCTCAAAACCTTCACTTTTGTACAAAGCCTTGGCTTTAAGATTGTCATGGTCAGTCGTCAGCATGATTCGCAAACATGCACGTTTTGTACATTCTTGAAATGCAGTCTTTAGTAGCAAACGCCCCACGCCTCGACCTTGCCATTTCTCCGTCACGATCAGGTCCTCCAACCATGCCACCGGACCACCCAAAGCTGTTGAGATGGTCAGCAGCAGGTTGACCATGCCGACGACTTTGCCATCACATTCAGCCACGTGAATGATGCCGACTTTCTCATCCTGAAGGATGGCTTCGACGCCTTTTCTTTGCGCCTCAGGATCAGGCTTGAACTCATGCTCAAACTGAAAGAGTTCGCCCAACAAGCCAACCAGAGCGGCGACGTCATCTAAAGTTGCTTTGCGGATCGTGACTTTGCTCAACGGTTCTGTCTTCATGTCCATGACCCCGGCGGACAGATTGAGCCTTCGATCAACTCTCCCTCTGCGGGAGCGAGTACTGTTGTACCAACCTGATGCTTACCCCATTGCATCATGGCCAAAGCGACGGCCCGTTGCCCACGCAGGGGGGACAAGCTGCTGCTGGTGATTCCGCCGATGATACTGCCAGGCGTCTTGCTGTCGTCCGTCTTCTGCATCACCTGCGAACCTGCAATGGGCAGGCGTTCATCATCGAAAGATAAACCAACCAGGATTTTCTTTGGATGCCCGAGATTCTGCATCCGCGCAACAATTTCCTGTCCGAGGTAGCAACCCTTGGTGAAGCTGACCGCGTGGTCAAGTAAACCGGTCTCGCCGGGGATGCTGTCGTTGGCAAAGTCAATGTGAAACACCGGCGTGCCTGCTTCGATCCTTGCAGTATTGAAGGCCAACCAACCAACAGGTCTGCCGCGTAAGCCTTGCCTGCGTTCCGCTGCGAAGTCCGCATCTGGGTCGGCTTCAGCCTTCGCGTCATACCCCGCTGCGTCAAGCAGTGACCGGTACAGACTTAAGCTGTTTTCGTTGCGCACAAAAAGGCGGTAGCCCTGCGAGCCGCAGGCATGATCCTGCGTCACTGTGACTTTGGTTCCTGCCAGGGTCAGCACATGATGGGTCTGAGGCATCGTTGAGACAGGCCCAAGGTCATCGTTTGATACCTGCTTGAGCAATGCCAAACTCGCTGGCCCCAGCACCCGCAGGCAGGTCCAGTCTTTGGTTTGGTCGGTGATGGTGACATCTTCTGTGAACAATCTTTTGTCATAGAGATCAAGCAAAGCCGGCACATCATGAATGTCACATTCCAGCCAGGTATTTTCGTCGCCGTGGTGGATCGTCATGTCTGCGACGATTCGTCCCTTTTCGTTGAGTTGAAAGGAACGGACGGAACTGCCTCCGGATAAGGCATTGATGTTCTGGGTGGTGAGTCGATGCAGGAAGTCCTTGGTGTCGCTGCCACGCAGATCAATCAACCCAAGTTGAGGCCAATGCATGATGGCGGCGCGGCGTTGAATCGCGGCGTATTCCGCTTCGTACCGACCAAAGGATTCAACGATTTGCAGTGGCGCTTCTTCACCTGTTTCATCCGGGCCATAGGGTAGAAACTCAGCACCCCAGGAAGCTTGCAGCGATGGAATGGTTTGCGGTTCAGTCATACGGGCATCTTAGTCTGGCCAGAATCATTGTGTTGGAATTCAGATGGAAGCGAGTTTGCTTGGCCGTACAAGTAAACTCTTGAGCGTTTCGAGAGTTCGTCAGTTCAAGCAGTCTGCTTGCCATTCTTAAATTGGCAGAGTTTGACGGTACCGCCAGGCAGATTGGCGATCAGCTCCAATTCGCCACCAAGTGCTTTGATAATGCGTCGAAGTGTACTAATCTGCATGTCTTCCTGACTCTCCAATTTGGAAAGGGAGGGTTGTTTGATACCAAGCGCATCTGCCAGTTCCATCTGAGTTAAACCAGTCTGACGACGAATTTCAGCCAGTAGCATCTCGGCCATGGCATCATGAGCCATCGCTTCAACGCGAGCACGACGTTGGGGTGACATCTTTGCTTCAAGTTCTTTGAATTTACGTGCCATCAGATCAGTCCTTCCTCTTTCAGTAGCCGCAGGTGTTCGTCGTACAAACGGTCAGCCAAGGGAATCATTTCTTCGTAGAAACGATCGTTTCCTGTCTTGTCGCCACCGATCAGGAGGATGGCAAGTCGACGCGGATCAAATGCGTAGAAGGTTCGAATCGGCCGACCTTGGCATTGAGTTCGAAGTTCTTTCATATTCGTGTGCCTGGAGCCTTTGACCGTGTCGGTATGGGGTCTTGGGAGTCCGGGACCGAGTTGCCTGAGTAACATCACGCTGGCAGCCAAAGCATCCTGCTCTTTTTCCGACAGGCTGTCCCACCATTGGCCAAACTCATCCGTGAATTCGACTTCCCACATCATGATACTATACCTTATCGGCTATATTCGTCAATAGCTATATGGTCTGATCTCATTTTTCTTATGATTCTTCATTGACGATCTCAATTGCACGCCTGGCCGGGTTGGACATCGCGAAGCTTGCCAGTTGTTTCTTACTGACCCATTGGCCAACGCCAGGTTTCAACCTGCCCGTGATCTGCTTAGCCTGCCAGACTCGATAAGTGATACGCAGATGGGTGGTCAGGTGCGTGAATTGAGTCACTTTTTTCATTGACACTCTCAGCCCTGTTCGCTGTTTCAGCCAATCCTTGAGTTGCCTCTCAGCCGTGGTGGGTGAAGTCGTGTCGGAATCCGGCCTTTGTTCCAAGGTCGGTGCCTGCCACATCCCTGACCATAGGCCTTGGTCAGGTCTTTGCTCGATCAACCAATGCCCGTTTTTGTGAATCACCATCACATCATGAGTGACAGGCTTTTGCTTTGCCTTCCCTGTGCGCACGGGCAGCGGCTCGGTCAATCCCTTCTGATATGCCTGGCAACACTGTTGCAGTGGGCAAGTTACGCAACGGGGCTGTCGGGGGATGCAGACCACAGCTCCGAGTTCCATCAATCCCTGATTGAAGTCGCCGGGATTATTCGCAGGCACCAGTTGCCTGGCTAGCTCCCAAAGCTGCTTTCGTGTGGTGGTTTGGTCGATGCTCTCCTGAATCGCAAAAAGTCGCGCCAATACCCGGGCGACGTTGCCGTCAAGAATTGCTGCGCACTTGCCGAATGCGATGGAAGCGATAGCCCCGGCTGAGTAATCTCCGATGCCGGGAAGTTTCAGCAATGCTTCGACTGTTTCAGGAAATCTTGCATCATGTTCCTCTATGATGGCACGGGCTGCTGCATGAAGATGCCGGGCCCGTCTGTAGTAACCTAGTCCCTGCCAGGCGTGCAGGACTTCCTGCTCGTTTGCCTCAGCCAAGGCCTGTACATCTGGAAAGCGTTGCATGAACCGATTGAAATAATCAATGACCGTGTCAACCTGTGTCTGCTGCAGCATCACTTCACTGACCAGCACGCGGTAAGGGTCAGCCAGCGTCTGCATCCATCGGCCGGCCTTGGTCTTCATGGGTGGCTCGCGCCAAGGCAATTGACGCGCCCCCGCACGGTACCACTTCAAGAGGGACTGACGGATGTCGCGCAGTGCCTTCGCCGAAAGTTGGACTCTGTCTGGTGACTTTTTTGGCATGAACCTTTTTCACTGGCAGGGCGGGTTTGTGGAATGAACAACAGTCAATGGTAATGGATTGTATTTTTTAGAAGCAGCAGGGACTCGTCCGATACGAAAGTTGTGTCGTGGCTGCCGAACACAACTCGCAGTATGTCATGAAGGAACGGAGTCCATGCAGTCAGAACGGGATTTAGAAAGTATGGTTGCCAATCGCCAGTCTCTACCGCGCACGCGTGAATCTGTGACTCACAAGTTTTCCATCATGGGGCAGGAAGGTTACCTGACCATCGGCCTGTTCGATGATGGCAGGCCCGGCGAAATCTTCATCAAAATGAGCAAGGAAGGCTCCACGCTGTCAGGCCTGATCCAGGCATTCTGCCGAGCGTTCTCATTGGCGATGCAGTTCGGCCTGTCTGTCGATGAAGCTGTCCAACGCTTCAAAGGCATGCGTTTTGAACCGATGGGAGCCACCTCCAACCCGGATATTCCCGAGGCTTTGTCCATCATTGATTATGTGGCCCGTTATCTTGAACTGCACTTTGTTTCCGGAGATTCGCACGTCGAACGGCGGATGCAGCATTCAACCGTTTCCTCCTGATCGCAAAGCAACATGGAGATTCTTTTCGCATCTGCCATGCGCAAGCCAGGTCGTTATACTCTGCCGCCTGAGGAAGGCAAGAAAGCAAAACCCCGGCAGCAGGCATGAATACATCTCAACCATTAACCCATGCGGGGGCCATCCCGGTCAGGCGAACCAGCGAGGGCGTCGAAGTCCTGCTGATTACTTCCCGTTCGACCCGGCGGTGGGTGATTCCCAAAGGCATGATCGAGTCAGATCAGTCGCCCAGGCAGACCGCCAGCGCGGAAGCGCTTGAGGAAGCTGGCGTCTCGGGCAGTTTGCCGAGTGAACCGATGGGGCGATATGAACACCAGAAGCGCTCGGGCGGTGTGGTGGTTGAAGTCTTTCTGCTGGAGGTTGAGACGGTTCATGAAAAATGGGACGAATCGGACGAACGAACGCGCCTTTGGTTCTCTGTGGAGGAAGCAGCCACCCTGGTGGAAGATGAAGACCTGTCCAAAATGATTCGTCAGGTAGCTAGAGAGCTGGGTAACCGAGGTTGAATCACTTTCAGCTAATACCTTCATGTTTGGGGTGTCCGTTTGTGCGGCCGATCTCAGCATGCCCACTGGTTTGACCGTTGCTGCGTGTCCGGGTTTGTGCGACGCCCTTGGCGAAGGCTCCCAATGCAGTCATGGAAGAAAGGTGATGCAGGTTGTCGGGGCTTGCTTTGAGGTGGGGCACTGCTCTGCCGCCCACGACGACTTGGGTCCCGATTTTGCCCAAGGCATCAGCCAGCGTCATGATGTCATTCGCGGTGCAGCGTGCCTTGTCCGAACTGATACTCAGCCAGACGATCTGGGCCTGGCTTTGTCGGGCAGCCATGTCGATAACGCGCAGCGGTGTGTTGGCCCCAAGGTTGATTTCCTGCCAGCCTTCGAATGCCAGTGTAGTCGCAGCCATCAGGCTGGGAAGGATGTATGGGTCATTTTCGACGGCCCCACCGACCGCGACGGGCCTGTTTTCACGGGTGACGATCAGGTTACGAAGCTGATTGATCGTCCGAGTCAGCAAATCCACAGCTTGGTGTTCGATCTGAATCCCCTCATCGCCGTGCAGCCAGAGTTCGCCAATCTGTTTCAGCACCGGTTGGATCAGGTCGTCACAGATAGTGGAAAAGCTGTTGCCAGCCAGGTACTCGGAGAGAATGAAACTGCTGGCTTCGGTCAATTTGCTTTCATTCAGCAGCCGGGCCAGTGTCTCGACTGACTGTTCTGTTTCACCAGCGGTTGCCGCATACAGCCCCAAAGCTTCCGGCTGAACGATTTTGATCCCGGATTCGCGGATGAAACGCACTGCCTCGGCAATGGGAATGCGGCGATGGCCTCCAGCAGTCTTGGGCGCATCAATCTGGCCGCTGTCCACCCAGCGTTTCAGGGAGGAATTACTCACGCCTATGGCGGCCCCAAGTTCTCGTGGTGACAGGTGGGTTTTCATCAAATAATACTCGCGTGAACGAATTGAACGAAAAAACAATCTTTTCTGATCAAGACATTTTCAGGGACATGCTTGACACATCGCGAAATCGTAGGCATCATTCCTTATTCTATCGACCTCATTAAGAATAAACTTGATTTCAACCGAAGTATGGTATAGTATAATGTGAATGAATTGGATGTTTTACAGATCCCTGGGGCGGGCGGCACAGCCTAGCTGAACGCCTGCCCTTTTTCTTTAGCGGGAGTTTCAAGGCAAGTCCTTGTCAATCTGTTGCAGAAGTGGGGGCAGATCAGTTCGGCCGACCTGCAAAGCCGAGGAATTCATCCAGCCAGTCATCATGTTTGAGGACAGATTTACGCTGGCCTTGGGCGATGCGTCGGGCACGCGATTGGGCGCGCCAGGTGATCAGCCGCGCCAGCCACGGATTCACCTTGCCATCCTTCCCGGCCCATGACCGTGCCAGTTGGCACAGCCGTTTACTGGCATAACGCTCGAAGATGTAATCTTCGATGGCAATGTAGGCCTGAGCTGATCCGGGGTCGCCTTGCCTGCCTGCACGTCCGAACAACTGACGATCAATGCGCGATGCCTCATTCCGCTCGCAGGCCAGTACCTTCAAACCACCCAGTTCAGCCACACCTCGACCGAGTTTGATATCGGTGCCGCGCCCTGCCATATTTGTTGCGACCGTGACGCGTCCCTTCTGGCCTGCCTGCAAGACAATGTTTGCCTCGGCCTCATGTCTGACCGCGTTGAGAATCTCATGCTCAATCCCCAAAGCCTCAAGGGCTCTGCCGATCTCTTCGCTCACATCAATGTTGCGTGTGCCGATCAACAGTGGTTGGCCGGTGGCATGTGTTTGTTTGATCTCCTCAATGAGTGCGCGCATGCACTGTGACTTATTTCGGAAAGCCGCATCTGCCGGTTGCTTGCGGATGCATGGCCGATGCGTTGGTATCTTCACCGTCGGCATGCGATACACCTGCCAGAACTCGTTGCGTGCTTCGATGCCCGTCCCCGTCATGCCAGCTAACTTGCCATAAAGGCGGAAGAACCGTTGAAAGCTGACACGTGCAAATGTGGCTTTGGGAGGTTGAACTTCGAGTCCCTCCTTGGCTTCGACTGCCTGGTGCAGACCATCACGCCAGGTCCGGTCAGGCATCAGACGGCCCGTGAAGCTGTCCACGATCACCACCTTGCCATCTTGAATCACGTAGTGCTCTTCGTTCTTGTACAGGTGCAACGCGGTTAATGCCTGGACGACCATTTCCTCACTTCGGCGTCGGCCTGACCACAGGGGTCCAAGTCCTTGCCTTCTTTCATCGACGAATGCCTTGCCTTTTCGCGTGAGATCAATCTCGCGGTAACGATGATTGATCGAGAAGTGTTCCGCTTCGCCCATCTGTTTTGCGAGCATGGCTGCCTGCTCAAACATCTCCACCTGCTCGGGATTGGCAGCATCGCCTGAGATCAGCAGGGGGGTGACGGCCTCATCGACCAGCACGGAGTCGGCCTCGTCAACGATGGCAAAGGTCAAGCCCCTTTGAAGAAGTCGATCAAAAGGTTGAGCGGGGTCGCCTGAGATACGTCGGCTGAGCGCGCTGGCAAGGTGAGGCATGCGTCCAAGGGTCAGACGGTCGCGCAGGAAGTCGGCAGCCGTCTCCTTGTTTGTCGTGTAGGTCACGTCGGCCAGGTAACCTTCGCGTCTCTCCAAGCCTTCGACATCGCCTCCCACGTAGCCGACGCGTAAGCCTGCGAAGCGGTAAAGGTCGCGCATGTCCTGGGCATCGCGATGAGCCAGGTAGTCGTTGACGGTGATGATGTGGCAGCCATGCCCGCGCCAACCAGCCAGCGTCGCGGGGAGCGTGGCTGAAAGCGTTTTGCCTTCGCCCGTGGCCAACTCAACCATGCAGCCATCGAACATGGCCAGTCCGGCAGCAATCTGCACGGGGTAGGGTTTCATCTGCAAAGTGCGCCAGGCCACCTCGCGCATGGCGGCAAAGGCCTGGCGAATCGTTTGACGCGTTTCACGACCTCGACGCAACTGCGCGCGGTAGTCAGCCAACTGCTCGCGCAAGCGTGCATCGGAAAGGTTGCTGTATTGCGATTCCATGGCCACGACTCGGCCAGCTTCGCGCAGGTATCGGCTGCGACGAGGCCAAAACGCCTGCACACGAGCGACCACCGCCTGAGCCGCGGCATCCAGTCCGGTAGGCAATTTTGGGCGTGAGTTGAGTCGAGCCAGATTTCGCCATGTGCCGCTGGGGGGCAGCGTACCGACAGCCTGATCCACTTCAGCATCGATCTGGGCTTGAGTCCAATCAGCATTGGGGTTGTAGCTGGTCTGACTCATGACTCATCCTGTGGCCTGGAAAAGACGCAGTAACCAGTCCCACCACTGCAAGCCAAGTGGGCGGGGGGGTAGATGAAAACGAACCATCACCACTTGGCCGGGCCGAAGTGTCGCCACGTTTGTGTTTGAGTCTGATACCTGCTGGGGGTCGATGATGACTTCGAAAAGGTTTTCAGCCGCGCGGACATTGCCTTGCTCATCGGGTTTGACTTCGACGTGACCCCCCATGTCGTAGCCAAGTGCACGGGAAGGTAACTCGCGCGAGCCGAAGCGATAGATGGTTTCGATGGTGCCTGTGGATTCAGTGTCCGGGTTGCCACGAAGCCGAATATCGACTTGTCCACCTTCTCCGATCTGCTGAGAAATACGTGGCCCAAGGTGCTGCTTGGTGACGACGCGGATCATGACATCCTGATCATCAACGACCATCCCCGCCTGATCCCCGGGCTGGAGATACAGTCCACTGATGCCGACAAACTGCGGGGCAAACCAGGTGCCGCGAACGGGTGGTTGAATCTTCAGATAGCTCAGCTTGGATTCAACATTTTCAAGCTGAACTTGTTTTTCCGCGATGTTGCGACGGTATTCCTGAACTTGTCGTGATGCTTCGCGATCTGCCCCTTGCACCAGTTTTTTCTCGGCCTGCAACGCAAGAGCCTGATACAACTCGATCTGACTATGCAGTTGGTCTCGTTCTGCTTCCAAGGCTTCATTTTTCGCTTCCAGAAGTGCACGGCCATCAGGCTCCACAAGATGGTTGGGCTTATCCGTCGATTGCACGAAGCCCGGCGAGCGCACATAAACCGTGCGCACGGTTCGAGGTTCGACAACGCCTTCGGCAACATGGCGCTCGGGCACGGGAATCGCAAACAGCAGCACGACCAGAGCCGTTACCGTGCCCAGCGTCCAACCGACGGCCTGTCTTCGGCTGCGGTTCAGTTCAGGATCGACTGCCAGGTACTTGATGAACTTGCCGATGGGCACACCGACCATCGTGATCGCCCCGCCGATAGCCAGGATCGTACCGATGACAAAGAACTGCTGCGAGACGTACCAGAAGATGGCTGCAAAGACGAAGATGCGATAAACCGCTGCTGCGATGGAATAAACGACCAGCATCCATCTTTCACTGACGGTATGGGATGGATCGCGTGGCCGTTTGACACCATATACGAACTTCTTGATCAGGTAATAGAGGTAGTCTTTGGATCGTTGATTCAGGTTGGGTAATTCCAAGAGGTCGCAAAGGATGAAGTAGCCGTCGTAACGCAGCAGGGGGTTGCCGTTGAAAAGGATGGTGGACACACTGGCGACGAAGACCATGTTGTAGGCGATGTCATGGACGAGGCCGTTGTTGGTCTGAGCCCAGACGATCGCCGCAATGGAAGCCACCGCCAGTTCGACATACATGCCTGCAGCCCCGACCATCGCGCGTTGCCATTTGCTGCGGAATGCCCAACTGCTGCTGGCATCAACATAAGGCACGGGCATGAAAACGAGGAACATGATGCCGATGGTATGGACATCGCCTCCTGAGCCATTGAGTTTGCCAAAGCGTTTACAGGCGAAGCCGTGGCCGAACTCATGGATCGCTTTGATCAACGCAAAGCCGATGTACAGGGCGACCAGGTTATCCACCGCCAGCATGCTCTGCGGATCGACACCCGCGATGAACTGCTCCCAATTCTGGATCAGGGCATACCCACCAGCAGCGAGGATGAGCAACCAGGCGATCATACCGATGTAACTGAACGCCAGGCCGAACAACTTGACCCAGGCATTGAGGATATTGTTCGGGTCGAAGATGGGGATGCGCAGAAACAGGATGTTCATCAGGTAGCCGCGCACTTCCCGATTGATGCGTTTGCGGTACCGCTCAAACATTCCCGCTGCGTCGGCTGGTAATTCTCCCTGAAGCAGGTTGGAGACATAAACCTGCCCAAGCAGTTGGATGGCTTCGCCTTGCGTTGGGGCTGAATCTCCCAAGTGTTCGTTGGCCAGTTCCCATGCTTCGCGAATGGTTTTCTTGCCATCCAGCAGGCCGATGAAGTGGTAGCCTGCACTGCTGACACGGAAGAAATTCTGGTTGGAGGGGTCGCGCAGGACGTAGTACATCCTGCCGCGGTAATTCTGGCGGAAGCTCTGCACAGTATCGCGCAGGCGCGGCTTCAAGTCCGCGACGCGGTACCAGTTTTCAGAGAATGTCGGTCGATCCACCGGCATAAGCCGCTTCCTGTTTCCGTGAGCGCGCGAAGTTCGTTTCGCGCATCAATCACATTAAATCCAAAGTTTCATGCGCACCCAGTTGATCAGGTCGCGCGTCCAGAGGTAGCCATACGCGGCTTCGCCAACTTTGATACGAGAGACGCCCTCGACGCCGGGCCGAAGCCAGTCTGGTCGCTTGTCGGTTTCCAATACTGCGGTGGCGCGAAAAACATTCTTGTTATTCACTGCCTGGGCGACGGAATCGATCTCGGTAATCATGAACTCGATGAAGTTGCCGGGGTCTGACTTTGAAGCCAACTCTCCTGTGTCTCCGACCTTCACATAAGGACGGCGATCAGCGGGGATGAGAATGTCTGCCTGGATGCGATCCGTCTCAGCAATGACAAAAAGTTTTTCACCCTTCTGGACTCTGCCACCCAAGCGTTCGGTCAGGTCATTGGAGATCACCTCGCCTTTGACGGACGAGTAAAGCTCAGCCGATTCAATTTGACTGCGCAACAAGCGCACGCGTGCCAAGGCCTCTCGCGCCCGTTTGGCTGCAATCCCCGCTTCATCCTGCTTGCCCTTGGTGACTGCTGACTGCACTTCATCACTGAATCGCGCGTAAGCTGTTTCCGCTTCGAGTAATTGTTCGCGTGCATCAGTGACATCCAGTCGGGCCAGCATCGTCGCGTCGGTTGCATCTTCCGGTGAAATGGCATCACCCGGCTTCACATTGACCGCGATCAACTCGGCTTCAAACGGGGCAGTCACGATATGTTGCTGCACCGGCTTGGCGGTGAAATTACCCTCGACATAGTCGTTGCCCTTGATGAAGGTCAGGAGCATCGCTGCAGTGAATACACCCAGCACCAGCAGTTTCAGCCAGGTATGCCTGGGCCCAAGCAGCATGGAGGCACCCCGGCGGGTGTCTGTAGCCAATCTGTGACCCAGCCAGCGGTCGTTGTAATGCAGTTCCCAGATGCGCGATGATGCCAGGTCGGCGATCAGACGCAGCAGTTCGATTTCTTCCAGACGAAATGGCTTATCCGTGCTGCGCTCTACAGCCAGGACAGCGAACGGCGTGGCGATCATTTCCTTGCTGGACCATTGATCCGACAGCGCGGCATCTTCCGGTTCTGCACCTCGACCATCCATGAACTGTCTGCGAATGGGTACCGCACAGAACACACTGGGTCCATGCTCGTTGACCAGCGTGTCAGCCGCCCGATGCACGAAGGTGGCTTCGCCCGGGGCCGGGGCAAGCACCTCGACATCCTGGTCAAGGCATTCTTCCATGGCTGCTTCAAGGGCGATGACCGTTGGTACCTTGCGGTCAATTTTCTCCGTGTGGCTCATGCCGCGCGTTTTGACGTAGCGACCCTCGAGAATGCCCAGGCTGACACGCTTGGCATCAAGTCGGCTGGCCAGTTCGTTGCACAAGGCCATGCTCGCAGCACGAAACTTGCCATGCTCATTGAGCGTGCCCAGCATTTCGATGGAGGTATTGATCTGGCGCAGGTTTTCATTGCGCTTCTGCAGGGTCAGGCGCAATTCATACAGACTGAGCAGGCTGACAGTCAGTTCGAGTCTTTCCCGTGCGTGGCTGACCTGTTGTGGCGAAGAAGCACGGATGTGATAGGCCGCGACGCCGCGCACAGGTCCCTGCCCGCGTAAGGGAATGACTACCAGCCAATGGTCGGGCGTGGTGCCATACATCTGCGTCTGACCGGCAAGTGGCTGCTCCAAAGTCTTGCCCACTTGTACGACACGCGGGGCGAGTTCCGCGGCTTGGGCCAACCAGACCGGTTGCGGACTGTTCTGATTGATCGGGGGATTGGCACACAGCAATTCAACCTGCTGCTGCCTGATACGCAGGATCGCTGCACCGTTGGCATCCACCAGGCTGCACTGCGTACGCAACAATTGCAGCAAAAAAGCGTCGGCAGGCCCATCAAACTGCTGGAGGGCAGAGAGGACGTCGAGCAACGTGGTTTCAGCCGGTTTTGTGGTGGCTTGACTCATACTCTTCATGCATGGTTGCGAAAATACAAACTGCTGTCATCTTAGCATGTTGGCATCAAACTGCCTAAGATCAAATGAAATCAAGCGGCCCTGCCAGGCTGAAAAAATGGGATGAATATTTATTTTCATTGGGTTGAACCTTGGAATCACCGAATAAGAAAAACCAGCTATCCAATCATGCATCAAGACCTTGTCCGGTGTGTGATGCTTCCTCAGACTCTTTTAAACATTTTATGAAGGTTGACTCCTGGCAACTGGTGAGATGCTTGGAGTGCAGTATGATTTTTCTTCTCAATCCCCCAGAAGAAGAGACGTTGAACGAGGAGTATGAATGGGGAGGGCGATTTGAGAAAGAATCCAGTCGGAGTCAGAATCGCGGCCCTTTGCATGCTGCCGCGAGTCGGTTAAGTCGGAGCATAAAGCAAAGGATTCGTGGAAAAGGCCATCATGTTAAAGTTCGACGTATCCTTAAACGTTATGTATCAGGTGGCAAAATCATAGATGTGGGGTGTGGAGCGGGTGGGTCGCTCATAGGCTTGGGGTCTGCCTACATACCGGTTGGCATCGAGATATCTCATGAACTTTGGGCTTTGGCAGACAGTGAATTTCGTAAGTTGGGGGGATATGCGATCAATGCCAGCGGCTTGGAAGGACTAAAGCAACTTGAATCAAATTGTTTTGATGGTGCGGTCATGCGTGCATACCTGGAACACGAATGTCAGCCTTTGAAAGTGTTGCAAGAACTGAGTCGCACCTTAAAACCGCTTGCCCCAGTGGTGATCAAAGTTCCCAACCATGCCAGTCCAATGCGTTGGCTTCGAAAGCAACAATGGAGCGGTTATCGCTTTCCGGATCACGTCAACTATTTCACCCCCAAAACCTTAGTCCATCTGATTCACCAAGCGGATTTACATATTTTGGCGCAAGGGATTCAATTTCAATTGCCCCTCAGCGATAATATGTGGATCATCGCACAAAAACCAGGTGACTGACAGTTGGCTGGAGGCAACAGTGGCTCTGCTCTCATTACGCAGCGGATGAACCCAGCAGATCGCGTGGTTGACGACGCAGCAATGACCATGCGGTTGGCAATGAGGCAATGACTGCGACGAGGATCACCACCGACCAGCCGAACGCGACAACATCCCACGGAATCACCATGTCATAGGTCACGCCCATCAGTCTTTTATCGAACTGATCGCGAATCCAGACCACTTCAAATGCAGCGATCGTGCCAATCAGACAGCCGACCAGACCCAGCAGAATCGCCTGGCTGGTGACCATGCGCGCCAATAAACCACGCTGCCCACCCACGGCCCGGATCACGCCAAACTCATGTCTGCGAGCGGCTACCTCGGCTGCCAGCAGATTGGTCACCCCCAGCGAGGTAATGATCAGGCTGAGCAGAGCAATCGCAGAGATGGCCCACATCGTGGCGTTGATCATCGTGCGCACACGCTGAAGTATCGCTTTGGCGCTGATGGCAATCACGCCAACTTCCTGTTGCATTTTCACACGTAAAGCTTCGACATCCGTACCTTCCTGCGTCTTGACCAGCACCACATCAATTTCTTCGCGATCCCACAATCGCTTGGCATCAGCACGCGTGCCAAAAAGAAAACTGACGGAGGCATCTTCAAATTGCTTGTCCAAGCCCATCGCCTGAACAGCAATTTCCAGGCCCTTGTTCCGAATGATGCCGACGATATCGAATGTAGTGGTCTTGTCACCGACTTGAACGGTCACTGTGTCACCAACGCCAGCCCCGTGGGCGTAGTGATATTGTCGGCTGATGAGAATTGCGTTGCCTTGTTCTAATCGCGCGATGGCTTGTTGCGGATCACCATCAACCCAGTCGATATAGGTCATGTCGAAGAAGCAGTCTGGATCGAATGCGAGGAAATGTACGGTGTTGATGTTGACATTGGGTAAGCCGAACGAAACGTCCACGAGCTTAGGCCTTACGACCATGGACGGGCAGGCTTTTTCCACGCCTGGCATCTCGGTGATGCGTTTCCACTGTTCAGGATGCAGGACGAAACTGCCACTGCCGATCGTGCTGAACATGTTGCCGAACCCGCCGGTGATGTAAAGCTCAGGCATTCTGATGTCTTTGGACATGTCATAAAGCACACTCCTGCCCCCGGTCCAGACAGCCAGCAGCAGCATGAGCCCGACCATCAAAGCCCCACCAGTGAAGCCATTGCGATAAGGACTGGCCAGCAAAGGCCCGCGCAGCAACGCGACGGGAACTGAGAGCAATCGGGCCAGTACAGGCAAAAAAGAGTAACTGAGCAAGACCAACAAGGGCACCGACAACAGGAACATGCCCAGTACCAGGCAAGGCAAGCCAAGGAAAATGTAAGCATAAAACGCAAGGTCATCGTTGGTGATGCGCTGAAGCACCAAAGGTTGCAGGCACACCATCAGCAAGCCAAGAATCGTCATGCCTGTCAACGTGTATCGACTTGGTGCAGACGCCCGAGCGGCCAAAGCCTGCAAAGGCCTGACCCGTCCAGCGGTATAGGCTGGGTACAGACTGCCTATTACCCCAGCCAGGATGGCTGCCACGCAAGGCACGGTCAGGTCCGCCAGCGTGACATGAATCCCTGCTTCAATCAGTTGCTGAAACAACGTGCTGGATTCATAAAGCCCAAGAAGAATCGCTACTCCCAAGGGCAAGCCGACCATCAGGCCGAGCAGGGCAATTGCGATGCCGCTGAGCAGTTGGCTGCCTGCCAGAGTCCATCGACCAACGCCGACACAGCGGAGCATGGCCAACTCGCGCACGCGCTGCATGACACTGGTGGTCATGCCCGTGAAAATGATGAAGCCTGACGACAGATAAACCAACGACATGATCGCCACGGAAGCTGACCAAAGCGTGGAACTGAGCAACGCCATGTTCTCCTGAATATCCGAAGGTCGTTGCGATTCGACTGATGCAGGCAACTGCGACGCGATGGATTTGATAAACGCAGGTTCATCCGTGCCATTTCTGAGCGAGACTTCCAACAGGGTGGCCTGGTTGGGCTGGTTGGCGATGTTGCGGGCTGTTTCAAGATCAACGATGCCGACCACCTTGGTGAAGATGCCGATGGCCGGGCGATGCACCATGCCCACGACAGTCAGGCGAACATCGGAATCATCCGCCCCGATGCCGATGACATCACCGATTTTTGCGCCCAGTCGATCCATGGCCATACGATCCAGGGCGATCTCGTCCTCTTGCTCAGGCAATCGGCCATGCGTTGCCCCATCTGGATGAAAATGCTCATGAGCTTCGCGCTCGATGCCTCGCAGATGGAGCGTGGTCGTCTGGTCGGTGCCGGGCAGGTATGCCCTGAGCAGATTGCTCTCCAATTGAATTGCAACATCGACCACTTCCTCGCGATTACGCAGGTCTTTAACAAAGCTGGCATCAAAGGCACGGTCGGTCGAGTGCACGATGCGCAGATCAGCATTGCCCACCAGTTGCGAGAATGCGCTGGTGACGGATTCTGTGATGGAACGCACACCCACCGCGACCGCGCCGGACAAAGCGGAAGCCATCGCCACAGCCAGTACGAGCAGGGCGGTGCGGCCTTTCCTACCAGCCAAATTGTTGATAGCGAGAAGCCACAAAGCTCGCATCGTGTTCCTCTACGTCAAATTGTCCCTGACAAACGCCATCGCGCACCACGAATACAGATCGGCAGTGGGCCGCAGCGGCTGGTTCGTGAGTCACCGTGACAATGGTGGTCTGATGTTGTTCGGCGAGTTGGCTGAGCAATCGCCAAAGTCGATCACTCGAAGCCGAGTCGAGATTCCCCGTCGGTTCATCCGCCAGGATCAGGCTGGGTGAAAAAAGCAGTGCACGGGCGATGGCGATCCGTTGCTGCTCTCCGCCAGACAATGCGTCAGGCCGATGCTCAGCACGGTCGGCGATGCCCAGTTCTTCCAGCAACTCATTGACGCGCGAATCAATCCACTTTTGATTCCGTCCCTCAACCACCGCTGGCAACGCGATGTTCTGTCGTGCGGAGAGTGTGGGAATCAGATTGAACTGCTGAAAGACCAGGCCGATCTTCGTGCGGCGGAACCTTGTCAGCGCCCGATCTGACATTTTGGCTGGTTGCTGCCCAGCGACGAACAAACGCCCGGAGTCAGGCTTGTCCAAGCCGGCCAGGAGGTGCAGGAGCGTGCTTTTACCGCTGCCGGAAGGCCCCATGATGGCGTAATAGCCCGGCTGAGCAATTTCGAGGAAGATCCCGCGCAAGGCCGGGACAGACCGACTGCCTTGCTTGTAGGACTTGTACACTTCCTCAACGAGAAGGGTGGCTTCAGTTGTTTGCGTGTCGGCCAGTGTGATTCCTCATGTATCGTGGGATTTGGGTTGATGTTGGGTCGGGTGAGCCATCTGCCCCCATCCAGCCAGATAATAGGCGAAAAAGCCA
Organism: uncultured Phycisphaeraceae bacterium; assembly: GCA_964546335.1. GTDB lineage: Bacteria > Planctomycetota > Phycisphaerae > Phycisphaerales > Phycisphaeraceae > CAZJJN01. Next base: position 83,986 of record CAZJJN010000003.1, read on the forward strand.
GCGATCAGATAGGCGATGATCTGCCAGCCGTCGGTCAGGGTATTGATCGTGGCATCAAGTTCGCTCAAAGGCCCAGGTATGCCATTCAAAGGCTGATCGGAAAGCAGCAAGCTCAGGGATTTATTCGAAGCGAAGCTGATGGTGACAAGGGTGGCGAAGATCGATGCTGCCACTGCCAACGAACCAGCCGTCACCCCGAGTAGTGGATGCGTCTTCTTGGCCAAGGTCCTTGAGGTTAATCCAATGGCCAGGGCAATCAAAGCTGGGGAGATGCCTAACAGGATCGCGCCCGGCGTCATGCGGTTGACACCATACTGAACCAAACCCACAGGCCAGGCGACGACCAGTGCAGCGATGCCTTGAGCAAAGATAACCAAGTACAGTTGGTTGGTGTCCAGCCTGGTGGTTGCCATCTCAGACTCCTTCCGGCCAAAGGTTTGGGTTAACAGTCATCTGACTGACTCACGATGCTGAGGTGATCTTAACCAATCTTTCGAGTGCTTTGGATGCCAGGCCTTGATCGATGGACTGTTGCGCCAACTTGATCCCACCACTCAAATCTTCAGCCAGTCCACCGACGGTCAATGCTGCCCCGGCATTCATGCAGACAATGTCACGAGCCGGGCCTGTTTCACCGGCGAGGACCGATTGAATCATCTTCGCACTTTGCTCAGGCCCATCGGCTTGCAGCGCAGCCAGCGTAGCCGGGGCGATGCCTGCTGCATCAGGCGTGATGGTTTGCGTGGTCACCTTGCCATCGCGTGCCCGGCTGATTTGCGTCGGTCCAGTGTTGACGATTTCATCCATGCCCCCTGCATCAGTTCGGCCATGCACGACCATGACATCTTCCCCACCCAAGGCCATCAACACTTCAGCCAAAGGCTCAGTCAACTTGGCGTCAAACACACCCATCACCTGCCTTTTCGCCCCAGCGGGATTGGTCAAAGGCCCAAGCAGATTGAAGATGGTGCGGATGCCCAAGCCCAGTCGAATGGGCATGACGTGCTTCATCGCAGGATGATGAGCCGGGGCAAAGCAGAAACAGATACCCGCTTCAGCCAGGCATTGAGTCAACTTCTCAGGCGTGACTTGCAGGTTGACCCCCAACGCTTCCAACACCTGCGATGAGCCTGATTTACTGGTAACCGAGCGGTTGCCATGCTTGGCTACGACGACGTTGTGGTCTCTGCCGATCCCGGCAGCGACCAGCGCCGCAGCCGTGGAAATGTTGAAGGTACCCGAGTGGTCACCACCCGTGCCGCACGTGTCGATCGCTGTCAATCCATCGGGGACAACCACTGCTGCGACTTTGCTACGCATGACTGTTGCGGCTCCGGAGAGTTCCTCCACAGTCGGACCTTTCTGTTGCATCATCGCCAGCAGGGCACTGACCTGCACCGGCTCAGCCTGGCCGGTCATGATCTGCTCGAAAGCAGCAATCGTCTGCTGCTGGGTCAGCGTGCCCCCTTCAACCAGAATTTGTAGTAAGTCTTTCATCCGTACCCCTCATGTCGGATTACAATGATTCGCTCAACCAGAGCACCAGTCCACCAGCCAGCACCATAAAGATGATGATCTGGGCGAACATGATCAACGCCTGCCGAGGCAATTGGCGGATGTGTTCCAACTTGATGGCCTTGTAAACCACCGAGACCAGCAGGGCAAGTGGAATGAGCAGCCAGATCCAGATGCGATCTACATTGATCGGATCGCGAAACGGCACGTACTGCAATTGATCCACACCGTAGGCCAGCCATAAAGGTAGAGTTGATAACAAAGTCATCCGGCTGTCTCCGTGGTGAGTTGATTGGCTGAGGCAGGATCAGGAGTGGTCGTTGCTGCAGCTTTCTTCAAAGGGTTGTCGCGGACAGAATCGTTTCCATGAGTCGAGTCAACTTTCCTGCGATAGGCCGGATCGCAATAAACGATGTCAATGATCGCCAGCAGATTGAGCAGGCCGGCAAGTGCGGTGAAGAGTTGCCCCAACTCGTAGGAACGACCCAGAGCAGGAATCACTGTGGCAGAGTCAATGCCCGGCATGTCGGCATCGGTTTGTAAAGCAGGCAATCCTTCATCCGCGCGATACTGCATCTCAGCCTGTCGGTATTGCGTGTGCAGGTATTGGACGGGCAGACTCGGCGCGATCAGAACCTGGCCGTAGTACCAGTATGACGCCTGCTTACCACTGTGCGGGTCATGTTGCTGAGGTGGACTGTAGCGGGTAATGACGGTGATGCCTCCGATATACAGGCCCCCCGTCCAGAGCAGGAGAATGCTGACGCCGATGATCAACCCGCGCAGACGCTGGCCCACGATGACATGGCCAAGGCCCGGCAGAAGCCAGCCTGCGATGGCAGCATGGGGTTGAAGGCGTGGTTTTGGGTCTCTAAGCATGAAAATTCTTTACTCTACAGGTGGTTTTCGTCGATACGGTCGGCGATGCGGTGATTGTTCCGCCAGGTTGGGGCACGCATGGATTTTCGAATCCAGCCAAATGCCCATTGACAAACGCCTAGCGACCGATAGCTTAACCGCAGTTTCGCAGCCGACCAATCGACTGCTTCACGTATGAAGGCCCCAGGAGTCTGTAGTCTCCCATACTGAATAACGGAGGTTCTCGATGTTCGCCACGCTCGATTCCAAGACCGTCTCAGACGATTCAACCTGCCTGTCTGTTGCAACTGACACAACCGATATTTCTGACCTGCCTTCTCATGAAGATTGGCTGGAGCCGGTGCTTCTGGCAGACGATGATGACGAGGATGACTTCGATTTCGATGACGACGATGATGATTTCGACGACTTCGATGATGATGATGACGACTTCCTCGACGATGACGAGGACGACGATTTGTTTGACGATGATGATGAAGACCTAGATTTTGACAACGATGAAGAGCTTTAGCTGATGTCTGACGGTTCCCGGTTCAGACAGGCTAAAGCCGGGAGCCAGGCCATGACAGATTCTCAGTACTCAGGACCAGAACGACGTCAAGAGAACCGCGACCGCCGCGAGACCGTGGTGGATCGCCGTTATGACAAGACCGGACTTGAGCGCCGTCGCGGGCCGGGCCGCCGTCGCAGCGACTTCATGCGTGATGCGGAAGAAGGGGAGATGTCCAGCGAGCAGTTCCTGTTTGTCATGGCCATCGACGCCTATAAGCGCGTAAACCAGACGCCTTATCCAACCTGGACTGAAGTTCTGGAAGTCATCCGCAAGCTGGGGTATCGCAAAACCCAGTCATCTGAGTTGAATCTGTCCAGTGCAGAGGATTGGACCGAACCTGCGGATGCCCCCGCATTTGACGTGAAGCCGAATTTCAAAAAAGCGGGTTAAGAATACGCCTGCTCTCCTTGATTCGATTAGGCCATAAATCTTTCTATGATGCAGTCGAACTGCTCAAGGAGATCAAATGGCTGCGCAACGCTCTTTTCCTGTTCCCCGTATCGCCAGCGATTGGCAATTGCTTTATAAGCCCGAGAAGACCGGCTGCTATGTCAATGATCACAGCCTGCTCAAAGCCCACCACGATGGGAAATGGCATATCTTCGGCATCACGCGTGACCAGCCCGAAGCCATGCCTGACCATGAGCGCTACTTCACCCATGGGGCAGGTGAAAAACTGATCTCGCCGCAAGGCTTGCAGGAAATCAACATCGTCTGCGACAACGGCGTCCGAGCCTGGGCACCCTCGGTCGTCAGTGACGGCAAGCGCTACTTCATGCACTACGGCCCATCTCCCATGCGCATGGCCACGTCCGACGAAATGACGCATTGGATGGAGAACCCCACCTATCTGAGAAATGCTCCGCTCGATGCCTGCCATCGCGATTCGATGGTCTTGCGCGTCGCGCCAGACCGCTGGCTGATGTACGCGACGGGGATCAAAGACCGGTTCGGCGTGATCTCTGTCTTTGAATCGAGCGATCTTGTGACTTGGGATTTTATCCGCTACGCATTGGTGACTGAGGGCAATGCGCCGTTGAACCCGCCATGGGGGGCGACGGAGTCACCTTATGTGGTGCACTATGACAATGCCTGGTACTTGTTCATGACCTATACCAACTGTGCAATGGAGAACTACCACAATACGCTGGTGTTCCGCTCTGATGATCCGACTGATTTTGGGGTTTACACGGGTGACAATGAAGATGAAGTGGTGGTCGCGAAGGTACACGCCCACGCACCAGAAGTCGTGCAGGATGATGATGGCAAGTGGTACATCACGACTTGTGGCTGGCGCGACAAGAACACTCCGATCGAAGGTGGCGTCGCCATCGCGGAACTGGTGTGGGATTGAGGAAAGATAACGCACGAAGGAAAACGCTACCTTTACCGTCCGTCAATCAAGCGCGTGCCGAGGAAGTCGTTCAGTTCCCTGATCTGCTTGACTTTCGCGACGACTTTTTCGACCGGGTATTCGACCCGAATGAACTCGACGTAATCATCATGCAGCAGGGCGTAGCTGGCTCGTGGGTCGCGGTCGCGCGGTTGGCCGACACTGCCGGGGTTGATGACACACTTTTCACCGTCCTGGAATTTGTAACTGCCTCCCAGGTCAGCAGGGGGATAAAAGTCAGGCTCATCCGTGAAGACGCCGGTGACATGGGTGTGGCCGACGAAGCAACGCTTTTCGATTCGATCAAACACTTGGCGAATTTTTGTCGGGGCGGTGATGACATCGTCGGGGAAGAGGTATTCATTGATCGGCCTGCGCGGGGAGGCATGGAACCATTGCGCCCCCATCTCATTTTTTCGCACTGGCAGATTGCCCAGGAATTCCCATCGTTTGCGCTGAGCCTCGGGGTCGGGTTCGTTGACCAGTTGCTGGCGGGTCCAGAACGCAGCAGCCTCAGCGGAAGTATTGAAACTCGTCGGCTCGTAGAGCACCGCAAAGTCATGGTTACCCATCAAGGCCCATTTGCATCGCTCGATGACCATGTCCAGGCATTGCAGCGGGTCAGGCCCGTAGCCGATGGTGTCTCCGAGGCAGACAATCTGGTCAACACCTCGGCTGTCGATGTCAGCCATGACCACTTCAAGGGCATCTAAATTGCCATGAATGTCGGAAATGATTGCGGTGGTCACAGCAGCGGGTCTCCAGCTAGGTCAAACCAAACGGGGCAAAAATGTAGCACGAGAACCGCTCTGCCGCCAAAGCCGATGAGCGTTTCATTGCATTACATTCGCAAAGGGGCGACACTCGCAAACTCCCGCGCGGACGTATATTACAGCGGTGCCAGAGTCCACCCCATCCCGCATTCTGATTGTCAGGCCGAGCGCTTTGGGCGATGTGGCTCGCACTGTGCCTGCCCTGGTCAGCCTGAAGCGACATTGGCCCGAGGCACAAGTCGATTGGCTCATACGCGAAGGTTACGAAGAGGTTATCCGCCATCACCCGGACTTGGCGGACTGTCTGCCATTTCCCGCCGGGCGTGATGCAAAGACCGGTCAAGGGCGAACGGCTCGTCTCTGGCAGACGATTCGAGTCATCCGTGCCAGGCAATATGACATGGTGATCGATCTGCAAGGCCTGGCGCGGTCGGGACTGGTAACCGGGACGAGTGGTGCACCTCAGAAAGTCGGCTTCGCAGATGCACGGGAACTGGGCTGGCTTGGGTACAACCGGAGAGTGGATGCCCCTCGTTCGTTGCATGCGGTGGAGCGGACGCTGCGATTGATCGAAGGCATGGACGTGCCACCTGTTGCGGATTTGTCCTTGTATGTTGGTGAGGATGATGAGAATTGGTTTGCGCAATGGAGCCGGGAGCAGAATCTGACGCCCGGCCAGTATCTTTGCCTGGCACCGACCGCCCGTTGGCTGTGTAAGTGCTGGCCGGTGGAAAAATATGCACAGGTTGCTGTTCGATTGCTTGAGTCAGGCCGAGTTGCAGACAAGGTGGTGATCCTCGCGTCCGCATCGGAACAGGCGAGCTTGAAGCCGATGCTCGACCTGCTGGGAGATCGGGCTGTGCTGCCAAACACCACCGTGGGGCAGATGATGGCCATACTGAATCACACCCGGCTGCTGATCTGCAACGACTCAGCCCCACTGCACATCGGGGTTGGGCTGGGCAGGCCTGTGGTGACGATATTTGCCGCGACAAATCCAGCGTTGGTCGGCCCTTACAAGCATGGCACGGTGGTGACCCCGCCCGACTGGACTCCGCCGGACGGCAGGCAGTACCGCCAATTACGAGACGACCAGTCACTGATCAGTCAGGTATCGATTGATCAGGTTCTTGAAGCAGTCCAGCGACAATTGGGATCAGGTGAGATGAAAAACGACGGGTGATCTTAGCGCTTCAGGCAGGGACAACAGGGCGAACGCATGTGGCTTGTAGGATGGGTTCGGCGAGTCTTCGAGCCGTAACCCATCACCGGGCCTTATTGATGGGTTACGCTCCGCCAAGTGGCTGCGCTAACCCATCCTACCTCCGACGCTCAGCGCGATCTGCGCTCCTGAGTTCCCTACATGCGTTCACCCTGGGCGGGACAAACCGGCTCTAGGCAGGACAGAAACGTTCTGCTATACTCCTCGGCTCGCCTTTTTGGGCCCAGGCAGGCCTCGGGCGGAATCAGAATCACCGTTTTGGAGATTTGAAAGATGGCGACGGGTACCATTCCCAGCGTAAAAGCAGAAGCTCGTGAAACCCTTGGCACGAGGGCTACGGTCAAATTGCGTCAAAAAGGTAAGTTACCGATTGTCCTGTTTGGCCATAAACAAGAACCAGTATCCCTCGCTGTGGATCACAAACATTTTGTGCATCTGCTGCATGAGCATGCTCACCTGATTGAGCTGGAAACACCGGCAGGCAAAGAACCTGCTCTGGTCAAAGAGGTTCAGTGGGATCACCTTAGCCGGGACATCATTCACGCAGATCTTGAGCGCGTGGATCTTTCACAGAACGTGACAGTCGAAGTCACCCTTCAACTGGTCGGTGATCCAGCCGCTCTTGAAGCAGCCGGTGCCTTGCTCGATCACCCGCTGGAAACATTGTCAATCAGTTGCCGGGCAGACAGCATCCCCGAGATCATCAAGGTCAACATTGGTGACTTGCAGGTTGGCGACAGCATCACCGCAGGCGATGTAACACTGCCGGAGGGTGTTGAACTGGAGACAGAACCGACCACGCTCGTCGCCCAGATTTTGATTGCCAAGGTCTCTGACGAGGATCTGGAAGAAGGTGGCGAAGCTGCGGACGCTGCTGCTCAGCCGGAAGTCATCGGGAAGAAAGATGAAGAAGAGGAAGATGAAGGCTGATCGCCTTGCTGACTCGCCTGCATTATTTAACATCCCGAACCATACCAAGGCTCAGCCCAAGCTGGGCCTTTTCTTTTAGACTGTCCGTCATGAAGTTGATCGTCGGATTAGGCAACCCAGGCAATGAGTACCGCAAGACCCGCCACAATGCCGGTTTCATGGTGGTGGATCAGTTGGCGACCCGCTACAGCCTCGGCCCGGCGCGGATGCAGTTCCACGCTGGCGTGATCGATGGCATGATCGCAGGCGAGAAGGTCCTGCTCATGCAGCCAACCACTTACATGAACCGTTCCGGACAGGCAGTGATCGAAGCGATGAATTTCTACAAGCTTGAATCCTCTGATCTGCTCGTCGTCGTGGATGATGTGGCCATTGACCTTGGGCGATTGCGTCTGCGAGCCAGGGGCAGTGCAGGGGGGCACAACGGCTTGAGTGATATCGCCAACCGCATCGGCACCAGCGAATACCCGCGTTTGCGCTTTGGTGTGGGCCAAGCTCCCGGTCAGGTCGCCCAGCGGGATTGGGTGCTCAGTAAGTTCCGTGAGGATGAGCAGGATGAATTGGCTGTCACCATCGAGCGTGCTGCCGACTGTTGCGTGGCCTGGCTGCGCGAACCGATTGAACTGGTGATGACAAAGTTCAACGCGTTGGACTAGAGCGTACCCAAATCAATCGTAGCGGGGTGCCACAGTTTGACCGAGTCCGCGAGGCAAACTGTGCTTTCGATGGAAATCCTTAACGCAGGATCATCTACACATCTTGCGCCACTCTCGCGAGCTCGTGTGTCGTCAAGGTGTGGCACCCAAGAGGCGACGATTGAACTCATCCTGCTCTAGAAAGTTGCCCCATCCTATTCATGAAGATCTGTAGACACTTCAGATTTCTCAGTAATCAGTGCTTCTTCGGAGTCGTGTATCGTGGGAGATGCGAATGTCTCAATCTAACTAATTCAGCGACAAGCCTTCCTTGCTCTTGGCGGGTTGTCGCTTGCAGGCTGTCTTGACACATTCGCGCGTCTTGCTCAAATGGTGAATCAGCCATTGCGCTCGTTCAGCAGAATCTCCTTCGCGGAGCATTTTGTATCGGCATTCCACACTGTCGCAGACAGCAGCGATGCAGACATCAATCAGCGCTGCGGTCGGCAACTCGTCACTCACCCAGTGATGCAGATTGTTGATGTGGCTGACGGTTTGAAGAAGGGGGTCGGTCAGGAGCTTCTCAATTTCCTGACGCTCATCGTTCAGGTCGATCTCGTCCGTCGGGTCTTCGACCGGCTTGAACTTGCCTCGACGGTAAGGGGCGCTTTGCACCTCTTCTACCAGTTCTGCCCGACACAGCCCCTGCAGGAGAATGTTGTATCGCCCGTCAGGCAGGTCCTGATGCCTGAGAATGTAGCCGATGCAAACATGCGGTCGTACAGCAGGTGAACCTTCATAATCCTTTTGCCAGTCGTCCCCTTCAAATAAAGCCATCGCAATCAGGCGGTTGCTTTCCAAGGCACCCGTGACCATCTGGCGATACCGGCTCTCGAAAATGTGCAGAGGCAGCGGCGCAGCAGGCAGCAAAACACAGTTGGGCAGTGGAAAGAAGGAGATCGGCTGTCGAAAGTCAATCGCACGGTGTGGCATGTACAATACTAGGACACCACCACATGCTGAGTCTCGTCAAACGGCGAATAGTTGATATGTTCTAACTGACTTGAAAGGCAATAGATACCTTGTGAGGACGACATCGGGGAAAAGAATAGGCCATCATCCTTTCTTGCGGTTCTTGGGAGGCCTGATATCCAGTTCCTGCAATTTCATGGTGACGGTATGACCAGCCGGGATGGATGAGGTAATGAAGACTGACCCACCGATGGTGGCCCCGGCTCCGATCACGGTACTGCCTCCCAGAATGATTGCTCCGCCGTAGATGGTGACATCATCTTCAATGGTCGGATGGCGTTTTCTGCCGCGCCAGTCCTGACCGCCCTTGGTGGACAAGGCCCCGAGCGTCACGCCCTGATAGAGCTTGACGCGCTGGCCGATCTCCGTGGTTTCGCCGATGACCACCCCTGTGCCATGGTCGATGAAGAAGGACTCGCCGATCTTCGCGCCGGGGTGGATGTCGATGCCGGTCTCGTTGTGGGCATATTCACTCATGATGCGAGGCAACATGGGGATGCCCAGCTCGTGCAGTCGATGGGCCACGCGATAAGTGAAGATGGCGTCGATGCCGGGGTAGCAGAAAATGGTTTCGTCGGTGTTGACCGCAGCGGGGTCACCCTGAAACGAAGCTTCAACGTCCGTGGCCACGAGCCTTCGCAGTTCGGGGATGCTTTCGAGAAACTGCTGGGTCAGATGACGAGCCTGTACATCGCAGTCGTCGTAATCTTCGGTTTGTCCTTCGCTCTGTCGGGCCAGGTTATAGCGCAGTGACTGGCGAATCTGCTCGTTGAGCAGTTCCTGGATGTCGGCCAGCAGTTCCGAGGCATGTCGCTCGATGTTATCGTCATTCAGGCGGTAGTCATCAAAAAAGCCTGGGAAGAAAAGTCGGCGAAGCAGCTCAATGATTTCAATCGCTCGCACTCGACTGGGCAGAAAGATCGATCCCAGGTGGTGCAAACGATCATGCGCGCGATAACTCTCCAGCAACCGGGAAACGAGCTCGTTGGCAGGCTTATCCATGGCCAGAGTGTAATTCAGCCAGCGGTAAACTGAAATTGGCTGCAATCATCGATAGGCTAAACACAGGCCGAACGCATGTACGGAATTCAGGAGCAATCGCGCTGAACGTCTGTGGTAGGATGGGTTAGCGAAGCCTCTTGGCGGAGCGTAACCCATCAATGAGGCCTTTGACCAAGCATGCGCTGTTGATGGGTTACGGCTCGAAGACTCGCCTAACCCATCCTACAAGCCACACGCGTTCGCCCTGAGGCTAAAACACTGGCGAATGCTGCAAACACGAATCACTTGACCAGCACAGTCCGGGAAACGGGGTTGGCAGATTGCACCTCGGGTTTCACACCGCTGCCGAACTGATAGGCCACGACTTCCACCTCGACAGGTGTCTTCATTCGCTTGGGCAACTCGGTCAATTGCAGTTTGCCATCGACCACCTCGGCAGGCCCACGGGCAACATAAAAACGCACGGGCAGGTCAGCATCGCTGCTGGCTTTGAGTTCGATCGGATCAGCATCGGCTTTGACTTCGGCAGGCAGCGATTCAAACGTGATGGTTTGTGCTTTGCCTTTGTTCAGGCCTTTGAATCCGCGCGGAGCCATGCCCACCAGTTCTGTCCAGCGATATGTTTCATCTCCCGGGCTGTACGCGAGGAAAGTGATTCGGCTGCGAACGCCCGGCGGGTTCAATTCGTCGTAAGCCATCTGGAACTTGTGATCACCGATGGCATGGATCGGACCACTTACGACTTTCACTTTGATCGGCGCATTGCTGTGGCCAGCGGGTTTGCCTGCATCGGCCCAGCGTGGTCCTTGGCCGTTTTTCTGGTTGGGTGGATACTCATCGCGATAGGCCGGATGTACTTCGAACGTGCTGCCATCGTCCACCCACGTCATGTCGAGGAAGAAATGGCGGACACCGGCATCGACCCAGTAACGATCATTCCATTTCAGGAACTGATCCTTCCGCTTCAGGCCTTGGTGAAACTCGACCAGCGCCTCGGCCAGTTCCTTGTCGAAGTGCCAACTGGCGCGGGTTTTGTCCCCTTTGTAATCGTCATACTTGGCTGGTGGATGGGTTTCATCCTTGTGAATGTCCAGATCGGTCAGCCAGCCGGACTTGGGATCAATGCTTTTCAGCTTGGGGGGCGCATCGCTGTTGACGTCCCACTTTTCGGGGATCCGTGCTTCAGCAGCCTTGGCCAGGAATAGGGCGAGTACTTTGCTGTTGCGCTGCGACCAGGTGAAGTGACCGGCCCCGGGTTCGACCGCCAAAGAGACAAGGTTACTCTCCTCTGCTGCACGATACTTCGCGACGACTTCGACGACCCGTTGCCAACTTTCCTTGCCTTGCTCGTCGCGCATCATGCCGAAGAACTCATCGTACTGGCCCATCATGACGATCGAGGGAATGCCAGCGGGAACCGGCTTGCCATCGGCTGGGGTGCCGCCGCGAGTAAGCATCAAGCCGAAACAGCGATCGGCAAATTCGATGGCTTTGCTGCGTGCCTGAGGTCCACCGGCCGAGTGCCCAACAAAGAAAAGCGGGGCGATGGATATCTCCTGATAACCTGACTTTTCAGCCAGTGCGTCCAGCACTTCCTGAGTATCGACTGAAGCCAGGCCTGTCGAGAGGTGAACAATCGCAAGCTTCTGTTCCTCGCAAACCTGACGAATGTGCGGGTCCTGCACCAGTTGTTTTTCCGCCGATGTCGTGCCGGTGTGAAGGATGCCTCGCACCTGGTCTGCTTTGGGTGGAATCCAGAGGAATGCTGTTGTCTGTCCTTTTTCTCTCTCAATGGGTAGCGCGATTTGGAACACGGCCGCAGAAAGAGAACTGGCCAGAAGACACATGACGGTCAGGGCGAATGCGACGAAACGAGACATGGGTCACCTCAAAGTTTGGGACAGGCTCAACTATTATCCTCGCGCGAAAGATGCGCAGCGTCAATTGTAAATTCCCGAGCGGATGCAACTTTGGGCCGTGCCCCATTCACGTTGAACGTCAATCCTCATCCGGTTCGACATGGGCGGTCGCATTGGCAGGAGCCATCAACTGCTCCAGACGATGTTCGATATCACTGGCCAGGTTATGCGACTGCTCAACGGAAAGATCGGGATCGACTTGAAGATGAAGGTCGATCCAGTGAAACCGCCCTTGATGCCGCAGGCGAAGCTTGTGGTAGCCGGAGATTCGACCGGCTTTGATCTCTTCGTCCAGTAAAACCTGCAAAGCAGAAGTGTCTTGAAGGTCTGCTTCGTCAAGGAGTCCTGCAAGATTTTCGCGGATCAGGCGGATACCCGTGAAAGCGATGCCTGCCCCAAGCAACAGTGCGACTGCCGCATCAATCCATACCACGCCGGTCAGACTCACCACGATCAAACCAGCGGTGACGCCCAGCGTGGTGATGACGTCCGTGCGCAAGTGTTTGGCGTCCGCTCGCAATGCGGAAGAGTCATAACGTTTGCCAGACTGCCCGACATACCAGGCGAGCAGGGCGGTGATGATGGCGATGCCAGCAGTTAAGAGCGTGGCCAGGTTGATCTGGTGTACTTCTCCACCAACCACGAGACGACGGATGGCCTCGAAACCGATAGCGGCTGCTGCTGCGAGAATCATCCCCCCCTCGACACTGGCGGAGACGAACTCAATCTTGCCATGGCCATACGGGTGCGTCTTGTCCGGTGGCTTGTTGGCCAGGGTCACGGCCCAGAGCGCCATGGCCGCGGCCACGACATTGATGATCGATTCCAATGCATCAGAAAGCACAGCAGCCGAATCGGTCAACAGAAATACGCCAAACTTCATGGCCGTCAATGCCAGGCCTGCCAACAGCGCAATCAAGGCCGTTCTGCGAACTCGATGAAACTGAGGATGTGGTTGGGGGTCAGGCATGGGGGTGGTGAAGCAAAGGTATCAGGACAATTGAACTATCCAGAGAATATACAAATCAGGCAAAAAGTTTGTCGCGTGCTTCACGGTATCGCTGTAACGTGCCTTGCACGACAGAGTCGGGGAGCGTTGGGCCGGGCGGTTGCTTCTGCCATTTGTCAGCTTCGACCAGTTCAGTGAGATAGTTGCGGACGAATTGCTTGTCGAAGCTGGGTTGATCCTGGCCTGGTCTGTATTGATCGGCTGGCCAGAACCGTGAACTGTCAGGTGTCATGACTTCATCAATGAGAATGAGTTGTCCGTCAGGCAGTCTGCCGAACTCGAACTTGGTATCAGCCAGGATGATCCCTCGTGTTGCCGCATGGGCATGCCCGAGTTGGTAGATCGCCAGCGACCACTGCCTGAGTTGAGTCATGGTGTCACAGCCTACGATGTAGCAGGCTTGGGCAAAGCTGATGTTTTCATCGTGGCCAGTCTCTGCTTTGGTCGCGGGTGTGAAGATCGGCTGGGGGAGTTGGCTGCACTGCAAAAGCCCGGCAGGGAGTTTCTCGCCACACACGGATTGTGATTGTTGATATTCCACCCAGCCTGAGCCAGCGAGGTAGCCTCGGACGACACATTCGATGGGAATGACATCGGCCTTCTGGCCGACCATCACGCGGCCAGTCAGTTGCAGTTGTTGCTCTTTGGTCAGGCCTGCGACGTCGCGCGGGTCGGTGCTGATCAGGTGATGTCTTGGCAGGTTTCCAGCGGATTGCTCGATCAACTTGAACCAGAAGCTGGCGATTTCGGTCAGCAACTTTCCCTTGCCCGGAATAGGGGTCGGCATCACCACGTCGTAGGCGGAGATGCGGTCGCTGGCGACAATCAGCAGTGCTTCTCTGCCATCGGCCAGTGTGCAGTCGTAAATATCACGAACTTTGCCTTGCCTGCGGTTAGGCAGGGGAAGGTCGGTTGAAGTCAGCGTGTCAGTCATGCAGAGAGTATAACCATTGTGATGGATGACCCGATGACGTGCGGGTGGGTATGATCCACAGGCAAAGGCGATATTGAAACGAGACTTATTTGACAATGAAGTACTGCGACCTGCACATGCATTCGACGGCCTCGGATGGGACGGACCTGCCTGAGGCACTTCCCCAGCTTGCGGTTAATGCAGGCTTGAGCGCGATAGCCTTGACAGACCACGACTCGACGGTTGGGCTTGCAGCTTGTGCCTCAGCTTGTGAAAAGGCAGGCATCGGCTTTATCCCAGGCATCGAAATCTCCAGTGACCTGTTCAAGGTGCTACCTGACTCGGTGGATGATGCCAAGCGTAAAGGGACGCTACATCTGCTTGGGTATGGCATTCAGCATGACCATGCCGTCATGCGTGCTTTACACGAAGAGCAGGTTGCCATCCGCGATGGTCGTAATGCAGGCATCGTGCATAAGCTGCAAGGGTTGGGGATTGACATCAGCATGGCGGAGGTCGAGGCACTGGCTCGTGAGCAGGGGACGGCTGCGATTGGCAGGCCTCACATCGCCCAGGTGTTGATCGGCAAAGGGATTGTCGAAACAGTGACCGATGCGTTTCGACAATACATCGGCCATGGCGGCCCAGCCTATGACCGCAGGGATCGGCTTGCCCCGGATCAGGCCATCGCTCAGATCCATGAGGCTGGTGGACTGGCCGTGCTGGCTCATCCGATTCAACTCCGCTGCGAAGATGAGGAGGAATTGACCTTTGCGGTGCAGACACTGGTGGACTGCGGGTTGGATGGCATCGAAACACGACACAGCGACCATGGGCCTGAGCATGTGGCAAGGTACCATCAGATCGCGAAGCAGTTTGGGTTATTTGAGACCGGCGGAAGCGATTACCATGGCTACCGCAAACATGTGGTGATGGGATCCGAAAAAGTTCCAATGTCGGTTTATGAGAATCTTCGGGCAGTGCTGGCGTCGCGCTAATGCAAGAAAAAAAAGCGCGCGCAGACATAATCAATCCACTGGATTCGCCCAGGCATTCTGCAAAGCGGTTTGGATACCTTGCAGGCTTTCGCCTCGACAGATGATGCGGACGCTTTTGCCATCGCGTCTGCCGATCAGTTGGCCAGACTCCACCTGCCAGAGCTGACAGATGCGTTCGACATCCTGGACATACTGGTCGGGAACACTGCCGGTGCTCGTTGCGACCCGGCCATCGCGGATTTGGAGTTTGAATACAGGGCGACGCCCGATCCACCAGAACAGGCCAGCCAATCCAGCCGCGACAATGACACTTGCGATGATCAGGGACGGAACCATTAGGCCTCATGCAACTGTTGAATCACCGTGGTCCGATCGTCCGCGCCGAATATCGCGGATGCACTGACCAGCACATCGACACCGGCTGCCACAGCCTGTGGCGCGGTTGCGGGGCTGATCCCGCCATCCATTTCCAATCGCGTGTTCGGGCCAATGCGATCCTTGATCCACCGCGCTTTCTCCAACACTTCAGGCATGAACGCCTGACCAGACTTGCCCGGCACGACGCTCATCACCAGCACCAGGTCCAGCCGATCCAGAAAAGGCTCCAAGGATTCAGCCGGGGTGGCAGGATTCATCACCATGCCACACAACATGTCGTTTTCGTGAACGCGTTCGATCAGTTCATGTCCATCGTGGCCAAACTCATGGATCGGCATCGGCCCGCGCGTGGGATGGCAGACCTCGACATGAAACGAAAAGAGATTCGCCCCAGCTTTCGCGAAGGCCTCGATGTAATGCTGAGGCTGCGTGACCATGAGATGGACATCAAGAAACACATCAGGCAGGTGCTTGCGCAACGCGCGGATCATATCCACCCCCATGGTCAGGTTCTGCGCGAAGTGGCCGTCCATCACATCGACATGCAACAGGTCAGCCCCTTTGTCGAGGACATCGCGGCAATCGTCAATCATCCTGCCAAAGTCGGCAGAAAGAATCGAAGCACTGACAAGCGGGCGATCCGGTGGGGTAGTGAGGTCAAGCATGGGTGGATGATAACAAGAGCATTGCTAAGACACTTCACGAAGAAGTGTCTCAAGTTGTTCAATCAATGAAGATAGTTCCTCACTGACGACGACCCAAAGGATATCCAAATCAATATTGTCGTACCCATGAATAAGACGGTTACGCATACTGATCATGGCTCGCCATGGAATCTCATCATGCCCTTCACGAATCTCCTGCGGAACTTTCGATGCTGCTTCACCCACGATTTCCAATAGTCTGGTGACTGCGAGGGTGAGCATTCGGTCGTGGTCAAATGAATCTCGTGTTGTATCAGCAGTCATTTCTCTGGCTTCACGTGCATGGTCAAGCATGTGCTGAATACGAATTGAGGGATCATGCCGCGACATAGATCGGCTCCGCTTCAGCCAGAACTTCATCCCTGAAATACTTGCTCAGTGATGCTGGGGTGTGCAAATCCACAGGTCGGCCAAGCAACTCACTTAGCTCATCCTGCATCGTGAAAAAGGCAAGTCCCGGCGTGTGACCGGGTATGAACTGCACCAACACATCAATGTCGCTATTGTCCGTGAAGTCGTCGCGCAAAGCGGAACCAAAGAGAGCAAGCTGTTGGATATGTTTTGCTACGCAGTAAGCCGTAATTCTTGCTTTGACATCTTTAGTCAATAAATCCATCACGAGGCTCCAATTCTGAATTTGATTGTAGCTCAATATTCTACCCCGCGGCCACAATCTCCACCTCAGGCTCGCCCACTTGCTGCATGTATTTCTTCATGCGCTTACGCATCTCAGCCCGAACATCAGCCAGTGATGGGTCGGCCACGAGATTGTTTCGTTCGTGCGGGTCGGCTTCGAGATCATAAAGATGGGCCTCGACATAACGCTGGCCAAACATCGGGCGAGGCTTGCCCTGCGCCATCGCCTGTGGATCGTTCACCGCGTATTTCCATTTCTTCGTGCGCACGGTTCTGCCCACCTCGGCCTCACTGATCTGGGCATACACATCATCCCCCCAATCCGTTTCACTTACGTTGTCTCTCGCCAGCTTCTGCAACGGCCGACCCATGTAATGCTCAGGCACCTTCGCTCCCGCAACCTCCAGCACCGTCGCGGGGAGATCAATCAGACTGACCAGTTCTTTGCGCACTTGCCCGCCTGCAAAGCCCGTCGCGCCAGGCCCAGCCATAATCAAAGGCACACGCAGCGACGACTCATGACACGACCTTTTGTATTCATCATTACGCGTCCGGAAATGGCTGCCATGATCCGAGGTGTAGATGATCAACGTGTCCTCAGCCAATCCCAACTCATCCAGCAACTTGCGGATACGGCCAACGTTCTCGTCCAGGCTCGCGCAGCAGCCGAGGTAGTCGGCCATGTGCTTGTGCCAATCACCCTGCGTATCTACGAGATCGCCGGGCACGTTGTAATCCGCGTACTTCTCCTTGCTGCCGATTGGCCCGATGTAACGGTCCAGGTCGTTCTGATGGTGAGGTTCAATGAACGAGGCAAACATGAAGAAAGGTTTGTCCGTCTCGCCCACGCCCTTGCGTTTCGAGTAATCGCGCAGGTAATCCATCACGAAGTCGGCTGTGCGATCCACGCGGTAGCCTTCCCAATCGACGCGCTCATCGTTGATGTCGTGGAAGAAGCCCTCATAGCCGTGGCTGGTGAACTCAAGCGCATCCGCCACCATCCAGTAATCGCGATACCCGCCGCGACGCTCTTTGGGCACGGCCTTCATGCGGAAGTTGTGTTCATTGTCGCTGGCCAGATGCCACTTGCCCACGTAGGCCGTCTCATAGCCTGCATCGTTGAGTTCATGGGCCAGGTATCTGCCATCGAGGGGCAGGGCGATGTTGTTGGTGTGGCAGCCGGTCTGCGTCGCGTACATGCCTGACTGAAGGCAGGATCTCGCCGGGCCACACACAGGCTGCATGGTGAACGTGTTCTGAAAGCGGACACCTTCGCTGGCCAGTTGATCCAGGTGTGGGGTGATGCCGGGGAAGATCGGGTTGCCGTAGCAGTTGACGGTATCCCAGCGTTGCTGGTCAGAGAAAAGGAAGAGGATGTTGGGGCGTGACATGGGGTTTCCTTCGATAGCTTGTTGTTTGCAAAGAGTAGTTAGTTGATAGTTGCTAGTTGCTAGATGTCAGGTTTTATTAGTCAGAGTTAGCGCTCGTATGGTTTTTGCGCACGTGCGCGTAGCTCAGACTCGTCCGGATGTTCGCCGAGTTCTTCGACCAAGGCTGCGTGCATGCTGTTCATGCGATCCGCATGATCCAGCGGGGCCGACCTCGCCAGGTTATTGAATTCATTCGGGTCGTCGCTCAAGTTGTACAACTCGTGGTCGGCTGGATGTTTCTCCGATGCGGGCGTGTGATAGACATACTTCCAATCGCCCTTGCGGATCATGGCAAAGCCGGACGCGATGTTGTGCCCGTAATACTGACTCACAGCCATATCCTTCCACGCGACCGACTCGTCATCCATCCACGCCAGCATGGAATCGCCGTCCCAGTTCTCGTCAGGCTCACCCTCAGCCAGTTCCACCACCGTCTGCACGAGGTCAACCAGTGAGCAAGCCCCGGCTCGACGTTGGCCGCCTTCCCATCGCTTGGGGAAGCTGGCAATCATGGGGACACGTGCTGCCTGCTCATACATGCAATTCTTCCACCACATGCCGTGGCTGCCGCAGTTCTCGCCATGATCGGAGGTGTAGATGACGACGGTGTTGTCGGCGAAGGCCGATTGGTCCAGCGCGTCCATGACTTTCTGCATCTCGTCGTCGAGCCAATGGGTCAGGCCGTGATAAAGCTCGCGTCCGCGCGTAATCGTTGCGGAGTCTGGCGTGTCAGATGTGATGCCAAACCCAGACCGCAGTTGCTTGTAATTCAAAGGCTGGTTCTCAAGAAAGCCTTCCGGAATCTCTGGGTCGGGCACTTTGCCTTGGTAAGGCGGGTGATAAGCCTCGGGCACGATCAGCGGGAAGTGAGGGGACAGGTAACCCACAAAGAGGAAGAAAGGCTTGTCATCCGCGTCACGCTGGTTCAGGAAATCAACTGCTCCACGTGTGACCAGACGATCATGATCCAGCACATTAGAGTGGTCATCGGTGTAGAACTCTTCGAATCGGCTTTGGATGTTCCGGTTGATGGATAGGTCATCGGGATCGCGCCGCGGCACGTTGCCGTTCTTATATGAGTTATTGGTGTTGACCTGCGGGAGGATGTCGTCGAAGCCGTAGCGACGGGTGCGGTCGTAATGTTGCTTGCCACAGAGCAGAGCATCGTAGCCTGCGTTTTTCATGACGCTGGCGATGGAAGGCTGCTCGGGGTTGGGAATCCAGCAGTCATTGGTCCAGCCGTTGACGCGGTGGATGTATTGGCAGGCGGTGAAGGACAGGCGGGAAGGAACGCACAAAGGTGAGTTGCAGTAGGCGTTTTCGAAGGTGATGCCTTGGTCGGCCAGTCGTTGCACGACCCGGGTCTGGACGACGTCGTTGCCATACGGGCTGGCCACTGCGGGGTCATGTTCGTCGGACATGATGACGATAATGTTGGGGCGGTCAGATCGGGTGGACATCGGGCACTCCTCACTGGGCAGGTGGTATCAAAGATGAAGTTACCTGTTTAGCGGGTGGTTGAGTCGGATGCAACCGGCCTGACGTGGATGAAGTGCCGCAGTTGCGATAGAATCTCCGACCCGCAGACGCGGCCAACCTGGTGGGGTGGCTGAGCGGTTGAAGGCACCGGTTTTGAAAACCGGCGTAGGTTACGGCCTACCATGGGTTCGAATCCCATCCCCACCGTCAATGAAAAAGGCGACCCTTGCGGTCGCTTTTTTCATTGTGGGTTGTAACGAGAGATGAGAACC